>NZ_LNVF01000001.1:0-805236 GCF_002093545.1 Streptococcus oralis subsp. tigurinus
GAGATGTCAAGGTAACAAAAGAATGGGAAGATTCAGCTGGTAACGATGTATCTGCGCCTGTAGATAGTGTCAAAGTAGAACTCTACAAAGACGGCGTAGCCACAGGTCAGGTACAAGAGTTGAAGTCAGCCAATAACTGGACAGCCACCTTTGAGCAATTACCAGTATCCGCGACTTTGGGTGGAGCAGCTCATGAGTACACCATCAAAGAAGTTGGCGAAACGTTAAACAACATTTCACTTGCAGGCAAGTGGTATGGAGTCGGTTACGCAGGAAGCATGAAAGAAGGCTTCACGATCGCCAATAAGGAAAAGACTCCATGGGCTCCAATGATTCCACCAACCCGAGATGTTAAGGTAACAAAAGAATGGAAAGATTCAGCTGGTAACGATGTATCTGCGCCTGTAGATAGTGTCAAAGTAGAACTCTACAAAGACGGCGTAGCCACAGGTCAGGTACAAGAGTTGAAGTCAGCCAATAACTGGACAGCCACCTTTGAGCAATTACCAGTATCCGCGACTTTGGGTGGAGAAGCCCATCAGTACACCATCAAAGAAGTTGGCGAAATTTCAAACAACATTCAGCTTGCAGGCAAATGGTATGGCGTCCGTTATGAGGGAAGCATGAAAGAAGGCTTCACGATCACCAACCAAGAAAAGACTCCAACAAAACCTTCTACACCAAATAATCCAGAATCGAATAAACCAGAGGTACCAAATACAAGTAATAACAAGACATTACCTAATACAGGAGATGGAAGCAACGTATCCCAATATGTATGGATAATGTTAACCTCAGGAGTATTACTGATGCTAATAGGATATAGACGTAAAAATCAAGGATAGTAGAAATAAGGAATAACTTCACTACTGTAAAGGATAGTGCTTAGAAGTCATGGGCAACTGTAGTGGGGAACATATAACTAAGTACGAGAGAGAATCAGATTGGTTCTCTCTTTTTGATATTCAAAGCAATGAGAATTCTAGTTTTAAAGTTGTCAAAGTTCTTCAAGTTTTGTGTCAGGTTATGGATGAAACTTAACGTTAAGGCTCTTATTATCGGCAGGCTTCTTCAGGCAATTTGAATATTAAGATTTACCTACTTTAGAAATGATAGAGCTTGCTAATTTCAGAAAATTTCCCCACTTTTTCATAAAGTGTGGTAGAATAGAAGAACTAAAATGACAAGGGGATTTATATGGAACAAACATTCTTTATCATTAAGCCAGATGGTGTGAAGAGAGGTCTAGTTGGCGAGGTTTTGAAAAGAATTGAGCGACGTGGTTTCAAACTCGAAAAATTAGAGTTACGTTCAACAGTTTCAGAAGATTTGATTGACCAACACTATCGCGACTTAGTTGGAAAAAGTTTTTATCCTCCTATCCGCCAATTTATGACCTCAGGTCCAATAATTGTGGGAATCATTTCAGGTCCCAAGGTAATTGAAAGCTGGCGTGACATGATGGGAGCTACTCGTCCAGAAGAGGCTCTTTCGGGGACAATCCGGGGAGATTTTGCTAAGGCGGCAGGAGAAAATCAAGCCATTCAAAACGTCGTACATGGATCAGATTCAGAAGAGTCAGCTAAACGAGAAATCGCCCTATGGTTTAAGGATTAGATTAGAAGAGAACAGTTCTGTGAATGACGGAACTGTTTTTTGTACCGTTCAGCGTCCTAATGTGACATTTCGGAAGTCATTTATCATTTTCTAATCCTGTCAGAGTATAATTTCTTATACGGAGGAAGAAAAGGAAATGATGAAATCAATTCGTGTTTTATTATTATTAGCTGTCGCTCAAATTTTATTTGGAAGTTGTTTATTGTGGGAGGAATCATTTTTATCCTTAAGAGAAGGAAATGTCTATTTTTTAATTCTCATAGTGGGAGTTTCTGGCTTTTGTGCTGGGATTAATTATTTCCATACCTTGGGTCAGAAAAGTCATAGTATTTTGCATTCTGCAGAGAAAGTAAAGCTTATCCATAATCTTCTTTTAATCATCAATCTTTTAGCCAGCTGTTTCATTTTATCAGAAAGTATCCAAGTTGGTACTGAGCTTCAGCAGGATCTAGTTGACCTCTTTTTGCCTTCATTCTTTTTCTTGCTGGGAGTAGATCTATGGATTTTCTTACCTTTTGATAAATATATTCGGGATATGGACAACCATCTCAACAAGAAGAGAACGGTTGTGATTTCCGTTTTAGGCACGATTATTTTCTTGAGAAATCCCGTAACGATCTCCTCCATTCTCCTTTATATCGGTCTCGGTTTTTTATGTGCGCGTTTCCTCTTTCCAAAATCCGTGCAAAGGGAAATTTCATTTTACGGACATGTGATTCGCGATGTTTTATTTGTTATTTGTATTTTTACCTTTTTCTGAGAAAGGCAAGGAGAACTATAAATTTAGAATAGTAAGTCTATAAAGAAAATTCACACAAAAGAAAACTTTTTGGTATAATAGTAACATGTACACAAAAAATGAAGAAGAGCTTCGAGCTCTCGGAGAAAGATTAGGTCATTTGCTTCAAAAAGACGATGTTCTGATCTTGACGGGAGAGTTGGGTGCGGGTAAAACAACCTTTACAAAAGGCCTTGCCAAGGGTTTGGATATCCGTCAGATGATTAAAAGTCCAACTTATACTATCGTGAGAGAGTATGAAGGGCGTCTGCCACTTTACCACTTGGATGTCTACCGTATCGAAGGAGACGCTGATTCTATTGACTTGGATGAGTTTCTCTTTGGTGGCGGTGTGACTGTTATTGAGTGGGGGCATCTTTTGGGTGAGGATTTACCAGATTCCTATTTGGAATTGGAAATTTTGAAAGAAGCAGAGGGTCGTTGTCTTCATTTTACGGCTCATGGCCCTCGGGCTGAACAACTCATCAAGGAGCTTCATGATGGAGTATGAGTTGTGCATTCGTGAGGCAGAGACTTCAGATGCTACAGCTTTGATTGCATTTTTAGATTGTGTCGGTCAAGAGACAGACCTCACTAGCCTAGATGAAAATGGTATCATGATGACAGCGTCTGAAATGGCTCTTTTTATCGAAAAACAAGCTGCATCGGAGAATCAAATTACTCTTCTCGCCTTACTGAATGATGAGATTGCAGGTATCTTAAATATCACAGCGGATCAACATTTAAGAGTTCGGCATATTGGAGATGTTTTTCTAGCAGTTCGCAAGAAATTTTGGAACCAAGGCTTGGCGACAATACTCCTAGAAGAAGGCATCGAGTGGGCTAAAGCCAGTGGTGTCTTGCGCCGTTTGCAACTTAGTGTACAAAAACGAAATGAGGCTGCTATCCACCTCTATTCAAAAATGGGATTTATCATAGAAGGCTTGCAAGAAAGAGGAGCCTATTTAGCAGAAGGGATATTTTTAGATGTTTGTCTGATGGGCAAATTGATAGATGAATAACAAGATGATTAAAAAATTAATTGGAATGGTTCTAGGTTTCCTAGCAGTAACAGTTTTAGGTGTAGCGGTTTATGGCTATACCATCTACCAACAGGGAACAGAAACCCTAAGTAAAAAGACTTACAAAAAAATCGGGGAAGAAACCAACGTTATCGAAGCGACGGAGCCACTGACTATCCTCTTGATGGGGGTAGATACGGGAAATTCGGAACGTACAGATCCGTGGGCAGGGAATAGTGATTCTATGATACTCCTGACGGTTAATCCCAAAACAAAGAAAACCACTATGATGAGTTTGGAACGGGATATTTTGACTAAGATCGAGAATGAAAATGGCCAAGTTCAGGAAGCCAAACTCAATGCGGCCTATGCTAATGGTGGTGCGGAACTTGCAATTTCTACTATTCAAAAGATGATGAATATCCACATTGACCGCTATGTAATGGTCAACATGCAAGGCCTTCAACAATTGGTGGATGCAGTTGGTGGGATCACCGTCAACAATACACTTGGTTTTCCAATTTCTATCACTGACCAAGAAGAGTTTAATAAGATTTCCATTGGTGTTGGGGAACAAAACTTGAATGGTGAGGAAGCCTTGGTGTATTCGCGGATGCGTTACCAAGACCCTGAAGGAGACTACGGCCGTCAAAAGCGTCAACGTGAAGTCATTCAAAAAATCGTTGAGAAGGTTTTGAGCCTAAACAGTGTGAGTCATTATCAAGGTATCCTCAAAGCTTTGAGTGATAACATGCAGACCAATGTGGACTTATCAGCTAAGAGCATTCCACAATTGCTCGGCTATCAAGATTCTTTCAAGAATATCGAAACGCATCAATTGCGTGGGGAAGATGCTGAGCTGCAAGGAATCTCCTATCAGATTGTCACTTCAGAACATATGCTCGAGATGCAGAATCTCTTGCGTAGTTCACTGGGTAAAGAGCCAGTGACAGAATTGGAAACCAATGCGGTACTGTACGAAACAGCCTTTGGCCGGACAGCGCCTTCAACCAGTACTAGTGTTTCAAACGAAGAGGTAGAATAAAACAAAGAATCAAATCGTAGGAAATTTCCTGCGATTTTTTCAAAAAAATTCGAATAGATAAATAGGAGGAAAAATGAAAGCAGAAATTATTGCTGTCGGAACAGAAATTTTAACAGGGCAGATCGTCAATACCAATGCTCAGTTTTTATCAGAGAAGTTAGCCGAAATCGGGGTAGATGTTTATTTTCAAACAGCTGTCGGAGACAATGAAGCTCGTCTCATGTCCTTGCTAGAGATTGCGAGCTCGCGTAGCAGTCTAGTCATTTTGACAGGGGGTTTAGGGCCAACTGAGGATGATTTAACCAAACAAACTCTGGCAAAATTTTTTGGGAAAGCCTTGGTGTTTGATCCTCAAGCTCAGGAAAAACTTGATCACTTTTTTGCTCAAAGGCCAGACTATGCTCGGACACCGAATAATGAGCGCCAAGCCCAAATTGTAGAAGGGGCGACTCCACTGCCAAATGAGACAGGCTTAGCGGTAGGAGGGGTATCGGAAGTAGATGGCGTGACCTACGTAGTCCTCCCAGGACCGCCAAGTGAGTTGAAACCTATGGTCTTAAATCAGCTCTTACCTAAGTTAATGACTGGTGCCAAGTTGTACTCACGAGTGCTCCGTTTCTTTGGGATTGGTGAAAGTCAGTTGGTGACCATTTTGGCGGATTTGATTAACAATCAAACAGATCCGACCTTAGCTCCTTATGCCAAAACGGGAGAGGTGACCTTGCGCTTGTCTACAAAAGCAGTCAGTCAAGAAAAGGCTGATCAAGCATTGGACATCTTGGAAAATCAAATCTTAGATTGCCAGACTTTCGAGGAACTTTCTCTGCGAGACATCTGTTATGGATATGGGGAGGAGACCAGCCTAGCAAGTGTCGTTGTAGAAGAGCTAAAGAAGAGACAGAAAAGCATTACTGCAGCAGAGAGCTTGACGGCAGGCCTTTTTCAAGCGACATTAGCAGACTTTTCAGGCGTTTCTGCCATTTTTAATGGCGGTTTTGTCACATACAGTTTAGAAGAAAAGTCCAAGATGCTGGATATTTCCGAGCAAGAGCTGAAAGAACACGGGGTCGTTTCAGAGTTTACGGCTAAAAAAATGGCAGAGCAGGCACGGCTCAAGACTCAGTCTGACTACGGAGTTAGTTTGACAGGTGTGGCTGGGCCAGATAGCCTAGAGGGTCATCCAGCTGGGACAGTCTTTATCGGCTTGGCACATGCAAAAGGGACAGAAGTTATCAAGGCTAATATCGCAGGGCGGAGCCGAGCAGATGTTCGTCAGATTGCGGTCATGCATGCCTTTAACCTAGTTCGCAAGGCTTTATTAAGTGACTAACTTTTGATATAATAGTAGATAGGTCTTAGGACTATTAGAATACAGGAGAATAGAATGGCGAAAAAACCAAAAAAATTAGATGAAATTTCAAAAAAATTTGGAGCGGATCGTGAAAAAGCCTTGAACGATGCTCTTAAACTGATTGAAAAAGACTTCGGTAAAGGCTCAATCATGCGTTTGGGCGAGCGTGCGGAGCAAAAAGTGCAAGTCATGAGTTCAGGGTCCTTGGCTCTTGACATTGCTCTTGGTTCAGGTGGTTATCCTAAGGGACGTATCATCGAAATCTACGGACCAGAGTCTTCTGGTAAGACAACGGTTGCCCTTCACGCTGTCGCACAGGCACAAAAAGAAGGTGGTATTGCAGCCTTTATCGATGCGGAACATGCTCTTGACCCAGCCTATGCTGCGGCCCTTGGTGTAAACATTGATGAGTTGCTCTTGTCACAACCAGACTCAGGTGAGCAAGGTCTTGAAATTGCAGGGAAATTGATTGACTCAGGTGCAGTTGACCTCGTCGTTATCGACTCAGTTGCAGCCCTTGTACCTCGTGCGGAAATTGATGGAGATATCGGAGATAGCCACGTTGGTTTGCAGGCTCGTATGATGAGCCAGGCCATGCGTAAACTTGGTGCTTCTATCAATAAAACCAAAACAATTGCCATCTTCATCAACCAATTGCGTGAAAAAGTTGGGGTCATGTTTGGAAATCCAGAAACAACACCTGGTGGGCGTGCTCTGAAATTCTACGCTTCAGTCCGTTTGGATGTTCGTGGAAGCACACAAATCAAAGGAACTGGTGACCAAAAAGATACCAATGTTGGTAAGGAAACCAAGATCAAGGTTGTTAAAAATAAGGTGGCTCCACCGTTCAAGGAGGCCTTTGTTGAAATCATGTATGGAGAAGGGATTTCTAAAACTGGTGAGCTCTTGAAGATTGCAAGTGACCTTGATATCATCCAAAAAGCAGGAGCATGGTACTCTTACAAGGGTGAAAAAATCGGGCAAGGATCTGAGAATGCTAAGAAATACTTGGCAGATCATCCGGAAATCTTTGATGCTATTGACCATCAGGTTCGTGTTCAATACGGTTTGATTGAAGATGAAGAAGGAACAACTCCTACTTCTGTCGTTGAAGATCTAGCACCTAACCAAGAAGTGACACTTGACCTAGGCGATGGACTTGAAATCGAAATTGAAGAATAACATAAAAAGTAGCAGATAGGAACTGCTACTTTTTATGTTTATTTCAGATGAAAGAACTAATGATCACTAAAACGACGGTATTCGATGTGAAAGTCAAAATAATGTTCATCCTGTAACTTTTGGAAGATGTCGCGATAGGCTTCTTCGTCAAAATGGTCGCCACGGTAGAGAATTTCAAAACTCAAACCATCGTACTCTAGAAAAGCGTTGGCTGTTTTAAAGCCATTTTGGCGATAGAAATCCATGCGAGCCTTTCTCTGCTCCAAATTATCGCATTCTTCATCCAATCGCTCGACTTCCAGCAACATGGTTCGCTGGTAAAAATCAGTCAGCTTTTCGATGATTTCCTTTCCGTACCCGTGGCTTCTCAGGTGGGGCATGATGGCAAAAAAGCTGATATAAAAGGCTTTTTGATTGGAGATGGAGAAGGCAAAGCCGACAAACTCTTCTTGGTTATAAAAGGCAAAGAAGTGGGCGTCATCACGGTCCTGATAGCGCAAAAATTCAGAAAGAGGGACCCTCTCTTCCTCGGGGAAAGCTTCGTTATTTAGCTTTTCAACTTTATCAAGATCTGGAAACACATCGGTTATTAATTGACTGGTCAAACTCATAAATGACCTCCTTTTCTTGATTATAGCAAATTGTCTCTCTGTAAGCAATTGATTTCAGGATTCGTTAAAGAATCTTGTCGGTCCCCTGGAAAGCTGATATAATATCTTTATGAATAAAAAACGAACAGTGGACCTGATTCATGGCTCCATTCTTCCCTCACTTTTGAGCTTCGCCCTTCCAATTCTGTTGTCCAATATCTTCCAACAACTATATAATACAGCTGACGTCTTGATTGTAGGGCGGTTCCTTGGACAAAAATCCCTAGCAGCAGTAGGAGCAACGACGGCTATCTTTGATCTGATTATCGGCTTTGCCCTCGGAGTTGGAAATGGGATGGGAGTTGTCATCGCTCGTCTTTACGGTGCTCGTAATTTTGCTAAGATTAAAGAAGCTGTTGCAGCAACTTGGATTCTGGGTGCCATCCTGAGTGCTCTTGTCATGCTGATAGGCTTCTTCGGTCTTTATCCACTCTTGCAATATTTAGAGACACCTGTAGAAATCCTTCCTCAATCCTATGAGTACATCTCCATGATTGTTACCTGTGTAGGGGTTAGTTTTGCTTACAATCTTTTTGCAGGCTTACTGCGCTCGATTGGCGATAGCCTTGCGGCTCTTGCATTTCTTATCTTTTCAGCTATCGTTAATGTGATCTTGGATTTGTATTTTATTACGCAACTGCATCTGGGAGTTCAGTCTGCGGGTCTTGCAACCATTATCTCGCAGGGTTTGTCAGCAATCCTCTGTTATTTTTATATTCGTAAGAGTGTTCCAGAACTTCTTCCGGGTCTCAAACATTTCAAATGGAATAAGGCTCTCTATGTGGATCTCTTGGAGCAGGGACTAGCCATGGGTCTGATGGGGTCAATCGTCTCTATCGGAAGTGTCATTTTGCAATCCTCTGTCAATAGTTTTGGTGCAGTCATTATCAGTGCTCAAACGGCAGCACGGCGAATCATGGCCTTTGCCTTATTACCAATGACAGCTATTTCAGCATCGATGACGACTTTTATCTCTCAAAACTTTGGAGCGAAACGTCCCGAACGTATTGTTCAAGGTCTTCGTTTAGGGAGCTATTTGAGTATGTCTTGGGCAGCCCTTGCCTGTATTTTCCTATTTTTTGCCAGTCCTAGCCTAGTTTCTTTCCTAGCAAGTTCGACAGACAGCTACTTGGTAGAAAACGGGACCTTGTACTTACGTATCAGTTCTGTATTTTATCCATTTTTAAGTCTTTTATTGATTTATAGAAATAGCTTGCAGGGACTAGGCCAAAAACTTTTGCCCCTCGTATCTAGCTTTATCGAGTTGTTTGGAAAAATTATTTTCGTAGCTTGGATTATTCCTTGGACAGGCTACACAGGTGTTATTCTCTGTGAACCGCTACTCTGGGTTGTGATGACTGTCCAACTTTACTTCTCCCTTTCCCGACACCCTTGGATAAAAGAAGGCAAGAAAATCGTGGCAGTCGGAGGGAAATCCTAGCTTGCTTTGCAAAAGAAAATCCATTTCCTCTAGTGAAAATCAGCTAGACTTGTGTTATAATAAGAAAGATTAAAATGTGAAAAAAGGAGATTCCTAATGGGACGTAAATGGGCCAATATCGTAGCCAAGAAAACGGCTAAAGATGGAGCTAACTCTAAAGTATATGCAAAATTTGGTGTAGAAATCTATGTAGCAGCTAAAAAAGGGGAACCAGATCCAGAATCAAACACTGCTTTGAAATTCGTTATCGATCGTGCTAAACAAGCGCAGGTGCCGAAACACGTTATCGATAAAGCGATTGATAAAGCAAAAGGAAACACAGACGAAACCTTTACAGAAGGACGTTACGAAGGATTTGGACCAAATGGTTCTATGCTGATTGTGGATACCTTGACTTCAAACGTCAACCGTACCGCAGCTAATGTTCGTGCAGCTTTTGGAAAAAACGGCGGAAACATGGGTGCTTCAGGTTCGGTTTCATACCTCTTTGACAATAAGGGTGTTATCGTATTTGCAGGTGAAGATGCGGATGCTATCTTTGAGCTTTTGCTTGAAGCAGACATTGATGTGGATGATGTAGAAGCAGAAGAAGGAACAATCACTGTTTACACAGCTCCAACTGACCTTCACAAGGCTATCGTTGCCCTTCGTGAGTCAGGTATCCAAGAATTCCAAGTGACTGAATTGGAAATGATTCCTCAGTCTGAAGTAGAATTGTCAGGTGAAGATTTGGAAACCTTTGAAAAACTTTACAGCGTTCTTGAGGATGATGAGGACGTCCAAAAGATCTACACAAATGTCGATGGATTCTAATAAAAAAGCGAACAGACTTGCTAGCTGTTCGCTTTTTATATTTGAGATTAGATTCTGGAACCAGAATCTCTTTGCTGCTGGCTTTTTCCTAGGCCTACAGCTATTTTATGAACTAGTAAGAGTTGACCATTATCCTGTTTTACAAAGGTTAGAGTAACGGTCTTGATTCTATCATCAATGCCAATATAGGTAATTTTCTTTGTGTCGTAGCCCTCAATAGTGGAATCAAACTCGGAGTCTGGCAGTCCGTGTTTTTTGATAATATCCTTGTAGTTGGTACCACCTTTTCCTTTGTTATCAAGGTCACCTTCAATTAAAGCGTCGAACTGTTCTTGTGTCCAAGTGAAGGTATCGTCTTCTTCCTCATCTTCGGGGAGTGAATCAATGGTATCATCTGTCAAGTCGCGTTCCATTGAGGAGCTAGCTTCTCTATAGGAACGGTTAAACTCTCTGATAAAATCTTTGTAGACATTAGCGTACAGTATCTGGGTCGTAAAGAAAAGTACAACAGAAGCAACTGCGAGAGATGTTCCGATAATGGCCATTGTTTTCCGTTTTTTGAGATTGGCAATAAGTCCGATAATACCTAAGATCAACGCGACAATAGCGATGAAAAACGATAGATAGTTAATAAACGGGATCCAGGACCCTAAAAGTGCGATGGCTCCAAAAATGGTTGCTAAAATCCCTAAAACTTTTTGTTCTTCTGGTTTCATTTGAACGTTTTCTCCCTTCATCAAGTGAATGGATTCCTATCCACAGTAGCTAGTGCTTATTATAGAGAAAAAATTCTCCAATGTCAATTCAGACTAAAATAGTTCTCTAGGAAACTTTTTTCTTGACATCTCTTCTGAAAGTGATAAAATAGTTCTCATGGAAACTTAATTAGTTCTCCTGAGAACTATATTCAATCGTGAGAAAGGAGCAATCATGGACAAGCCGATGTTGATGTTTAAACGCTTTGGGCACCAGGTTCACCTGATGGTACAGAAAGAAGCCAAGCGTTGTGGCATTGAATTTATGGGTGGACCGCAAGGGCAAGTTCTGCGTTTTTTAGATCATTGTGAGCAAAAAGAGGAACTGGTCTTGATTAAGGATATCGAGCAGGAACTCAATATTACTAAATCTGTGGCGAGTAATTTAGTCAAGCGCATGGTACAAAATGGTTTGGTTGAGCTAGAGGCCAGCCCGAGCGATAAGCGGGCAAAGTTTGTTCGCTTGACGGAGAAATCGCGTTCGCAGATGCAAGAAGTTAAGGCTTTTTTTGATCGGATTGATCAGAGTCTGCTAGACGGGGTTTCAAAGTCAGACTTGGCAATTTTTGAAAAGGTTCTCGGTCAGTTGCAAGAAAATGTTGAGAAGATAGGAGGAGAGGATGAAGAAACTCGCTAAACGTATTACAGGAAAAGAGTGGGGGATGATCGTTCTTACGATTCTATTCACTTGTTTCTCGGTCTATCTCGAGTTAGAGGTGCCGACCTATATTTCACAAATTACAGAATTACTCGGAACGCCCGGAACGCAATTGGGTGAGCTCTGGTCACCAGCTGCGAAGATGATTGGTTTGTCTTTATTGGCTTTCTTTTCATCTGTTATGGTTGGTTTCTTTGCCGCTCGCGTTGCAGCATCCTATACAACCCATCTACGCACTGATGTATTTCATCAGGTTTTGGATTTTTCGCAGACAGAGATCAAACGTTTTTCAATCCCAAGTCTTTTGACTCGGACGACCAATGATATCACTCAGATTCAAATGCTTTTTACTATGGGACTCCAGGTGGTCACACGTGGACCTATCATGGCTATTTGGGCCATCGGTAAAATCCTTGGCAAGTCGGAATACTGGCTCTGGGCAGTCGTTGTGGCTGTTATTGTGAATGTCTTGATGACCACTATTCTCATGACTCTGGCCTTTCCAAAACAATCTGTCATCCAAAAATTGACAGATAAACTCAATAGCATCACTCGTGAAAGCTTGACTGGGATTCGAGTTGTTCGTGCATACAATGCGGAAGATTACCAAGATGAAAAATTTGAAGCAGCCAATGATGAAGTGACGCGTCTCAATCTCTTTGTCAATCGATTGATGGCGATTATGAACCCGATCATGATGGCCATTTCAAGTGGACTAAGTTTAGCCATTTACTGGATTGGTGCCTATATCATCAACGACGCAAGTTTGGCAGAACGTTTGCCACTCTTTAGTGATATGGTGGTCTTCATGTCCTATGCTATGCAGGTCGTGATGGGCTTCCTTCTCATGGGAGCACTCTTTATCGTTCTTCCTCGTACCTTGGTTTCGGCAGGACGTATCAATCAAGTATTGGATCTGCATCCTTCTATTGAAAATCCTAGTCATGCACAGACGGCGGATCCTTTAATTCAAGGACAAGTGGAATTCCGTGATGTGACTTTCCGCTACTCTAAAAATTCTGAAGCAGTCGTGGAACATGTCACTTTCAAAGCAGAAGCGGGTCAAACCGTAGCCTTCATTGGATCGACTGGATCAGGTAAGTCCACCCTAGTCAACCTCTTACCTCGTTTTTACGACGTTTCAGATGGAGAAATCCTAGTGGACGAAGTTAATGTTCAAGACTATGACTTGGAAGATTTGCGCAACAAGGTTGGTTATATTCCTCAAAAAGCTGTGCTCTTTTCTGGAGATGTCAAGGAGAACTTAGATTTTGGTAAGAGCAAAGAAACTCCTCTAAGCGAAGCTACTATGTGGCAAGCCCTTGAATTGGCCCAGTCTAAAAGCTTCATAGAGGATAAGGAAGCAGGTCTTGCATCAGAAGTAGCCCAAGGTGGAACCAACTTCTCAGGAGGTCAAAGACAGCGTTTGGCCATTGCGCGTGCCTTGGCTCGTAAACCAGAGATTCTCATCTTTGATGACTCTTTCTCAGCCTTGGACTACAAGACAGATCGTGTCCTTCGCCAAGAGCTAGCTGAGAAAACAAAATCCATGACCAAGCTCATCGTAGCGCAACGGATTTCTACTATTATGGACGCCGACCTGATCTTAGTTTTGGATCAAGGTAAAGTCGTGGGACAAGGCACCCACAAGGAACTTCTTGCAACCAACGAAGTCTACCAAGAAATTGCCTACTCACAACTATCGAAGGAGGAATTGGAACATGGAAAATAAAAAAGTTTCGGTCTGGAAACAGTGCAAACCTTATATGGCAGGCCTCCAACTCCCTCTCCTAATAGCAGTTGTGGCTGCAGTCATTTCAAGTATCATTACCGTTTATGGTCCAACTAAGATTAAAGAAATTACTAACTTGATTTCAGATGGCTTGATGACAGGAATTGATTTAGAGGCTGTGTCAAGTATTGCTAGCTTTTTAGTGATTCTCTATGTATTTGGCGCCATCCTTAACTATACACAGGCCTATATCTTTTCAACGAGTATCCAACATTTTTCAAAACGCTTGCGGACGGCTATCGCTGAAAAGATTAATCGTTTGCCACTTGGCTATTTTGACCGTCATTCACAAGGAGATACCCTTTCGCGCGTGACCAATGATGTGGATACAGCAGCGCAATCTCTCAACCAAAGTCTAGGGACAGTTCTTTCAGCTAGTTTCTTGTTGATTGCTGTCTTGGTGACCATGTTTGGGATGAACTGGATTTTGGCATTGGTAACCGTTGTATCAACCCTTGTTGGTTTTGCAGCGGTTTCCGTAATCATGGCCAAGTCACAGGGTTATTTTAAAGCTCAACAAAATAATCTAGCAGCCGTCAATGGTTATGTGGAAGAGATGTACTCTGGACACAATGTAGTGACCAGCTACAACGCAGTAGATACCTCCAAAGCGAGATTTGCTGGTTTAAACCAAGACTTGCATGACAGTATCTGGAAATCTCAATTTATCTCTGGTATCATGATGCCAGCCATGATTTTTGTTGGGAACTTTAGTTATGTATTAGTCATCATCGTTGGGGCCGCGCTGGCGTTAGAAGGGCATATCACTATAGGGATTATCGTAGCCTTTATGATTTACGTACGGACCTTCTCTCAACCTCTGTCACAGATTGCCCAAGGGATTACGAGCTTGCAACAAGCGAGTGCAGCCATGACTCGTGTATTAGAATTTTTGGCTGAAGCAGAGATGCAAGATGAATCTCATAAGGAAAGACAATTGAGCAACATGAAAGGGGAAGTAGTCTTTGATCACGTGTCCTTTGGCTATACACCAGAGCGCACCATCATCCATGACTTTTCTGCGACAGCTCATGCAGGTCAAAAGGTCGCAATCGTTGGACCGACTGGAGCTGGTAAGACAACCATTGTCAATCTTTTGATGAAGTTCTATGAGATTGATGAGGGAAGCATCCGTATTGATGGTGTTGATACCAAGGACATGAAGCGCTCGGAAGTACACGATGCCTTTTCTATGGTCTTGCAAGACACTTGGCTCTTTGAGGGAACGATTCGAGAGAACCTGATCTATAATCAGACAGACATCAGTGATGAGCGGATGATGGAAGCCAGCAAGGCTGTGGGAATCCACCACTTTATCATGACCTTGCCAGACGGTTACGACACTATCTTGGACGATACCGTGACCTTGTCTGTCGGACAAAAACAACTCTTAACCATTGCTCGTGCTTTGTTGAAAGATGCACCGCTCTTGATTTTGGATGAAGCGACATCCTCAGTCGACACACGTACAGAGGAGTTGATTCAAAAAGCTATGGACCGTTTGATGGAGGGTCGAACTTCCTTTGTCATCGCCCACCGCTTGTCAACTATTCGTAATGCCGACTTGATTCTTGTCATGAAAGATGGCAATATCATTGAGCAAGGAAACCATGAGGAGTTGATGGCGCAAGGTGGCTTCTACGCTGACTTGTACAATAGTCAATTTACAGAAGACGAAGCAGAAGAATAAATCTAAAGAAGGCTTGACGGCCTTCTTTTTCTGCACTATACTAGAAGACAAATGCCTCACCGGTAGACAAAAACAAGGTAATGAATGAGAAGTATAAATGAAAAATTATCAAGAATGGTATCGAAATATCAGCTCCAGGCTCACCAGTCATCCCACCCTTCTATTTCTGTTACGCAGTTTTAATCGCTTGATGACAGTCACCATGCCCCTGGTCTATCTGATTTTGCTAGTCACCACTTACCTGAAACTAGGACTGGGTCAGCAAGTTGGGATTTATTTGTTTATCCCTGCCTCGGGCTTTGTGATTTTGTCTCTTTTTCGTAAGAAAATCAACCACCCGCGACCTTATGAAACTTGGGACATCAGTCCTCTGCTTGAAAAGGATAGTTCGGGACAGTCGATGCCCAGTCGCCATGTCTTTTCGGCAACTATTATCTCCATGGCCTGTCTGCATGCTAGTCTACCTGTTGGCTTAGCATGCCTGCTCTTTTCAGCTTTGCTGGGATTGGTGAGGGTTTTAGGGGGTGTGCATTATCCAAAGGACGTCTTGGTTGGCTATATTTGCGGTCTGGTGTGGGGGTTCCTTTTCTTCCCATTCTGACATGTAAGTTAAGCTAGTCCTACAACCACTTACTGCTTCATATTGACCACTTGCTTTTTTACCCTTGTATTCCTAACTTAGCTTTGATATAGTAGAGTCAGAAAGGAGATGTGATGAAGTTACGAATTGAGATTGACGGCAATTTAGAGGAGACTGAAATTGTCATCAAGACCCCTGCTTTGACAGATGAAATTGCAGACTTGCAACGGCTCTTGCAAGAGTCAAAGGCTCCGAGGTTAACTTTTTACAAGGGAACAGGTGAATATTATCTAGACCTGTCAGAAATTCTCTTCTTTGAAACAGAAGGGAGCAAGATCTACGCTCATAACCAGAAGGAAGCTTATGAGGTTCGCCTCAAGCTCTATGAGTTGGAGTCTATCTTGCCTCGCTATTTCAGTCGGGTATCCAAGTCGACCATTGCAAACATCCGTCAGATTTACTCAGTGGACAAGTCCTTTTCAGGAACGGGCACCATTTCCTTTTATCAGACGCACAAGGAGGTTCATGTCTCACGACATTACCAGTCCCTCCTAAAAGAAAATCTAAGAAACATGAGGTAAAAAACATGAAAAAGAAAGCATTTGGTATTGTTTTATTGGTTTTAGCAGCTTGGATCTTGCTGCAAGGAAATTTTGGCATTCCTTCTTTGGATGGTAAGATATGGCCTTTGCTAGGAATTGTTTTTTTTGCTTATAAGTCCATTGAGTCCATCCTTAGACGCCATCTAACTGCGGCAGTTTTTACAGGTTTACTGGCACTCATCATTGCAAATTACGCTTATGACTTGTTGCCAGTTACAAATCATTCTCTCATCTGGGCTAGCATCTTAGTGGTACTCGGTGTTGGTTATCTGACACATTCAAGTAAGTTCTGGTATGGCAAAAAATGGTGGTACAACGGTGAACGAACAGTCGTCACGGATAAGGAAGTCGCTTTTGGTAGTGGAACCTTTTATAAACAAGATCAAGATCTTGTAGACGACCAAGTGGAAGTCGCTTTTGGGGACGCTAAAATCTACTATGATAATGCGGAGATGTTAGGTGATTTTGCAACTTTAAATATTGAAGTGGCCTTCGGGAATGCAACCGTCTATGTTCCACAACACTGGCGTGTCGATTTGAAAGTAGAAACCTCCTTTGGTGCAGCTAAGGCAGATGCTCCTGTAGCGCCAACAAACAAAACCTTGATTATCCGTGGGGAAGTCGCTTTTGGTAAACTTGGAGTTGTTTACGTTAAATAAAAAAATAGTTTAGGCCCTTGATAAATTCGAGAAAGTGTGATAACATAGTACGGTATGTGGTGCTAGCACATCCGCTATATTAGATCTAATAGGAGGAAAACACAATGGCTAAAGTATGTTACTTTACAGGTCGTAAGACTGTATCAGGAAACAACCGTTCACACGCGATGAACCAAACAAAACGTGCCGTAAAACCAAACCTTCAAAAAGTTACTGTTCTTATCGATGGTAAACCTAAAAAAGTTTGGGCTTCAGCTCGTGCTTTGAAATCAGGTAAAGTTGAACGCGTTTAATAAAAATGAAAAGACCGCTTAGGTCTTTTTCTTTTGCTCTAGAGATAAAACCATTTGAAAAATAGAGCAGTACTCTTCGAAAATCAAATTCAAACTACGTCAGCTTCGCCTTGCTGTACTCAAGTACTGTCTGTGGCTAGCTTCCTAGTTTGCTTTTTGATTTTCATTGAGTATAAATATCCGCCGATACAGCATTCTGCTTTTACACTTGGGCTGAAATATGATAAAATAGAGTATCAACTAGTTGAGGTAAAAAAAATGACTGTAAAAATTAATACAAAAGATGGTCAAATCGAACTGACAGATGAAGTGATTGCAACCGTAGTAGGTGGTGCCGCAACTGAGATTTTTGGAGTGGTCGGTATGGCTAGTAAAAATGCCCTCAAAGACAATTTCCAAGCCCTCCTTGGTAAGGAAAATTATTCTAAGGGTGTTGTCGTGAAGGCAGCCGAAGATGGTAGCATCGCAGTTGATGTTTATACCGTGTTGAGCTACGGAATAAAGATAAGCGAAGTGTCAAAAAACATTCAAGAGCGTGTTCGTTTTAGTCTAGAAAATCAACTAGGAATTACTGCTCAGACTGTGAATGTCTACATTCAAAATATCAAAGTTGTAGGAGAATAATCGTGTCAAAAATTACTACCAGTTTATTCCAAGAGATGGTGCAGGCTGCATCAACTCGTTTGAATAAGCAAGCAGAATATGTCAATTCATTGAACGTCTTTCCAGTTCCAGATGGAGATACTGGGACAAACATGGGAATGACCATTGAAAATGGTGCGAAAGAAGTAGCAGACAAGCCTGCTTCTACAGTTGGAGAAGTAGCGAGCATTCTTGCCAAAGGGCTCTTGATGGGGGCGCGTGGGAACTCAGGGGTTATCACTTCTCAGCTCTTCCGTGGCTTCTCCCAAGCTATCAAGGGAAAGGATGAATTAACAGGTCAAGACTTGGCTCTTGCCTTCCAATCTGGTGTCGAAGTAGCTTATAAAGCGGTTATGAAACCAGTTGAAGGAACTATTTTGACTGTTTCTCGCGGAGCAGCTATTGGGGCTAAGAAAAAAGCCGAGGAGACAGATGATGCTGTTGAGGTCATGCGTGCAGCCTTGGAAGGCGCAAAAGCAGCTTTGGCTAAGACACCAGAAATGCTTCCAGTCCTTAAGGAAGTTGGTGTGGTAGACTCAGGTGGTCAAGGTTTGGTCTTCATCTACGAAGGATTCCTTTCAGCTCTTACTGGTGAATACAGTGCTTCTGAAGACTTTGTAGCGACTCCTGCCAACATGAGTGAAATGATCAATGCAGAGCACCACAAGTCTGTAGCAGGTCATGTGGCAACTGAGGATATTACCTTCGGTTACTGTACGGAGATTATGGTAGCTCTCAAACAAGGTCCAACTTATTCTAAGGACTTTGACTACGATGAATTCCGTAACTACTTGAATGAACTCGGTGACTCGCTCCTTGTTGTCAATGATGATGAAATCGTCAAAGTTCACGTCCATACAGAAGATCCAGGTCTTGTCATGCAAGAAGGTCTCAAATATGGTAGCTTGATCAAGGTAAAAGTGGACAACATGCGTAACCAACACGAAGCGCAAGTTGAAAAAGAAGCAACTCAAGGCAACAAGCCTGCTGAAACAAAAGAGTATGCCCTTATCGCAGTAGTAGCTGGTCAAGGTTTAGCAGATATCTTCCGTGCCCAAGGTGTGGATTATGTCATCGAAGGTGGTCAAACAATGAACCCTTCAACAGAAGACTTTATCAAGGCTGTTGAACAGGTCAATGCTCGCAACATTATCTTCTTGCCAAACAACAAAAATATCTTTATGGCAGCTCAATCTGCGGCTGAAGTGCTTGAACAACCTGCTGTTGTGGTAGAAGCACGCACAATTCCTCAAGGTTTGACCAGTCTTCTTGCCTTTGATCCAAGCAAATCAATCGAAGAAAACAAAGAACGTATGACTGCAGCCCTCGGTGATGTTATCAGCGGTAGTGTAACAACAGCCGTTCGTGATACAACTATCGATGGATTAGCAATTCATGAAAATGACAATCTTGGTATGGTAGATGGGAAAATCCTCGTGTCAAATCCTGACATGCATCAAACCTTGACAGAAACC
Source organism: Streptococcus oralis subsp. tigurinus (assembly GCF_002093545.1). Taxonomy (GTDB): domain Bacteria; phylum Bacillota; class Bacilli; order Lactobacillales; family Streptococcaceae; genus Streptococcus; species Streptococcus oralis_C. The sequence goes on from NZ_LNVF01000001.1 coordinate 19,046, forward strand.
TTGAAACATATGTTGGACGAAGATAGTGAAATCGTGACTTTCTATGTCGGTGAAGATGGAAGCGAAGAACTTGCCAATGAAATTGCCCAAGAAATCGCAGAAGAATTTGAAGATGTTGAAGTAGAGATTCACCAAGGTCAACAACCTGTATATCCATATCTTTTCAGTGTGGAATAAAATTTAATAGATAAAAAAGAAAGTTGATTTTGCAACTTTCTTTTTTTATGACATTTGTCATATTTCCTAGTGACAGAAGCATCTAGCTCCGTTAACTTCAAAGGACTATAATTGAAGTATGAAATGGAGGAAGAAGAAATGAAAAATAAAATGATTGTCGCAGTGAGTTTAGTAGCAGCAGGAGTTATGACCTATCTCATGTTTTCAGGATTGGACGCGGGTTTCTATCATTTTCCTTGGGAGCTATTTGCTGGCTTTGGAATGATGTCTTGGCTTGTCAGAGAAGGTTTGAAATTATTCAGAGATGTGAAAAAGGAGTTTGAGGAATGAAAAAAGCAATCATCTATTTCTTTATCGGCCTGTCACTCTTGGTATGGTTAGTGGAAATGTTTACTGGTTGGTTTGACCAAACCTTGCTTCGCCAATGCATTCGTGGTGCTTGGGGTTTTGGATTTATGGTTTTCGTTGTTTTCCCTTTGGGAATGAAGTGGTTGAAAGGAGAATCTCATGACTGTGATTAAGGTTGAGAAATTGAGTAAGAAAATAAAAGACAAGGAAATCCTGCGGAACATCTCCTTTGAAATCAACGATGGTGAATGTGTCGCCTTGATCGGGCCTAACGGAGCAGGAAAAACAACCTTGATTGATTGCCTCTTGGGCGACAAGTTCATGAGCTCAGGTCAGGTCGCCATTCAAGGGTTTGCACCAACAGATCCTCGATTAAAGCAGCTTATGTCTGTCTTACCCCAAGAAAATGCAGTTGTCGAAAGCTTGAAAGTGAAAGAACTTCTATCATTTTTCAAGTCACTTTATCCCGACAGTCTTTCAGACAAAGAAATTGATGACTTGCTTAGATTCTCATACAAGCAGAAAAATCAGCTAGCGGGCAAGTTGTCTGGTGGGCAAAAACGCTTGTTCTCTTTTGTGTTGGCACTAATAGGTCGTCCGAAAATTCTATTTTTAGATGAGCCAACTGCTGCCATGGATACCTCGACACGTCAGCATTTTTGGGAAATTGTTAATCAGTTAAAGAAAAATGGTGTCACCATTGTCTATTCTTCTCACTATATCGAAGAGGTAGAGCATACGGCTGACCGCATTTTGGTGCTCCACAAGGGAGAATTGATTCGCGATACGACGCCTTATGCCATGCGTGGTGAAGAACAAGAAAAACACTTTACTGTACCTTTAATTTATCAGGAAGTTATCAGCACTTTGGACCAGATTCAAGGGCTTGAAATCAAGCAAAATGCTCTTTCCTTCACAACCAAAGAAGCCAGCCAGGTATGGAAAGTCTTGCAAGAACAGGGCTGCATGATCGAAGAAATTGAAGTTCGCAATCGAACTCTCTTAGACAGTATCTTCGAAACGACTCAAGACTAAAGGAGATTGACGATGAAAAATATGACAAGTCTCATGAAAGTGGAAATCATTCTGATGAAACGGCAAGCAGTCTACTACTTGCTATCCATCGGACTTCCAAGTGTGTTTTACCTTATCTTTTCTGGTATGATGTCAGGGTCAGATATTCCAGAAATTGCTCTTCAAGCCTATCTTTTTGCCATGACGCTCTTTAGTATCATGTCAAGTGCTTTTTTCAGTATCCCAAGCACACTCGAGTCTGATAAGACAAACAACTGGCAAAAATTGATTCAACATTCTCCCGTATCTATGGTAGAATATTATGTATCAAAACTGTTCAGTACCCTACTGACTTTCTTGTTATCAATTACAGTTGTCTTTTCAGTTGGTCATTTTGTCCGTGGAGTGACTCTGCCTTGGCTTGACTGGATGGTAATTGGTGCTATTTTGCTGATCGGAAGCGTGGTCTTTATCAGCATGGGGGTCTTGGTGAGCTTGCTACCCAGTGCTCAACTGATGACGGTTGTTGGAAATATTGCCTATATCGCTTTGGCTGTTCTAGGTGGACTGTGGTTCCCCTTGGATTCCTTCCCAGAATGGCTCCAATCTATTGGAAAGCTGACTCCAACCTATCAACTGATGCAGGTCGTCTCTACTTATTTGGAACACCATGAATTTAATATTCTTTCTGCCTTGGTTGTGCTAGGCTATACAGTTTTCTTTGGTGTACTGGTAATCCAGCTGAAAAAAAGGATTGAGGTAAAATAAATCTATGTTGGAAAAATTTAAAAACATTCATTATATGTTTCATATTTCAATTGTGTTTATCATCTTTCCTATAGCGGGTGTCATCGTTGGAGATTACCCGCTTTTAACCTTGCTATGGACTTTACTATTTGTCCTAGCTTTTTATTCGGTTTTAGTCAGTCAAAATCGCACTGTGCAGTGGTTAGCTTGGTGGATCTTGCTTGCCTACATTTTTTACAGTTCCATCTGGCTGAATGGGAGCTTCGCTTGGTTTATCTTTTATTTATCCAATCTTCTTATTTACCAACTGGATGAGATATCTTTTCACTCTTGGCGTTTTGTTAGTTTTATTGTCTTGCAACCGTTGATTTTGACAGGGATCTATATGGTCGATCAAGTTAGTCCCTGGCAACTGCTCTTTTTCTTGGTGACTTTTGTCTTTTCTGATGCCTTGACTTTTGGTCTCTATCGAATTCGGATAGCAGAAGAGTTAAAAGAAGAAAAGATGAAACAAAATGCCAAGCTTAATCTTTTCTTGGCTGAAAACGAACGCAGTCGTATCGGTCAGGATCTTCATGACAGTCTAGGCCATACCTTTGCCATGTTGAGTGTGAAGACGGACCTTGCCCTCCAGCTTCTCCAAATGCAGGCCTATCCTCAAGTGGAAAAAGAATTAAAAGAAATTCATCAGATCAGTAAAGAATCCATGAATGAAGTTCGTACAATTATCGAAAATCTTAAAACAAGAACCCTTGCTTCCGAATTTGCGACTGTTAAAAAAATGCTGGAAATTGCAGGAATTGAAACGGAAGTCGATCACCAACTAGATACAGCTAGCCTAACTCAGGAGTTAGAATCAACGGCCTCCATGATTTTACTTGAGTTAGTGACCAACATCATCAAACATGCCAAAGCATCGAAAGCTTACTTGAAATTAGAACGAACTGAGAAAGAACTCATTCTAACAGTGAGAGACGATGGCTGTGGCTTTGCTTCTCTAAAAGGGGATGAGCTCCATACCGTTCGAGACCGTGTCCTTCCTTTTTCAGGAGAAGTAAAAGTGATCAGTCAGAAACATCCGACTGAAGTGCAGGTTCGACTACCTTATAAGGAGAGAAACTAAGATGAAACTACTTGTTGCAGAAGATCAAAGTATGTTGCGAGATGCCATGTGCCAGTTGCTTACCTTTCAACCAGATGTAGAGTCTGTCCTACAAGCCAAGGATGGCCAAGAAGCAATCCAACTTTTAGAAAAAGAGTCTGTCCATATCGCCATTCTTGATGTAGAAATGCCTGTTAAGACAGGCCTCGAAGTCTTGGAGTGGATACGAGCAGAAAAGCCAGAAACAAAGGTGGTTGTGGTGACGACCTTCAAACGCCCTGGCTATTTTGAACGTGCGGTCAAGGCTGGAGTGAATGCTTATGTCTTAAAAGAAAGAAGCATTGCAGACCTCATGCAGACCTTGCACACTGTTCTCGAAGGACGCAAGGAATATTCGCCTGAATTGATGGAAGTGGTGATGACGCACCCCAATCCGTTAACAGAGCAAGAAATCGCTGTTTTAAAGGGAATCGCTCAGGGCTTGTCTAATCAAGAAATCGCAGATCAGCTTTATCTATCAAATGGAACCGTCCGAAACTATGTCACCAATATTCTTTCGAAACTAGATGCTGGTAATCGAACAGAGGCAGCCAACATTGCAAAAGAATCTGGTTGGCTTTGATAAGAAGGGTTAAAAAATTCCGAAACGATAACTTGAATCGAAGGAAATCCATACTAGAAAGGAGGAGGCAAATTGCCTCCTTTTCTGGTTTAGAAAAGCGGTGAAAGCTAGTGTCAAAGAGTTAAAAGATCAGAATAAAAATGAAGTAAGTGGTAAGAGTTTTTAGAAAATCAAATAATTCAATATTTTTAGGAGAACAGAGAAATCTGTTCTCTTTTTTGTTCGCTTAAAATTCTATTTGAAAGGAGTTCAACGATGGTAGGATTAGAGATTGTAATGAATTTAGACACGTTAGAAATCTTTGACGTTATCGATCATGATAAGAATGGAAACAGCGAACAAGCACCTACAACCATCCAGTTAAGCTTATTTGACTCAATGACGTGCATTTGACAGAAGGAGATACATTAGGATGGACAGAGAAGCGCTATACAATGAATTAATTCAAAGCGAACCATTAGGTTTCATTGAACCCTTTTCTGACCTTGGCGAATTCGATCCTCTTCAGCTGAAATTTAAACAACCCGTAAAGGATTTAGTGAATCGATATTCAGGGCAGCCTTACAGTTTGGCCTGGCAACATAAAATTATGGAAATGCGGAAGTTGTTTATTGATTATCAGATAGCATTAAATGAAGAAGATAAGCAGATTAACTTTCAGCGAAGAACAAGAAGCGAAGAGTCCAAAGAACATGCTACAACTATTGTAACAACCTACTTGAAATTGGGATTTAGTTTTAAAGAGATTGAGAAGCGTGTTTCTTTATCTTACAAACAACTTCGTCGAGGATGGAAAAGAAGTGATCACATAATGACACATCCTCCTGAATTTTATAGTAAAGGAGACTTATCTGAAGGTTACTGTTTACCGAGTAAAAAGTTACCTAAAAGTATGAGAATAAACGAGGGATAGAAAATGGAAACTGGGATTTGTAGAAGATGTGGTTGTAAGTGGAATACAGCCTGCGTTGATGAAATGTATGGTTCTTGTTGGTGGGTAGATAAAAATAGAACGCTGTGTAGTCACTGTTTTTATGGTTTTAATGATGAATCTTGTCAGACAAAAGTTTATTACAGACCAGGGCATGATTGGCTTGAGAGAGATTGGGAATTTGCTTGGGAAATACTGACAAATTCAAGAAGTCATTGGGTATATGATATGGAACATGATGTGTTGTGTGTTGTTGGTTTAGGAGATCATATTGGAGCCGTTAGATTTATTGTAAGGAACTTTTATGGACTTAATCGCATTTATCGTGAGGATATTCCTAAATGGCAAGAAATTATTGGGAATAATATGATTTTTTATAATGCAAAGGTCAATGATTCAAAACATTACGCTAGTTGTTTGCCTAGAAAGTATAAAAATGAGGATTGAAATGAACAGTAAAATTATTGACAAGATACAAAATCTTTTAGAGTTAGCTTATGATGCACCAAACGATGAAGAGGGACAGACTGCCCTTCTGATGGCTCAAAGACTTATGGTGAAGCATAATCTTTCTATGAATGATTTAACGAATAGTACAACTCATAAAGATATTGGTGAAACAATAGGAACATGGGAATATAGACTTCCATGGTGGCAAGAAAAGTTGGCTGCTATTTTAGGTGAAAATTTTAGATGTAAAACGATAAGAAGACGACTTCCTGAAGATGGCATCACACAGATAATTTTCTTTGGATATCAATCCGATGCTGAACTTTGTAGTAAGGTTTACGAAGGTGCACTCTTATACCTTAAATATCGGCTGAAACGACTTTTCCCTACAGTCTCCAGGGCAAGATGGAAAGACTATAAGAAATCGTACTTACTCGGTTTCTTAAACGGAGTAGATCAACGTTTTCAGGAACAGGTTCAATCATCAGAAGAATTTGGTTTGATGGTAAAAATCCCAGCAGAAGTTTTGGAAGAACAACGACTTCGTATGGGGAAATTAGAAAGTAGAAGCCTAAAAATCGAAATTGAAGTTGATTATGAGGCTTATATTGCTGGTTTTGAACACGCAAAAGAGACCAGGTTGTTATCAGAAGAATTGTTGAATAAATGAGGATGAACATAGGAGGAAAGAAATATGAAAAATGCAGAAACAAATAAAGATTTTACGAATTTTGATTTTAAAAGCGTGGAAAGCGCTTTTGGGATGCCGATGCGTTACGCAAACAATTCATCGCATTTGGTAGCTTGCTTGGAGAAAAGTAAGCTGATGTTAGATGACATTTTTCAAGAGAAAATAAATTTTCTCTTAAACGGTCTGTTTTACGCAGACGGAGAGGTGAAAAAGAGCTTGTTTATCGAAGAAAATATGAGCGTTTTTTTCGAGTTGAAAAAGTGTGTTTATGATGCACACATTAAGAGCTTAAATAAAATTTAAGTGTTAAAATAAAAAACCTCAGAAGAGGGTAGGAGGAAATTATATGATTTTGTTGTTTATTGTATTGTTTGTTGTAGGAGTGTGCATTTCGTTCAGTGGAGTACTTATCATAGCTAAAAATACAGACATCAGACTTGACTTCAGTGGTAGGAAAGATTTCTTTTTGTCTCTAAGTCCTGGGGAATGGATGTTAAGTATATTTTTAATTTTGGTAGGAGGGATAATGATTTACTTCTCATCTATTGAGTTAACGCCATATATTATAAGTACATTTGAGTTGAAGTTGAAATAGGAGGTATAGTATGACAGTATTAAATCTACATAAAAAGGAGTGCCTAGAGATTGCTAAAAGGATTTTGGATTGGAATTTTATCAATCCAATTTTAGTCAAAACAAACTCACGCAGTCACATGGATACTCTAATGATTATAGACGGAAAAAAACTAGCTGAAAATCTAGAGTTGGAAATCAAGAGCAGTCTGGAAAGGAGTGACTTATCGAATAGCTATCTTGTAGAGTTTGATTTTGATAACCCAAATTTACAAAGCGATAGCTTATTCTTTGAGAAAATAATTGAATCAGCAGTTTTTTATCAAGTTCCAGAAAGTATTTCTGAAGCTAATAAGGATTTACAATGGTTCAAAAAAGTTATCTATGAGAACGGATATTCTAAAGAGGAATTGAGGAAAGAGTTTGGAATTGGTGAAGTCAACCCAAAATTGAACATGGAATTTTTAGACTTAACAATCGCATCACCGATTGGAGTGGAAACTGTTTTCCTAAGACAGACAACAGGAACTGAGGTTGGGCGATTTCAGCAGTATATATTACCACATGAAAGAGGTTTTGAACCATCTGTCGAAATTAGAAAACATTATATAACAAAACAGTTTGAGCAAAAACTCCCAGTTCAAATTCTTTCAACAAAAACAATTACAACAAAAAAGATGTTATCTAATGGATACACTTCCAATAACTTTATTGTCAAGGCGATCCTTGAACGTATTTTAAAGGAAATCGAGAACACTATTGAATATCAGACAATGGCTGGATTGACTGAAGAGCAATACGACTTTGTGAATTGGGCAATGCAGATTACAAAAACAGTAGATGAACGTATCCGTCAGTTTGATAATTTGTGTTATACGAAGGAAGAGCTAAAGGATATGACCGATATAACTAGTAGCATGATAGATAAAGTAGAATATGTTTATATGATTGAGTTTGACGGTATCTACAATCGCTTAGTAAAAGCTGAACGCTTGCAGAAAATCCTTGCTGACGGTAGCCTTTTAGGTCAAAAAGAAGAGATTGAACTGAAAGAAACAAGCACTGGTCTGGAAGTGAAAGATACAGACATTGAACGCTTAGAACTATCTTATCAAGCCTTGACTATCAACGCAGTACCACTCTATCACTAGAATAATAACAGATTAGCGCTTCTGGAAAAATATTTTATAAGTGTATTTGACTTCAAACTATAACTAGTGAAGGAATATGAGAGACCTAAAAATCATGAAAAAGATTGATTTATTAAAATGCTTATCCATCATCACAAAAGACGGATTAAGAACACAAAAATTTAAGAATAGTCATCTACAGCTCATCTCTTCAGCTGAAGAAGGAAGACGAGGATCTGTATTTGCATATCGTTCAAAAGCAAATATGGTGAAGGCACGTGGTGTTGTTTTAACCTCTGTCGAATCATTGCTGGAGAACCAGGATCAATTTACACACTGGACTCCTAACGTCTATTGCTATGGAAGCTATAGTGATGCTGGTCGACGGTTTACACGTGGCCACTCTGAAGATAATCTTAGACAGATTAACACCTTCTACATTGACTTTGATATTACCTCTTCAGCTGAAGAAATGACGACAGGAGATATTTTAACTGCTTCCTTGGAGTTAGGTTTTATGCCGACGTTGATCCTAAAATCAGATAAAGGATTTCAAGCCTATTTTGTCCTCTCAGAATCAGCCTATGTTACAGCTCATTCTCAATTTCGAGTGGTGAAGGTGGCCAAAGCTATCTCTCAAAATTTGAGAAATTACTTTGCTCAAACTTTACCAGTAGACTTGACTTGTAACCATTTTGGGATTGCTCGGATTCCTCGAACTGATAATGTTGAATTCTTTGATGCTGACTATACCTATTCGTTCCAGGAGTGGTTAGATTGGTCGATGAAGCAATCAGATTTTCCCTTCCTAAGTAAAAAGCCCAATTTGACGGTTATTTCAGGTTCTGAAGGGGTGAAACAGATTGATGAACCTTGGTATCAATTGCTGATGAGAGAGGGAAATATCAAAGGTGGAAAAGCCTTGATGGGAAGAAACAACGTTCTTTTCACGCTGGCTTTAGCCAACTTCTCTTCAGGAATCGATCAGGAAGAGTGTGAGGAGGTTCTTTCTAACTTTAATGCAAGTTTAGACGAACCACTCTCTTCATCCGAATATCATAAGATTATCACAAGCGCTTATTCAGGAAAATATGAAGCTGCTAGTCGTGACTATGTAATGACTTTATGTAGAGCGTGGGTCAATCAGGAACTCAAGGCTTCAGATCTCTTTGTGAAGCAACGTTGGTACAAGTTTAAGAAGAAACGTGCGGACAGAAAGAATAGTCATCTCTATGAATGGAAAACAGACGTAATGGCCTATTTAGAAGGTTTCTATCAATCCGAGGATCCATTTATCCAGACGACGAAAAAAGAGATACGAGAGAAGTTGAACATCCCTGAGCGCTCATTGGATAAAGTATTGAAAGTTCTCAAAGCAGAACAAAAGATCTTCTTCACAGTCAAACACGGCCGTGGAGGAGGCATCAGATTAGCCTCTATCAAAGCAATCTTGCTTTCCCTTATCAAGGTGAAGAAAGAACGTCAGGAGGCTTATATGGCCAATATTGCTGCTTTCTTTGAAGAAAGTATAGAGTTCACTCAGAGAGTGATAGAAAGGGTTAAAGATGGCTTTAAACAAACACAACAACTATCTCTATTTGAGCTTGATATTGGATAATTTTTAAAACCCGCAGACTGCCTTACATTTATATCTACGATTAATACTAAGATATAAATGTATATAAAATAAACTATGGAGGAATGATATGATTTTGATTTTAGCTGGAGTATTTAGTCTTATATTTGTTGGAGGATCTTTATTAGTTTTCTCACTTATAGGGATTCGTCAACGAGTTCGTTTAGAAAACGGATATGATTTTGAATTAGAGACAGATCTGTTGGCAATGGTTGGCGAAAATAGAAAGTGAGAAGAAGAATGAAGTATGTAATTTTCAGTTTTGAATTAGGTGATTATATTTGTAATGGTGAGAATAAAGTTTTAGTTTTTGATACTTTGGGACTAGCGTTTCAGTATCTTCAAAAACATTATCGAAAACCACTTCCTGAACAAAGAAAAAAGAGATTGATTCACTATCCTGATGTGTATCAAGCTCCGTTTAGACTTCTAAAAGTTTGTTAGGAAGGAGACAGGTCGATGTCAGAGTTATTCAAAATTATCCGTGGATACTACCTAACAGGAGTTGGACAGGAACCATTGGCTTATTATTTTAAACTTTCATCGGATAACTTAAAATTTGAGTCTGTTTCTGCGGGGGATGTAGCTTTAACTTTTTATCAAAACGAGGAGAGTATTTCTAGCATTCCAGCGATTATTAGAGTAGATAGTGTTATCTCGAATGATAAAATGATTTCAGATTACCTGCAGGAGGAGCTGAGAGATCATTATCCAATGTTACCAATTGTCCGTGTATTGGATTCCGAGGAATTTGATCCTTTGCTTTTTCAAGAAGTGATGACAACGTTCACTAACTTGAAATCAGAAATAAAAGAATTAGCCAAGATTGATTATGTTCAAGGATCCATATTTGATTTTATGGATGAGGAGGAAATAGGATGAGAGAGCTTTTAAGACACATTAAGTTAGCTTTAGGGGCTATTCTTGTCATTTTAGTTGTGAGTCTCGCAGTTCTAGGGGGGTATAGGGTGTATAAAGATCATTTTATCTTAGATTATGATCCTCACCTTACTCAGAAGGAATACCAGAATACTGTACTTGATCAAAATGTAAATCTAGTATTTTATAAAAAAGATTGTCCTTACTGTCAGGTTGGAAAAAGTGTAGTTGTAGATGCAGCCAATAAAGGTTCTTATCCTACATTTTACATTGACACTCAGACAGAAGAAGGTCAAAAGTTGGTAGAAAAATACCAGGTTGAAAAAGCTGCAACTATCATCAAAATTCGTAAGGGAAAAATAAAGAAATATCTATATGCTTCGAGGGATTCAGAGGAAAAGATTGTAGCAGATGAGAAAAGTATCCAGGAGGCCATAAATGACTAAAAGGGTAAAGCTAAGTAAATGGGCCGAGACAGCTTTTCAAAATGATTGGGAACTGTGGCGTACTAGGACAAATGAAGGAATGGTTGTTTTAGGAAAATTATCAGATGGAACGTTTACCCTACATCGTTTTAATGATGAGGGAGGACAACTAACGCATATTTCGCATGATGAAGCTCTTTGGCTAACATTGGATTTGGCACCTGAAAAGTTAGGCTGTATTTAAGGAGGTAGTATGTATCAAATTTTAAATGCCATTGCGCATGGCGTGGTTGGAACTGTCTTGATTGCGATCTGGTTCGTACCGCTCTTCAGGATAACCATATGTGATAACTTTGGAAATGAAATCAAAACGAAAAGGCTGCCATTAGCGTTCTTAATGTTACTAAAAAGTGTTTGGCCGAAAAGTAAGGTTTCATTTATTTGGAAAGGATATAAGAAGCATGAGAAGAACTAAATCATCTACTTTGAAGCAGAAAAGAGCTAACAAACATTTAAGAGGTATAAAAGATTACACGCTATCGAGTGAACAAAAAAGTTTCGACGATGTATCAACTTTTGATATGTTGTTTGCAACAAATGTGAGGTATCGAGTTTTTGCAATTTTAGGAGGCGTATCTGGTTTTATTTCGCTAGTTTTAGTATCAGTAAATCTCTTTTTAGGATTTAATGCGTATGTAATTGTAAATTTAGTTAATATGAGTCCAACTTTTCTAAAATTAGTAGGTGCAAAAGAAGTTTCTTTTATGACAGTATTTGAATTATTTTATTTTGGAAGTGTCGAGTTAATGAGAGATATGTTTGCAACTATTTTTGTAGCTATTATAGTTTTTTCTTTATCATTATTTATAATTTGGGCTACTGAAAAAAAGACAGATATAAACTCTTTAACAAATCAGTTTTATGAAAAAATCAGGAAGGAGAAATAAAATGTCTACTTTAATTGAAATATTCAAACGCTGGATTGAAAAGATAAAATCTAGCCCAATTTTGAAACCATTTATTAAGATTAAAGTTTGGTTTCAAGAGAATATTATTAAGAGAAAACTAGTCATTTTCTCAATGTTGTTTGTGACTTGGTTAAGTCTCTTGATGGGAGCGATTTTCTCACCACAAAGACAAACATATACTTCAGAACAACTTAAAACAAAGCAGATTTTTGCGAATGGCAGTGGTGAGATGAAACTGGTCAGCCAGGAATATTCACCAGATACTGGAATTATTGTTTTACAATTTGAGACGAAAGATGCTACGACTTCGATAGATCGGGGTATCGATGCCAAACGATTGAAATGGAAACTCTATGCGCAACATAAAGACTCAAAAATAGAGATGGATGTTGTGCCAATCATTGATAATAAAGTATCAGTTATTATTAAAGGAGTTCCGAAAAATTTTGGTGCATTTGCGATCGATGTGACGAATCAGACAGTCTCTTCTAGCTCAATTGATGTGAATATTTCATCGCCATCCAGTGATTCTAAAAAGGTTTCTCAGAAGAAATCTGGAGAAGAGGACACTGTACAATTCTTTGTAACTCCTCAAAATCCTCAGCTTGAAATCAAAGCTATTGAAGTTGTCTCCAGAGAAGAGTTTACTCTTCAGGAAATCGAAAAAGAGATCAATTTCCAGAATGAACAGTCTCAAAAATTGACAACATCAATTTCTCAATTGAAGGAATCTATTGAAGATGATAACTCACGAAAAGCGAGTCTTCAAGCAGAAGCAAAATATCTAACAGGTGATGATCTCGAAGCCAATCAAAAGAATATTGCTACGCTGGATACAAACATTGAAACGAAGAATAGAACCATCGAAACAGCCTATAAAAACATTGAAAAGTTGAAGGCTAAATTGGAGTCTTTGGACAAGAAAAAAGAAGCTGTTAAAGATGGAACATTTGAATTTTCAAACCCTATTGAAACTGTAGAAATGAATTAAAGTGAGGTAAAATAAAATGAAAAATTTAATTAAAATGGTAAAAGAAACTGATAAATTGGGATATAAATTATCTGCAATTTGTGGAGTGAATTGGCTTATTAGACAAGCCTTTAAATGGCAATCTTTAGTATTTGAAATGATAGCGTGTGCCGTTCTGATTAGAAAAATTTCAGCAGTACTTGAAATTAGTCCAAATTATTTAGGATTTTTGATGTTTATTTTTATCTTAGCCGTTCCTTTTTCAAAATTGCGTTTTGGTGTTGAGAGATTTATTTTTTCATTTTTTGAAAGTGTTGTGTTAGGCTTGATTTTTTCAATCGCAGTGGATTTTCCATTTCAAGAAAATGAATCATTGTTCTGGCTTTTAGCCACAATCTTTAGTATTGGTATTTATTATTTCATGAAGTGGTTTCAAGCAAAACTTTTTCAGCGTTATCTGTTCAAAAATATCTTAAACAAGGACTACCTTGGAATCCGAAAATTAAAAGATGAGTTACCTCCTAAAATCAATCTTTTTACGGATGCTGATGAAGGTGATGCAAACCAACGAATGATTACGATTAATCAGCGAGCAGTGAAAAAGGATTATCAAGATATTGTAGAATTAAGTTTTTTGAATAGAGAAAAACAGACAGGTATTTCCTATTACAGAAATGCATGGAATGGCTCTGAAGCTCCTCTTGAAAGAAAATTTATAGATTTTGAAGAATCTTATCATCCAGTATTTAGTGTCTTCCCGTTTGGGAAAAATCATGATTTTTATTTCAAGTTGATTCAATTTGATGTAAGTAAAAAGGATGCGTTTACTATGAAAGGTGAGTTTACGTTTACCAACAAATAGCAGTCAAAAATCTCCTTAATTTTTGAATTAAGGGGATTTATTTTTTATGATTGTCCCTTTAAAAAATAATTTGAAATTTTCGATTACAATTGGATTAATTAAATAAAAAGGAGAAGTAATCATGGCTAAAAATGATTTAAAAAAAATTGATAATCAACTTGAAGAGGCAAGGAAAAAAGTTGCCCTTTTGGAACAGGAACGTAAAGAAGCAGAAGAGAATCTTCAAAAACAAATTGGTAAAATTTATGTTCAAATTCAATTGAAGAAAAATAAGAATCAGTCGTATGAATCGATTTTTGAAGAGTTAAAAATGGAATTAAACCTCATCAAAGAAGATGAAAAAGAACAACGTTTAGCAGCTAAGAAAAATCGTGAAGAAGGAAACTTCCCAGCTGAAAATCAGTCTTAATTTTTGAGTTTTGAATTTCCAAACAAAACCAAAAACGGTGTAAGTAAAAGTATGTAAAGAAGAAAAACAGTGTAAGTATAACACCTATAAAGTGTGTAAAGGTAAGTATAGTATGTATGTGTAAGTAGGTGAAACCGAGAAAATTGATATCATTGGAAACGTTGATACTATCAACATATCACGGCACGTGATATCAGTTTCCCTTATGCTCTTTTCTACCACAACACACCTAAAAAGGACCTTAGTCCCTCTGTGTGTGTTAGTGTGTTGAAAAACCGCAAAAATAGAACCGTGATGGTTCGTGATGTTGCGAGGTTGAAGTTTTCTTTTTTGCTTCTTTTTGCTTTTGCTTCGACAAAAGAAAAAAGAAGTCCTGCTTTTGGGACAATAAATAATAAGATGGAGGATACAGATGAACCTTCTCATTAGAGGATTAACACAGGAAGAGGTTAGCTATCTAAAAGCTCTTGCAAAAAAAAATAAAGCCAAATCATTAAATGATTTTCTGCTCTCAATCTGTCGTGAAAAAATTGAGTACGGAAAATTTAATCGTGCTCAAGATTTGTATGTGGCTCATTTAGAAAATATGAAATTAGCTTCTGACCATGTTCTGGAACAAATGAAAAAACAGACAAGCATACTCTCAGAACTTGAAGAAAAAATGGATTGTTATGGCGATCATATTTCACGTTGGTTAGAGTATCAGGGGGAGGTGGAAAGTGATGACTAAAAATTTTTTAATTAGAAATGTTCCTGATGATATGTTTGAACAACTTCAGGCTATTTCAAAAAAATATAACTATCCAAGTTTTAATGAGTTTATGTTATCGCAAGTTCAAAATATCGTAATGAATGACGGATTGAATTTGTACAATAATCAATTTGCGGAAACATTATCCGATATCAAAAAGCAACAAAGTCAGATTTTAGAATTGATGTTGAAGAATGACATTTCTCTTTCTGCTTTAAATGTTAAACAAGATATTGTAAATGAACTAACCACAAATTGGTTACATTTTATGGATGATGTATCTGCACTTGAAGCTGAACGACGGTCAGGTGGTGTTTGAAAATGAAGAAGAATAAATCTCTGTTCATCATTCTCATTTTTCTTGCGATCTTTATCGTACAACCTAACAATTTTAATGCTATCAAATCTGGCTTGACACAAAATGATATTCCGAATCAATTGAACATAGCCGATTCAGCTGAAGAAAAAAATCCCAACTCAAATTTGAATTCTACTCTAAAAAATGATGATTTGAAATCGAAGGAGTATGATGGAAAAAATCAAGTGATTGTTGTCAATGAAAAATCACAATTTACAAAAAGCGAATTGAGTTTAGAAAATGGCAGCTGGGAAAAATATTCTGATCTAGATTTTTTAAATCGTGTAGGAATTGCTGAAGCAATGTTGGGAAAAGAATTGATGCCAACGGAAGATAGAGAATCTATTTCGTCTATCACACCAACAGGATGGAAAAATAAAAAAATAATTTTCAACGGGAAAGAAGATTATTTATATAATCGTTCTCACTTAATCGGTTTTCAATTAAGTGGAGAGAATGCGAATGCTAAAAATTTATTTACAGGTACACGTGCTTTAAATGCAAATTTTGAAGATGAACAATCATCAATGGTTTACTATGAAAATAAGATTGCTAACTACATAAAAAATACGAACCATCATGTTCGCTATCGAGTAACTCCCATTTTTAGAAATGTGGAGTTAGTTGCTAGAGGAGTTCGTATGGAAGCACAGAGTATTGAAGATGATGAGATCTCATTTGATGTATATATCTTTAATATTCAACCAGGATATAAAATCAATTATTTGACAGGATCATCTCAGAAAAATTGAGGAGGGAAAAATGAATCCAAGACTTAGCTTATATTTTAGCGAAGAAACACATGAAAAATTTAAGGAAATAAAATCCTACTTGAAAGAATCGTCTGCTTTGCAGAAACAGTATCGAAATAATTCGGCAACGCTCGTCACTTTGATTGAAGTTTTTTATAAACTTTTTATTGAATTAGGAGAAGGAAAAAATTTCTATGAGCGACTGACTCAGCTGGAAAAAAATTGGGGGGATGCCTTTGATTCTGGAAATGACAATAAGGCAATTCATCGTCAACTTGATCAAATTCTTTATCTAGCATTGACTAACTTTCATGCTATTACGAAAGATGATTTTGATGTTCAAGAATTGGAATCTATTCATTCACGATTGGATCCTACACAGCATGAATTAATGGCAAGAATTAATGATGTCATTCAAGAAGATATTGCACGTGGTCAAACAATCAAACATTCTCATTGAGGTACAGTAAATGGTAGATGTTGTTGAGATCTATTTAGAAACAGGAGATTTTCATGAAGCGGTGAGACAGTCAGGGTTGCCTACTCATATAGCTCATTTGAAATTGATTAAGAGTGGTTGTCTGAAAATTCAAGATAAAATTCAGTATGGTTCTAGGACAGCTAAGCTCGGGGGAATGGCCGAGGAGCTTTTTCAAAAGTATGTTCCAGATGCAACGGATGCGAATAAGTATTTCAAGAAAAATAATCCAGTATATGATTTTTGGCTAGATGGTCTAACGATTGATGTAAAATACAGCTCATTGTATAAAAGGAAAAACGGGAACTCCCATCACTGGCAATTGAGAACAAAAGGAAATCAAGATTTTATTGTCGCCTTTTTAGAACGAGAAAGTGGTTCAGAGTTAGAAAAACCAAATATCTTATTGATTCCCATGCAATTTATTGAAGAGCAAAAAGAATTACATATTTCTCAATCAGGACGGTGGATCAATGATTTTCAAGTTGAACCTGAAGAATTACAACCGTTATTAAAAGACTATGCTCTTTTAAGAAAAAATGGACTATTTTAATTCAAAGAGAGGGGAATAATGAACGTATCTTCTAGTCCAAGTATTACCTTCATGCTGCAATATACAGAAGCAAATAGTGGGTTTGTAGACTACACAAATAGAGACGAAGCTGTCGAGGTTGATAATGAATTAAATTTAGAAACACACAGACAAAATATTGAGTCTCTAACTGAAGATGAACTACAAAAAATCCAAGCTGAAGTCCCAGAAACAAAACTTAATTTCCAGGAGTACATCGATTATATGAATCGTTCTTATGCTACTGAAAATCAAAGTGAAGAGATGACAGCGATTTTTACAAAAGAGGCCAATTACTTGCAGCGTAGCAAAGTAACTGAATTGAAAAGTAAGTTAGAACAGGCTTATCAAAATGGCTCTCTTCTATGGCAGGGTGTTATCTCTTTTGATAATGATTTTTTGGCCAAAGAGGGATTATATGATCTGGAAACTGGGAAAGTCGATCAGCAAGCTATCAAGTCTGTCATACGTGAAGCATTGCCAAGGTTGATTGAAAAAGAAGGCTTATCTGATTCATCATTTTGGTGGGCTAACATTCACTTGAACACGGACAATATTCATGTGCATTTTGGTTTATCTGAAGTTGAATCTGCAAGAGATAAATTTTTCTATCGACCTCGTGGAAGAATGGAATATAGAGGTAACTTTTCCCAGAAAACCATTGAGCGTTTTAAAAGTGATGTTTTTCATGGTCTGTTGAATGAACAGACTAGAGGAATGATTGTTCGACGAGAACAAATCTTGGCGAATATCAGAAGTGAGTTGATCAATTCTGTATTTAGAGATCAGAAGGTTCGTTCTTCGGCTGAAAAAAATTTTTTGGAGCAGGCTTACAACCATTTGCCTATGGATAAAAAATGGCGCTATGGCTCAAATGCAAGAGATTTTGCAGTCAGTAAATTCTTCATTGATCGCTATCTGGATTCCTATTTAGAAAATGATGGGAAAGAGCTCTATCAAGAATTCCTGAAAGAAACGAAGGACTTCCTAGAAACCTATAGAGGAGCTTATTCGGCTGGAAAAAAATCAACCTACGAAAAGATTCGGAAACTTGATGGTCGTGTTGAGAAAACACAACAGGAGGCTGCAGGCTATCATCTGCAGCAATTAATAGCAAATCGAGAGAAGGAGTTGAGAGAACGATTAGCAAATAGAATCTTGCACCTATTTCGTGAGAATGCTCCTGAAATAGCTGACGTTCGGCTGGAAAAAAATTTGGCCAATTTCTCAGTAAAGAATCAAAAATTAATTTTAGCCCAGGATCCTAACGCAAGTGTCATCAAAACACTAGATGCCTGGAAAAAACTGGGTTATGATTTGAAAGATGGAGCAAAATCTATTGAAATCACAAAACCAGTCTATGCTGCTTATGATAAACACGGAACAGGTTTGGGACGTCCTGAATATGTTAGGGAATTAGTTTATGATGTAAGTCAAATGAAAGAAGACTTACTGGAGAAGCAACTTAGTTTAAGAGACTTGTCGCTATTTTCTTCAGCTGATTTGAAGGATCTTGTAGAAGCGGCGAAAAAGAAAAGTGATCGATCATTAAAAGATCGTCAAGAGTTGGGAACGTTTCGCTATGCTTTAAAATTGAGTTTATTGGAGGAAAAACAGAGTAGCTTATTAGTTCGTAAAACTCTTTTTGATCAAATTCAACCACTTGAAACCGATAAGCCATTTGTTGAATTGAAAAAGAAAGAAATTCAACAAAGACTGAAGCTGACTGAATTGCAACTGACTCCAAATTATAAACTAAGTGAAGCAGACCAATCTCTAAAACAATCTCTTGCTAACCAGTTTGAAGATAGTGTTTCCTTTTCAGTAGAAAAGGCTGATTCATTAGCAATTCAATCACCTATCAAACGTTTGAAGGGAGAATTAGAGACAGTTCAACCTCTTCAAGATGAAGGAGTCCTGACTATTCTAAAGGGATATCATGTGACGAAAGATAGCTATATAGAAGAGCTACAGACCCATATCTCAATTTTTCAGCTGAAACATCAGATTTACAGTCGAAATAAGGAAATTTCACAAACGACTGATCAAGCGACTATTCAAAAATTAAAACAGGAGAATGCGAAAGGATTTTCTGAACTCAAATCACTCTATCAAAAAATATTGCCAGAGGAAGAAAGCAATCAGAAAAGTCAGTTAGCTCAAGCTGTTTCACATAAAATGCAAGAAAGGAAAAACCTGCAAAGAAAAAACGCCCAACAATCTCAAGGTAAAGCAATCATCAATACAGATTTCATGAGAAATCTGACCAATTCTCTTCAAAGGGCTCAACGTGCAAATAAAAAAGCCCTTATGGAACGTGAGAGAAGCGATGAGAGACAAGAACTTGAAGAAAAAGGACACAGTATATAAAGGGATGTGTTTGGAGCCAAAAAAAAGCCGTGATTTTTTCACGGCTTTTTTACAATTCATTATCTGCTTTCATTTCAGCAAGCACTGAGCTAGTCAAGACTTTTTCTGCAAGATCTCCCTGCTCAATCTCTTCAGCAGTATAGTAGTAGTCAATGATAGGACATTTTTCTAGCAATTCAATATAGTCTCCTCTCACGATATAGAGATATTCGTCTGTTGATCCCTCTAGCATGTCATTTTCTAGTTCCTGGATCAGATCGCTGTAATCATAGCTAAAACGATAGTTACCAGCATCTATCCATGCTTGAACCCTCATAGCGACCTCAAGACTTAACTTATTAAAGTCTTTCTTGCCATTTCTCAAGAGAGAAATAGAACTCTCTTGGATATCTATTTCTTTGCTCAAACGATAGGCTGAGACAGCCTTGTTCATCAAGACCGCCTCAACTTGTGATGTGTTAATACGCATATATCACCCCGTTATCTACGTGACCTACTTCTTTAACCCCTTCGACTGGTTTCATTCCACGGGCCTCTATTAAAATTCTATCATCTTTATCAACCCAAAAGTCCAGACGGTCAGCAAATTCTTCAAAAGTTGTTTCTTCTTTGAACTCTTCGTAGAGGTCAACAAGAGCTTCTTTTAATTGTTCTTCAGTCATTTTTATTACCTCTTTCTATTTATATTTTTATTTTACGCTTGCCATAATTTCGGCAAGTTCTCTAACTTTTTTAGCTTCATCAATATGATGTTGAACATTTTCTGGTTCAATTTTAATGATTGTGCTTTCTTCATACTTGCGACCAAATTTTTGGATGATTTTATAAACATCTCCGGTTGAAATTCTCACAAGGTCTGTTGCTAGTTTTTCTGCTTTATCCGAAAATACTTCGTTGCGGATAGCTTGCGCTTGTTCTTTTTGTTTTCTCAACGCTTCTTTATGTTCTTTGTAAGTTGCCATTTTGTTTTACCATAAGAGTTTTTTGCTCTCTCTTTCTTTTTTTATTTGCTTTCTTGTGCTTTCTTTAAATCTTCGATAGCTTTAGTGACCTCATCCCAAGTGGCATCCCAATTCGCATCTCCATCAGTGAAATCAAATTCGATGTCTAGTTCTTCGAGGATGCCCTCATAAAAACTGCGGTCAAAGTCATCCCAAAAATTTGAGTTCTCTACTAACTCATATTTTTCCAGAAGTGTCGGTTCTCTGAAACCTTCAGGCCAATCCCTCCCTTCTGTCCCTACAACTTCTAATTCTAAAAGCGGTTTATCCGCGTCTTCGATATAATAACGCATCATTTTGTTTTACCGTGAGAACTTTGTTCTCCCTTTCTTTATCTTGATTATATTATATCAAAATACTTGACGAACGTCAAGGGTTTTAGTGAAGATAATTGCTTTTTTTGTTTAAAAATGGAATTGTATTGTCCCTTTAACTGGAATTTCTTGGATATTGCATAGAATAGAAAGATAAAAAGAGAAAGGAGAAGAAAAATGAAGCTATTATTTCCAGATGTCGCAGTTGAAGACTTTGATTTCTCAGCCGAATGGTTAATTACGGCAATGAATGCTGATAGCAAGCAAGTGCATTTTGAGGGTCAAGGAAGAAATTCTGATTTAGAAATGGTTCTAGATTTTAAGGAAAATTCTGAGCTATTTGAATCTTTTTCAGTAGGGGAATTGGTTCACTTAGATCCAGAAACGTTTCTACAAGCAGAGAAAGAGCCGTATAAACCACAGTATGAAGGATTTTAAGGAGATTTTATATGACAGAACAAGAATCAAGACGTGGGAAAACTCGTAGAGAACGTGTTGAATTTGCACGTTCTAGAGATATTTTGGATGTTGCAAACGAGCTCCAGATGGAGCTGGTTCGATCTGGACGAGACTATCGATGGAAAGAACATGATAGCCTAGTTATATCGCCTGATAAGAATTTATGGAAATGGTTCTCCAGAAATACAGGAGGAGATGCGATTTCTTTAGTTGAAACGATAAAGGAAGTGGATTTTAACCAATCTGTAGATTTTTTAAATGATGGAAATTTTAAAGAGTTTCAAATGGTTGAAAGAGCTCAAGAAGATTTTAAATACTATCTTGAAAAATATGAGCAGCCGTTTTCAGCTGGAAGAGATTATCTACGGAATCAACGTGGGCTATCAGACGAAACGATAGATTATTTTTTGGAACAGGGTGTTTTAGCCCAAGCTAATGCCAAACTTGACTACTTTGTGGAAGGTAATGGCGGAAATTCAACAAATGCGATTGAACCAGTTATTGTATTCAAGTCCCTTTCTTCTTCAGGTGAAGTTGTTGGAGCCTCTTTACAAGGAATCCAGGAGAATTGGGAGAAGTGGCCAAAACATGGATATGCTAAAGTGATTATGAAAAACTCCGATCCTATGACTGGTATTCATGTTGATATTGGCAGTCCAAAACGATTGATTTTTACTGAGAGTCCAATTGATTTAATGTCCTACTATGAATTGCACAAAGATAGTCTTCAGGACGTCAGATTAGTTTCTATGGATGGTTTGAAAGAATCAACTATAGGCCGTCATCTATCTCAAATTCAAGCTGAAATATCAGGAAAACAGCTAAGATGGACACCTGAACAATTAGCGGACGGACTTCAAGTAGCTATTGATCATCACTTTTTTGAAGATGGGAAAAATGCGGATTTGATTACTCTAGCTTTAGATAATGATGAAGCAGGTAGAACATTCATTCAAGAATTGGAGGCAAAAGGAGCTGTTATCAATTCAGATCTACCAGAACTAAAACCAGGACAAGATAAAACGGACTGGAATGATGTTCTAAAGAATCAACAGGAAGAAAAGCCTGACAACAGTCGTCTTGCCCAGGCACGTCGAAAATTGGAACGACTAAGGGGTGAACAAGACGAGGCTATTTCAAGGGCTTATTCCCACCAAGCGCTAACAAATGGGCAACCCATGAATGATAAGCGAGGAGGTGCTAGCTTTAAACGTAAGCAAGAACAAATAGAAGATCAAGTCTTTTCAAAGATGGATGAGATTAGGCAACAGGAAGAGCGAGTAGAGCGCCTGGAGCACCAACAACATTTGAAAGAAATGGGGTTGAATCGTCAGGGAAGTGGTCTGGAGATGAGTGTTCAAAATATACCTAGAATCCGTGAAGAGTTAGAAAAAGCTAAACGTGGGGAGTCGTTCTTTACCAAAGCTACTCTCAAACGCTATCAAGAAGAGTTGACTAGACTTGAAGCCATATCTGAACAAATGGGTAAAACGAGCATTCAACCAGCAACTCAAGCCTTAATTGATGAGGGGCTAGTGAACCAGTGGCAAAAACAACCAAATACGTATTTTGTAAAAGGGTTACGAAGAGTTGCCCTGGAGTTGACTGAAGAAGGAGAGTTTCAATTATCTTCACAAACTAAGTATCATCCGAAAACAGATGAGGAAAGACTGAAGGTGGATGAATTACTTGCCAAACAAGGGCAAGAAAATGTAGGATTAACGCCCTCGAATCAGGAAAAAACAATCTCACCACAACCAGAGCCTATTGAAAAAAATCAAGGCGAAGCAGGGTGGTTAGAAAAAAATTGGGACAATCTCACGTTTTCGATAGAAAATAAAAAAACAGTCGTCATTGATCCGACTAGTATAGATGAGATGGTTGAAGAAAAACAAACTCCAGAAAATCAAGAATCTATTGTCAATACAGAGGAGAATGCTGTGAGATTGATGAGCTATGAAGAGGTAAAACAGGAAAACGAAGCATTAACAAAGAGTTTAAATAATCGGATTCAATCTGGAGAATTATCAATTGAATTTGCCCCAGATTTCTATCTATATGATGTCTTTGCGAAGTTAGGAAATAGCCATCCTACTAAATACCTCAACGCTAAACGAATGGAAGTGTTGTCTCCTATTCATTCACTTTTGACCTCTCTTGATGATCAAACGACTGATTTATACAAGAAAAAAGGGACTCCTGAGCAAGATTCCTTGTATCAAGCATTGAAACCTCATCAGAGAACTTTGGGAGTAGATATTTCAACCCGATTTATTGGTGAACTTGCAATAGCAGCCTACAATACTAACAAGCAGATAGAAAGCCTTTCTAGTAACAGTTTTGGCGTCTATTATGATGAAAGAACCCTTGATAATCTATCACAATCGATTGAGCGAATGCTGGAGTATCCATTGATTGAATCGGGTAAAAGAGACTTTACCTATGGTTTTGTGACAACACCAAATACACTGTACCACTATCTGGAAGAACAAGAGGGAGAAGTGGTTTTAAACCGTGAATTATTGGATAACTTGATGTCACGTCTTGAGACTCATCCTATTAAGATAATGGAGGATTCAGAAGAAGTGGAGCCAGTTAGACCAGTGATTGTTCTAAAACAAGATGAGCTATACAGCGATTATTGGCGTGTTTATCAAAGCGACGGTGAGCTTGAATTCTATTTATTTGAGGATGGTCAGTTTGGCTATCGCCAATATGGTTCACTTAGCCAGAAAGAAGATAATATTGTTTTTAAATACCATTCAGAACCAGGTAAAACGGAGTTTCTAGCTACTCAAATGGGTTATGATAGTTTAAAATACATTGTTGTTAAAGATTGGGAGTCTCTTTTTGATGAAAATAAAGCGTTACTGCGAGAAAACTACGTTTTTGACGACTTAGAGAACTTCTTGAAAAAGTCGAATTATTTTGAACTAGATTACTGGACTTTCAATAGTGGATTGAAAGAAGATGAAGAGTTTTTAAACGAGATTACAAAAAAAGCTCATGATCAAAATCAAGAGCTTTCTAATAACACTGGGGGCGAACTATTGAATCGCAATTCCAGTTTTTTAGGAGTGGAAACTCCAGGGACAGCACCGCAGCCCGTTGAGAAAAATTCTCAACCTGATTTTCCTGCCAATGTTCATCTTCATTTTACCATCGATGAGGATCGAATGTCAAATAAAATATTCAGAAAAAACATGCGGACGTTAAATTTATACGCAAACGCAATGAGAGACTCGGCTCAATGGTATCTAAAAGAAATGTCAGGGACAAGTATCCATTATGTTTATAAGAATCCAGAAGAAAAGCAATTCCAAATTCTAAATGTTAAATTTGACAAGAAAAATTGGATGCACTTAACTGGAGTAACACCTGTATATAATGAGTGGGTAGAACATTTGTCTGAGTCATTTGTTGAAGATGTTGCAGCTGGAAAAGGGCATTTCAAAGATTTAAAATTTGCGCAGGGAATGTCGGATAAACTAAAAGTTTTGAACTTATTACCTGAGGTGATAGAGTCAGACTCCTTTGTGTTTAACGATCTTTCATCTGTAAAGAAATTTAATAATCTGGATCTTTCAAAAGCAATTAGACCAGAAGATACTGATTTGTTATTATTATTCAAAGAAAAGGAATTTACTCATGTCCCTGCATCTTTAATGAGAGTGAAGGGTGATTTAAGTAAGCAACTGGAAGATATAGATACTGGCACAATTCTCGGTGTCTATAGAGAAAGAGATGGTCACATTGAGCAACTGTCAATTAATGAGGAATATGTTAAAGATGGTGGCGAGGAAATGTTATCTGTCTTAAAAAATAAACAGTATGAGGAGGTTTCTGAAGAACCTGAACCACCAGCTCCAGAGAATACACTGAATAAAACCTCACTTGATTCAGCTACCTTTACTCAAGTCTTAGATACTGTCTATAATTTAGGTGTGCCTAGTGATATCTCAAAAACGCCAGACGAATTTCATCAAGCCTGGAATCAATATCTTGACTATGCGAAGAAATACAATGATGAATTTGATCAGATTGTCACAGCAGCTGGAGAAGATCATCTTCTAAATACAAATTCAGATTTTTATAAAGAATGGCAACAAGATCATATCTATAAGGAAAACTACCATGTACGTCTCCAATGGTCTGAGAATCGCCCAGGTGGGCCGAAATTGCCATTTAAAGAGACCGAGCTGATATCTTATCAAGATTTCGCTAGGGAGCTATATAAGGCCAATCAGGACTTTTATCCAATTCATCAAGAAGGAATGAAACAAGTAACTGCAGGCAATACTGAAGACTATATCCCTCCTACCAAAATTAAGTTTGATGTCTATGCTCCAGGTGGTGAAGTGATTAAGGAGGGAATTCGTTATGATATTGGAGATGAGACTACACCAATTTCACAAATGCTAGGGTTAGGATATCGTCGACTCAATGGTCAATCTGAACTAGCATCGATGGATGAAGAAATTCTTTCTCAGCTGGAAAATAGAGTGGTGAATAAGGAAATTTCCCAGGAAGCAAATGAATCGTCTCGATTGATAGAAGAAGGAGAAGGTCAAACTCCTGACACTAGAAAAACGGTAGCTTTTCAATCTTCTAAGCAAGAAACTAAAACTAATTTGCTTCAGCGTGTAGAGGAGATTCTGAAAGAGGAACCTATTTCGGATTTGGAGACTCCTGAAGTAAATTCAAGTAGTATTGATTATGCTAGTTTAACACCGCATGAATTGAGTGAGGTTGCTTTTCAAAAAGTGAGAGAGTACACAGAAACACCAGAACGGTTAGAAGAGTATCTGAATTTTATGAGTAAGTTTCCAGAGCTGTCACCTAGAAATGTAGCGTTGATTCAGGAACAGTGGCCAGGAGCGAATGCAGTCGCAACCTATAATCAATGGCAATCGATGGGGGAAGTTCTTGGGATTACTTCAGATCAGGTATTTGAAACTAGAAATACCTATATCAATAAAAAAACAGGTCGAACAAGAGAAGTTGTTCATAACAATCTTTCGGTTAAGACAGGAGAAAAATCACATATTACCTTGTTTAGACCTATGATGGTTGAAATGATTCCTGTATTGGATGAAAATGGGAACCAGGTAAAAAATGGAAAAGGTAATCCAAAATATAAAAGACTTTCTGAAGCGACACCTGAAGAAAAAGCTTTAAAGAAGGAAGGGAAATTGAAATCTCGCTTCTTCCAGGAAAGAGATTCAAATACAGGCTTAGCTAAATTCGCTACGTATAAAGTATTTGAGTTATCCCAAACAACCTTGAAGCCTGAATTTTATCCAAAAGCGATGCCAAATCGTCACTATGATTTTAATTTGGATCATGTTCGTACGAAAGAGGTGCTTGAAGGACTTTCCGATTATGCAAATAGTATCGGTGTAACCATCTATCAAGATGATGCAAAAGAGTTGAGAAGTGCGAAAGGATCTTTTTATCCAGATGAACAAAAGATACTTTTGAATCCAGATAATACTCCTGGAGAAGTCATTGCAACCACCATTCACGAGTTGGCGCATGCTAGTCTACATAATCCTAAATTTGCTAACTCGTATAAGGAGGATGTCTCAAAAGATCGTAGAGAACTTGAAGCTGAGATGACAAGTTATCTCGTTTCTAAGCATTTTGGGTTAGATACCTCTGAGAAAGCCATTCGCTATATGGCAATTTGGACTGATAATTTGACCTCTCTTGACGATCAACAACTAGCGCAATCTATGAAACGGATTCATGGAACAGTATCTAAGATTGTAAAAAGTGTTGAACAACATACAAAGCCTTACCAGTTAAACAGACAGGTGGTACAAAATCAAAATTTTATCCAAAGCCCAAAGAAGGGGCTTAAAGTCTAGAAAGAGTGCTCTTTAAGAGCCTCTTTTTTTGTATATAAAGTTATATAACTTTTTGTGCTTTTTTTTGATATCAACTCACTCTATTCTTTGTCGATGTCCCTTTACAAAAGATTTTTTAATTATAGCTTACAATGACAGAAAATGAAGTAGAAGGAGAATGATATGGTTATAGTTATTCTGGCTGAAAAAGAGAAACAGGCAGAAGCTTATGCTACAGCTTTGGGACAATTTAGTAAAAAGAAAGGTGTCTATGTCATTAGGCAGTCACTCTATTTTCCAGCTGAAGTACATGTGGTGGCTGCTGAAGGGCACCTATTTGAATACAGTGAACCAGACAACTGGTCACTTGATAAATTACCCCTAACAAATGTTTCATTTAAGCAACATCTGAAAGAGGACAAGGATTCGAGAGAAAAATTTAAGAGAATCTATGATGAAGTGGTAGCAGCGGATCAAGTGATTATTGGGACGGATGCTGATAGAGAAGGAGAGCGAATTGCGTATTCTATTTTATCGCATATACCAGGAGGGAAGGAGAAAATTTGGAAACGTCTTTGGGGAAGCTCCATGACAAAGAAAGCTCTTCAAAAAGCTTTTCAGGAATTGAAGGAACCTTCAGAGACCTATAATTACTATTTGGAAGCTGAAGCACGTGCACAAAGTGATTGGTTGGTAGGAATGAACTTATCACCTCTTGCAACACTTGATCTTCAAGCAAGAGGACAACTCCCTCGAACAAAAGGTAGCAGTCTATCGGTTGGCCGAGTGCAAACACCAGCGGTCAGACTAGTTTGTGAGAATGATTTAGAGATTCGCAACTTTACTCCAGAAAAATATTGGAAGCTTCAGCTGGAGGATAAGAAAAATGGGGTATTCTTTACTACCAAAGATAAAACTAAAGATAGTGAGGCTATTTTAGCCTCTTCAAGGGAGTTATCAACCACTTCTGTTATTTCTTCAGTTGAGGTAGAAAATCAACAGAAATCCGCTCCACAACTATTTACCTTGTCTGCATTACAAAGTTTTGCAGCAAGTACCTGGAAATTTGACTCAGATAAAACAGAGAGCATTGTTGAGGGACTGTATTTGGAAGGATTTCTCTCCTATCCACGACCAGATTCAGAATACATCAATCAATTTGAGTTTGACGATTTAAAAGAAAATCTATCTGCCTATCAAAAAGCTATTAATTGTCATTTTGAGCCAGCGTTTTTGGAGCCTAGAGAAGATTATGTCAATGATGAAAAAGTGTCTGGTACGAGCCACTCAGCCTTGATTCCGACTGAAAGAATTCCAAACCTTTCAAATTTAAAAACTGACCAACGATTGATTTATGAAGCAGTTGTGAAGCAGGCAATCTTGATGTTTGCGGATGATTGTTATTATTCAACCAAAACAATTGAAGTAGAAAATAATGGTCTTGTTTTTAAAACAAAGGGTAGAACGCTTCATAAATTAGGATGGGCTGAATGGAGTTCTCGAAAGGTACGAGGTTCTGTTGAAGTTCCTGATTATCAAGTAGGAGATAGAATTGAGACACAAGTCCAGATTGTAGGGGGTGAAACAAAACCACCTAAAAGACTAACTGAAAGCCAATTGATTGGCCAAATATTTCCTAAATATGGCTTAGGAACACAAGCCACTAGAGGAGAAATCATTAAAAAAATTCAGAGCAAGGGCTATGTTGTCAAAGATAAAAAAACAGGCCAACTAACTCCTACCAACAAGGCCTATCTACTGATCAATTATCTCTATGACAATGAGTTCTCTGATCCAGAGACAACAGGAGGCTGGGAAATGTTTCTATCTCAGATTGGAGAAGGGACAATCAATCCACGAGAATTTGTGGATGCGATAAAAGATAAGCTCACTCTTCAAATCAAGGAAGTAAAAGAAAGAGGTGATTAAGTGTGACTACTGAAGAAAAGAAAAAAACACCCTATTTAGATCGTTATACAGATAATTTGACAGAAAAAGTTTCAAAAAAAGCGGAAGATTATCAGGTGTACGGACGTGATAAAGAAGTAGAAGCTGTTCAGACCACTCTTCTCAGACGAACTAAGAATAATCCCATTTTGGTAGGAGAAGCTGGAGTTGGAAAAACAGCTATTGTTGAAGGATTTGCTTTAGCCATTTTAAGAAACCAGGTATCTCCCAAATTAAAAAACTTGACCGTGCGCTCTCTGGAACTATCTAGTTTAATGTCAGATGAGGATGGAGGATTTATTGTTAAGTTTAAAAAAATTATTGAGGAGATGGTAGAAACCAAAGGAGAGAATCTTCTCTTTATTGATGAATTTCATACTATTGTTGGTGCTGGTGGTTCAGATAAGGGCGCTTTGGATGCTGGAAATATTATTAAACCAGTTTTGTCACGTGGTGAGATGCAATTGATTGGCGCAACTACTTTAGATGAATTTCATGAATATATTGAAACGGACCGAGCGCTTGAGCGAAGGATGCAGCCAATTAGGGTTTCTGAACCAACAACTACTCAAGCGATTGAAATTCTTGAGCAAGCTAAAACTATTTACGAAAATTTTCACCAGGTGTCTATTAGTTCTGATGCTGTAAAACAAGCTGTACTTCTATCTGTCCGCTACATACCTGATCAATTTTTACCTGATAAAGCCTTTGACTTAATAGATGAAGCAGCAACAATTTGTTCTACAAATGGATTAGGCGATGTCAGGAAGCAAGAAATTGCAGAGGTGCTGAAAAATAAAACAGGTATTCCTGTCACGACGATTTTGAAAGGTAACAAGGAAAGACTAGATGGTTTAAAAGAAAAGCTGTCACGACGTGTTAAAGGCCAAGATGAGGCTGTAGATGCTGTTGTGGATTCTATAACTGTTGCACAAGCTGGTTTACAGGATCAAAGAAAGCCTCTATCCTCCTTTATGTTTCTAGGAACTTCTGGGGTTGGAAAAACAGAGCTTGCCTTGGCACTAGCAGAGGGAATATTTGATGATGAAGAGGCAATCATTCGCTTTGATATGTCTGAGTATAAACAAAAGGGAGATATCACAAAGCTGATTGGCGATCGCCAAACTAGAACGAAAGGACAATTGACTGAGAAAGTTAAACAAAAACCTTATAGCGTTATTTTGATCGATGAGGTGGAGAAAGCACACTCAGAAGTTGTAGATTTATTTTTGCAGGTGCTTGATGCAGGGCGCTTGACTGATTCAACTGGAAGGCAAGTAAGTTTTAAGAATACGATTGTCATTATTACTACGAATATTGGTTCGCAAAAAATTATTAATCAGTATGAATTGAAAGGAAATTTTAAAAAACTAACAGATAGGGATAAAGTACAGTTTGAAAAGAGCATGACGTTGGAGTTAGAGACTAAATTTCGACCAGAATTTCTCAATCGAATTGAATATAAATTGATTTTTAACATGTTAGACGAGGAAGTGAATAAGGAAATTATTGTCAAACAACTATCAGAAATTCAAGAAAGAATGAAGAATCAACAGTTGACTCTCTCTTATGAAGAAAGTTTGGTTACTTATTTATTGGATGTAGGAACCAATATAAAGGATGGGGCACGGCCACTGGAAAGAGTGATTAAACATAAAGTTCTCCCTTTAATTTCTAAAGAGTTTTTGAACTTATCTGATCACAATCAAGAGTATCATTTTCATCTTTGGGTAGAAGGTGATGCACCAGATGAGAATCACCGTGAAGATAAAAGAAAAATATTATTCGATGTTGAAACTGAAAAGACGTCATTTGGTGAAGCATTATTTTCTTAAAATTCACCTTAAAAAAAATGATTGTCCCTTTAAAAAATTTTTTTCAATTATCTATTATACTAACGTTGTCAAAAAAACAAAGGAGGATTTCTATGAAAAATTATTTGACAAGACAACTTCAGCAAGTAAAAACAAAATCACAGATGTTTTTATTGAGCCTTTCCCTGTTTCTAACAGGATCTACAGCCTATGCGGACGATCCATTTGCTAAGTCGGATAACTTGGCGAAACAAGGAATTACAAAAGTTCAGTTAGTCAGTGTTGCGCTATTTGGTCTAGCTGCCGTTGTCACTTCGCTCATTTATGCATTTGGTGGACGAGAGTTAAAAGCCTCAATGAAAAAAAATTGGATTTCAATTGCAATTGCAATTATTGGTGTTTCTGCAGGTCCAAGTATCATTGAATGGATTTTTGATTTTGTGAAAAATTAAGGGGTGGTGATATATGGCTTTTGCGCTCTTTAATAAAGGTCGCTGTACGATTACAGATGACTTATTTCTAGAAATCACCTGGGAAGATGGAAGAGGTCCAGAGGATGATAGTGAGTTGTTTGATATCCTCGAGGGATTGGATCATCTTTCTGATTTTTCTCAGCCGATTGCAAAAAGTTTGCCCTACCTAACATTTCAACAAGCCGAATTGTTATTTAAAGAGTTAAAACAGGCGTATGGTCAGTTTCAGCTGAAAAAAGTAGCAATTGCCCATCTGGAAGGAAAAAGCGTGGTGACAGAAGGGGAGGTTTATGCTAGTCCGTTCCTTATTACTGAAGACTATGAAAACCTCTTGCTTCCCCTCATTCAATCGATACTTACTCGCTCTGAATTTGGGAATTACAGCTATCAAGAAAAAAGGGAGTATTTTGAGAACCAGATTTATCCTGTATATAAACAAAGTTTGGGATTATCCGATTCTTCTCTTCCGCTTTTTCCAGCTGAAGGTGAGACAGAGGCTGTTTCACAACCAAATCGCTTGCCGCCTGTTCCAAATGCAAGGGATCAAACAGATGTTGCGGCTCCCGTATCTCAAAAGCGGTCAACTTCTCTGAAGAAATTTTATCTATTTTTAGGTGTTTTTGGAGTGTTGTCAGTAATAAATATCATTTGCATATTTTTTACTTTCGCTCAACTATCAAACCAGTCAGAAAAAGTAAATTTCTTATATCAGGAACAAAAAAATACTCAACTTATCATTTCAACGAAAAATGAAGTTGATGTATTTAGCCGTTATTTCTTACCTTCTTATTACTCGGGCAAAAAAGAAAACCTAGTAGATTTTCTTTCTGAAGGTGATGCAAAATTTACCAAACCAAAAGAAGGTATTTTACAGTCCGTTATTTTAGAGAAATTGAATTATGATTCAGAAACTCAAAAATATACGGTTTCCTATATCCTGTCTGTCAAAAGAGGGGATAAATCATCTAGCGTTAGATTAACTTTTGATATAAAAGCTTCTGATTCTTCAAAATATGGATTTGTTGTAGAAACAGAACCAAAGGAATCAAATTATCTTAAAAATTAGAAAAGGAAAAATCAAAATGAACAAGAACAAAAACCAAGTATTAGCTACACTCGCGCTATCAACACTCGTACTTTTACAAGCTGGCGGATTTGCATCGGCAGACGAACTTGCGCCAATTGATTCCTCTGCTCCAACAACGGAAGTGGTTACGCCAACAGCGCCAAGTGCTTCAACAGAAACAGAGGCTCCAGCAAATAAGTCAACAGAGCCTTCAGTTACTCCAGTTGATCCAACAGCTCCATCAGACAAGGATAACGCAGGAAG
This sequence comes from Streptococcus oralis subsp. tigurinus, assembly GCF_002093545.1. Classification (GTDB taxonomy): domain Bacteria; phylum Bacillota; class Bacilli; order Lactobacillales; family Streptococcaceae; genus Streptococcus; species Streptococcus oralis_C. The sequence continues at coordinate 51,447 of NZ_LNVF01000001.1, forward strand.
CCTTGACGGAGTGCCAGCTGATAAACCAGCACCTTCAGATAAGGCGCAAGACAAGGATAATGCAGGTAGTCTCGATGGTGTTCCGACACCATCAGATAAACCACAAGACAAAGACAACGCAGGAAGTCTTGACGGAGTGCCAGCTGATAAACCAGCACCTTCAGATAAGGCGCAAGACAAGGATAATGCAGGAAGCCTCGATGGTGTTCCAGATGAACAGCCAAAAACTACTGATCAAGCGAACCAACAAGGGAAGTCACAAATTGGAACCACTTCAAGCTCAACAGGACAAGTCGTCCATGATGTGACAAAAGCACCTGTTCAAACCAGCACAGGTGATTCCATTGTCAGCACTCAAAACGGAAATCTTGTCCTTGAAGATGGTTCTGTAGTTGCTCCTGAAGCACTTGGAGCTGTTACAAATGAAGACAAGACTATCAGTGTTTCGACTGCGGATGGTAAAATGGTAACTTTGCCAAACACAGGAACAAAACAAAGTTTCCTAGCTGTAATCGGTGGCATGTTGTTTACTGCGGTTGGCTACTTCTACAAGAAGAAATTATTTTAATTAAGTGAAGGAGAAAGAAATATGACAGAAAAAACAAAAGGACACGGATATTTCCGTAAGAAAAAATGGGCTAAAGGTTTAGCATCATGTATTGCAATCGCAGGTTTTGTAGCCTTCTCTGCAGGTTCAGCATTTGCGGATGAAGCAGTACAGCCTGAAAGCAAAAACGACAACAACGCATACGCTACACAGGCTGGTAAAACAACAGGAAGCCAGTCTGTAGCGATTGATAATGGAGCAGTGACAAAGGCAGCTGACAAGGCTAAAAAAGCTGGAGTAGTTGTATCTGAAACACCAAGCATTGATAAGGGGACAGATACCACTGCTCCAAAACTTGAACAGTCTAAGTCTGAGATTAAACAAGATCAGGATAAACAAGTTCAGGAACTTGAAGCCACAACTACAAAACAAGTTCAAAACAACGAAGCTTTCAAGGAAGCACAGGAAGCTATTCACGCTAACAATCAATTTGTAGCTGATGAAAAAGCCAAGCATGAAGGGGCAACAACTGTCACAGTGACGAATGACGGTTCGACTGCCACAGATGGGACAGCAGACCAAAACAAGAAAGCTACTCAAACAGCTAAACAGGTCTTGTCAGAGAACCAACAAGCTGTCTCAACCTACCTGGAAGAAAAAGGGAAGTACGAAGCTACTGTCAAACAAGCTACAATTTTGAATCAGGCTGTAGAAGCCGCTACTACAGACTTGAAGAAACAGGGCGTAACGGTTGATGCAGTGACACGTACAGTTTCTTCAGTCGCAGAAGTAGAAGCATTGAAGAAAGCAAATGACCAGGCTATTGCGGCCGCAAAAAGAAAAGTTGTGCTCAACAAGGCTCTTCTTGATGCCTACTCAGAAAGCCAAACTGCTAGTCAAGAAGTCAATCAAGATGCTGATCGCAAATCAACTGAACTGAAAAACTCTGGTGTACTTTTAACTTCTAAAACACAGGAAGTTTCTTCAGCTGATGAAGCGAAGCAAATTGGGAAACAAAACCAAGCGTCTTATGATCAAGCTAAGAAAGCCCAAGCAGACTGGCAGAAGAAGTACGATGAGCTTCGAGCTAAGACAAGCACGGAGGGATATACCAAAGAAGTGGTCTTGCAAGCCCTCAGCGTTGCGACCGCAAATCCTGAGGCAACAGTGGAGTCCTCTGCTTCAGGAGCGCAGGTAACTACTAAAGATTACATTGCTTCATCAAATGGAACATCAGGCTATACTCGTGTTCTTGACTCGACTAAAGTCTTGAAATACAAGGATGTTGGCACTGGATGGAAAACGGAGGTTGACTACACAAATCTGAAAGGTTTGACTGTTTCAACTGCAGATGGTAAAAAGCATGATATTTCTCGTATCCATCGAAAATTCGAGATTCTTAATCAAGGGAAGACAGGGTTAAACGATGTATATGTATTGAATGATCCGACTGAGGGCTTTGTAGTCGCTCGTAACGATGGAGCTGGTGGAGCTGCAGACTACATGAATTTCTTGGTTACGGATACCTACTACTACAATGTGGATGGGAAAGAAGTAGCCTTCCAAGCAAGTGAAAAAACTCCTGCTACACTAACCTATTCTTCACTCAATCACAATCGTATTGGTTGGGAAGGTGCGAAAGCCATTAACGGAACTCATGTTGAAATTAATGGCTCCACTGTTACAGAAAACAAAGATTATGGCTATGTCTATGCAGAAGACTATAACCGTCAGGAAGATGTGGGGCATCTTTGGGATACATCTGATTCACCTTACCAATACAAGGGCGCTGCACTTGGTGTCTTTAAGGAAGGGACAGCCTTCACAACCGAATTTATTCAATGGGATGGACCAGAAAGTCCAAATGGCCAAACCTATTGGTTCGCTTTGAATACAAAGGTTGTAACGCCAGTCGTTGAAGTTCCAGCTACTGCAACTATCACAAAAACAACTGTGAAACCTGTCAAACCTGATTCAATCAGTGCTAACCTGGTCAATGCGAAAAATCCAGCAAAACCAACTTTAGAGCTTAAAACTATTTCTGAGACGAAAAATCAGAAATTATCAGCAAGTTATCACGGCTACAAGTTACAATATAAGCCAGTTGTCAGCAAATCTGTAGCAGATACAGACAAGACCAATACAAACGGTCAAACAGTTGCTAAAAACGCTACGCAGCTCTACACATTGACCCATGACAATATCTATGCGAACCTGAAAAAAGGGGACAAGATTACCATCATTGATCCACTCGAAGCTGGAGCAGTTCCTGATGTGGCTGTGACGAAAGCAGCTGCAGAGAAAGCTGGATGGGGCGTTGCTTACGATGCAGGAAAGAATACTTACACCTTTACTGCAACCTACGAAGGGAAGCGCTTGGAAGCTCCTGTGATTACCTGGAAGCCAATCTATGATAAGGGCTTCTATGACAACACTTATAAAGTGTTAGTGAATAACTACGAGGTTTACTCTAATCCAGTCACAAACTACACACCACCAGCCCCAAAACCAGTTAAAGCGGTTCTAGATCGTGCTGGTAAGGACATCAATGGTGCTACAACATTTGATCGCAACGTGACCTTCCGCTTGATGACTGACTACAGTCCTTATACCAAAACACTTGCTTCAAAACAAGCGATTGGTAAGAAGTTTGGAATCTTTGATGATGTTCAAGACAAAGCCTTCACAGTTGACCACAGTAAGATCAAGATGACTGCTGCAGGTAAAGATGTAAAAGACTTGTTTGACATGTATCACGTCCTTTCAGACAAAGGGCGTACAGATGCAATCAATAAGATTCTGAAAGAATTGAACTTGAATCCTAAAGGTGAGTTTTATCTTTGGGTAGCGAAGGATTCTAAGAGTTTTTATTACAACTATGTGAAGCAAAATAAAAAGGTGACGATTGATCTCCCAGCTAAGCTCCTGGTTAAAGCAGGGGAGAAAGTCGAAAACGATCTAAAACAAATCGACTTTGGCAATGGATATCAATCAAACCTTGTCACTATCTCGGTTCCTGATGTGAATCCAGAGAAACACGTCTTGGATCAAAAGGATAATAAAAAAGTCTTGGACGGCCAAGAAGTACAGATTGGTCAATACATCCGCTATCTACTTGACGGTGTAACCGTTCCTACTAAACACGACAGCCTCTTCCAATATGATGGTAGTGATCAGTTGGATGTGGTTCATGATCGATTCACAGGTAAGTGGTCAGGGATTTTCAAGGGAACGGAATACACAGCTGAGAAAGACTTGGTTCTTCCTCATGACGTCATCCTGAAGGATGGAAAAGTAGTCAAAGCTGGTGAGAAGGTCGTCAAAGGTACACCTTATGCCTTCTTGTTTGAAGTGAACCAAGATACGGATCCTAACTTCCTTAAGAAAATTGTGACCGTTAAATGGAACGAAAAGGAAGGCAAATGGTCGTATGTTATTAACCAGGATTTCCTAAATTCTTTAGGTGTAAAAGGCACGTTCGATGCAGACTTCTATCTAGAAGTCGAACGCATCAAGGCTGGTAAGGTTGAAAATACCTTTATCAATACAGTCAATTTACAAGAGATGACGGCTAAAGTTACAACAACAACGCCGGAACCTCCAAAACCAGAGCCTAAAGAACCAGGCAAGCCACAACCTCAGCCGTCACTACCAAACACAGGAACAGCAGCAAGCATGCTTCCAGTTGTGGGAATGATTTTGGGATTGTTGAGTCTTGTAGGTCTTCGTAAGTCGAAAGAAAACTAAATTGACGAACTAAAATGAAATGATGACCACAAGTTGAATAAAGACTCTCTTGTGGTCTTTATTGAAAGGAGAAAAAATGCAAGTATTTATCGCTACTGGACGTGTTGCATTCATCCCAAGTGATGCAGTAGGTCAAACTAAAAATGGTCATGCCAGTTTCAAATTTGAGTTTGTTTGTGATTCTAGTATGACTGATGATACAAATAAACCAATTTCTAGTTTCTTCCATGTGCAAGTATACGGAAAACAAGCAGAATTGATGGCTCAGAGCCTATCTAAAGGCTCTCCAATCCTCTTAAAAGGAGAAATTATCCAACGTCCTTATAATGATGAACAAGGTCAACGTCGGACGTATCAGTTTATTTCCCCAAATCAACAAGGAGGAATTACTTTCCTTGAAAATAAGGAAGCATCTAACCGACGTAAGCAGGAACAACAGGGCTTTTCTCAGCCGATACCAAGTTCTATTCCTCCATCTTATCCTGAACCAATGGATGTAGAATCCCCATTCTAAAGGGATTGAAAGCATACAAGAACACTTGTGTGCTTTTTTGTTGTACAAAAAGTTATATAACTTATGATATAACAATATCTTTTGTCCCTTTAACAAAGAATTTGATATTATCCCTTAGAATAGAGGGGAATTAAGAAATAATAAGAAAGGAGTGCAACAATGGCAAGACAAAAATACAATTATCTGTCTGATGAATTGATTGCAGAATCTCTTCAGGTGACCAATTACTTAGAACAAAGTCGATCTAGTCGATTGAATGTTCTTCAGTTGGATGGGGAGAAATGGTTAGAAAATTACTTTAACCGTTATGAGAAAGCCTCTCCAAGGCTACAGTTTCACATATTTCTCTTTTCGAGCTTCTATACTCGAAAAATGGAATGGTTCTTGGAAGGTGTAAGGGGGTAGTCGTTTGTTTGAGTTATTTGAAGTAGTATTTTATACCCTTATCCAACTGATTCGAGCCAGTTGGCTCAATACCTTCCTTTTTCTAGGGGTAGCAGGTTATTACCTATTCAAACTCTTCCAGCCGTATTTTTTAAGAAGCTATCAAAGGTTATTAGCAGGAAAGAGTAGTCTAAGGCAAGCAATAAAAAGAGGTTGGAAAAATCGTAAAGGAATTGATTGGAAACAAGTATGGTTCAAATCAGTTAGAGGGCTGCTCAATGGAATGACGTCATTCTTACCTAAAATCTTTGCGCTTGTCTCTCTCATTCTTTGGAATGTTTTCTTCAGGATATTCTATACCCTCCCTTTTGTTAAACGAGAACGGAAACGTTTTGATAAAGAAATGAAACCCATTCTTTATTTTAAAAGTTACCGCAGCTTCGTTTATATGGGATTAGGTTTTAGCTTTATTGCTTTTATCTTAACCAATTACCTGGTTACCGTTTTGAGATCTACAATCCGCTTTCTCTATTTTAGTATTTGGTCGTTTAAAGATGCTAGTAAGGCCGTAAACTTTGACTTAAACAGCCTCTTGTTTCAAAGTTTATTGAATGTAAAAGTCTTTTGGATTGCCCCGATTTTAGCTTTTCCTCTCTTTCTGATGGGTCTATTCCTTGCTTGGAAATCTGCTTGGATCAACTTTGAGCAGTTTCGTGACTACAACCATAATGAGGAGGGGGATGACCGTTTTGTGACAGTTGATGAAATTCGTCGTCAATACAAAAAGATTCCTAATAAAGCTTTAACTTATCCAGGTGAAGGTGGGGCTCCAGTATTTCATGAACTGACTCATGATTTGGCAGGGCAAACACTTCGAACGCAAATGTTATGGCAAAATAAGACAATCAGTCGATACGTGACCAATGCGGAGCGCATTTTGGGCATGCAATCTTTTCCTTCGGGATATTATTACATTGAAGATAAGCCGACGAATTTGTTAGGGATTGGGATGACTCGTTCAGGTAAGGGGGAAGGTCAGATCACGACAACGATTGATATCAACAGTCGTGCGGAGTTGCAGCCATCGCTGGTTCTGGGAGACCCGAAAGGAGAACACTACCAAGCCTCTTACAAAATGATGAGGCAACGTGGCTATGAAGTTGATGTGCTTTCTTTCCAAAATATGGATTGGTCTATGTCCTACAATCCTTTGGCTCTAGCTATTGCAGCCGCCAAGAAAGGTTACTATGAGAAAACGCAAACCTATGTCAACGCAGTCGCAGAATCCATTTTTCCCAAACAAAAAGGTGGTGAGAAGGGGAATGCGGAATATTTTCGTAAGTCTTCTATATCCTTGTTTAACGCCCTTACAATGGCTTTGATGGATCGGGCTAATGAAACCGTTCAAAATGGTGAAGAGGATGCCTGGGATACCATTACAATCCCTAACGTTGCGAAATTCTTGGCGACAATGGGATCAGAAGAAGTCTTTGTGGATGGTGCTGGAGAAATCGTCGAAAATCCAAGCAGAGAACAACAAGTGTCGAAGAAGTCAAAAATTACAGTCTATTTTGATAATTTGAGACAGGTCAATCAAAAACAATTCTCAAAATTTAGACAAATGGCGGATATCGAATTTCGTGCTTCAGACTTTGGTGGTGATGAGACTAAAGGGAATGTCTACTCTAGCATGATGACAGGAATCAACCTGTTCTTGCAAGACAACGTAGCGAAGCTCACTTCCAAAAACTCGATTGATTTAGAGTCTTTTGCCTTCCCACGTCGATTGTCTGTTAAGTTTAGATCAAGCACCAACAGTCAATTAAAAAATGAGTTCAAGCATAAGACTGCTAAAGTAACTATTACAGGCTTGAAGAAATGGGGCAAAGTTGAAAAGCAAGTCGACTATGTGAAGCAAGCGACAGCTCTTATTGATGGAGAAGGCTATCTGACTTATGCCATCGAACCTAAACTTCCAGATCAGTTTACGGTTACGATTGATTTTAATCATAAGAAAAATGGTAAGTCTCCAGTTCGGGATCGGGTCTTCCAATTCTCAGCTGAGAAAGTCTATCGAAAAGATGGAGATAATCTAGAACTCGATGAGTATACCAAGAAACCGATTTTAGATCATATCGATATCACCGTCTTAAAGAATAAAGAAGATACCCAAAATCTTCTTCAGGAGTCGGATATTGAACTGATTTATTCAGATAAACCCAAGGTCATCTACCTGGTAACACCGCCAAACCGAACAGAGTATAATGGGATTGTTTCTTTGTTCTTGGATCAGTTGTACAATGCCAACTATGATCTTGCCCTATCAAATGGGCGGAAATGTATCAATCGTATTCTCCATATCTTGGATGAGTTTACAAATATTCCAGCTATTCCTCACATGGATACGAAAATTTCTATCGGATTGGGGCAAAATATTCTCTATTATCTTTGGGTTCAAAACTTGGAACAATTGGTTAATGTCTATGGTGAAAATGTTGCGCAAACGATTCTGGATAACTGTTCATTGAAAGTTTACGTCAAAACGACGTCTCCAGATACCAATAAGAGATTTAGTGGAGAGCTGGGTACACGTACCATCACCAGAAGACGGCGCTCCAGCAATATCCTGGACGAAGCCAATCCAAATGTAGCTGTCGAGAATCCAAAACAAGAGTTGTTGACACCAACGCAATTGGCCAAACTTCAGGAGGGAGAAGCGGTTATCTTACGTGGGGTTAAAGGACGGGATAATGTTGGACGTAAGGTTACAACGGATCCAATCTTCGCACATGATAAGAACAGCTTCCCTTACAAGTACATGTTTTTACAAGAGGAGTTTGATACATCGATGACTCTTGCGGATATTCCAGTCGAAAGTGCACACCGTGAGCTAGAGCTTCAAGAAATAGCAGTTGATGCAGGTACAGCCTTCAACAACATCATAGACTGGAGGCAACGTTTGACCATGCCTCTCCTCAGCAACAATGGCGAAACTCCTAAACTATCAGGCCGTCACAGTAAAGGGCAAAAGGTACAATCCCAATCCTTCACTTCCACAGATGAATTATTCCAGGCAGCTGCAGCTAGTGTTATTCACGGTGACTATGATTATTATGATGACGGAGACGACTTCTTTGCGGATGAAGTTATCTAAAAAGATGTACAATAAGTTATATAAACACTTGCAAGAAAAAATGATGTTTGTTATAATGAGGTAAATAATGATTAGGAGAAAAAATGATGAAAGCAAAGCACTTTTTAAGAATTGTTTTAGTAGGGTTAGCCTTGATTTTACTAGGGGCATGTGGTCAAAAATCACCTGAAAGTCTCTCTAAAAATGTGTTAAAAGATAGCTATACGGGCTTTTCACCAGAACATGGTTATGAGAGTAGTGATTTTAAGGGTGGAGTAGGAACTACCTTAAAGTTTGATAAAGAAAAACGAACCATCTCAAATAACGACGGTGAAAGCATCAATTATAGTGTTCTTTCAGAAGAACAAGTGAAGAGAATCCCAGCTGATTTCAGAGGCACTCTAGTTAGTCTAGAGAGTCAGCTGAAAGGAAAGGATAACTTTACAATCGCTGTTGACTATAAAGATATAGATAAACCTGAAGAAGCTCGCTCTTATTATCAAGTCGTCTTGACCGAGGGTGGTAAAAAAATCCGAATCATTGAACTCCGCCGTGGCTATAAAGAAGACAATGCTTTCTATGATTTCAACGGAACCGCAGATTAACTTACAAAAGTCTCAATTACTTGAGGCTTTTTTTTGTTGTCAGAATTTCATTGTCCCTTTAAAAACGATTTTGCCATTATCGAATATGATAGGGGTATCTTAAAAAGAAAGAAGGTATCTTTAGTGCACTATCAAACCTTTTCAGATTTGGTGAATGAGATCAAGAATCTTGATGGTGAGATTACAGGCGAGAATGCAAAAAAGCTGGCAGAGTTTTATTCCTATTGGAATAACTATTTAGAACCGACTCCTGCATTTATGGCATTTCTCACCTATTTACCAGGAGGGATTGCCAAGGCTCTTTATCAAATCACTTCCAGCCTAGAACATGTTTTTAATAATATGTTCAAGCTCTTTGGTCTCTTCGGTTATCTAGGCGACCAGAAGACGATTATAGGCCAGTTCTTTTACTGGTTTCAGCTATTGGGGACGTCCTTGTTCACCCTGATTTTGGTCGTGTCGGCCGTCGCAGGAGTTTTTACAAAGCCAGTCAAATACAAAGGAGTCATCACGAATTTCCTTTTGGTAACGGCTGTAACTGCCGTATTGCCACTAGCTTTGACCACTATATCAACAGCAGTAGCACAGGATGCCATGTCTATCCAGACAGTCTCCAGTGAAGCGCCATCTGGCAGTCAACCGACTTCCTCCCTGGCTCTTCAACCCATGAAAAATAATGTGGTAGACTTAAAAGTCTTGATCTACAAGGATTTTTCTACGGAGTTGTTTCCAATGGATGATTATGGCTTTATCAAGCCTGTTCAAGAGGGATCTACCCCTGTCAATAATATCACGGATAGTCCTGAACAGCGGGACACGACTGATTTTGCGACCAAGATTGATTTTGGGGCAAACTATGGTACAACGAATCCAAAAATGATACAGGATATAGAGAAACATGATAAAATACCAGGGATTAAAGGCTTGTTCCTCCATAAGTTGAATTCCAATAATACTGGAGTTGAAAGCATTACAGAACACCGAGTCATTAATCAATTGAGTGCTTTTGAATCAGTTTACATGCGCTATAAAGTCAACTGGATAGGGATGTTCCTCCAGTATATTATCCTGATTGTTCTTTTGGTTAGCATGATCATTAAGCTCGTTAAATCAATCTTTGATATTCTGATTGAAGCAATGATTTCTCCAATTCTTGGTTATAGCTCTCTATCAAACTCAAAGAAATATAAGGAGCTGCTAAGAACGATTGGCGGTGCTTTAGCAGGAATCTTCTTTGAAGTCATCATTATGCGTGTAACGCTTGAGATTTTCAGAGATTTACCAATCCTTTCTGTTTCAGCTGTATCTAAGCTTTCTGGCGGATTCTTTGATGGACTCAATATGTGGGAACAGTGTCTCGCAGCTGCCTTTGTCTATGTTGGAGTATTCTTTGCAGCCATGCAAGGAGTAGCCATGATCGAGCGCTGGCTTGGAGTCTCAACAGGTCATAGTGAAACAGCTCAACAACTGCTGGGTGCTATGATGATGGGGAATGCCTTTGCGGCTGGAGCAGGCGGTCTCTTTAATGGCAGTATGGCACTTGGTCAATTTGGTATGGATATGGCTAAAAAAGCTCCAGATGCCTTGTCTAAAGGAAGTCAGATTCTAGGAAATAGCCTAGCCAGAACTGGAGGAGGTATTCAAGGTGCTTTGAACTCTGTAAAAGACCAGGGCTTGATGAATGCGGCCAAAGGTGGTGTAAGCAATATGGTTGATTTGGCAGAATGGAAAGCTTTTGAAGCCATGCAAAATACGAAAGGGGCAGTTGGTAGCGCTTTAGATAAGCTGGATGATAAGGCTGTCTCTGCTCAAAATGCGACCTACAACGCTCTGAAAAATAATGCTGTTCCTGGAATTGATCAGCCTGGACCAATTGACATTCCTGAGCCTCCAGTTGATCCAGGAACAACCGAAGCACCTATTGTCGATCCAACTTCTTCAGCTGAAGGAGTGGAGTCCCCAATTCAAGATCCAAATCCACCTGCAGATGCACCAGTTTCAGAATCACAACCACCAGCACAGCCTGATTCTTCTCAACAAAAATTTCAAAAGAGCATGAATCAAATGAATTACATGAACCAACAAATGCAACAAGCAGGACAGCGTATGCAGGGAGGTCGTCATATCACAGGTGCTGAGAGTGAGGACGAAGAAGAATAGGCTGAACTATGGATTTAACAGGAAAGAACATTGTTATCACAGGAAGTCTACGTCCTCTAACTCGAGAAGAAGCCATACGCTTTTTAGAAAGTAAAGGAGCTGTCGTTCAAAACTATATATCTTCAAGGACAGATATATTGGTTTTAGGACACAAGCAGTTGAATCTTTTTGATCTAGATAAAAGGTCTAAAAAGCATGATGAAGCGCTTAGACGAATATCAGACGGTCAATTCATCACTTTCCTTTCTGAAGAATCATTCTTTGATCTAGTTAAGAAGTCTCAAGATTGAGGCTTCTTTTATTGTTCAAAAAAGTATATAACTTTTTATACAATTCTTTCCTGAAAGACAATGGCAAAAATGCTATTGTCCCTTTAAAAGATATTTTCGATTATTCATTATAATGTGAGTGTCAAAACAAATGTAAAGGAGAAACTAATGTACAGTGAAAAATACGGTGTACCTAGAGATATCTATGCCAAAATCAAGATTATAGGCCTTCTTATCCTAGATATTGTTTTTGTAGGAATTACTGGAGTAATCGCTTTGAGCGTTGGCCTAAAGATCTTTCCTAAAAGCCAGTGGATACAGATGTTCGCATTCATTTTGTTGACACCAGTTATGAGTTTATATCTGGTGTTACCAGCTAACGGTGGCAAAAAGAATTGGCACAGCATGTTTCTTTTCTTCAGACGAAGAAGAAAACGTTATATCAGCTTGAACTATATCAGAAGGAGAAAACCATAATGGCGATTAAACAAACTAAATCCCCCAAAAATGAGAAACGTCCGCTGGGACGTATTCAAGAAACGAAGAAACAAACGCAGGAATATTTTGATTTGCATTCTTGCGTTGAGTTGTTAGATGTAAAATCAATTATTCCAAACAGCCAGGCTTATATCCAGTTAGTTGATTATGGCTACTTGCAGCTGATGGAGATACCAGGTAAAGATTTAGGATCGATGTCTTATAACGAAGTTATGAGAACCATTGAAAATTTTGAAACCTGGTTGACTAGATTTGGACCGAATATCCAAGTGGAGACGACCACTTTGCCAACAAATACAGATACGCAAATTTCTGACTTGCGCCATCATTTGGATTTAGTGCGACAAGATATGTCTAAGTTATCAGTAAACGATAGACGTTTTTTACAACTCAAGGATCGTGAAATTTGGCTTCAAAGCCAAATTAAGGTTGAAGAAAGCATCCGACAAGAAGTCTATAATACAGAGTTCATTCTGTGGCTATTTGCGCCTACAACAACCGAATTGGACGAATTGGTTCGGAAGGCTAAAACCTATGGAAATAATGATTTTGTTCCACAAGATATCAGCTACAGGAAGAAAATTCAGATTATAAAGCAATACAACAATATGAATGAGAAAGTGTAGGAGAGATAGCATGCCTGATTTATCAAAACGTAGACAAAGACAATTAAAGAATGAAGGATATGACCTTGCTTTCCTTAGCCAGATTCAACCGCAAGGAAATATTGATTTTAAAAAGGATGATCGTTTCTGGATAAGTGGAGATGGATGCCATACGGTCTTACACTATTATGAGTATCCAACTGAAGGAATGGATCGTTTTTGGCTTTCTGAATTGTTGTTGCTTCCTGGAACACGTTCCTTCCTGTCACTGTACAAGGAGGATAATAGACAGCTTCAAAAAGAGATTGAGGACTCTATTGAAGAGAAGTCAACACGGATTACAAACAATAGCAAACTAACCAATAATCGGAAAGAACTAGATGAGATTGATAATCTTAATAAACTAAGCCGTGAAATTGATAAGCGGAATATAGCTATGTATGGGATGTATATTCGTGTCTTTGTGTTTGCATCAATCAAAGAAGAATTATTCAAGAAGGTTGAAGAGGTCAAAGACAAAACGTCGAAATTCAAATCCACTATTCTGTCTGGAGAATTAGATTTTGAATACCATGCTCCATTTATTCCAGCCGAATATCAGATTGATTTGCCCAATCATCGAAGAGGAATACCGACTCCAGCTCACTCAATAGCTGGTGGATATTTCTTTAATCATACGAAACTAGAAGATGAGAAGGGTTTTTATCTGGGTTGGACTCCAACAAATGGAGCGGTAAATTTCAATTTTCTAGAACGTGACGAGAAAAGAACACGCTCCTTTATGATCCTATCTGGAAATCCAAAGATGGGACAGCGATCTTTTCTTATGAAACACACAGACGGTCTCTATGCGAAGGGGCATTATATTCGTAACTTTGATGCTACTGGCCAGTTTCTTGATCAGACACGAAAACAACATGGATTGATTCTTGATTTATCAGGTGAGGCTAACCGTATCAATATCTTCCAGGTATTTCCAACAGTGACCAATGAAGCAGGAACTGAAATCGATAAGAAAAAATCTTACAACCTTCATATCGAAAAACTGAAGAGTATCTATAAACTTCTGAATAATGAAGTGACAGGAGACGATTTAATCACATTTGGAACCCTCTTGAATGAGTTCTATATTGAAGAAGAATTGTGGGCTCGAAATCCTTCATTGAATCCAGAAAAACTGAAAGCGACGGATATTGTGAAGGAAGAGTATCCTATTCTGTCTGATTTTATTTTGTTTGTTGATGCCTACAAACGTCGACTGGAACAAACTAGTGCGGATAAAGCCGAACACAAGGCTGTTAAGCGTATTTACAATACGTTTAACGAACTATTGACAACAAACGCAGAAATTTTCGAGGGAACAACCGAATTTCAAGATATTTCTTCAGAGCAAGTTGTAACATTTGACTTCTCAGGGTTGAAGAACGCCCCTCATTTGTTAAATGTTCAGATATTCTCTGTTCTTTCACTTGTCTCAGCTGATATTGTCAATAACGGAAAACGCTGTAAGCAATTACTGAAGAGACGTCCTGACTTAACGGAGATGGATATGCAGCACTATATTGTCAATATTAGTGGGGCACAGACACTCATTGACCCTAAGCATGAAAGTAGTGTCAACCTTCTGGCTGATATGATTGATACAATGGGCGAAAACTTTGCTGGTGTTGTATTGTCTGTTAATTCACTACGAGGGATTCTGTTTGAGACAGGGATTGGCACTCATAAGGATCCGTACGTAACGGCAGTCCAGAGGATTTTTGGTCTGATGCAATATAGAGTTTTTGCTCAGACGGACGAAACCAGTGTTCCTCTACTAGCTAACGCCTTATCTGGATCAATGAACCAGTCTGAACTAGAGACTTTGCCTCGTCTGGCGAAAGGACAGTTATTCATGAATATTGCAGGGGTAGGAAATCTGGTCTTTAACCAACAGCTGTTAGCCCCTGAAGTTGAGCGCTATGGCGGTATTGAGTAAGAAAGGAAGGTAAACCAGAATGGCCAAAAACAAACTAGGAATGATTGCCAGGACTAAGCAGAGATTTGATCAATACGTATTGATTCGTAAATATCGCATGCAACAAGAAAGAGATTATTTCGCTTCAGAGGGAGAATCTGATCCAAAACGCCTGGAAGCACAAAAAGAACGAGATAAGGAGTTTTTGAACGGTCTCAAGAAGATTGGAATAGGATTTATTGTATTTTTAGTTTTTTATGGAATTTTGCGAACAATATTAGGATTATGGTAAATAAGCGAGGTATCCATGAAAAAAATATTTAAACTGAAGATCCTCATTCCTTTTGTGGCTCTCCTATTAATTATCAATGTTGGGATAACCATGTTAGTTGGGATAATGGGAGCTGTAACCAATAATGGAAGAAATGATTGTGGTGCTGTAGAAACAACATCTTCAACTGGCGACTCCACAGTTTCTTCAGCTGATGGTTCCATCGATGACTTTGTAAAAAAGCACAAGGAAGCCTATATCCTGTCTTGGAAGGCAGGAGGTTTCCTACCTTCAGCTTCTATCACTCAAACGATGATAGAGAATGGGTTCAATTTTACGAATCCTAATGGTACTTCCTTCTGGAAAGCTCACAATATGGGAGGTGTTAAAACCTCTAGTAAAAGTAATTTTCCAGTTACTCTTGCGACGTATGGTGAAGATAGTGTTGATTTAAGTGGGACAAAGCCTGGAGCGAATGTCGGAGACGGTACAGGAGGAGCTTATACTTGGTTCTCTAGCTACGATGCAGGGATCGTAGGGAAAGCTGAGTTTATGGCTCACCAGACACTCTATAAAGGGGCTATAAACAATACAAATGGTATTGCTAGCCTATCCGCTATAGCAGATGGTGGATGGGCCACAGATGGCACTTATAAGAGCAAACTAACTGATATGTACCAAAAACTAGGTACGAAGTATCAGTGGCTTGATAAGGAAGCTATTGCTGCTCATGGTGAGAAGCCATATGAAGGATCCAGTACACAAGATGTCAGTTCTTCGGATAGTGCGGTGTCTTCTTCAGCTGAAAAAAGTGGATGTGGTGAGTCAGGTAGCAGCACCGATGGAACGGGAACTGTCCCTTCAGATGCGACTGCATGGGGGTATAAACCAGAAGACTTACCAGATAGCTTGAAACCATTCATTATTGATCCTAAGAGCTTAGGCATGGATTATGCCAAGTCTACAGGATGGTATAATCCTGGAAGTGACGAGTATGCTGGACAATGTGTGAATCTTACAATTAGCATGGGAAATCACTTATGGGGCCATTCTGGCTCAGTACAGGGAGATGGGAAAGATCAGGCAGCAGCTTGGGCTGCAATATTTGGAAATTCAGTTAAGACTACACCCAAAAGAGGCGCTATTTTTTCTTCACAGGTAGGAGGCGGAGGATATGGTCATACTGGAATTGTATGTCATGTTTTCGAGAATGGCTCTATCTTATTTGTAGAACAAAATACACCTCTGAGTGGTTGGGATCAGTTCAAAACCCCATATACATGGAATTATCGTATTTGGACTAAATCACAACAACAAGAACAGGTAATCTCTTTTGCTTATCCAGATGACAGAGAAGCTAAATTAAGTTCAAATTAAAAGGAGGATATAAGATGATTGATTGGATAAAAGAGAATATGGTTGTATCGATTGTAGTAGGTATTCTATTGATTTTGGCAGGAATAGGGATTGTATCGAGTTTCAGGCCATCTCAACAAACTAAAATAGAAGAAGCTGCCCAGGTGAGTTCTTCAGGAACCACTCAAAACGAGCCGTCTTCCAAAGAGGAAACAGCAGACGAGAAGAATTATCGCACAGCTAAGCTAAAACTAGAACGCCCCTATGTAGAGGCAAGCTCAGAAGACAAAAAAGAAGTGTTAAAAGCCTTTGAAGAAGCAGTAGCAGATATAAAAAAGACGAATTTTCTGCCAAATGTCAAGGGAACAATCGAGAATCATTTATCTATGACACAGAATGCGATGGTTCAAACCTTTGCGATGGCTCTTCTGACGAATCAGTATGATTTTCAACCTAAACAATTGGAAGTGATGCCAACTGAATCAGATGACGTGATTCAATTTTTAGTTGTTCTAACTAAAAACGGAGAAGAGAACAGCTATTTCGTTGGAAATTTCAATACTACGGTTCAACAAATCCAGCTAAAAGCCTATGTTGGCGGAAATATAGGTGGTACATACGGATAACAAGTTGCACAAAAAGTTATATAACTTTTTGTGCTTTTATATTGACAAATAAAATTGTTTTAGGTATAATTAAGTATATAAAAAGTTATATAACAAAATATACAATTATCCAAGGAGGGAATCATGAAGATTCAGACTACAAACTTAGGAAAAGGTGGCGGTGGAAAGACTACAGATACCTTTAATGAAGGGGATTGGTTGGCACGTGTTAAGGGACTTAGAACACTACTCATTGATGGAGCTTGGGAATGTAATTTGACAAGAACATTTGATGTAAAATGTGAGAAAACTGTCTATGATATATTTACGACTGGAGAGTATGAAATTGTTCCAATATCAGAAAATCTTAGTTTGATTTGTGGTGATGAGCGTTTGACAGATGAGCAGTTAGATCTTGCTAGTCGAAACAACAAATATCTCCAGTTGTTTATGTGGTTTAGCGAACATTACGAAGAGTTAGAAGCGCAATTTGATGTCATTCTAATTGATACGCACAATGATGAGAGTTTAGTTACAGCAAATTTTATAGCTGTATCAGATATTGTCTTGGCTGTTTCTGATGCCTCTCTTAATGGTTTTCGTGCCTGGTTATCTTTGAAAAATTTTGTAGATTTCATTAAGAGCGAAGCTATCGAAGTTATTACTAAGAAAAGCTATGTTAAAGCAGAACCTTATCTTATTGGAAATAAGATTAAGTACGTTGGAAACAATGTAACAGACACCTGTAAACAATTTTTAGAAGTTGTTGAAGAAGATCAGGCTTACCTGGGATCTATCCAGGAGAAAGAGCTCATGGCCAAGAGTCTTGTGATCAGTCAGAGTGTCTTTGAGCAGCATGAAGAGATGACAGCTAACCAACAAGAGACACATCAAAAGTTTTATGATAATATAAACTACGTATATGAAAATATTTTGAGTGTGTTAGAAGGAGAGGTAGCATGACAGAGAATCGATTCGCACAAGTAAAACAAACATTCCAAAGTACACCAAAGAGAGAAAAGACTTCTTCATCTAGGAAACAAAACCAGGAGGCTAGAAAGTCTCCTGAAAGCTATAACAAAAAGCAACGTTTTCCTTTTTCTCTACATCATAATGTTCGATATGATATGTTAGATTCTTTAGTAGAGTATCACGGTGAAAAATCAGCTTCATCTTATATTGAGAATCTGATTATAAGAGAATGGGAAAAGATGGAGCGAAAGAAAAAATAGCGTTCCATAAGAAAGGAAATGTAGCATGGTTTTTACAGGGATGCCGTATTCTAGTTGGAAAAGACAATCACAATATAACGAAGAACAGGAGCGGATTTTTTGGGAAAAAGAGTCAATGAAGAGAAAGCGAGAAAATGATTTCATCCAAGAGCGTATAAAGTGTGATTTAGAGTTTGCAAAGAAACACTATCAGACAACTGGGAATATTACTTATAGTATTCCTGTTAATGATTTACCAAAAGATTTCAATACTCTTGAAGTGATTATTGAAGTGAATCTGTACGACCTCGTTCATTATATTTATTCTGATAATTTGAGATTTTTTTATAAGACATCTCAAATTAGTTTCATTCCAAATTTGGAGGATGTTCTTAATATTCCTGAAGATATTGCTTTACAAGTCTGTTCTTTGTTGTCAGACGAAGAGTATATTTTTAAATCACTTCACGAAAGTTGGTTTAGATTATATGAATTATATGAGTATAACAAACTATTCAAATCCAAATATGGATCTTACGCCCCATTTTATAAGATGGCTAACAATTCCCTTTTGGGAGAAATTGAAAAGTTGAAATCAAAGAGTAGTTTTATAAAAAGCTGGAGGAATAATCGTTTTTGGAAAAAGAAAGGATTATCTCGAAAAAGTATTTCAAAATTGTACTCGCTTGTAGGTTTTTTCTACTTAGAACATGATTGGGATAGAGTGTCTTATCAAAAATTATTTGGTATCCAGACACGAGGAGACAATAAATTTTAAAATATTACTGATGAAGTAGGAGGAATCTATGATGATTTTCATTGATATTAAAAGACTTGTTCAACTGTTCTTTATTTTTATCGGAGCTATAGCAATCTATGTGTTCTATAAAACATTTGGACTTAGTATGGTGTTTATAATTGTTTTAGGGTTGGCCGTTTTAAAATTCGCTCCAGCTTTCCTTCCAGTTGTATTATTACTGTATTTGGGACTTCACTTTACAGGTGGTTTTTCCTTTATTGCAGATGGAATTGTGACGGTTTTATGGAGTATTATTTTGATTCCTATGGGGATAGCTACTATTGAAATGAGCAAATCCTATTTTAGTAAGAAAGAGAAACCCTGGTATGATAAGTAAGAGTTTATCTGAAAAGATAGGCTCTTTTTTTGTCAGAACAAAGGATTATTTGAACATTCAGGTCAAAATTTATTAAAATAAGCGTAATTTTAATAAGGGAGGATTCTGAATGGCTTTCTTTGATGAGAGAGAACTAAAAAATAAATTGCTGTTTCAAAATGCAAAAGAATTTTATAACTTTGTTTCTAGGTATGATGAGGAGATGATTCCAGTCATGAAAGCAAAGGGCTATACCTGTATTCATTCAATGGAGCGAACCGTCGCTTTTACATTTGGAGAGTTTACTTTCAGAAGAAGACGTTGGAAAAAGGGAGATCATTGGGTCATTCCAGTAGATGAAAAGTTAGGGCTTCAGAAGAACGTCCGCTTCTCCTGGGAATTTATGTATCAGGTGGCCAAATTATCTACTTTAATGCCATATGATAAAGTAACTCAGGTGATCCAATTGACTTATCACATCTCTATCACAAAACCAATTGTAGTAAAAGCCGTAAAAATTTGTGAGAAGTTATTGGAGGAAAGAGAAGGCTATTGATATTATGAGGAGAATAAAGAAGTTAGCAAAAGAAAAGCCCAGGTTATTTATATTGAGGGTGATGGTGTGATGGTTAAAGCACGTGACACACAAAAGGATAATAAACATTATGATTTATCCCATTTTGTAGTCCATACGGGAAGCCAGAAAGTTGGCAGCAATCGATTTGAACTCCAGGATAAAAAAGAATTTATTGGCCTTGACAACCGCTTAGTGAGGGAGCAGGTGATCGATTATTTGTTCAATAATTACGAAATTACGAATCAGACTTTATTGATTACGAACTCTGATGGAGGTCATGGATATACACCCTATGTTTTCAAAGAGATTGCGAAGGTTTTGCGAATTAAACGCCACGAACATTTCTGGGATGAGTATCATGTAAATAAGGAGTTGAAGAATTATTTAAAATTTTACTCTGAGGATCTATTAGAGAGAGCTTTCCAGGCGATTAAGCAACATGATAAGCAGTTAATGAGAACTGTCCTAGATACGACCGAAAGTTATATCGATACAGAAGAAGAACAAGAGTTGTTTGAGAAGTTCAAGAGTAAAATATTGAGAAATTTCCAATATACCAAACCAGCCGAACAGAGAGGATTCAGTCATGCAGGAATCGGGATAATGGAGAGTCAGCATCGTAAGGTCACTTATAGAATGAAAAAAAGAGGAATGTATTGGACTCTTGCTGGAGCCGAAACGATGAGTCGAATTATTGTTTTGAATTATGAGGATTCCTTGAGAGAATTATTCTTTGGGAACTGGAGAGAGGATTATGAAAAATTTATTTCTTTAGAGGAAGTTTCTGCTTATACCATTAAAAAAAGAATGAGTAAAACGGAAAAAGAAAATACATCTAGATATCAATGTTACCCTGATAGTAAAAGATTATCCTACTTCCGAAAACAATAGAGGTACATAATAAAGTATATAAAAAGTTATATAACAATAACCTTTGTAAAAGAAGGTCTTTTTGTGCTACAATTAAACATAAAATGCTTGCACGGTATGTAAAAATGTGTTATAATTTACTTAAATTAATCGAATAAAAAAAGACGAAAAGTGCGCTAACACTTCTCGCCTTACCGAGTAAGAACTCGTCCTTCTTACTCAGTCTTTAATTAATGATACCTGATAAGTGTATCAATGTCAAGACTGAGCAAGAAATTTGTTCAGTCTTTTTTTAAAACTCGGTGATGTTCTCCTAAAAATTGTATGAATTTAGGCGTTCTAAAAAATTCTACCGCATACAAAAATGAAAAATATCTTGACAATGAAGGAAAAATTGTGTTACAATAATAGGCGGTACTTTTTACTTTTGGTCTCTCAAAAGTGTACAGGGACGTGCTGACAAATGTTGCAAAAGTACACACAGATGGTAGCTGTCACCAAGTGTATCATCACCAAAAATAAAAAAACACAGGAGAATGTAGATGCCTACAATTAACCAATTGGTTCGCAAACCGCGTAAATCAAAAGTAGAAAAATCTAAATCACCAGCTTTGAACGTTGGTTACAACAGTCATAAAAAAGTTCAAACAAACGTTTCTTCACCACAAAAACGTGGTGTTGCAACTCGTGTTGGAACAATGACACCTAAAAAACCTAACTCAGCCCTTCGTAAATTCGCTCGTGTACGTTTGAGCAACCTTATCGAAGTTACTGCCTACATCCCAGGTATCGGACACAACTTGCAAGAGCACAGCGTGGTGCTTCTTCGTGGTGGACGTGTAAAAGACCTTCCAGGGGTACGTTACCATATCGTCCGTGGTGCACTTGATACTGCAGGTGTTAACGATCGTAAACAAGGCCGTTCTAAATACGGTACTAAACGTCCAAAAGCATAAGGAAAGGGGATAAAGAGAAATGAGTCGTAAAAATAGAGCTCCAAAACGTGACGTATTGCCAGATCCGCTTTACAATTCACAACTAGTTACTCGTCTTATCAACCGCGTTATGCTTGATGGTAAACGTGGTACAGCTGCTTCAATCGTTTACGGTGCTTTTGAGCAAATCAAAGAAGCTACTGGCAACGATGCACTTGAAGTATTTGAAACAGCAATGGAAAACATCATGCCTGTACTTGAAGTACGTGCACGTCGTGTTGGTGGATCTAACTACCAAGTCCCAGTTGAAGTTCGCCCAGAACGTCGTACAACACTTGGACTTCGTTGGTTGGTAACAATCGCTCGTCTTCGTGGTGAACACACAATGCAAGACCGTCTTGCAAAAGAAATCTTGGATGCTGCGAACAACACTGGTGCAGCAGTTAAGAAACGTGAAGACACTCACCGTATGGCTGAAGCTAACCGTGCATTCGCACACTTCCGTTGGTAATAAAATGATACTAAGAGCGGCAAAGGCACAAGGCAAAAATAGGAAACTGATGCAGTGTTCCGTGAACACAAAGCAGTTTATCTTTTTTGCACCGGGCCTCGCTCGGATTCAAATCAGCTAACTTGAGCTTTTAGCCCGAGTTCAATTCAACTTGTCTACAAGTTGAAACCAACAAAAACAAGATAAACATTGAGAACGGGTAGGTCCTGCCTATCCGTTTTTATTAAAATCGTGTTATAATAGAATAGAAATTAAAAATAAATAGGAGAAACAAACCTCATGGCACGCGAATTTTCACTTGAAAAAACTCGTAATATCGGTATCATGGCTCACGTCGATGCCGGTAAAACAACAACTACTGAGCGTATTCTTTACTACACTGGTAAAATCCACAAAATCGGTGAAACTCACGAAGGTGCGTCACAAATGGACTGGATGGAGCAAGAGCAAGAACGTGGTATCACTATCACATCTGCTGCGACAACAGCTCAATGGAACAACCACCGCGTAAACATCATCGACACACCAGGGCACGTGGACTTCACAATCGAAGTACAACGTTCTCTTCGTGTATTGGACGGTGCGGTTACCGTTCTTGACTCACAATCAGGTGTTGAGCCTCAAACTGAAACAGTTTGGCGTCAAGCAACTGAGTACGGAGTTCCACGTATCGTATTTGCCAACAAGATGGACAAAATCGGTGCTGACTTCCTTTACTCAGTAAGCACACTTCATGACCGTCTTCAAGCAAATGCACACCCAATCCAATTGCCAATCGGTGCTGAAGATGATTTCCGTGGTATCATCGACTTGATCAAGATGAAAGCTGAAATCTATACAAACGACCTTGGTACAGATATCCTTGAAGAGGATATTCCAGCTGAATATCTTGAACAAGCACAAGAATACCGTGAAAAATTGATCGAAGCAGTTGCTGAAACTGATGAAGATTTGATGATGAAATACCTCGAAGGTGAAGAAATCACTAACGAAGAATTGAAAGCGGGTATCCGTAAAGCTACTATCAATGTTGAATTCTTCCCAGTATTGTGTGGTTCTGCCTTCAAAAACAAAGGTGTTCAATTGATGCTTGATGCGGTTATCGACTACCTTCCAAGCCCACTTGACATCCCAGCAATCAAAGGTGTTAACCCAGATACAGATGAAGAAGAAACTCGTCCAGCATCTGATGAAGAGCCATTTGCAGCTCTTGCCTTCAAGATCATGACAGACCCATTCGTAGGTCGTTTGACATTCTTCCGTGTTTACTCAGGTGTTCTTCAATCAGGTTCATACGTATTGAATACTTCTAAAGGTAAACGTGAACGTATCGGACGTATCCTTCAAATGCACGCTAACAGCCGTAAAGAAATCGACACTGTTTACTCAGGTGATATCGCTGCTGCCGTTGGTTTGAAAGATACGACAACTGGTGACTCATTGACTGATGAAAAAGCTAAAATCATCCTTGAATCAATCGACGTTCCAGAACCAGTTATCCAATTGATGGTTGAGCCAAAATCTAAAGCAGACCAAGACAAGATGGGTATCGCTCTTCAAAAATTGGCTGAAGAAGATCCAACATTCCGTGTTGAAACAAACGTTGAAACTGGTGAAACAGTTATCTCTGGTATGGGTGAGCTTCACCTTGATGTCCTTGTTGACCGTATGCGTCGTGAGTTCAAAGTTGAAGCGAACGTAGGTGCTCCTCAAGTATCTTACCGTGAAACATTCCGCGCTTCTACTCAAGCACGTGGATTCTTCAAACGTCAGTCTGGTGGTAAAGGTCAATTTGGTGATGTATGGATTGAATTTACTCCAAACGAAGAAGGTAAAGGATTCGAATTCGAAAACGCAATCGTCGGTGGTGTGGTTCCTCGTGAATTTATCCCAGCGGTTGAAAAAGGACTTGTAGAAGCAATGGCTAACGGTGTCCTTGCAGGTTACCCAATTGTTGACGTTAAAGCTAAACTTTACGATGGTTCATACCACGATGTAGACTCATCTGAAACTGCCTTCAAGATTGCTGCATCTCTTGCACTTAAAGAAGCTGCTAAGACTGCACAACCAGCTATCCTTGAACCAATGATGCTTGTAACCATCACTGTTCCAGAAGAAAACCTTGGTGATGTTATGGGTCACGTAACTGCTCGTCGTGGACGTGTAGATGGTATGGAAGCACACGGTAACAGCCAAATCGTTCGTGCTTACGTTCCACTTGCTGAAATGTTCGGTTACGCAACAGTTCTTCGTTCTGCATCTCAAGGACGTGGTACATTCATGATGGTATTTGACCACTACGAAGATGTACCTAAGTCAGTACAAGAAGAAATCATTAAGAAAAACAAAGGTGAAGAATAATCTGTCTTCGCAATAGAAGGAAGTCACTTGGTGGCTTCCTTTTTTTGTCTTTAACTATTCATTTTTGCTGAATATAGTATACAAATTTGGTCGCTAAGTGAGAGAGTTACTAATTTTATCCAGAAAGAAAATATTCTAATTTGATAAATTAAAGTAAATAAAGGTTCCTAATTCCGTAGAAAAGTTAATAAAAATTAGAAAAACATTCATAAATACACTCTTAGATAGAAAATTCAGAAAATTGATACTTTTGCCTTGAAAATATTTGAAAAAATGGTATGATAGTAACAAGCTATTTTTTTAAGAGAAGAGAAAGGGGAACAATGGAGAAAATCAGTTTAGAATCTCCTAAGACGGGGTCGGACCTGGTTTTGGAAACACTTCGAGACTTAGGGATTGATACCATTTTTGGTTATCCTGGTGGTGCAGTCTTACCTTTGTATGATGCGATATACAATTTTAAAGGTATTCGCCACATCTTGGGTCGTCATGAGCAAGGTTGTTTGCACGAAGCTGAAGGTTATGCCAAATCAACTGGAAAGTTGGGTGTCGCAGTCGTCACAAGTGGACCGGGAGCTACAAATGCCATTACAGGGATTGCAGATGCCATGAGTGATAGCGTTCCCCTTTTGGTCTTTACAGGTCAGGTGGCGCGTGCAGGGATTGGGAAGGATGCCTTTCAGGAGGCAGACATCGTGGGCATTACCATGCCAATCACTAAGTACAATTACCAAGTTCGTGAGACGGCAGATATTCCTCGCATCATTACGGAAGCTGTCCATATCGCAACGACAGGTCGTCCAGGGCCCGTCGTGATTGACCTACCAAAAGACGTATCTGCCTTAGAGACAGATTTCATCTATTCACCCGAAGTGAATTTGCCAAGTTATCAACCGACTCTAGAGCCAAATGACATGCAAATCAAGAAAATCTTGAAGCAATTGTCAAAAGCCAAGAAACCTGTTTTATTGGCAGGTGGTGGAGTTAGTTATGCAGAAGCAGCTACAGAACTCAATGAGTTTGCTGAACGTTACCAAATTCCAGTCGTGACCAGTCTTTTAGGGCAAGGTACGATTGCGACGAGTCATCCGCTCTTTCTTGGAATGGGAGGCATGCACGGGTCTTTCGCAGCTAATATTGCCATGACGGAAGCCGACTTTATGATTAGTATTGGTTGTCGTTTCGATGACCGCTTGACTGGAAATCCTAAGACCTTTGCTAAAAATGCCAAGGTTGCTCATATCGACATTGATCCAGCCGAGATTGGTAAGATTATCAGTACAGATATTCCAGTGGTGGGCGATGCTAAGAAAGCCTTGCAGATGCTACTAGCAGAACCAACTGTTCATAACAATACTGAAAAGTGGATTGAAAAAGTCACCAAGGACAAGAATCGAGTTCGTTCTTATGATAAGAAAGAACGTGTGGTTCAGCCTCAGGCCGTTATTGAACGCATCGGTGAGTTGACGAATGGAGATGCCATTGTTGTCACAGACGTAGGTCAACACCAAATGTGGACAGCTCAGTATTATCCTTACCAAAATGAGCGTCAGTTAGTCACTTCAGGTGGTTTGGGTACCATGGGCTTCGGAGTTCCTGCAGCAATCGGTGCTAAAATTGCAAACCCAGACAAAGAAGTTATCCTTTTTGTCGGTGATGGTGGCTTCCAGATGACCAACCAGGAACTAGCTATTTTGAACATTTACAAGGTACCGATTAAGGTAGTCATGCTGAATAACCACTCACTAGGAATGGTTCGTCAGTGGCAGGAGTCCTTCTATGAGGGTAGAACTTCAGAGTCAGTCTTTGACACTCTTCCTGACTTCCAGCTGATGGCACAGGCCTACGGCATCAAAAACTATAAATTTGATAATCCAGAGACGATAGAGAAGGATCTAGAAGTTATTCTGGAGAATGTGCCGATGTTTATCGAGGTGGATATTTCTCGTAAGGAACAGGTTTTACCAATGGTACCAGCTGGTAAGAGTAATCATGAGATGTTGGGGGTGAAGTTCCATGCGTAGAATGTTAACGGCAAAACTACAAAATCGTTCAGGAGTCCTCAATCGCTTTACAGGTGTCCTTTCTCGTCGTCAGGTCAATATAGAGAGTATCTCAGTTGGTGCGACGGAGAATCCTGATGTATCACGGATTACTATCATTATTGATGTAGCTTCACATGATGAAGTGGAACAAATTATCAAGCAACTCAACCGTCAGATCGATGTGATTCGCATTCGGGATATTACAGATAAGCCACACTTGGAAAGAGAAGTTATCTTGGTGAAGGTATCTGCTCCTGCTGAAAAGCGTGCAGAAATCTTGGCTATTATTCAACCTTTCCGTGCAACGGTGGTGGATGTGGCTCCAAGCTCGATTACGATCCAGATGACTGGGAATGCTGAAAAGAGTGAGGCTTTATTGCGAGTGATTCGACCATACGGTATTAAAAATATCGCTCGTACGGGTGCGACTGGATTTACCCGCGATTAAAAATCCAACTTAAATTTGTTAAACCAGCCTAAAAGGCAATAAATAATAGAAAAGAGAGAAAAACTATGGCAGTACAAATGGAATACGAAAAAGATGTAAAAGTAGCAGCGCTTGACGGCAAAAAAATCGCCGTAATCGGTTATGGTTCACAAGGACATGCGCATGCGCAAAACTTGCGTGACTCAGGTCGTGATGTCATCATTGGTGTACGTCCTGGTAAGTCTTTTGACAAAGCAAAAGAAGATGGTTTTGACACATACACAGTAGCAGAAGCGACTAAATTGGCTGATGTGATCATGATCTTGGCTCCAGACGAAATCCAACAAGAATTGTACGAGGCAGAAATTGCTCCAAACTTGGAAGCTGGAAATGCAGTTGGATTTGCTCATGGTTTCAATATCCACTTTGAATTTATCAAAGTACCTGCGGATGTAGATGTCTTCATGTGTGCTCCTAAGGGACCAGGACACTTGGTACGTCGTACTTACGAAGAAGGATTTGGTGTTCCAGCTCTTTATGCAGTTTACCAAGATGCTACAGGAAATGCGAAAAACATTGCTATGGACTGGTGTAAAGGTGTTGGAGCAGCTCGTGTTGGTTTGCTTGAAACAACTTACAAAGAAGAAACTGAAGAAGATTTGTTTGGTGAACAAGCCGTACTTTGTGGTGGTTTGACTGCCCTTATCGAAGCAGGTTTTGAAGTCTTGACAGAAGCAGGCTATGCCCCAGAATTGGCTTACTTTGAAGTTCTTCATGAAATGAAATTGATCGTTGACTTGATCTATGAAGGTGGATTCAAGAAAATGCGTCAATCTATTTCAAACACTGCTGAATATGGTGACTATGTATCAGGTCCACGCGTGATTACGGAGCAAGTTAAAGAAAATATGAAAGCTGTTTTGGCAGACATTCAAAATGGTAAATTTGCCAATGACTTTGTAAATGACTACAAAGCTGGTCGTCCAAAATTAACTGCTTACCGTGAACAAGCAGCTAACCTTGAAATTGAAAAAGTTGGTGCTGAATTGCGTAAAGCAATGCCTTTCGTTGGTAAAAACGACGATGACGCATTCAAAATCTACAACTAATTCTTGTGAAGAAAAACAGAAGGCGAGTTGGGGGTACCTAACTCGCTTTTTATCTTAAAAAGTATTTGAGGAGGAGACAATGCTAAGTGCAAAAGACGTGGTGAAAGCCCACAAAGTATTGAGTGGTGTAGTAGTCAATACTCCACTTGATTATGATCATTATTTATCGGAGAAGTATGGTGCTAAGATTTATTTGAAGAAGGAGAATGCCCAGCGTGTTCGTTCCTTTAAGATTCGCGGAGCCTATTATGCCATTTCTCAATTAACAAAAGAAGAACGTGAGCGTGGTGTAGTCTGTGCCTCTGCAGGAAATCACGCCCAAGGTGTCGCCTATACTTGTAATGAGATGAAAATTCCTGCAACCATCTTTATGCCCATCACAACACCGCAACAAAAGATTGGACAGGTCCGCTTTTTTGGTGGTGATTTTGTGACAATTAAGTTAGTTGGGGATACCTTTGATGCTTCTGCTAAGGCAGCACAAGAATTTACAGTTTCTGAAAACCGCACCTTCATTGATCCTTTTGATGATGCGCATGTTCAGGCTGGTCAAGGGACTGTCGCTTATGAGATTCTTGAAGAAGCCCGTAAAGAGTCTATTGATTTTGATACAGTACTTGTACCAGTAGGCGGTGGTGGATTGATTGCCGGTGTTTCAACTTACATCAAGGAAACCAACCCGACTATTGAAGTGATTGGGGTAGAAGCCAATGGAGCCCGCTCTATGAAAGCTGCCTTTGAGGCTGGGGGACCAGTTAAACTCAAAGAAATTGATAAGTTTGCTGATGGGATAGCTGTACAGAAGGTTGGACAGTTGACCTATGAAGCGACTCGTAAGAATGTTGAAACGCTGATTGGAGTGGATGAGGGCTTGATTTCTGAAACCTTGATTGATCTCTACTCCAAACAAGGAATAGTAGCAGAACCAGCCGGGGCTGCTAGTGTTGCAGCCTTGGAAGTTTTATCAGACTATATCAAAGGCAAGACGATTTGTTGCATCATTTCTGGAGGAAATAACGATATCAACCGTATGCCAGAGATGGAAGAACGTGCCTTGATTTACGATGGAATCAAGCATTACTTTGTAGTGAATTTCCCACAACGTCCAGGAGCTCTACGAGAGTTTGTAAATGATATTTTGGGGCCAAATGATGACATCACTCGTTTTGAATACATCAAACGAGCAAGCAAGGGGACGGGCCCTGTATTGATTGGGGTAGCCCTTGCCAATAAGCATGACTATGCTGGATTGATTCATCGTATGGAAAAGTTTGACCCGTCTTATATTAATTTGAATGGAAACGAAACATTGTATAACATGTTAGTTTAAACTAAAATAAAATTATTATCATATTATTTGCGTAATGATAACGATGGTGTTATAATGAGGGTGATGAAAGGGGGAGATTCCCATGGTTTTACGAATTTTATTTGTTGTATTGATTTTAGTGGTGATTGCATCAGTGATTACGATTAGTTCTGTATATGTGGTACGACAACAATCTGTCGCTATCATAGAACGCTTTGGTAAATACCAAAAGTTGAGCAATAGTGGTATTCATTTGCGGGCTCCCTTTGGGATTGATAGAATTGCAGCAAGAGTACAACTACGTTTGTTGCAGAGTGAAATCGTTGTAGAGACAAAGACGCAAGATAATGTATTTGTGACGATGAATGTAGCGACTCAGTATCGAGTAAATGAAAACAATGTCACAGATGCCTATTATAAATTGATGCGTCCAGAAGCCCAAATTAAATCCTATATTGAAGATGCTTTGCGTTCATCTGTACCAAAGCTAACCCTAGATGAGTTGTTTGAGAAGAAGGATGAAATCGCCTTAGAAGTTCAAAAACAAGTGGCTGAAGAAATGTCTACGTATGGGTATATCATTGTCAAAACGCTGATTACTAAAGTTGAACCTGATGCTGAAGTAAAACAATCAATGAATGAAATCAATGCAGCTCAACGTAAGAGAGTTGCAGCGCAAGAACTTGCTGAAGCAGATAAGATTAAGATCGTGACCGCGGCAGAAGCAGAAGCAGAAAAAGATCGCCTACATGGTGTAGGGATTGCAGAACAGCGTAAAGCGATTGTTGACGGACTGGCTGATTCTATCAAAGAGTTAAAGGGAGCTAATGTTGAGCTAACTGAAGAACAAATCATGTCTATCCTATTAACGAACCAGTATTTAGACACATTGAATAATTTTGCAGAAAAAGAAGGAAATAATACAATCTTCCTACCAGCAAATCCTAATGGAGTTGAAGATATAAGAACTCATATATTATCGGCTTTAAAAGCCAAATAAAAATATGCAGAATAATATAGTTGTGACGAATATATGTTTTTTTATTGACAGATAAAATAAAAACGTATACAATTAGGAATTGTAAAGAATAATTCAGGAGAAGAACATGGTTAAGTCAAACTTTGAAAAGGTAGAAGCAGTTGTTGGCTGGGTTCGTGATAAGAAGATCACAGGTTACCGTATCTCTAAAGAAACGAATGCGCGTGAAATGTCTATCATTGCCCTAGCGCAAGGACGCGCAAAAGTTAAAAATATTTCATTTGAAACAGCTCTTAGTTTAATCGATTTCTATGAAAAAAATCATGAAAAATTTGAAGATTGAACTGTGGTTACAGGCAGATTTCTGAATCGAGTCTGCCTTTCCTTTACAATTACAAACTAAAAAGACTGCATTCTGTATGCAGTCTTTATTTATTAATTGAGATAACGCTGAAGGAATTCTTTTGTCCGTTCTTCTTTAGGGTTCGTGAAGAGTTCTTCAGGTTTACCTTCTTCTGCAATGATTCCCTTGTCCATGAAGATGACACGATGGGAGACGTCGCGAGCAAATTCCATTTCGTGGGTTACAACAATCATGGTCAAGCCTTCTTGAGCTAGGTCCTGCATAATTTTGAGGACTTCTCCGACCATTTCGGGGTCAAGGGCAGATGTTGGTTCGTCGAAGAGAATGGCGTCAGGATTCATGGAGAGTGCACGAGCGATAGCTACACGTTGCTTTTGTCCACCTGAAAGTTGCTTCGGCTTGGCTTGCCAGTAACGTTCTCCCATACCAACTTTTTCAAGATTCTCTTTGGCAATTTTTTCAGCTTCAGAGTGGTCACGTTTGAGTACTGTCGTTTGGGCGACGATGGTATTTTCGAGGACATTCAGATTTTCAAAGAGATTGAAAGATTGGAAAACCATACCGAGCTTTTCACGATAATGGGTGAGGTTATAGCCTTTTTCCAGGACATTTTCTCCGCGATAGAGAATCTCTCCTCCTGTAGGTGTTTCTAGTAAATTAATCGAACGAAGGAAGGTTGATTTTCCGCTTCCCGAGCTTCCGATGATGGAAATAACCTCTCCTTTATGGACGGTGAGAGAAATGTCTTTTAGCACTTCATTTTGTCCATAGGATTTTTTTAGGTGTTTGATTTCAAGGATTGGTTGTGTCATTTTTTCAAATCCCCCGTTTGCATTTGGTTAGCACCTGTAGTGTAAGTGTCCATGTCCATATAGCGTTCGATAAAACGTAGGACACGGGTCACAGTGAAGGTGAGGACAAAGTAAATCACTGCAATGATGGTAAAGGTCTGGAAGTATTGATAGGTTTGAGTCGCTACAGTATTTCCTGAGAAATAAAGCTCGACAACTGAAATAACGTTCAATACAGAGGTATCTTTGATATTGATGACAAACTCATTACCAGTAGCAGGTAGAATATTACGGACAACCTGAGGAAGGACAATCTTACGCATGGTTTGATTGTGGGTCATACCAAGAGCAGTTGCAGCTTCGAACTGTCCCTTGTCAACTGCTAGAATACCACCACGAACGATTTCTGTCATGTAGGCACCCGTGTTGATTGAGACGATAAAGATAGCAGCCAGTGTCCGGTCGAGATTGATACCGAAAGCTTGAGCAGTCCCATAGTAGATAACCATGGATTGAACAATCATCGGTGTACCACGGAAGATTTCAATATAGACATTGAGAATCCAACCGACTAGTTTTTGTAGGCCGTAAATGGCTTTGTTTTCAGAGAGAGGAGCCGTACGGAAGACACCAATGGCAAGACCGATAATGAGACCTACGATAGTTCCGATGATTGAGATTAAAAGAGTGACCCCTGCACCACGCAAGAGCTGTTGCCAGTTTTCAGAAAGAATTTTAGCAACTTGGCTGAAGAAATTACTGCTACTTTCTTCAGTTGCTGTGGCTTCGGCAGGTTGCTCCTGAATCATACGATCCATCAGTGCAACTTGTTCATCTTTGGAGATGGTTTCAATACTAGCATTAATTTGGCTGATACGACTGTCATCTTTACGAAGTCCAATGGCAATAGCAGTATCTTCTTCTCCAGTCTTGAAACCTGGTTCTACTTGGACCATCTGAAACTTAGAGTTAGCGGCTTCGGCAGTCAGTGCTTCAGGGCGTTCCGAAACATAGGCATCAATAACACCAGCCTCAAGAGCTTGGCGCATTTGGGCAAAGTCGCCCATAGCTGTTTCTTTCTTGACACCAGGGATTTGGGAAATCAAATCATAAAGGTAAACACCTTGTTGAGAAGTGATTTTTGCTCCGCTAAAGTCCTCTAAAGATTTGGCATTGGCATAGGCAGAGTCTTTTTTGACCAATAGAACTGGCTCGCTAGTATAGTAACTGCTTGAAAAAGCAATTTCTTGTTTGCGTTCAGCGGTTGGGCTCATACCGGCAATGATCATATCGATTTTGCCAGAAGTAAGGGCTGGAACAAGTCCTTCCCACTTGGTTTTCACGACCAAAGGTTCCTTACCCAGATCTTTGGCAATCTTTTTAGCGATTTGAACATCATAGCCGTTGGCATATTGGTTGGTACCGTCGATTTTGACAGCACCATTACTATCATCGTCTTGGGTCCAGTTGAAGGGAGCGTAAGCTGCCTCCATTCCGATGCGTAAATATTCGTCGGCTTGGACTTGGCTAGCTAGTCCTAATGTAAGGGCTAGGCTAGCAAGAATAGATAAGCATAATTTTTTCATGTTTTCTCCTATTTCTAGTCTAAAAAATGACTTCTCTCTATTGTATCTAAAAATGGTGAGATTTTCAATACGAATAAGCCTTTACTTATAAAAAATGATATAATGATAGCAAAGATAAAAAGGGGGATTGTGTTGTGAAAAAGACTTTTTTCGTGCTTTTATTTAGCTTGTTTTGTATTTTACCACTCTCTGTTTTTGCGGTTGATTTTAAGATTCGCTCTTATCAAGGTGATTTGTATATTCATGCAGATAATACGGCAGAATTTAGGGAGAAAGTAGTCTATTATTTTGATGAAGACTTTAATGGACAACTAGTAGGACTTGGCCGTTCTGGTAAGATGCCAAAGGGCTTTGAAATAGATCCCAGTCCGAAGGTTCAGGTATGGAAAAATGCTAGCGCCATTGAGAATGTCAATAGTGAAGTGATAGAAGAATCGGAAGGTTATACTGTAAAAGTGTATAATCCAGGCCAAGAAGGGGATACCGTTGAAGTGGTAATCACATGGCAACTAAAAAACCTCCTATTTCTATATGATGATATCGCGGAACTTAATTGGCAACCCTTGACAGATAGTTCAGAACCTATCGAAAATTTTGCGTTTCGGGTAACAGGCTTTAATGGAGCTGAAAAACTTTTCTTTCATACAGGGAAACTCTTTACAGAGGGCAAGGTAGAGAAGACAGGTGGTGATTATCGTGTTCATTTGCAGAACCTACCTCGTCAGCGTGGGGTTGAATTGCATGCCTATTGGCCTAGAAAAGATTTTGGAACTGATTTGGATCAGGGATTGAAGGGCAATCGTTTAGCAGAATTTGAAAAAATAGAGGAGTCCATTGTTGCTGAAAAAGCTCAAAGCAAAGCTCTGGTTACGTGGGTTATCCCTTTTCTACTCTCGCTTTCTTTAGTCTTTAGTGTCATTTTCTATCGCATTTACCGAAGAAAAACCTCCCCATCGAAGAAACATGCTAAAAATCACCGTCTCTACGAACCGCCAATGGACTTAGAACCGATGGTTTTATCGGAATCTGTTTACTCCACTTCTTTAGAGGAAGTCAGCCCCTTGACCAAGGGAGGAGGGAAGTTCACCTTTGACCAACTCGTTCAGGCAACCTTGTTGGATGTGATTGACCGTGGAAATGTTTCAATCATCTCAAATGGAGATGAGGTCCGTCTAAAAGTCGTAAAAGAAAAAGGATTAGCCAGTTTTGAAAAGGATTGCCTTAATTTGGCCTTTTCAGGAAGAGAAGAAGTGCTTGTTTCAGATTTGTTTGCAGATTACCAAGTGTCAACTAGTCTTTACCAAGGTGCAAAAGCAGCTGATGAAAAACGAATTCAGAAAACAGGACGTAAACTTAAGTCGTCTTTTGAGCAAGCTCTGAAGCAGATGCAGGATGGAGTGAGAAAGCGGGTTTCCTCTTTGCAACTTCCAGATTATTATCGTCCACTGAGTAATGGCGAAAAAATCTTGCGATTGACGATAGGTGTCTCTACGCTTCTACCTGCTTTCGTTGGTTTTGGCTGGTTCTTGTACAGTTTGGATGCTCACGGGTATCTTTCCCTGCCACTTCCTATCCTTGGGTTTGTGAGCTTGATGTTAGCTGCCGTCTATTATTGGACAACCCGATTTGATACTCGTGATGGTGTTTTAAACGAAGAAGGACTAGAAGCGTACTATCTCTGGACTAGTTTTGAAAACATGCTTCGCGATATCGCCCATCTAGACAAGGCAGAATTAGAGAGTATTGTTCTTTGGAATCGCCTCCTTGTCTATGCTACTTTATTTGGTTATGCGGACAAGGTGAGTCATTTGATGAAATCTTATCAGATTCAAGTTGAGAATCCAGATATCAATCTTTATGTAGCTTATGGCTGGCACAGCATGTTTTATCATTCAACTGCTCAAATGAGTCACTATGCTAGTATTGCAAACACAGCAAGTACCTACTCCGTCTCTTCTGGAAGTGGTTCTTCAGGTGGAGGATTCTCAGGAGGCGGAGGTGGTGGTAGCATCGGTGCCTTCTAAAAAACCTATCGCAGAATCCGAAATTATGCTATAATAGAGGACAGAAAAAGGAGTAATACATGTATCTTATTGAAATTTTGAAGTCGATCTTTTTTGGGATTGTTGAAGGAATTACAGAATGGTTGCCCATTTCAAGTACGGGTCACTTGATCTTGGTTGAAGAATTTGTACAATACAAGGACCAAAATGAAGCCTTCATGTCCATGTTTAATGTTGTCATTCAGCTCGGTGCTATCTTAGCGGTTATGGTGATTTACTTTAACAAGCTCAATCCCTTCAAACCTGGTAAAAATAAGGTGGAAGTCCGTCGAACTTGGCAATTGTGGTCAAAAGTCCTCGTTGCGACCTTGCCTTTATTGTTAGTCTTTAAGCTGGATGATTGGTTTGACACTCATTTTCATAATATGGTATCAGTTGCTATTATGTTGATTATCTATGGGGTTGCCTTTATCTATCTCGAAAAACGAAATAAGGCGCAAGCCATTGAACCAATAGTAACAGAGCTAGACAAGTTGCCTTATAAAACAGCTCTTTACATCGGACTCTTCCAAGTCCTCGCCCTCTTCCCAGGAACGAGCCGTTCTGGTGCAACTATCGTTGGTGGTTTGTTAAATGGAACGAGTCGCTCTGTCGTAACAGAGTTTACCTTCTATCTCGGAATTCCTGTTATGTTTGGGGCTAGTGCTTTAAAGATTTTCAAATTTATAAAAGCAGGTCAACTCTTGAGTTTTGGACAACTGTTCTTGCTTTTGGTTGCTATGGGAGTAGCCTTCGCGGTCAGCATGGTTGCTATTCGCTTCTTGACTGGCTATGTGAAGAAGCACGACTTTACCCTCTTTGGTAAATACCGTATCGTACTCGGTAGTGTCTTGTTGCTCTATAGTTTTGTGCGTTTATTTGTATAAGAAAAAGCTTGAGGGAATCTTCCTTCAAGCTTTTTAAAATCCTGTTACTGTGACTCCTAGCAAACGAATGCCTTTTTCTTTTTCAGCTAGTTCTTCGTAGAGTTGAAGGGCAGTTTGAGAAATCTGACTAGTATCCTGTGTTGCTTGTGGGAGGCTTTTTCGTCTAGTTAGAGTAGAGAAGTCAGCATATCGTATTTTTAGGATAATGATTTTTCCAGCTTTGCCTTGTTGGCTGAGATTGTGAGCTACCTTTTCTGAGAGAAGAGTCAGCTCTTTTTTGATGTCTTCTTCTACTTGCAGGATTTTTCCGTAGGTTTTTTCCTTGCCAATGGACTTGCGAATACGATTGGCCTTGACCGGTGAATTATGAATGCCCCTAGCCTTTCGATAAAGATCAAAACCGAGTCTGCCAAACCGATCGATTAAAGTGACTTCAGAAACAGCCAATAAGTCTTCACCAGTATAAATGCTCATTTCATGAAGGCGTTCAACTGTTTTTTTGCCCACACCGTGAAATTTAGCAATGTCCATTTGTTTGAGAAAATCCTCAGCCTGATCTGGGAGGATAACTGTCAAACCATGTGGCTTTTGATAGTCACTAGCCATTTTAGCTAAGAATTTGTTATAAGAGACGCCTGCAGAAGCAGTCAGGTGTAGTTCCTGCCAGATATCCTCTTGGATAAGGCGGGCTATTTTGACGGCTGACTTGATACCGAGTTTATTTTCCGTTACATCCAAGTATGCCTCGTCAATACTCATAGGTTCGATCAAATCAGTGTAGCGTTTAAAAATAGCACGAATCTCAAGTCCCACAGTTTTGTATTTTTCATAATTTCCGGAGATAAAGATGGCTTGAGGACAACGCTCATAAGCTTCTTTAGAACTCATGGCAGAGTGAATGCCAAAGGCTCGCGCCTCGTAGCTACAGGTAGAAACGACACCACGCCCACCTGTTTGTCTGGGGTCGCTCCCAATGATGACAGGTTTTCCTTTTAACTTAGGATTGTCTCTTATTTCCACCGCAGCAAAAAAGGCATCCATGTCGATATGGATGATTTTTCTGGACAAATCATTTATCAATGGAAATATGAGCATTCCAATCCCTTTCTAGAGTCATTTTCTATTTATTATACCCTTTTTTCTGAAAAAATGGGAAAGTTCAACCTGACTTTCAAAAATATAATACAGATTAGAGCAAAAAAGGGGCTGTAGTATAAAAGAAAGCGCCTAAAATGCCGGTTTTCTCTTGTTGAAATCGGTTACTGTGTGGTATACTTGATTTATGAATGTAACAGATAGTTGTTACTAGAAAGAAAAATGAGGACATTAACATGGTTGTTAAGACAGTTGTTGAAGCGCAAGATATTTTTGATAAAGCTTGGGAAGGCTTCAAAGGCGTAGATTGGAAAGAAAAAGCAAGTATTTCTCGCTTCGTTCAAGCTAACTACACACCTTACGATGGAGATGAAAGCTTCCTTGCTGGACCAACAGAACGTTCACTTCACATCAAAAAGATTGTAGAAGAAACAAAAGCACACTACGAAGAAACTCGTTTCCCAATGGACACTCGTCCAACATCTATTGCTGATATTCCTGCTGGATTTATCGACAAAGAAAACGAATTGATCTTTGGTATCCAAAACGATGAACTCTTCAAATTGAACTTCATGCCAAAAGGTGGTATCCGTATGGCTGAAACGACTTTGAAAGAAAATGGATACGAACCAGATCCAGCTGTTCACGAAATCTTCACTAAATATGTAACAACAGTTAACGACGGTATCTTCCGTGCTTACACTTCAAACATCCGTCGTGCTCGTCACGCTCACACTGTAACTGGTCTTCCAGATGCTTACTCACGTGGACGTATCATCGGTGTTTACGCACGTCTTGCTCTTTACGGTGCAGACTACTTGATGCAAGAAAAAGTAAACGACTGGAATGCAATTAAAGAAATTGATGAAGAAACAATCCGTCTTCGCGAAGAAGTAAACCTTCAATACCAAGCATTGCAACAAGTTGTTCGCTTGGGTGACCTTTACGGTGTTGACGTTCGCAAACCAGCGATGAACGTCAAAGAAGCTATCCAATGGGTGAACATCGCCTTCATGGCTGTCTGCCGTGTTATCAACGGTGCTGCTACATCTCTAGGTCGTGTACCAATCGTGCTTGACATCTTTGCAGAACGTGACCTTGCTCGGGGTACATTTACTGAATCAGAAATCCAAGAATTCGTTGATGATTTCGTTATGAAACTTCGTACAGTTAAATTTGCTCGTACAAAAGCTTATGACCAATTGTACTCAGGTGACCCAACCTTCATCACAACTTCTATGGCTGGTATGGGTAACGACGGTCGTCACCGTGTTACTAAGATGGACTACCGTTTCTTGAACACTCTTGACAACATCGGTAACTCTCCAGAGCCAAACTTGACAGTTCTTTGGACTGACAAATTACCTTATAGCTTCCGTCGCTACTGTATGCACATGAGCCATAAACACTCTTCTATCCAATACGAAGGTGTAACAACAATGGCTAAAGACGGATATGGTGAAATGAGCTGTATTTCATGCTGTGTGTCACCACTTGACCCAGAAAATGAAGAACAACGTCACAATATCCAGTACTTCGGTGCTCGTGTTAACGTATTGAAAGCCCTTCTTACTGGTTTGAACGGTGGTTACGACGATGTTCACAAAGACTACAAGGTATTTGACATAGAACCAATCCGTGACGAAGTTCTTGAATTCGAATCAGTTAAAGCGAACTTTGAAAAATCTCTTGACTGGTTGACTGACACTTACGTAGATGCTTTGAACATCATCCACTACATGACTGATAAGTACAACTACGAAGCTGTTCAAATGGCCTTCTTGCCAACTAAACAACGTGCAAACATGGGATTCGGTATCTGTGGATTTGCTAACACTGTTGATACATTGTCAGCGATTAAATACGCTACCGTTAAACCAATCCGTGATGAAGATGGCTACATCTACGATTATGAAACAATCGGTGAATACCCACGTTGGGGTGAAGATGACCCACGTTCAAACGAATTGGCAGAATGGTTGATCGAAGCTTACACAACTCGTCTACGTAGCCACAAACTCTACAAGAACGCAGAAGCTACAGTATCACTTTTGACTATCACATCTAACGTTGCTTACTCTAAACAAACTGGTAACTCACCAGTCCACAAAGGTGTATACCTCAACGAAGATGGTTCTGTGAACTTGTCTAAACTTGAATTCTTCTCACCAGGTGCTAACCCATCTAACAAAGCTAAAGGTGGATGGTTGCAAAACTTGAACTCACTTGCTAGCCTTGACTTTGGTTATGCAGCTGATGGTATCTCATTGACAACTCAAGTTTCACCTCGTGCTCTTGGTAAAACTCGTGACGAACAAGTGGATAACTTAGTAACAATCCTTGATGGTTACTTCGAAAACGGTGGACAACACTGTAACTTGAACGTAATGGACTTGAAAGATGTTTATGACAAGATTATGAATGGCGAAGATGTCATCGTTCGTATCTCAGGATACTGTGTAAACACCAAATACCTCACTCCAGAGCAAAAAACTGAATTGACACAACGTGTCTTCCACGAAGTTCTTTCAATGGATGATGCCTTGAGCTAATATTCAATTAGAATAGAAAGAAAGCCAGTTAATCTAACTGGTTTTCTTGTGTTTTAAAAACTTTTTAAAAAATAGTCAAATTTGGTCAAAAAAGTTATTGACTTTTACTGACCAAAGTGATATAGTAGAAACATAAGGAAAATGAATTCCTTAAAAAGCTCATTTTCAACGAATTAGTCTTTGAGAATGAGGTATAGAATCCCGAGAAAGGGGTGAGGCCTATGTTGAATCTAACAGACCTTGAAAAGAAGATTATAGAAGGCTCATTTAAGAAAGAAAAACCAGAAATTATACGTAGGGTAGCTAGTTAGCTAGTCTAAAATTTTTAAAACAAAGGTCAAAGATAGTCAATATCAGATATCGCAAATAATTAACAATAAACGAGGTAAAGAATATGAACAACAACTTTAATAACTTTAACAACATGGATGATTTATTTAACCAATTGATGGGTGGTATGCGAGGATATAGTTCTGAAAACCGTCGCTACTTGATTAATGGACGAGAAGTGACACCTGAGGAATTTGCTCATTATCGTGCAACTGGTCAATTACCAGGAAATGCAGAATCTGATGCGCAAATGCAACAACACGCTTCAGGTATGAAACAAGACGGTGTCCTTGCTAAGCTAGGTCGTAACTTGACGGCGGAAGCTCGTGAGGGCAAGTTGGATCCTGTTATCGGACGAAATAAGGAAATTCAAGAAACATCTGAAATCCTCTCACGTCGTACCAAGAACAATCCTGTACTTGTCGGAGATGCAGGTGTTGGTAAGACAGCCGTTGTCGAAGGTCTAGCACAAGCTATTGTGAACGGAGATGTTCCAGCTGCTATTAAGAACAAGGAAATCATTTCTATTGATATCTCAGGTCTTGAGGCTGGTACTCAATACCGTGGTAGCTTTGAAGAAAATGTTCAAAACTTGGTCAATGAAGTAAAAGAGGCAGGAAATATTATCCTCTTCTTTGATGAAATCCACCAAATCCTTGGTGCTGGTAGCACTGGTGGAGACAGTGGTTCTAAGGGGCTTGCGGACATTCTCAAGCCAGCCCTCTCTCGTGGTGAATTGACCGTTATTGGAGCGACAACTCAGGATGAATACCGTAACACCATCTTGAAAAATGCAGCTCTTGCTCGTCGTTTCAACGAAGTGAAGGTCAATGCTCCTTCAGCAGAGGATACCTTTAAAATCCTTCAAGGGATTCGTGACCTCTATCAACAACACCACAATGTCATCTTGCCAGACGAAGTCTTGAAAGCAGCAGTGGATTATTCTGTCCAATACATTCCTCAACGCAGCTTGCCAGATAAGGCTATTGATCTTGTCGATGTAACGGCAGCTCACTTGGCAGCTCAACATCCAGTAACAGATGTTCATGCTGTCGAACGGGAAATCGAGGCAGAAAAGGACAAGCAAGAAAAAGCAGTTGAGGCAGAAGATTTCGAAGCAGCTCTTAATGCTAAAACACGTATTGCAGAATTAGAGAAAAAAGTCGAAAACCACACAGAAGATATGAAGGTGACTGCAAGTGTCAACGATGTGGCTGAATCTGTGGAACGAATGACAGGTATTCCAGTGTCTCAAATGGGAGCATCTGATATCGAACGTTTGAAGGATATGGCTCATCGCTTGGAACACAAGGTTATCGGCCAAGATAAGGCAGTAGAAGCTGTAGCTCGTGCTATCCGTCGTAACCGAGCAGGATTTGATGAAGGCAATCGCCCAATCGGTAGCTTCCTCTTTGTAGGGCCTACTGGGGTTGGTAAGACAGAGCTTGCTAAGCAATTGGCATTGGATATGTTTGGAACCAAGGATGCGATTATCCGTTTGGATATGTCTGAATACAGTGACCGCACAGCCGTTTCTAAGCTAATCGGTACAACAGCAGGTTATGTGGGGTATGATGATAATAGCAATACCTTGACAGAACGTGTTCGTCGCAATCCTTACTCTATCATTCTCTTGGACGAAATTGAAAAGGCTGATCCTCAAGTAATCACCCTTCTCCTCCAAGTTTTGGATGATGGTCGTTTGACTGATGGTCAAGGAAATACAGTGAACTTCAAGAACACTGTCATTATCGCAACATCAAATGCTGGATTTGGCTATGAAGCTAACTTGACAGAAGATGCGGATAAACCAGAATTGATGGATCGTTTGAAACCCTTCTTCCGTCCAGAATTCCTTAACCGCTTTAACGCAGTTATCGAGTTTTCACACTTGAATAAGGAAGACCTTTCTAAGATTGTGGACTTGATGTTGGCTGAAGTTAACCAAACCTTGGCTAAGAAAGACATTGATTTGGAAGTTAGCCAAGCAGCTAAGGACTTTATCACAGAAGAAGGCTATGACGAAGTTATGGGTGTTCGTCCGCTCCGTCGCGTGGTGGAACAACAAATCCGTGATAAGGTGACGGACTTCCACTTGGATCATCTAGATGCTAAACATTTGGAAGCAGATATGGAAGATGGCGTTTTGGTTATTCGTGAAAAAGCCTAACTCAAGATTTTGAGAATAAAAAAAGAAGGAACTAGCTAAAAAGCTAGTTCCTTTTGTGTTTAGATGATATGGCGCTCAAAGGCATCGTCTGAGATTCCTTGTTCCAGGATGAGTTTCGCCCATTCTTTGGCAGAAAAGAGGCTGTGGTCCTTGTAGTTTCCGCAAGATTCGATGGTTGTTCCAGGGACATCTTCCCAAGTAGTGGTTTCAGCAATTTCTTTGAGCGAATCCTTGATAACGGCCGCAATTTCAGCGCTAGTATGGCGTCCCCACATAATCATGTGGAAGCCTGTGCGGCAACCAAATGGTGAGCAGTCAATCATGCCGTCAATGCGGGTACGGATGAGTTTTGCCAAGAGGTGTTCGATAGTGTGAAGGCCAGCGGTAGGGATAGAGTCCTCATTTGGCTGTACCAAGCGAATATCAAAGTTGGAGATGACATCTCCCTTTGGCCCTGTTTCTTCCCCAATCAAGCGAACATAGGGTGCTTTAACAATAGTGTGGTCAAGTTCAAAACTTTCAACAATAACTTCTTTTGACATGGTAGTTCCTTTCAGTTTTCTTTTTTCATTATATCATAAAGGGTGCTGTTGATGGAGTTTGATAAATAACTTTTTGAGACTA
Source organism: Streptococcus oralis subsp. tigurinus (assembly GCF_002093545.1). Taxonomy (GTDB): domain Bacteria; phylum Bacillota; class Bacilli; order Lactobacillales; family Streptococcaceae; genus Streptococcus; species Streptococcus oralis_C. The sequence goes on from NZ_LNVF01000001.1 coordinate 93,988, forward strand.
GAATGATAATAAAGTCTCTATACATAAACCTCAGAATTATAAAAAAGAATGGAGTAAAGGAAAAGAAAAACTGAGTTCTTTCTAATGAAGCTAGAGCGACTTTTGAAAAGTGGATCAACTTTTTCTGAAATTTCTGTTTAATCTCTGAACTAATTCTGAACTAGATTGGGTATACTGGAGAAAATAAAGATAAAGGAGTTCAGTATGGAACATATGGTGAAAATAGAAGGCGTCTGCAAAAAGCATGGCAGCAAGCAGATTTTAGAAGATATTTCTTTTACAGCTAGAAGCGGTCGGATTACAGCTTTTCTAGGCCCAAATGGTGCGGGGAAAAGTTCGACCTTGAGGATTCTCTTGGGGTTAGATTGGGCGACAGCAGGGACTGCAACTTTTGATGGGCAAACCTATCAATCAATGACCTATCCGCTCAGAACGGTAGGTGCAGCCTTTGATGGCATTGGCGGTCTGCCAAATCGAAAGGTCTATGACCACTTGAGGATTATTGCGGCAAGTAATGCTATTCCCAAGTCTCGGATCGATGAGGTTTTGGAGATGACTGGAATCGCTCATAAGAGGAAGGATCTCTTGTCAAGCCTGTCTCTGGGGGAAGGTCAACGCTTAGGTTTGGCAGCAGCTTTGCTGGGTGATCCTCAGTTTCTTATATTAGATGAACCGACCAATGGGCTGGATCCAAGTGGGATTAAGTGGTTTAGAAAGTTCATCCGTCAGCAGGCTGATTTAGGGAAAACGGTACTTCTATCTTCCCATATCCTATCAGAGGTGCAAATGGTGACAGATGATGTAGTCTTGATTCATCATGGGCGAATTATTGAGCAAGGACGATTGGAAGAGGTGCTGCAAGATTCAGAAAGTCTAGAAGATCTCTTCTTTGATTTGACAGAGGAGGTTTAAGATGAAAGAAACGATGTCTTTATTGCATTCAGAATGGTTGAAAATCCGATCAATCAAGGCTTTCAAAGTGAGTGTGGCCTTCATGCTACTATTGGTGCCTGTCGTATCTTGGCTGGAGGGTAGACAGTATTTGTCTATCGGCTTGGATGCTACACCTGAGACGGTTCCTAATCTGATAAACGCCATTGATCCGCTGGAATATCTAGGTCTCAACGGGGCTTCTATGGCGGTCATGGTTTTGGTCATTTTAGCTGGAATTTTGGGAGCTATGGAATTTCAGTCTCATAGCTTGAGAACCAGTCTCTTGACCTGTAATAACCGCCTGAAGTTGCTTGTGGGGAAACTCATGACCTTTGCTTGCTTTTCTCTTGCCACTAGCTTTTTATCAATCTACTTTAGTTATATGGTCATGCATCTGGCTTTAGGAAAGGAAGGGCTTGATCCGATTTTGCTCAATCAGGCAGCTTGGAGTTTGATTTTGTGGAAAACCTTATCTCTAACCTTATTAGGAATCCTTTCATTTTTGTTAGGTTTATTGGCTCGGACCATGCTAGTTCCTCTGCTTTTTCTCGTACCCCAAATCTATAATTTAGGAAACTACCTAGCTGCTCACACGAGTTGGGGGACTTATTTGCCACAGCCAGCAGGAGAGTTGTTTGCTGCAACGCCAACTTCCCAATATGCTAACAATCCCTTGCAAGGGCTGTTGATACTTGGTGCATGGTTGCTAGTCATCGGCGGCATGGCTTCTCTGCGCTTTTTGAAGACGGATTTAGGAGGGCGATACTGATGATAAAAGCTCTGCTTAGAAGTGAATGGATTAAGTTTCGTTCTTACTATCTCGTTCTTGGTGCCGCCTTGGTGGCTCTGGTAGTCGTTCCTTTTTTTCTGATGAATCTTGACTATAGTCAGACAGCAGTTGGCCAGACAAAGGCTCTGAGTGAGGCTTTACATGCTCTCTATCTGGCACAGCCTGTTGTCGTTATCTTCACTTCTCTCTATTTTGCCCAGGAGTTTGTCAAGTCTGGGATGCGAACGAATTTTCTAACTGTATCAAATAGAAAGGCTTGGTTGGCTGGGAAAATCCTTTTTCTGGTCTTACTGCTCTTGGCTCTCTACAGTGTCATGGTAGGCAGCTGTTTCTTTGTTATGCTGGCTCGTTTTGACCTAAGCTTTAGCTGGTCCTTACTGGGGAAATTCCTCTATTACAGCTCTTTTGGTCTTCTCAGCAATATTTTTCTGGCTTTTTTAACTGCTGGCCTCGCTTTGCTCTTTCAATCTTGGGTTGTGCCGGTGTCGGTGCTCTTTCCTCTCTTGATTGGTCTCAGCCGTTTATTGGCAACGTTCATCAAGGAGGCAAAGTACCTGCCCGATCTGGCTACGCTAAATCTTTTTGAGTATGAAGGGCTTCAGCATTCAATAGATCTCTCAGGGCTGGGAATACAGCTGTTATGGTTAACTTTGGTTTGGAGCTCTGCTATATTTTTAACCTTGAAACGAGATGTTCGCTAGAGGTATGCTATAATGGAACTCATGAGACAGTATCGTATTTTGGTGGTTGATGACGACCAGAGCATTTTGAAGCTGGTGAAAAACGTCCTAGAGCTAGATGCTTATGATGTGACGACGCTTGATCGGATAGAAGACCTAGAGCTGACGTATTTTGTCGGATATGACTTGATTCTGCTGGATGTGATGATGGAGCCTGTTAATGGTTTTGAGCTGTGTTCCTATATTCGTCCTCATCTTTCGTGTCCAATCATCTTTCTGACGGCTAAGGAGTTGGAGGCGGACAAGGTGGAAGGGCTCTTTCGCGGAGCAGATGACTATATTGTCAAGCCTTTTGGGACCAAAGAATTGCTGGCGCGTGTCAGAGCTCATCTTCGGCGGGAGGAAAGACGTGAGGAGCGATACTCTGAAATTGCTTCTTGTCAATTTTATCCAGAGCGCTATGAAGTTGCCTGTTTTGGTAAAGTCTTGAAATTTTCAGAGCGAGAGTTTAAGTTGCTACATTTACTAGCTAGTAATCCCAAGCAGACCTTTTCAGCTGAACGCCTGCATACCTTGCTTTACCCAGAAAGCTCAGAAACACAGCTTCGCTCTATCTCAGAATACGTATATCAGATTCGCCAAAAATGCAAACAAGAAGGGCTGCAAGCAATCGCAACAGTTAGAGGAGTAGGCTATAGATGGCAATTAGAACCCGAAATTTCAAAAGCCTAGTCTGGACAACTAGCTTGAAAATCGTCTTTTTCCATGTTTTGATTTTTGTGCTTATAGGTTATGAATTTACGCAAGGAAGTGATCACGTTCTTTTCGCCTTGTTCTTCTGGGCAGGGAGCTTGCTGCTGATTACTTTTTATCATATTTTGAAATTGCTCCGAAAAATCGACAGGGAAATAAAAATGCTAACGAGCGAGAAGTTTTTAGAAGAAAATCAAAGCCAGCTTTTTCGGATTGAGGAAATGCTAGAAGTCTATAGCGATTTACGGAGCAGCCACCAAGAAAATGCTCGTCTTCTAGAAAAAGAGCAGCAGCATAATCAGGAGTTGATTTTACAGCTATCAGCGACATCGCACGATTTGAAGACGCCCCTAACTGTGATTAAGGGAAATGCTGAGCTCTTGGAGTTGGCGCAGTTGGGCCAGCCACAGGCAGACTATGCTGCTGAGATTTTGCAGGCTTGTCACAAGATGGAAGAGTATTGTGGCTCTTTGATTGATTACGCTAAGACTTTTCAGATTGATTCTAATCAGTTCAGTCAGCTTTCCTTAGGGGACTTTTTGGCTTATCTCCAGGACGACTGGGCACTGTTCAGTAAACAGGAAAGCTATCGTTTTTATCTCCAAGAAGATTGTGATCTTAGTCTGATTTTGTCGATTCATTTGGACTATCTTAAACGGGCTTTGCTCAATATTTTACTGAATGCGCTTGAACATGCAGACCAGGATCAAAAGGAAGTCAAGCTAACGGTATCAGTGCAGCAGGACCAGTTGGTTTTTGCTATCTGGAACAACGGCCCTTCATTTTCAGAGGAGATGCTGCTGGGAGCGGAACGGCTCTTTTACCAGAGTGACCAAAGTCGCAATTCAACTAATCCCCATCATGGTATCGGCTTAGCCTTTTCTAAGCAGGTAGCTCTCTTGCACGGTGGTCGTCTGACCCTGCTCAATCCAGCCCAAGGAGGAGCTTGTGTTGAGTTGACAATTTCATTGAAATAAATGAGAATGGAAAATCATAAAAACGCATAATACCAAGTGTCCAAAAGACTTGATATTATGCGTTTGATTTTTTTATTATGTAAAGATTTACTGGATTTTTCTCTCAAATTGAGTTTTTGTCCAGCCTTGTTTATTTACTTCCGATACAAGCGGTCGTATTGGTAGTATGGGTCAAAGGTTACGTTGATGCCTAGTTTGCGAAGGACATTCTTGTCTTCATCGGTCAAGATGATGGTAGAGTGTGCTTCGCTACCTTTGAGGTTACCAAGTTCTTCCATGGCACGCGCAGCATCAGGATTTTCCATAGCTGTGATTGCAAGGGCAATCAGGATTTCATTTGAATGCAGGCGTGGATTGCGACTACCGAGATGGTTGATTTTAAGGCCTTGGATTGGTTTGACGACTTCAGGCTCGATTAGTTTTACTTCTTTAGCGATATCAGCTGATTTCTTAATGGCGTTGATCAAGGCGGCAGCTGTAGGGCCAAAGAGTTCTGAGTTTTTACCAGTGACAATGTCACCAGATGGCAATTCGAGAGCAAGGGCAGGCCCACCGGTTTCTTCTGCCTTTTGGCGTGCTGCGACAGCAACCTTACGGTCTGCAGGTGTGATACCGAGGTCGTTCATGAGCAACTCGATTTTCTTGACAGCAGATTCCCCGACTTTTTCAGCCTTGAAGTCAAGAACTGTTTGATAGTAACGGCGGATGATTTCTTGTTTAGAGGCTTCGATAGCAGCTTCATCATCTGTAATAGCGAAACCAACCATGTTGACACCCATGTCTGTTGGTGAAGCGTATGGAGATTCACCGAGAATGCGTTCCAGCATACGTTTGAGCACTGGGAAGATTTCGATATCACGGTTGTAATTGACAGTGGTTTCTCCGTAGGTTTGGAGATGGAAAGGGTCAATCATGTTGACATCATCTAGGTCTGCTGTAGCAGCCTCGTAGGCCAAGTTGACAGGGTGATGAAGGGGCAGATTCCAGACTGGGAAGGTTTCAAATTTAGCGTAGCCAGACTTGATACCATTGATTTGGTCATGGTACATGTTTGACATACAAGTTGCCAATTTTCCAGAACCAGGTCCAGGAGCGGTTACGACAATCAAGTTGCGACTAGTTTTGATGTAGTCATTTTTCCCCATACCTTCAGGAGAAATAATGTGGTCCATATCCGTCGGATATCCTTTGATTGGATAATGAAGGTAAGAATCAATCCCGTTTTTCTCAAGCTGGTTGCGGAAAGCATCTGCAGCGGGTTGACCAGCGTATTGTGTGATAACAACGGAGCCGACAAAAATCCCCAATTCATTGAATTTATCAATCAAACGAAGAACTTCTTGGTCATAAGAAATGCCTAGGTCGCCACGTGCTTTGGAATGTTCGATGTTGTTAGCATTAATGGCAATCACAACCTCAACCTGCTCTTTCAATTCTTGCAAGAGCTTGATTTTATTGTCAGGCTCATAACCAGGAAGTACACGAGCAGCGTGGAAATCTTCTAACATTTTGCCACCAAACTCCAAATAGAGCTTGCCATCAAATTGGTTAATGCGCTCCAAAATGTGGTCGCGCTGTAGATTCAGATATTGTTCAGAACTAAAAGCTTGTTTTTTCATTTTTTTACCTCTGACCTCTATTATAATAAAAAATTGGAAGTTAGGAAACTACGGAGCTAAAAAAGAAATTAAAAAGATTAAGCAAACGCTTGCACAAAATTTTAAAAAGCGCTATCATAGACTATAGATTATTAAAATAATGAGGTAAACAGATGCAAGAAAAATGGTGGCACAATGCCGTAGTCTATCAAGTCTATCCAAAGAGTTTCATGGACAGTAACGGAGATGGAATTGGCGATTTGCCAGGAATTACTAGTAAGTTGGACTATCTAGCCAAGTTAGGAATCACAGCGATTTGGCTTTCTCCCGTTTATGACAGTCCTATGGATGATAATGGCTATGATATTGCTGATTATCAAGCGATTGCAGCTATTTTCGGGACTATGGAGAACATGAACCAACTCATCGCAGAAGCTAAGAAGCGGGATATTCGAATTATCATGGACTTGGTGGTCAATCATACCTCGGATGAGCATGCTTGGTTTGTCGAGGCCTGTGAAAATCCTGGCAGCCCCGAGCGAGACTACTATATCTGGCGGGATGAGCCCAATGATTTGGAGTCTATCTTTAGTGGGTCTGCCTGGGAATACGATGAAAAATCGGGTCAGTACTATCTCCACTTTTTCAGCAAGAAACAGCCTGATCTCAACTGGGAGAATGAAAAACTTCGCCAGAAAATCTATGAGATGATGAACTTCTGGATTGATAAGGGCATCGGTGGTTTCCGTATGGATGTCATTGACATGATTGGCAAGATTCCTGATGAGAAAGTAGTCAATAATGGTCCCATGCTCCATCCCTATCTCAAGGAGATGAACCAAGCAACCTTTGGAGATAAGAATCTCTTGACAGTAGGAGAGACCTGGGGAGCAACGCCAGAGATTGCTAAACTGTACTCTGATCCCAAGGGACAAGAATTGTCTATGGTCTTCCAGTTTGAGCACATTTGTCTTCAATATCAGGAAGGGCAACCTAAATGGCACTATCAAAAAGAGCTGAATATCAGTAAGTTAAAAGAAATCTTCAACAAATGGCAGACAGAGTTAGGAGTTGAAGACGGCTGGAATTCCCTCTTCTGGAACAACCATGACCTTCCTCGTATCGTCTCTATCTGGGGAAATGACCAAGAATACCGTGAGAAATCTGCCAAAGCCTTTGCAATCCTACTTCATCTTATGAGAGGGACTCCTTATATCTACCAAGGTGAGGAGATTGGGATGACCAACTATCCATTTGAAACACTGGACCAAGTAGAAGATATTGAATCCCTCAACTATGCGCGTGAAGCTCTTGAGAAAGGCGTTTCTATAGAGGAAATCATGGACAGCATCCGTGTCATCGGTCGTGATAATGCCCGTACCCCGATGCAATGGGATGAAAGCAAAAATGCTGGTTTCTCAACAGGTCAACCTTGGTTGGCAGTTAATCCAAACTACGAAGAAATCAACGTTCAAGAAGCACTGGCAAATCCAGATTCTATTTTCTATACCTATCAGAAGTTGGTTCAAATCCGTAAGGAGAACAGCTGGCTGATTCGAGCTGACTTTGAATTGCTTGATACAGCTGACAAGATCTTTGCTTATATCCGTAAGGACGGTGACCGTCGTTTCTTAGTTGTGGCTAACTTGTCCAATGAAAAACAAAACTTTTCAGTAGAAGGAAAAGTTAAATCTGTCTTGATTGAAAACACTACTGCTAAAAAAGCAGTTGAGAAACAGACCTTGGCACCATGGGATGCTTTCTGTGTTGAAATGACTGATTAAAATAAGTGAACCTCAAGCCTTTGATGCTTGAGGTTCTTTTACTAAAAAATATGTAGAAAAGTCTTTAAAAAATATTTGTTAGAATTTTCTAAAAAATCTGGCGAAAGTCCTTGCTTTTATGAGAAAATAGGGTATAATGGTGAAAACACTATCTTTAAGGAGATTACTTATGAGATCGAAAAAGTGGCTCTTAGGAGCAGGTGCCGTCCTGAGCACAGCCCTTCTTTTGACTGCTTGTGGGCAAAGTGAAAAGAAGGCTGATGCACCCAAGACATTCTCTTATGTCTATGCTATGGATCCATCATCTTTGGACTACAGTGTGACGAGCAAGAGTTCAACTTCTGACGTTATAGCGAACGTTGTCGATGGCCTTTTGGAAAATGATAAGTATGGAAACTTAATTCCATCACTTGCAGAAGACTGGTCCGTTTCTAAAGATGGTTTGACTTACACCTACAAACTTCGTAAGGGTGTAAAATGGTATACTTCTGAGGGAGAAGAGTATGCTGAAGTCAAGGCTCAGGATTTTGTTACTGGTCTAAAACACGCAGCTGATGGAAAATCAGATGGTCTTACTTTGATTCAAGATTCTATCAAAGGATTGGCTGCCTACATCAGTGGAGAAAGCAATGACTTTTCTACAGTAGGAGTCAAGGCTGTTGACGATTACACAGTAGAATATACGCTCAACAAGCCAGAAAGTTTCTGGAACTCTAAAGTCACAACTGCGACCATGCTTCCAGTAAATGAAGAGTTTTTGAATTCTAAAGGGAGCGACTACGGTGCGCCAACACCATCAAGTATTCTTTATAACGGTCCTTATTTCTTGAAATCATTGACTTCAAAATCAGTCATCGAATATGAAAAGAATCCGAACTACTGGGATAAGGACAATGTTAAGATTGACAACATTAAACTAACTTTCTACGATGGATCAGACCAAGAATCTTTGATTCGTAGTTTTACGCAGGGTGCTTATACAACAGCTCGTCTCTTCCCAACAAGCTCAAATTTTGAGTCAACTAAAAAAGAATACGGCGATAAGATTGTCTACAGTCCACAAGAAGCAACAAGCTACTACCTCACTGTTAACGTAAATCGCCAGTCTTACAATAAAACAGCTAAAACAGACGAAGCTCAAAAAACATCAACAAAAGAAGCTCTTCTTAATAAGAACTTCCGTCAGGCGCTGAACTTTGCCCTTGACCGTCATTCTTACACTGCTCAGTTGAATGGTGAAGAAGGTGCGGACAAAATTATCCGTAACAGTCTAGTGCCTCATGACTACGTTCAAGTAGGTGAAAAAACTTTTGGAGAATTGGCACAGGCGGAGCTCGTTTCGTATGGAGACCAGTGGAAAGATGTAGCCCTTACAGATGGCAAGGATACGATTTACAGTCCTGCAAAAGCTAAGGCAGCCTTTGCTAAAGCTAAGGAAGAATTGCAGGCCAAGGGTGTTACTTTCCCAATCCATTTGGATATCCCAGTTGAACAAACAGATGTAATCGCCGTTCAGCAAACCAATTCACTCAAGCAGTCAATCGAATCATCACTTGGTACTGAAAATGTCATTGTCGATGTCCTTCAAATGACCGATAATGAAAAAATGAGCATCACGTCTCAAGCCAAGGTGCCATCCCAAAAAGATTATGACTTGAACGGAACTGGTTGGGGACCAGACTATCAAGACCCAGCTACCTACCTCAACATCCTTGATGCCAAGAAGGGTTCAGCCCTTAAACACTTGGGGATCACTCGCGGAAAAGATCCAGAAGTGATGGCTCAAGTTGGTCTGGATGAATACAAGAAACTCTTGGATGATGCTGCATCTGAAACAAGCGACCTCAATAAGCGTTATGAGAAATATGCTAAAGCTCAAGCTTGGGTGTCTGATAGCTCACTCTTAATCCCAGTTGCTTCTTCAGGTGGTTCTCCAACTGTTAGCCGTACTGTACCATTCACCAAAGCCTACTCTCAAGTCGGAATCAAGGGAGACCCATTTGTGTTCAAAGGATTGGAGTTGCAAAATGATGTTGTGACTGCAAAAGAATACGAAGAAGCCTTCAAGAAATGGCAACAAGAAAAAATCGAAACAAATGCCAAATACCAAAAAGAACTTGAAAAACATGTCAAGTAATCTATAAACAGAAAAGGGAAGTTGCAGGAAACTGTGCTTCCTTTTTTTGTTTTGAGACACCAGTTGTCATAAAAGCAGTAACTTTACATTTTTGAATAAATTTGATAAAATATGGTTATGTTATAAAAGGTGACATAAAGGAGTGAATGATGATCAAAATGAAAAAAAGACTAATCGAGACAGGTCTTGTCTTAGCGACAGGGATTTTGCTTTCGGCGTGTGGACAGTTCAACACAAATACTAGCACTTATTCATCAACATTTAGTGCGAATCCAACAACTTTTAACTATCTTCTAGATTATTATGCAGATAATACTGCCGTTATTACCAATCTCGTAGATGGTTTGCTAGAAAATGATAGCTATGGCAACCTAACGCCAGCTCTAGCTGAGGATTGGTCTGTTTCAGCAGATGGTTTGACCTATACCTACAAGCTTAGAAAGGATGCCAAGTGGTACACGGCTGATGGTGAGGAATATGCTTCAGTCAAGGCTCAGGATTTTGTCACTGGGATCAAATATGCCGCTGACAACAAGGGGCAAGCCATGGATCTGATCCAAAATTCAATCAAGGGATTGAATGACTATGTGACGGGTGTGACCAATGACTTTTCGACTGTTGGTGTCAAAGCCTTGGATGATTACACAGTCGAGTACACTTTGACTCGACCAGAACCGTATTGGAATTCAAAGACAACCAATAGTATCCTTTTTCCAGTCAACGAAGAGTTCTTGAAATCAAAGGATAAAGATTTCGGTACCTTGACGCCAGACAGCATCCTTTATAATGGTCCATATTTGTTAAAAGATTTCACATCAAAATCTTCGATCGAGTATGTGAAGAATCCACACTATTATGACCATGATAAAGTGACCATTGAAAAAGTTAAGTTAGCCTACTTTGATGGGTCAGATCAGGAGATGACGATTCGAAACTTTGAAAGTGGTGCCTACTCACTTGCGGGAGTCTATCCAAATAGTTCGAACTATACTAAGACAAAAGAAAAATACCAAGACAATATCGTTTATAGCTTACAAGACAAGACATCTTGGTACTTTAACTTTAACGTCAACCGTAAGACCTATAATCATACTGCTAAAACAACGGACGAACAAAAGAAATCAACTCAAACAGCTATTTTAAATAAAAACTTCCGTCAGGCTATCAACTTTGGTATTGTTCGAACAGCCTACTCTGCTCAATCTAATGGTGAAGAAGCAGCAAGCAAGACCCTTCGTAATACTCTAGTTCCACCAACATTTGTCCAGGTGGGAGATAAGACCTTTGGAGAAGTAACAGCTTCTAAGCTTGTGAACTACGGGACTGAGTGGTCAGGCATCAATTTGGCAGACGCTCAAGATGCCTACTTTAACAAGGAAAAGGCCCAAGCAAAATTTGCAGAAGCTAAAAAGGAATTGGAAGCCCAAGGCGTGACTTTCCCAATTCATTTGGATGTTACTGTTGATCAGACGAATAAAAATGCGGTTTCTGGTATGAACTCGGTTAAACAAACCCTTGAAACAGTACTAGGTTCTGACAATATCGTCATTGATGTTCAACAGCTTTCTACAGATGACTTTGGAAATGTTGCCTTCCTAGCACCAAATCCAGCAGCTCGTGACTACGACCTAAACTTTGATGGTTGGGTTGGTGATTACCAGGATCCATCAACTTATCTAGACCCCTTCAATGCTGAAACCGGCTTCTATCTCAAGATTTTTGGCCTTGATGCCAAGGAAGACCAAGAACTCATTAAGAGTCTAGGGTTAGATACCTATACACAACTACTGAAAGAAGCAGATGCCGAGAACAAAGATGTCGCTAAGCGTTATGAAAAATACGCTGAAGCTCAAGCTTGGATGATTGACAATTCTCTAGTCATGTCTGCTATGTCAAATGGTGGTACAGCCTCTGTAACTAAAGTAACTCCGTTTACACGTGCCTACTCCCTAGTAGGTATCAAGGGTGACGGAAATAATTACAAGTACATGAGATTGCAAAAAGACCCTGTTACCAAGAAACAATTTGATGAAGCCAAGGCTAAGTGGGAAGCAGAAAGTAAAAAGGCTATTGAAAAGAGCCAAAAAGAGTTTGAAAATCATATCAAATAAAAACAGAAATGGGGCCTCATAATAAGGGGCCTTGTTTTTGTTTTATCAAGGATTCCGTTAATGGAAGTCATAAATTCAAAATATAGCTAAGAAAAAATGAATGAAAACGCTGATAATAGCAGGAATGGATGGAATTTCTTTCATGATTGTGATATAATAATTATAATTATTAACGTGTATAGGGGATTACCATGAGTAGACGTTCAAAGAGAAATCGTTCAGGAAATGTGAAGCGAAGTATTAATATAGCTTTATTAGCCATTTATTTATTATTGAGTGGCTCTTTGTTGTTCTTAATTTTTAGACATAATATCCTAGCCTTTAGGCATCTCAATATCTTAGCTACAGTTGTAGTTTTACTATCTGCTATCGCAGCTCTACTTTTGATAGTATATAAGAAAGCCGAAAAGTTCACGATTTTCTTTTTGGTACTTGCGGTGTTGACTAGTTCGGTTTCGCTATTTGCTTTGCACCAATTTGTGGGTTTGACCAATCACATCAATGCGACATCAAATTACTCAGAGTATTCGATGAGTGTTGTGGTTTTAAAAGATAGTGAAATCAACAACGTTACCCAGTTGGATAGTGTGACAGGTCCGACTGAAACGGATAATGACAATATCCAAAAATTGATAGCGGATATTAAGACGACTCAGAGCAAAGACTTGGCGGTTGAACAAAGTGTATCTTACTTAGCAGCCTATAAGAGCTTGATTTCAGGTGATGCGAAAGCGATTGTCTTGAACAGTGTCTTTGAAAACATCATTGAAGCAGAGTATCCAGATTATGCTTCGAAGATTAAGAAAATCTATACGAAAAAACTAACCAAGGATGTTGCGGCACCAAAGGTATCTAAAAATCAATCCTTTAATATTTATATCAGTGGTATTGATACTTACGGACCCATCAGTTCAGTTTCACGTTCAGACGTCAACATCTTGATGACTGTAAATCGAGATACTAAGAAAATCCTTCTCACCACAACACCTCGAGATTCTTATGTTCCGATCGCGGACGGAGGAAATAATCAAAAGGATAAATTGACTCACGCGGGGATTTATGGGGTGGACTCATCGATTCATACCTTGGAAAACCTATATGGAGTTGATATTAACTACTATGTTCGTTTGAATTTTACCTCTTTCTTGAAATTGATTGACCTTCTAGGTGGTGTGGATGTTTATAATGACCAAGATTTCACTTCTTTGCATGGGCAGTACCATTTTCCTGTTGGGAATGTCCATCTAGACTCTGAAAAAGCCCTTGGTTTTGTCCGCGAACGCTACTCTCTAGCAGATGGAGACCGCGACCGCGGTCGGAACCAGCAAAAAGTCATTGTTGCCATCATTCAGAAGTTAACATCAACAGATGCTTTAAAGAATTATGACAATATTATTCAAGGATTGCAAGATTCTCTTCAAACCAATATGCCTTTGGAAACCATGATGGACTTGGTTAATACACAGTTGGATAGTGGCGGTCAGTATAAGGTCAATTCCCAAGACTTAAAAGGAACTGGTAGAACGGATCTTCCATCCTACGCTATGCCAGATAGCAACCTCTATATGATGGAAATTGATGAAAGTAGCTTGGCTGCAGCCAAGGCAGCTATCAAAGATGTGATGGAGGGCAAGTAGCATGATAGACATCCATTCACACATCGTTTTTGATGTGGATGATGGTCCAAAGTCGATAGAGGAGAGTAAAAACCTTTTAAGAGAAGCCTATAGTCAAGGGGTTAGGACCATTGTTTCCACGTCTCATCGTCGGAAAGGGATGTTTGAGACACCAGAAGAGAAGATAGCAACTAACTTTTTGAAAGTTCGCGAAATGGCCAAGGAAGTTGCTGATGACCTAATCATTGCCTATGGGGCTGAAATCTACTATACGCCGGATGTCGTTGAGAAGTTAGAAAAGAAATTAATTCCCACGCTCAACGATAGTCGCTATGCTTTGATTGAGTTTAGCATGAATACACCTTATCGAGATATACATAAGGGATTGAGTGATATTCTAATGCTGGGTATTACTCCAGTCATTGCCCATATTGAACGCTATGATGCTTTAGAAAATAATGAAAAGCGCGTGCAAGAGCTGATTGACATGGGATGTTATACTCAAGTCAATAGTTCTCATGTCTTGAAACCGAAACTCTTCGGAGAAACTTATAAATTCATGAAAAAGAGAGCTCAGTATTTTTTAGATCGTGACCTCGTTCATGTAATCGCTAGTGATATGCACAACTTGGATCGTAGACCTCCTCATATGGAAGAAGCCTATGATATTATTGCCAAAAAATATGGTGAAAACAAGGCCAAGGAACTCTTTAAAGAGAACCCAAGAAAAATCATAATGGATCAACTAATTTAGGAGAAACAATGAAAGAACAAAATATGATGGAAATTGATGTATTTCAATTACTTAAAATCCTTTGGAAACGAAAAGTTCTGATTGCATTGGTAGCAATCGTAACAGGGGTAGTAGCCTTTGCCTACAGTAGCTTTATCGTAAAACCTGAATATACCAGTACGACACGTATCTATGTAGTTAATCGTAATCAGGGAGATAAGCCTGGATTGACAAACCAAGATTTACAAGCGGGATCTTACTTGGTTAAAGACTATCGTGAAATTATTCTTTCGCAAGACGTTTTGGAGAAGGTCACAACGGATTTGAAACTGGATCTTCCTTCAAAAGGTTTGGCTAGTAAAATCAAAGTGACCGTACCGGCTGATACACGTATCGTATCTATCTCTGTTACAGATCGTGCGCCTGAAGAAGCAAGTCGTATCGCCAACTCATTGAGAGAGGTTGCAGCTCAAAAGATTATCAGTGTTACACGGGTTTCGGATGTGACAACACTCGAAGAGGCTCGTCCAGCAACATCACCATCTTCACCAAACATTCGTCGTAATACCATGATTGGATTTCTCGCTGGAGCGGTTGTGATGATTGTCACGGTTCTCCTCATTGAACTCCTAGACACACGCGTTAAACGACCAGAAGACGTTGAGGATGTTATGCAAATTGCATTATTAGGAGTTGTTCCAAATTTGGATAAGTTAAAATAGGAGAGAAAAATGCCAACGTTAGAAATCACACATAAAAAATTGGATCCGGCAATAAAAGCAGAGGAATATTACAATGCGCTTCGTACCAATATACAATTGAGCGGAAATAACTTAAAAGTTATTTCGATTACATCAGTAAAACCAGGGGAAGGGAAGTCAACTACTTCTACTAATATTGCTTGGGCTTTTGCGCGTGCAGGTTATAAGACCTTGTTAGTAGATGCTGATATTCGTAATTCTGTCATGTCAGGTGTTTTTAAGTCGCGTGAAAAGATTACGGGATTAACAGAATTCTTATCTGGGACAACAGATTTATCACAAGGGCTATGTGATACCAATGTTGAAAACTTGTTTGTTATTCAAGCGGGTTCTGTATCACCAAACCCAACAGCTTTGCTGCAAAGTGAAAATTTTGCAACCATGCTTGATACCTTGCGCAAGTACTTTGATTATATTATTGTGGACACCGCTCCTATCGGAGTTGTGATTGATGCGGCTATCATCACTCAGAAATGTGATGCTTCGATTCTGGTGACTGCAGCTGGTGAAACAAATCGCCGTGATATCCAAAAAGCCAAAGAACAATTGGAACAAACAAGTAAACCATTCTTGGGGATTGTATTAAATAAGTTGAATACCTCGGTTGAAAAATATGGATCATATGGAGCTTATGGCTCTTACGGGAAAAAATAAGAGATAGCTTAGGAAAGATATTATGGAAGAAAAAGGATTGAAGATTACTTTGGCGGTAATCCAGAGTTTTCTTGTCATTATGTTAGCTTATTTACTTAGTTTTGTTAAGGAAACAGAGATTGTAAATACTTCTGTTATCATCTTGTTCATTCTGCATTTTGTTGTTTTTAACATTAGTGATTATGAGCGTGATTTTTTTAAAAGGGGTTATTTGACTGAGTTTATCAGCACTACAAAATATATCGTTTTCTTTGCTTTAGCCATCAGTATTTCAAACTTCTTTTTAGAAGATCGTTTTAGTATCTCTAGACGAGGCATGATTTATTTTTTGACAATACACTCCATTCTGTTGTATTTGTTGAATCTGTGCATTAAACGCTATAAGAGACGTATCTTTCCAAATTTGAAGGGGAGTAAAAAGATATTCTTGATAACAGCTACTTCCAGAGTTGAGAAAGTTGTAGATAGACTGATAGAGTCGGGAGATATTTTTTGGGAATTGGTGGCGGTCAGTGTTTTGGATCAGCCTAATTTTCAGCATGCATCCGTAACCGTTGTACCTGCAGAGAACATCTTAGACTTTGCTACCCATGAAGTTGTTGATGAAGTTTTTATCAATTTACCAAGTGAAGAGTATGACATCGGGGAGTTCATCTCTCTTTTTGAAACAATGGGAATTGACGTGACAGTTAACCTGAATGCTTTCAATAACTATCTAGGTAGCGATAAAAAGATTCGCGGAATGGCAGGCTTGAATGTCATTACGTTTTCTACAAAATTTTATAAGACAAGCCATGTAATTGCTAAACGCTTCATTGATATCATAGGTTCGATTATCGGATTGTTTATTTGTGGATTGGTCAGTATTGTTTTGGTTCCGGTGATTCGAAAAGATGGTGGACCCGCTATTTTTTCTCAAACTCGTATCGGAAAAAATGGTCGACATTTCACTTTTTATAAATTTAGATCTATGTGCGTGGATGCTGAGAAAAAGAAACAAGAGCTCCTTGCACAAAATACCATGCAAGGTGGAATGTTTAAGGTGGATGATGACCCACGTATCACGAAAGTTGGTCGTTTTATAAGGAAGACTAGCTTGGACGAGTTGCCACAATTTTACAATGTTCTAAAGGGAGATATGAGTTTAGTTGGTACACGACCACCAACAGTGGACGAGTATGAACAATATACACCTGAGCAGAAACGTCGTCTTAGCTTCCGACCAGGAATCACAGGTCTCTGGCAAGTTAGTGGACGAAGTGAAATAACGAATTTCGATGATGTGGTCAAACTTGACGTAGAGTATATTGATGACTGGACAATCTGGAAAGATATTGAAATTTTATTGAAGACCGTTAAAGTAGTATTTATGAGAGATGGGGCAAAGTAATTTCTGCCCCTCAGTCTTGTTAGGAGAGAAATGAAACAGTCAGTTTATATCATTGGTTCAAAGGGGATTCCTGCCAAGTATGGAGGATTTGAAACCTTTGTTGAAAAATTAACCGAATACCAAAAAGACAGCAACATACAATACTATGTTGCTTGTATGCGTGAAAACTCAGCTAAATCTGGTATCACGGATGATCAGTTTGAGCACAATGGCGCCATTTGTTTCAACATTGATGTGCCTAATATTGGCCCGGCTCGTGCTATTGCTTACGATATTGCAGCGGTCAATAAGGCTATTGAATTGGCTAAGGAAAACAAGGACGAGGCTCCCATTTTTTACATTTTAGCTTGTCGCATTGGGCCCTTTATTTCTGGACTCAAGAAAAAAATTCGTGCGATCGGTGGCCGGATGCTGGTAAATCCAGATGGACATGAATGGCTACGAGCAAAATGGAGCTTACCAGTTCGTAAGTACTGGAAATTCTCAGAGAAACTCATGGTCAAGCATGCCGATTTATTGGTATGTGATAGCAAAAATATCGAACAATATATCCAAGAGGACTATAAGCAGTATCAACCAAAGACCACCTATATTGCCTATGGGACAGATACTGCTCCTTCAAGCCTGAAGGCAGAAGATACCAAGGTCCGGAACTGGTATCATGAAAAAGGTGTTAGCGAAAATGGCTATTATCTAGTGGTGGGACGATTCGTCCCTGAAAACAACTACGAAACCATGATTCGTGAATTTATCAAGTCTAAGTCCAAGAAAGACTTTGTACTTATTACAAATGTGGAGCAGAATAAATTTTACGACCAGTTGTTACAGGATACTGGTTTTGACAAAGATCCTAGGGTTAAATTTGTTGGTACGGTCTATGACCAAGAATTGCTCAAGTACATTCGTGAAAATGCTTTTGCCTATTTCCATGGGCATGAGGTTGGGGGAACCAACCCCTCTTTACTAGAAGCCCTTGCCTCAACAAAACTAAATTTGTTACTGGATGTTGGTTTTAACCGTGAAGTTGGTGAGGATGGAGCCATTTACTGGAAAAAAGAAGAGTTAGCGCATGTAATCGAAGAAGTGGAACGATTTGATGAAGATGCTATTTCGGAATTAGACGAAAAGTCTAGCCAACGAATTGTAGATGCATTTACGTGGGAAAAGATTGTGTCGGATTATGAGGAAGTGTTCATTGTATGAAAATTTTGCATTATACTTTAGGCTTTCAACCATCACGTACAGGTGGTCTTGTCAAGTACGCTGAGGATTTGATGACTCAGCAAGCTATAGATGGACATGAAGTAATTGCATTATATCCAGGAGAAATCTCTTTTATATTTAGGCAAGTTAGAATAAAAAAAGCAGAGAATCGAAAATTCCAATGCTACAAAATAATAAATAGCTTGCCCTTGGCTCTATTTGGTGGTATTTCAGAACCAGATAAATTTATGAAGAGCTGTGATAAAGTTTCTTATAGGAAATTTTTGAAAAGCATCAAGGTAGATGTGATTCATATTCACTCGCTTATAGGCTTACATAAGGAATTTCTTGAAGTTGCAAAAGAATTAGGGATTAAAACTGTATTTACAAGCCATGATTATTATGGTTTGGCGCCAGTTCCGCATTTCTATTTTAACGGAGTAGATTATAGTAGTAATAATACTAATTTAGCATGGAATGTTATGTCCTCCAACGCTCTCAGTGTAAAGAAACTTCGACTCTTTCAAGTCCCTTTTTACCCAACAATTCGGAAATTGCTGAAAATACTTGGGAAAAATCCAAAATCCAAGAAAAACTTAGTAATTCGTGAGGTCACAGAGGCTATTGACTACAGTGGTCTCCGTTCATATTATAAAGCAATGTTTAGGTTGATAGATGCTTACCTTTTCAATAGTCAGTTAGCTAAGGAAGTTTATGAAGCTAATCAGATAACCCCTAAAAATAATAGCATAGTTTCCATTTCTAACAGCTCAATAACTAAGCATAATATTCTTTCTAATTCTCGGGAGAAAACAGTGGTAGCTTATATTGGGCCTGATGAGGAATATAAGGGGTATTTTGATTTTCTAAATATAGTTGATGATTTAGATCTGGAAAAGTATGATATTAAAACATATGGGCATTTTCCAAATGAAGATTGCCCATCCTATATCCAACAGAATGGTTATTTTACAAAAGAAACTATCGATAGGATATACGCTGATATAGATATTCTTATCGTACCTAGTAAATGGAAGGAGACATTTGGTTTCATCACGATGGAGGCGTTATCTTATGGTGTTAATGTATTTGTTAGTGAAAATGTGGGTTCAAAAGACTTAGTTTCTCAAAATCATATATTTTATGACAAACAAGACCTACTTGATAAATTGAATAGTGTCCAGCGTGAGACAGTTAAACTTAAAACTTTGAAAGATCACGTAATAGAGATTATAGAATATTATTCAAGAGTTAGAATGTAAGAAACAATGCTAATTAGATGAATTAATATCAGTTGTTTTGCACTTGGTCATTAAGGATAAACAATTGCAATTTGGTAGACATCTATAATACGGCAGGTAGAATTATTTTTGGATAGTTATATTAAGAACTTCTTGGAATTATATAAAATAGATAGAAAAGATTAGTTATGAATAAAATAGATTTTGTTGTTACTTGGGTAGATGGTGGAGATCCTATTTGGCAAGCCAAGAAGGCTAAATATTCTGGAGCTGTGGATACTTCTAAAAACAGTATGAATTCTGTGAAAGCCTACCGTGATTGGGGAACCTTTAAATACTGGTTTAGAGGGGTTGAAAAGTTTGCCCCTTGGGTCAATAAGGTCTACCTCGTGACCGACCAGCAAAAGCCAAGCTGGTTAGATATAAACAGTGAAAAATTGGTCTTGGTAGATCACACAGAGATTATATGCAATGACTACCTACCAGTTTTTTCTTCTAATGCAATTGAAGCAAATCTTCATAAGATTTCTGGTTTAAGTGAGCACTTTGTGGTTTTCAATGACGATATGTATTTGACGGCTCCAGTTGAACCAACAGATTTTTTCTCAGAGGATGGTTTGCCCAAATATAATACGGCACTTTCACCGATTATTCCTGAAAGATATGGAACAGGAAATTTTCAGATAAATGACATGGAGATTGTCACCAGCTATTTCAGTCGAAATGAAATTTTGAAAAATGGCCAATTCTTTGATCCGAAGCAGGGATTAAAAAGTATTGTTAAGTCGCTATTATACAGAAATAGTCAATTTATCTGTGGTTTCTGGGAGAGTCACCTGCCCTACCCCCTATTAAAATCAACGATGAACTTGGTATGGGAAAAGGAAAAAGCAGTCTTGGAGAGAACATCAGCGAGTCGTTTCAGGAATCCCTCTGATACCAATGTTTGGCTTTTTAAATATTGGCAAATTGCCAGTGGTCAATACGCTATCGGAAATCCTAAGTTAGGAGGCCTCTTTTCTTTGGATAATGCTGGACCAGATTTTTGGAAGCTACTGAATTCTGGCAAATACCAAATTATGTGTATCAATGATGGATTTGATATCAATGATGAAGAGAAAGTGATGCATGAATTTATTACGACAATGGAAAAGTTGTTACCTGAGAAAAGTGTATTTGAATTATAAAAAAGGAGTGAGACTATGCCAACTGTTTGTGCTCTAGTTGTTACATACAATCGTTCAAAATATCTTCAAAAGGCTTTAGAAGGTATTTTAAATCAACAGCAGGAAATTTCAGGAGTTTTAATTTATAACAATAATGCTACAGATAATACTGAAGAAACTCTTATTAAATTAGGTTATGTTGACTCAAAAGGTGATAAGATAAAAGAAAATTATCTTTATTCGACCGAAAAAGATGGAAAGCACTTTTACTATTACCATAATGACGAAAACCTAGGAGGTGCTGGGGGCTTTGCAAATGGAATTCGATTAATTTCAGAGCTTAATTATGATTATGTTTGGATTATGGATGATGATGTCTATCCGGAACCTAATTGTTTAGCTGAAATCATGAAACAAATGGGTGCCCAGAATGTACAGGTAGGTATTCCAAATCGTACGGATGAAAATTTTGATGATCGCGCTATTATCGGTTTTGATTTTGATGATTATCATAAGTTTTGGACAGAAATGAGGAAGACAGTAACTTATGGTCCGTTTAATGATGATGCTATAAAAGTTGTTGATATGCCATTCGAAGGTCCAGTTGTTGAAATGTCGTTACTTCGTAAAGTTGGTATACCTGATAGTGGTTTTTTTATTGAATATGATGATTCAGATTTTGCACAACGTCTACAAAAATATTCAGAAATTATTTTTGTTACAAAGGCGCAGTTGCATAGACAACTTGCTGTAAAGGTTGATCCTTCTGTTGTAAAAAAGGAAGAGCCATATAATTGGCGAAATTACTATAAAATTAGAAATAACATTATTTTTGATAAGCGTTATGGAAAAAATTGGAAAGTTCGTCAACTTAGTCCTATAATTTTAATTGCTCACCATATTGTCTTAGCAAATCGTCGGGGTCATTTAAAACAAAATCTCCCGATTATATGGAAAGCTTTTTGGGATGGGGTTTTCCAACGTATGGGGAAACGTGTAGACCCTAATTATTAGTAAGGAGAGAAAAATGTCTGAATTGCTGTTGAGTTTTATAATGCCGACATATAATTCCTCACTATACATTGAGGAAACATTAGACAGTCTTTTTAGATCCATAGGCGACTACTCTGATATTACTGAAGTTATTTGTGTTGATGATGGCTCCTCGGATAATACGATTGAGATAATTGAACGTTATCAGAGATTATTTCCAAATTTATATTTATTTAAAAATTCTCACGGTGGAGTGAGTTCTGCTAGAAATACTGCATTAGAACAGGTGAGTGGTAAGTTTTTAACTTTTGTAGATAGTGATGATTTGTTCTCAAGTGATTTTGTTGAATATTTTATGAACTTAGAACAAAATTTTGATTTGTTATTTACAGATGTGAAAAATACAGGAGGGGTTGTCAGTTATACTTCCGTGTCCCCAAATGATAAACTTGGTATATTTAAAGCTAATTTTGGAATTGGTAAGTATACAATACATCCCGGAATTGCTGGAAAATTTTTCAGAAGTCAATTTGTTCAAGATAACCAAATTAGATTTAATGAAAAGCTGTCGTTTGCTGAGGATATTCTATTTAATTTTTCGGCATTAACTATAGCTAACAATGTTCTACTTGATGATAAAGAATTCTATTATGTTAATGGTACTCATAGTTTGATGTACTACAATGAAAAAAATCTTACTGGTCAGCTTGAATTTGTTAAGGAAATTCGTTTACTTTTGAAACAATATCCAGAGAGTGACTCTAAAGATTTAATTGAAAGAATGGTTGTTCTTAAGGCAATGACAGTTTATATTGACCGTTACTTTGGTCCACTATGGTTAAATGGAACGTATACCTTAAACGAGGCTTCAGAACAACTTAAAGACGTAATTGAGAAACATCATTTTCAAAAAGTTTTCAAATTTAGGGATTTAGATAGTCAAATTGGAAAACGTTATGTTGTGTTTAGGAAATTATTGAGATTCAAACAATATAAGTTATGCCTGATATATAATCGGGTAATGGATAAAATTAAGGGATATGAGAGGTTTAGGAAACATTGATTGGTGATTTCTGTTTACAAAAATTATAGAAATAACATGTCTAATAGATATTATTACTATATATCTCTGTCAAAATTATTTTGCTTCATTTTAACACAACAATCGAAAGGTATGGTGAGTACTTGTGAATAACAATCGCTCTATTTCAGAAAAAATCTATTTATCTACTCTTTTTTTGTGGGTTATTGTCACTTCACTAGTAACAACCACTTATTTTGTTCGATTAGATGGTTTTCTATTCTTGTATAGGATGCTTCTCTATTTTACTATTATCATGATTTTGATAAAAGAGTTTATCACTCTTCCGAAGACCTTGTATTACTTTAGGTTTCACTGGAAATCGCTGTTAATAGCACTTGCATTCCTCTTTTCGATGTTGATAGTTTCAAAAAATCGTGATGGTTTACTTGACATAAACGTTTTATTATTAGTTTTTTCAGCTAGAGATATTGATTTTAGGAAATTGTTAGGAACGTTTTCTTTAGCGACATTCCTGGTACTTTGTTTGACAATTTATGCCAGTCAAAAAGGTATGATTGACAATATGTTTATGAATGCAGATGGTGGCTACCGTTTTAGTCTAGGATTTAACTATGTATCCTTTGCGTCACAGAGACTGTTTTTTGCCCTGTGTACTTATCTGATGTTTCGGGGCAAAAGAATTTCTTACCTTGAATTGTTGGGCCTACTCTTGGCTACCATTTATATGTATCAACAGACTTCGACATCTAGTCCGTTTTACTTAAGCATTTTGATACTAACCTATGCTTTGTTGAGTATTAAAATCTTTAAAAAAGAGTTTATCATTGGAAACTTCTGGACAAAGACACTTGTGCACTACGGTTTTATTTTAGCTTTAGTGATTATCTTGTATTTTTGTTTTTATTCATCTGGGAATTTATTTCACTTAGTCGATCAATTTACGCATAATCGCTTGCGTCTCAGTGTCAATGGTTTTCAAAATTTTGGAGTATCTTGGTTAGGGCAACCAATTTCCTTTACAACTCTTGATATATTTGGAAATTTCACTAGTAATTACAATTATATTGATAGCTCTTTTGTTCAATTATTGGTTATTGATGGCTTGATTGTCAGTGCATTTATGTTGTTTGCATTGACAAAAGTGATGCGTTATTTTGTGTCCATTCAAAAAGATATCGTACTGGCTTGCTTAGGGATTATGATTATCCATGGTATGTTTGATCCTCAGATGTTAGTTCTTCGTTATTCTCCATTAATCTTATTTATTAGTCGCCTATTTATTGTGAATGAGGATGCGAAAATTGAATAAAGAAGAGTATTCGTCAAATTCAAAGGAAGGCTAAAACAAGTTATTGTACTTATGAAAGTTTTAAAAAATTACGCCTATAATCTTTCCTACCAGCTGCTGGTGATTATTCTACCGATTATCACCACCCCGTATGTCACTCGGGTATTTAGCTCTGAAGATTTAGGAACTTACGGCTATTTCAACTCCATTATCACTTATTTTATCCTCCTAGCAACGCTAGGAGTTGCCAACTATGGTACCAAAGTCATTTCAGGACATCGCAAGGAAATTGAAAAAAACTTTTGGGGAATCTACTCTCTGCAATTAGGTGCAACAGTTCTTTCTCTGTCCTTGTATGCTCTTCTTTGTCTGAATCTTCCCTTTATGCAAAATCCGGTAGCCTACATTCTAGGCTTGAGTTTAGTTTCAAAAGGTTTAGACATTTCCTGGCTTTTTCAAGGGTTGGAGGATTTTCGAAAGATTACTGTTCGAAATATCACGGTCAAGCTCGTTGGAGTCATTTCAATCTTCCTCTTTGTCAAATCTGCAAATGACCTATATCTCTATGTTTTTTTGCTAACCATATTTGAACTTTTGGGGCAATTAAGTTTGTGGTTACCTGCTAGGGAGTTTATCGGCAGACCGCATTTTGATATAAAATATGCTAGGCATCATTTGAAGCCTGTCATATTATTATTCCTTCCGCAAGTGGCAATTTCCTTGTATGTTACGTTAGATCGTACCATGCTTGGAGCACTGGCTTCTACAAAAGATGTCGGGATTTACGACCAGGCATTAAAACTCGTCAATATTTTGTTGACCTTGGTGACGTCTCTGGGAAGTGTCATGTTGCCTCGTGTATCTAGTCTTTTGTCCTCTGGAGACCACAAGGCTGTCAACAAGATGCACCAAATGTCCTTTTTGATTTATAATTTGGTCATTTTCCCCATCATTGCTGGCATGCTGATTGTCAATGACGATTTTGTTCAGTTTTTCCTTGGTCAAGATTTTCAGGATGCACGTTATGCAATCGCCATTATGATTTTCCGTATGTTCTTTATCGGTTGGACTAATATTATGGGGATTCAAATATTGATTCCACACAATAAGAATAAGGAATTTATGATATCAACAACAGCTCCCGCAATTATCAGTGTAGGTTTGAATTTACTATTCCTTCCCAAACTTGGATATATCGGAGCAGCCATTGTTTCTGTATTGACAGAGGCGTTAGTATGGGCGATACAATTATACTTTACTCGCAGATATCTAAAAGAAGTTCCTGTTATCGGATCTATGACAAAAATTGTTCTAGCATCAGCTATCATGTACGGCATTCTGCTAGGTTCAAAAACAGTTATACATTTTTCACCAACTATGAATGTTCTAGCCTTTGCAGTGCTTGGTGGAATCATTTATCTTTTTGCAATTCTATCTCTGAAAGTGGTAGATGTAAAAGAATTAAAACAAATGATTAGGAAAAATTAGAATGCGCAAATATCGAAATATTAACTTAGATCTACTAAAAGTACTTGCATGTGTTGGGGTTGTTCTACTCCATACAGCGATGGGTGGATTTAAAGAGACAGGTTCATTGAATTTTTCGACATATTTATACTACTTAGGAACCTATTCTATCCCTTTATTTTTTATGGTTAATGGTTATTTATTGTTAGGAAAGAGAGAGATTACCTATTCCTATATACTGCAGAAAGTAAAATGGATTCTAATAACAGTATCGTCATGGTCCGTAATCATTTGGCTTTTTAAACGAGATTTTACAGTTAATCCAATTAAAAAAATTGTAGGTTCTTTGATACAAAAGGGGTATTTCTTCCAGTTTTGGTTTTTTGGTGCACTCATAATTATTTATATATGTTTGCCTGTTTTGAAAAAATTCCTTAATTCAAAAAGAAGTTATTTATACATCCTATCTGTATTGCTAGTTGTTGGTTTGATTTTTGAGTTGGCCAATATTGTACTTCAAATGCCAATTCAAACATATGTTATACAAACTTTTAGATTATGGACATGGTTATTCTATTATCTTTTAGGTGGTTTTATAGCTCAATTTGATAAAGATATTATCAAAAATAGGTTTAAGAGATGGATGAAAGCAGTTGTGGTACTGTTGTTATTGATTTCACCGGTAATATTATTTTTCATAGCGAAGACCACTTATCATAATCTTTTTGCTGAATATTTTTATGATACTTTATTTGTAAAAGTTGTAAGCTTGGGAATTTTTCTAACTATACTCACGCTTACTTTGAATGAAAAACGGAGCGAGTGTATTGTTTCCCTTTCTAATCAAACTATGGGAGTTTTTATAATACACACATATATTATGAAGGTATGGGAAAAATTATTTGGTTTTAGTTTCGTAGGATCATATTTACTTTTTGCTATATTTACTTTAAGTGTTAGTTTTATTATTGTTGGAATATTAATGAAACTTCCTTATTTCAATCGAATTGTCAAATTATAAGAAGGAGAATGATATGTACGACTATCTAATCGTCGGAGCTGGTTTATCTGGAGCGATTTTTGCTCATGAGGCAACCAAGCGTGGTAAAAAGGTAAAAGTGATTGATAAACGTGATCACATCGGTGGGAACATCTACTGTGAGAATGTAGAAGGTATCAATGTTCATAAATATGGTGCCCATATCTTTCATACCTCTAATAAAAAAGTTTGGGACTATATCAATCAATTCGCTGAATTTAACAACTATATCAACTCACCTGTCGCAAACTATAAGGGAAGTCTTTATAATCTTCCTTTCAATATGAATACCTTCTATGCTATGTGGGGCACAAAAACTCCACAGGAAGTAAAAGATAAGATTGCTGAGCAGACAGCTGATATGAAGGATGTTGAGCCGAAAAATCTTGAAGAGCAAGCTATCAAGTTGATTGGTCCAGATATCTACGAAAAGTTGATTAAGGGTTATACTGAAAAGCAGTGGGGGCGCTCAGCAACGGAACTTCCTCCATTTATCATTAAACGCCTTCCAGTTCGTCTAACATTTGATAATAACTATTTTAATGACCGTTACCAAGGGATTCCTATTGGTGGTTACAATGTCATTATTGAAAATATGCTTAAAGACGTTGAAGTTGAGCTTGGTGTTGATTTCTTTGCTCACCGTGAAGAGTTAGAAGCATCAGCTGAAAAAGTTGTCTTCACAGGAATGATCGACCAATATTTTGACTACAAACACGGAGAGTTAGAATACCGTAGCCTTCGCTTTGAGCATGAAATTTTGGACGAGGAAAATTATCAAGGGAATGCTGTGGTGAACTATACAGAGCGTGAGATCCCTTATACTCGTATCATCGAACACAAACATTTTGAATATGGAACGCAGCCAAAGACAGTTATCACGCGTGAATATCCAGCTGACTGGAAGCGTGGGGACGAGCCTTACTATCCGATCAACGATGAGAAAAATAATGCTATGTTTGCTAAGTACCAAGAGGAAGCTTCAAAGAATGATAAGGTTATTTTCTGTGGGCGCTTAGCAGATTATAAATATTACGATATGCATGTGGTGATTGAACGAGCGCTTGAGGTTGTGGAGAAAGAATTTAGTAATTGAAAAACAACGAAGAAAGGTTGCTTCACTATGAAAGGTATTATTCTTGCAGGTGGTTCGGGGACACGTTTGTATCCTTTGACTCGGGCTGCGTCAAAACAGCTGATGCCGGTTTATGATAAACCCATGATTTACTACCCTTTGTCAACCCTGATGTTGGCTGGGATTAAGGATATTTTGATTATCTCAACACCACAGGATTTACCCCGCTTTAAGGATCTGCTCTTGGATGGTTCCGAATTTGGGATTAAACTTTCTTATGCGGAACAGCCAAGTCCAGATGGACTTGCTCAGGCTTTTCTTATTGGTGAAGAATTTATCGGTGACGATAGTGTTGCCTTGATTTTAGGCGATAATATCTATCATGGACCTGGTTTGAGCAGAATGCTTCAAAAGGCAGCCAAGAAAGAGAAGGGTGCGACTGTTTTTGGTTATCAAGTGAAGGACCCAGAGCGTTTTGGTGTGGTCGAGTTTGATGAAGACATGAATGCCATTTCCATAGAAGAAAAACCGGAGCATCCTCGCTCCAACTATGCTGTGACGGGTCTTTATTTCTATGATAATGATGTTGTCGAAATTGCCAAGAGTATCAAACCAAGTCCTCGTGGCGAGTTGGAAATCACAGATGTTAACAATGCTTATTTGAAACGTGGGGATTTGTCTGTTGAGGTTATGGGGCGTGGTTTCGCCTGGTTAGATACAGGGACGCATGAGAGTCTATTAGAGGCTTCCCAATATATCGAAACGGTTCAACGGATGCAAAATGTTCAGGTTGCTAATCTGGAAGAAATTGCCTACCGAATGGGTTATATCAGCCGTGAAGATGTGCTGAAGTTGGCGCAACCTCTCAAGAAGAATGAATACGGGCAATACTTGCTCCGTTTGATTGGAGAAATCTAGATGACAGATAATTTTTTCGGCAAAACACTTGCAGTGCACAAGATTGATGCCATTCCAGGTTTGTTAGAGTTTGACATTCCGGTTCATGGTGACAATCGTGGCTGGTTTAAGGAAAATTTTCAGAAGGAAAAGATGCTACCACTTGGCTTCCCTGAAAGCTTCTTTGCTGAAGGGAAACTACAAAACAACGTCAGCTTTTCTCGTAAAAATGTTCTTAGAGGACTCCATGCTGAGCCTTGGGACAAGTATATCTCAGTAGCAGATGGTGGTAAGGTGCTAGGATCTTGGGTAGACCTGCGTGAAGGTGAGACCTTTGGCAACACTTACCAGACGGTGATTGATGCCAGCAAGGGGATTTTTGTGCCACGTGGCGTCGCCAATGGTTTCCAAGTCCTCTCGGATACAGTTTCCTATAGCTATCTGGTCAATGACTACTGGGCACTTGAACTCAAGCCTAAATATGCTTTTGTCAACTATGCAGACCCAGCCTTGGGAATTGAGTGGGACAATCTTGCAGAAGCAGAGGTCTCAGAAGCAGATAAACACCATCCATTACTTAAGGATGTAAAACCTTTGAAAAAAGAGGATTTATAAAGTATGAAGTATTCGTTATTTGATATTAATCAGATTGAAAATTTAGAAATTAGAAGTTATTTTTGTGAAGTAATCAGTTGTTATGAAAATCAGAATTATCGTGCTGCTATCCAAGTACTATATACTGTCGTACTTTACGATTTAACCTATAAACTTGAAGAACTGCGAGATGAGTATGAGGATTCAAATGCAAAGCAACTATTAGAAGAAGTTCGTAATAAAATGAATTCCTCAGGTGACAAGAGTTCATGGGAAAATTTTTTATTAGATAAATTGCATGAGATTAAGGATTTCGAAATTGTTGATGATAATTTGTGGTCGACTATTCAAGCAGTAAAATTAAAAAGAAATTTGAGCGCTCATCCGTCATTTGATATAGAACAACAAATTTATCAACCTACAAGAGAATTGACACTTGGGTTTATAAAGGAAATTTATGAAACTTTATTAACTAAATCAGCGCATTTCATGTCTCGTGGACTTGAACGAGTTTTTGAGTCTTTTGACGAAAAGAAATCGCATTTTAGTATTCGTAATTTTTATGAGAATAGTGAGGATAATAATTATGAATATAATTACTTTTATAATCGTTTTTATTCACGAATGAGTATGCCACTAAAAAAGAAATTCTTTAAAAATGTTTGGGCGTTGACTTTTGAAAAGAATAATGAAGAGCTGGAAAATAATTATTTAAATCTATTCGTTATAATCAAAGTTTTAGAACAAGATGAACAACTTTTCAAAGATTTTATTGAGGGTAAACTAAAGTCAGATAAGATTAAAGATATTATTGATTTAGATATTCCTATCAATAAATTTATCTTATTTTTAAACTTTTATCCTCATTATTACAACTATCTGTATCCAGATGTTCAGGAAAGAATAGAGAAAAAATTTAAAGAAATCAATCATTACCTCTATATCTGGTATACAAAGGAGAATATACCAGAGTATATAGAGATGATTATGGCTGATGATATAGAAGATTTAGACGGAATATCGTCCGACCAAATTAAACTCTTTAATTTTATTTGTAAAGAAAAAGGAATTATTGAAGTATTTAATAAATTTATATTAAAAATACTAGAGAAGTATGTTCCTTATTGGTCTGGATTTGATGACGCGAACATAATTATGAATAAATTTATTATACCTTATTTAAATGACTTTAAAGAAGGGGATTATTTTGAGTATGCCCGAATTAGAAAGGCAAACAATCAAATTTACGCTAGAGATAGAGATTCAGAGGACAATCGTATTTTAATTAGTAAAATGCAAGAACAGGAATTAGACTATCATGAGTTTGAAGAACTATTAAAATTTAAATAAAATAGACTGATTTAATTATTCTTGTAATATTCTTTACAATAGAATATTATCTAACAAAGGAAGATTTAATATGACTGAATACAAAAATATCATCGTGACAGGTGGAGCTGGTTTTATCGGTTCTAACTTTGTCCACTATGTTTATAATAACTTTCCAGATGTTCATGTTACAGTGCTGGACAAACTGACTTATGCAGGTAATCGTGCTAATATTGAAGAAATTTTAGGCGACCGCGTTGAGTTGGTTGTTGGAGATATTGCTGATGCAGTCTTGGTAGACAAGCTGGCAGCTGAAGCGGATGCGATCGTTCACTATGCGGCAGAAAGTCATAATGACAACTCGCTCAATGACCCGAGCCCCTTTATCTACACTAACTTCATCGGGACCTACACTCTATTGGAAGCAGCTCGTAAATATGATCTTCGTTTCCACCATGTGTCGACTGACGAAGTCTATGGGGATCTGCCTCTGCGTGAAGATTTGCCAGGTCATGGAGAAGGTCCAGGTGAGAAGTTTACAGCTGAAACCAAGTACAATCCAAGCTCGCCTTACTCATCAACAAAGGCAGCTTCAGACTTGATTGTCAAAGCATGGGTGCGCTCTTTTGGTGTGAAAGCGACGATTTCTAACTGTTCAAACAACTATGGTCCTTACCAGCATATTGAGAAGTTCATTCCGCGCCAAATCACCAATATCTTGAGTGGAATCAAGCCAAAACTCTATGGTGAAGGTAAGAATGTCCGTGACTGGATCCATACCAATGACCATTCTTCAGGTGTTTGGACAATTTTGACAAAGGGTCAAATTGGCGAAACTTACTTGATTGGTGCGGATGGCGAGAAGAACAATAAAGAAGTGCTGGAACTCATTCTCAAGGAAATGGGACAGCCAGCTGACGCTTATGATCATGTGACCGACCGTGCTGGCCACGACTTGCGTTATGCTATTGATGCCAGCAAACTTCGTGATGAGCTAGGCTGGAAGCCAGAGTTCACCAACTTTGAAGCAGGTCTCAAAGAGACCATCAAGTGGTACACGGATAACCAAGACTGGTGGAAATCAGAAAAAGAAGCAGTCGAAGCTAACTATGCTAAGACACAACAAGTGATTAAATAAATGCATACAAAAAAGCAAGAGAACTCAAAGTCTCTTGCTTTTTATGTATGTCGTAATCTTTTATTTTCTTACTTCTTGTTTATAAAATTCTTTGAGGGCATCTTGCCATGTTGGAATGACGAAACCTGTTGCCTTCGCTTTGGCTAAACTCATGGTTGAGTTGAGGGGACGTTTAGCCTTAGCAGGGAACTTGCTGGAGTCTACTGGTACTACTTCAACATCACTGTCCTTAAGAATTTCGACAGCAAAGTCATACCAAGTGGTATCTTCAGTGGAGTCATTTGATAAGTGGTAGTAGCCAAATTCTTTTTGATTTTCAGTCAAGTAGGTCATGAACTCAGCCAAGGTA
This sequence comes from Streptococcus oralis subsp. tigurinus, assembly GCF_002093545.1. Lineage (GTDB taxonomy): Bacteria > Bacillota > Bacilli > Lactobacillales > Streptococcaceae > Streptococcus > Streptococcus oralis_C. Next base: position 125,729 of record NZ_LNVF01000001.1, read on the forward strand.
CGTGTCCAAGTTGGGCGACCGTGTTGGTCGTTAACTACAGTGAGAGTTTTATGGGTTTTGGCAAGATTTTTCATGGTAAAGACAAAGTTTTTGCCATAATTTCCAAAGACCCAAGCAGTACGGATGATATAATGTTGTGACGTAAGATTTTCAACGAGTTCTTCACCCATTCGCTTGGTACGCCCGTACTCTGTCTGCGGATCAGGTAGATCACCGACTTCCCATTCTTGTCCAACGGGTTTTTTCCCATCAAAGACATAGTCTGTCGAGATATAGACAAGGGTAGCTCCGTATTTCTCAGAGGCCTTGGCTACATTTTCCGTTCCAGTTACGTTTATGGCAAAATCCAGTTCTTTCCCCTCGTCTTCAGCCGCATCCACAGCAGTGTAGGCTGCACAATGATAGACTAGAGTTGGCTTGACCTCAGCAAAGACTTTCTCAACCATTTCAGCATTAGTGATATCCATTTCGGCCACATCCACTGCAACATAGTCCACATTTCGTTCATCTAGTAAATAACGCAGTTCGGTACCGAGCTGACCATTCGCACCTGTAATTAATATCATTGTCTCCTCCTCAGCTTTTCTTCTATGTTAATCATAGCAAAAAAATGATAAAAAATCTGATTTTTACCTTTGGTTTGACCGTTTGTATTTTGGAAATCGTAAGTTATACAAATTGGAATTTAATACTATGGCTATCTATCAAAAAAATTTTTTCAGAAAATGCTAAAATCATTCAAAAATTCTGAAAATTCTGTTGACAACTTTCTGAAAAGGGTCTATAATGGGATGTAAATTTTAAAGGAGAAAATGATGAAAAGTTCAAAATTACTTGCCCTTGCGGGTGTGACATTATTGGCAGCTGGTACTCTGGCTGCGTGCTCTGGATCAAGTTCAAGTGCTAAAGGTGAGAAGACATTCTCATACATTTATGAAACGGATCCTGATAACCTAAACTATTTGACAACTGGTAAGGCAGCTACAGCAAATATTACGAGCAACGTTATCGATGGCTTGCTCGAAAATGACCGCTATGGTAACTTTGTACCATCTATGGCTGAGGATTGGTCTGTATCTAAGGACGGCTTGACTTACACATATACGCTTCGTAAGGATGCAAAATGGTATACCTCTGAAGGTGAGGAATACGCAGAAGTCAAAGCTCAAGACTTTGTAACAGGACTTAAATATGCTGCTGATAAAAAATCTGATGGTCTTTATTTAGTTCAAGAATCAATCAAAGGATTGGACGCCTATGTGAAAGGAGAAATTACAGACTTCTCTCAAGTAGGAATCAAGGCACTTGATGATTATACAGTTCAGTACACATTGAACAAGCCAGAAAGCTTCTGGAATTCTAAGACAACGATGGGAGTTTTGGCTCCAGTAAATGAAGAGTTCTTGAACTCTAAAGGGGATGACTTCGCTAAGGGAACTGATTCAAGCAGTATTCTCTACAATGGTCCGTTCTTACTCAAATCAATTGTTGCTAAATCTTCTGTCGAATTTGCGAAAAATCCTAACTACTGGGATAAGGACAATGTCCATATCGATAAGGTTAAATTATCATTCTGGGATGGACAAGATACCAACAAACCAACTGAAGCTTTCAAAGACGGTAGCTTTACAATGGCTCGTCTCTTCCCAACAAGCGCTAGCTACACAGAGACTGAAAAGGCATTTAAAGACAATATCGTTTATACACAACAAGACTCTACTACTTATTTAGTCGGTACGAATATCGATCGTCAGTCTTATAAGTACACTTCTAAGACAACCGATGAAGAAAAAACATCAACCAAGAAAGCTCTTCTAAACAAGGACTTCCGTCAAGCTCTTGCTTTTGGTTTCGATAGAACGGCCTATGCTTCTCAAGTAAATGGTGCAAGCGGGGCAACTAAACTGCTTCGTAACTTGTTTGTTCCTCCTACATTTGTACAGGCAGATGGAAAGAACTTTGGCGAAATGGTCAAAGAAAAATTGGTGACTTATGGTGACGAGTGGAGCAACGTGAACTTGGATGATGCTCAAGATGGACTCTACAACCCAGATAAGGCCAAAGCAGAGTTTGCTAAAGCTAAGACAGCTCTTCAAGCGGAAGGTGTGAAATTCCCAATCCACTTGGATATGCCTGTAGACCAAACCAATACAACAAAAGTTCAACGTGTCCAATCTTTTAAACAGTCAGTTGAAGAAAACTTAGGATCTGATAATGTGGTTGTCGATATCCAACAACTTCAAAAAGACGATGTCTTGAACATCACTTACTTTGCTGAAACTGCGGCTGGAGAAGACTGGGATATCTCAGATAACGTGGGTTGGTCTCCAGACTTTGCAGACCCTTCTACCTACCTTGATATTATCAAACCATCTGTAGGGGAAAATACAAAGACTTACCTAGGATTTGACTCAGGAACAAACAACGCTGCTGCCAAGCAAGTTGGTTTGGAAGACTACGAAAAAATGGTTGTGGAAGCTGGGGAAGAAACTACTGACGTTTCAAAACGTTATGAAAAATATGCTGCTGCCCAAGCTTGGTTGACAGACAGTGCCTTGCTCATCCCAACAACTTCTCAAACTGGTCGTCCAATGTTGTCTAAGATGGTACCATTTACACTTCCGTTTGCATACTCTGGTAACAAGGGTATGAGCGAAGCCCTCTTGTATAAATACCTAGATGTACAAGATAAGGCGGTAACAACAGAAGAGTACCAAAAAGCTCAAGAAAACTGGTTGAAAGAAAAAGAAGAGTCTAATAAGAAGGCTCAAGAAGACCTCGCAAACCATGTGAAATAAATTTTACAGGATATGAGAAAGGATTTAGTATTCCTCTTGGATGCTAAGTCCTTTTTATATCTTTAAAGCGAGCTTTTAAATTTGGGGTGTCTTGAGAAATTTTTGCGAATTTTCCTTTTTCCTATTGCTTTCTTAGATATTATTTGTTATATTAAAAGCATAATTATTTTTTTATTTATGACAGTTAAGCACGGTACTTTCAAAGAAAGGAGTATTTTTAAAAAAAGAAATGTAAACGCTTACTGTTAAGTGAAAGGATTAAGGAGTTTATGGATAAACAATTTTTTGAAAAACGCTGTAAGTTTAGTATTCGTAAGTTTACGCTTGGGGTAGCTTCGGTGATGATTGGAGCGACTTTCTTTGCGACTGCCCCAGTATTGGCTGATCAAGCAAGGGTTGGTTCAACAGATAATTTGCCAAGTGAATTGGCTGATTTGGATAAGAAGGCTAGTGATGAGGGGCACGATTTCGACAAGGAAGCTGCCGCTCAGAATCCTGGTTCAGCTGAAACCACTGAAGGCCCTCAAACAGAAGAAGAGTTGTTGGCTCAAGAAAAAGAAAAGTCTGAAAAGCCAAGCAATTTGCCAAAAGAATTAGAAGATAAGTTGGAGAAAGCTGAAGACAATGGGCGCGAAGTTGACAAGGATCAGTTGGCCCAAGATACTGGGAAACTCGTCCCAGAAGATGTGGCTAAGACTACCAATGGGGAATTAAACTACGGCGCGACTGTTAAGATTAAGACGCCATCAGGAGAAGGTAGCGGTATTGTCGTTGCTAAAGACCTTGTCTTGACGGTGTCTCATAACTTTATCAAGGACAGCCAAGACGGCAATATCCGTAAGGTTGTGGATAATGACCAAGGGGATGGAGATATCTATAGCATCTCATATCCAGGATTACCAGATGTCAAGTTTAGCAAGAAAGATATCATTCATTGGGATCGTGAAGGCTACCTGAAGGGCTTCAAAAATGATTTGGCCCTAGTGAGATTGCGTACAGTTCTCGAAAATACTCCTGTTGAAGTAACCAAAAAGCCAGTAGTTAAGAAAATCGGAGATAAACTCCATGTCTTTGGTTATCCAGAAGGGAAATTGAATCCGATTGTCAATACTACAGTTGATTTTGCGGAACCATACGGAGAAGGTGCCCAAGGGATTGGTTACCAAGGAGGGAAACCAGGCGCTAGTGGTGGCGGTATCTTTGATACAGAAGGCAAACTAGTCGGTGTTCACCAAAATGGTGTAGTTGGAAAACGGAGCGGAGGCATTCTCTTCTCACCAGCTCAACTAAAATGGATCCAAGACCACATGCAGGGGATTTCAAGTGTGAAACCAGCAGACTTGGAAGAGAAAGAAAAACCGGCTGAAGAAAAACCAAAAGAGGATAAACCTGCAGCTGCTAAACCTGAAACACCTAAGACAGTAACCCCTGAATGGCAAACAGTAGCGAATAAAGAACAACAGGGAACAGTTACGGTTCGTGAAGAAAAAGGTGTCCGCTACAATCAATTGTCTTCAACTGCACAGAACGACAATGGCGATAAACCAGCCTTGTTTGAAAAACAAGGATTGACAGTTGATGCTAATGGAAATGCGACGGTTGATTTAACCTTCAAAGATGATTCTGAAAAGGGCAAATCACGCTTTGGTGTCTTCTTGAAATTTAAAGATACCAAGAACAATGTTTTTGTTGGTTATGACAAAGATGGCTGGTTCTGGGAGTATAAATCTCCAACCGATAGCACCTGGTATAAGGGGGGGCGTGTAGCGGCGCCTGAGACAGGATCAATTAACCGCCTATCAATTACCCTCAAGTCAGATGGACAACTCAATGCAACGAATAATGATGAGAAACTCTTTGATACGGTCACTTTGCCAGCAGCTGTTAATGAAACTCTCAAAAATGAGAAGAAAATCGTCCTAAAAGCTGGTTCCTATGGCAATGAGCGTACAGTTGTCAGCGTTAAAACAGACAATCAAGAAGGCGTGAAAGCAGATGATACTCCTGCCCAGAAAGAAACAGGTCCAGTTGTTGACGATAGCAAGGTGACTTATGATACGATTCAGTCTAAGGTCCTCAAGGCAGTAATCGACCAAGCCTTCCCACGTATTAAAGAATATAGTTTGAATGGTCATACTTTGCCAGGACAGGTGCAACAGTTCAATAAAGTATTTATCAACAAACACGAAGTCACCCCTGAAGTTACCTACAAAAAAATCAATGAGACAACAGCAGAGTACTTGATGAAGCTTCGCGATGATGCTAATCTTATCAATGCGGAAATGACAGTACGCTTGCAAGTTGTGGACAATCAATTGCACTTTGATGTGACCAAGATTGTCAACCACAATCAAGTCACTCCAGGTCAAAAGATTGATGATGAAAGAAAACTGCTTTCTTCCATTAGTTTCCTTGGCAATGCTTTAGTGTCTGTTTCGAGTGATCAAGCTGGGGCTAAGTTTGACGGGGCAACCATGTCAAACAATACCCATGTCAGCGGAGATGATCATATCGATGTAACCAATCCAATGAAGGATTTGGCTAAGGGTTACATGTATGGATTTGTTTCTACAGATAAGCTTGCTGCAGGTGTTTGGAGCAACTCTCAAAACAGCTACGGTGGTGGTTCGTATGATTGGACTCGTTTGACAGCCTATAAAGAAACAGTCGGAAATGCCAACTATGTCGGAATTCATAGCTCTGAATGGCAATGGGAAAAGGCATATAAGGGCATTGTCTTCCCAGAATACACGAAGGAACTTCCAAGTGCCAAGGTTGTTATCACCGAAGATGCCAATGCTGACAACAAAGTCGACTGGCAAGATGGTGCCATTGCTTATCGTAGCATCATGAACAACCCTCAAGGTTGGGAAAAGGTTAAGGATATCACAGCTTATCGTATCGCGATGAACTTTGGTTCACAAGCCCAAAACCCATTCCTCATGACCTTGGATGGTATCAAGAAGATCAATCTCCACACAGATGGTCTTGGGCAAGGTGTTCTCCTTAAAGGATATGGTAGTGAAGGTCATGACTCTGGTCACTTGAACTATGCTGATATTGGTAAACGTATCGGTGGTGTTGAAGACTTCAAGACCTTGATTGCGAAAGCGAAGAAATATGGAGCTCATCTAGGTATCCACGTTAACGCTTCTGAAACTTATCCTGAGTCTAAGTACTTCAATGAAAAAATCCTCCGTAAGAATCCAGATGGTAGCTACAGCTATGGTTGGAACTGGCTGGACCAAGGTATCAACATTGATGCTGCTTATGACCTAGCACATGGACGCTTGGCTCGCTGGGAAGACTTGAAGAAAAAACTTGGTGAAGGTCTCGACTTTATCTATGTGGACGTTTGGGGCAATGGTCAATCTGGTGATAACGGTGCCTGGGCTACCCACGTTCTTGCAAAAGAAATCAACAAACAAGGCTGGCGCTTTGCGATTGAGTGGGGCCATGGTGGTGAGTACGACTCTACCTTCCATCACTGGGCAGCTGACTTGACCTATGGTGGCTACACCAATAAAGGTATCAACAGTGCCATCACGCGCTTTATCCGCAACCATCAAAAAGATGCTTGGGTAGGGGACTATAGAAGTTATGGTGGTGCAGCAGATTACCCACTTCTAGGTGGCTACAGCATGAAAGATTTTGAAGGATGGCAAGGACGGAGTGATTACAATGGCTATGTAACCAACTTATTTGCCCATGACGTCATGACTAAGTACTTCCAACACTTCACTGTAAGTAAATGGGAAAATGGTACGCCAGTTACCATGACCGATAATGGTAGCACCTATAAATGGACTCCAGAAATGAAGGTTGAGCTAGTCGATGCAGCAGGTAACAAGGTTGTTGTGACTCGTAAGTCAAATGATGTCAATAGCCCGCAATATCGCGAACGTACAGTAACGCTCAATGGACGTGTCATCCAAGATGGCTCAGCTTACTTGACTCCTTGGAACTGGGATGCAAATGGTAAGAAACTTCCTACTGATAAGGAAAAAATGTACTACTTCAATACGCAAGCTGGTGCAACAACTTGGACACTTCCAAGCGATTGGGCAAATAGCAAGGTTTACCTTTACAAGCTAACTGACCAAGGTAAGACAGAAGAGCAAGAACTAACTGTAAAAGATGGCAAGATTACCCTAGACCTTCTAGCAAATCAACCATACGTTCTCTACCGTTCAAAACAAACCAATCCTGAAATGTCATGGAGCGAAGGCATGCACATCTATGACCAGGGATTTAACAGCGGTACCTTGAAACACTGGACCATTTCTGGTGATGCTTCTAAGGCAGAAATTGTCAAATCACAAGGCGCAAATGAAATGCTTCGTATCCAAGGCAATAAGAGCAAGGTCAGCCTTACTCAGAAACTGACTGGCTTGAAACCAAATACCAAGTATGCGGTTTATGTCGGTGTTGATAACCGTAGTAATGCTAAGGCAAGTATCACAGTGAATACTGGCGAAAAAGAAGTGACTACTTATACCAATAAGTCACTCGCTCTCAACTATATCAAAGCTTATGCTCATAACAATCGTCGTGAAAATGCTACAGTTGACGATACAAGTTATTTCCAAAATATGTACGCCTTCTTTACAACTGGATCGGACGTATCAAATGTTACTTTGACATTGAGTCGTGAAGCTGGTGATGAAGCAACTTACTTTGATGAAATTCGTACCTTTGAAAACAATTCAAGCATGTACGGAGACAAGCATGATACAGGTCAAGGAACCTTCAAACAAGACTTTGAAAATGTAGCTCAAGGAATCTTCCCATTTGTAGTGGGCGGTGTCGAAGGTGTCGAAGACAACCGCACTCACTTGTCTGAAAAACACGATCCATATACACAGCGTGGTTGGAATGGTAAGAAAGTCGATGATGTTATCGAAGGAAATTGGTCATTGAAGACAAATGGACTAGTGAGCCGTCGTAACTTGGTTTACCAAACTATTCCGCAAAACTTCCGTTTTGAAGCTGGTAAGACTTACCGTGTAACCTTTGAATACGAAGCAGGCTCTGACAATACCTATGCCTTTGTAGTCGGTAAGGGAGAATTCCAGTCAGGTCGTCGTGGTACTCAAGCTAGCGACTTGGAAATGCATGAATTGCCAAATACTTGGACGGATTCTAAGAAAGCCAAGAAGGCAACCTTCCTCGTGACAGGTGCAGAAACAGGCGATACTTGGGTAGGTATCTACTCAACTGGAAACGCAAGCAATACTCGTGGAGATTCTGGCGGAAATGCCAACTTCCGTGGTTACAACGACTTCATGATGGACAATCTTCACATCGAGGAAATTACGCTAACAGGTAAGATGTTGACAGAAAATGCTCTCAAGAACTACTTGCCAACGGTTGCCATGACCAACTACACGAAAGAGTCTATGGATGCTTTGAAAGAGGCGGTCTTTAACCTCAGTCAGGCAGATGATGACATTAGCGTGGAAGAAGCGCGTGCTGAAATTGCCAAGATTGAAGCTCTGAAGAATGCTTTGGTTCAAAAGAAGACAGCCTTGGTAGCAGAAGACTTTGAAAGTTTGGATGCGCCAGCTCAACCAGGTGAAGGTATTGAGAATGTCTTTGATGGCAATGTGTCTAGTCTATGGCATACATCTTGGAATGGTGGAGATGTAGGCAAGCCTGCAACCATGGTCTTGAAAGAACCAACTGAAATCACTGGACTTCGCTATGTTCCACGTGGCTCAGGATCGAATGGTAACTTGCGTGATGTGAAACTGGTTGTCACAGATGAGTCTGGTAAAGAACATACCTTCACCGTGACAGATTGGCCAGATAACAACAAGCCAAAAGACATTGACTTTGGCAAGACAATCAAGGCTAAGAAAATTGTCCTTACAGGTACCAAGACTTACGGAGATGGTGGCGATAAATACCAATCTGCAGCGGAACTCATCTTTACCCGTCCACAGGTAGCAGAAACACCGCTTGACATGTCTGGCTATGAAGCAGCTTTGGCTAAGGCGCAGAAATTAACAGACAAGGACAATCAAGAGGAAGTGGCTAGCGTTCAGGCGAGCATGAAATATGCGACGGATAACCATCTCTTGACGGAAAGAATGGTGGCCTACTTCGCAGACTATCTCAACCAATTAAAAGATTCTGCTACGAAACCAGACGCTCCAACAAGTAGCAAGGGGGAAGAACAACCACCAGTTCTTGATGTACCTGAGTTCAAAGGCGGCGTCAATGCAGCAGAAGCAGCTGTCAATGAAGTCCCAGAGTTTAAGGGCGGTGTTAATGCAGCAGAAGCAGCTGTACATGAGGTTCCAGAATACAAAGGTGGCATCAATGCAGCAGAAGCAGCTGTACATGAAGTTCCTGAGTTCAAGGGAGGAGTTAATGCGGCAGAGGCAGCTGTACATGAAGTCCCTGAGTTCAAGGGTGGGGTTAATGCAGTTGAAGCAGCTGTCAATGAAGCCCCAGAGTTTAAGGGCGGCGTCAATGCGGTTCAAGCCTTGGTAAACGAGAAACCAGCCTACACAGGTGTATTGGCTACCGCTGGAGATCAAGCAGCTCCAACAGTTGAAAAACCTGAGTACCCGCTCACTCCAAGCCCAGTATCTGATACCCAAACTCTGGAAGATAAAGAAGAGAAACTTCCTGCTACAGGAGAACATGGTTCAGAAGCTGCCCTCTTCTTAGCAAGTGTGAGTATCGCTTTATCTGCTGCGGTCCTTGCGTCAAAACGTAAAGAAGATTAATGGGATTTGATTTCAGCTGTTCAAAGCAACTCGAATCAAAAAGGAACAAACAGCCGGAGAGGACCTCTTGGTTCTCTCCTTTTTCAAAGGAGAAATGATACCGCTTACCCATGTATGCGGATGAAAGGAATAGGAGAAAGATGGATAGACATTTTTTTGAGAAACGCTGTCACTATAGTATAAGAAAATTTGCAATCGGTGCAGCCTCCGTTATGATTGGTGCTAGTATCTTTGGCGCCAATATGGTTCAGGCGGCAGAAACAGCAACACCTTCAGAGACAGAGGGAAGTATTACTCATGTTCAAGCCTTGGATAAGTTACCAGATGATTTAGCCGCTGCGCTTGAAAAGGCGGATGCAGAAGCTACAACAGAAACAAGTCATGAAGAAACTCCAGCGACTGATGAGGGAACCAATCCTGCAGCAAGTGAAGAGGCAAAACCAGAGACAAGTCCTGCAAGTCCCAAGCCAGCAGAAACGCCCAAACCGGTTGAAACACCAAAGGCAGACAATCAACCTGCGGAAACCACTACACCAGCAGAAAAACCAGCTGAAAAGACAATCGAAGATAGAGAAGATGTCAACCATCTCGAGGGTGCTACTGCCCAGGTGAGCAACCATGAGACTGGGACAAACTTTACTGCAGATAAGGCCATTGATGGAGATGACAATACTCGTTGGGCAACAGATAGAGATGTACCAAAACCAACCTTCGAATTAACTCTTCCAAAAACTACCCTCATCAAGCATGTAGAAATAGACTGGGATCGTCGTCTTCGTAATGGGCAAAATGATCCCAATATCAAATCTTGGAGTCTCTACTACGCAGGTCAAGAAGACGTGGGCGCTAACGGAGAAAAACAATGGAAACTCGCTCATACCAAAACCGGAGAACCTGTTTTAGACGAGAAAGTTGACCTAGCTGACAGTATCCAAGCTAAGTACCTCAAATTGGAGGTCAATGATTACCAAGCTGGCACAATGGGTTGGAGAAATGTTGGAATCCAAGAAATTCGAGCTTATTCAAACGTTCCGGACCATAGTAAGGTAACGGATATCCGCCAAGTAACCGAACTAACAGTAGCAGAAGACGGACAGTCGCTTGTTCTACCAACTTTACCAGGGAAAGTTAGCCTTATAGGAAGCAACAAGCAAGGTGTGATTGACCTTCAAAATCACATCTATAAGCCTTTGACAGACCAACGCGTTAAGGTTATGGTGCAGCAAATCAAAGACAGCCATACTTTCACTAAGGAATTTGAAGTAGTCATCAAGGGTCTACATCAGGACGAGGGTGTAGGTGTCAAACCAAAAGTAGCACCAGCTGTTCAACAATGGTATGGGAAAGAAGGCCAATCTTCTATCACTTCAGATACAGTCCTTGCGACAGGAGATTCAGGATTTGATCAGGCAGCAACCTTCTACCAGTCAGACCTTGCCAGCCGTGGATTGGAACTAGCAACAGGTGACAAGCAAGCTCAAAAACGAATCGAATTTAAAAAGGTTGAAAACAAGGGTTATGGTAAAGAAGGGTATGGCATCACTATCCAAAATGATGTGATTACCATCGAAGCTGCCACAAACACAGGAGCCTTCTACGCCACTCGTACTCTTCTTCAAATGGGAGAAAGTAACCTCCAAAATGGCGAAATTCGTGATTTCCCAAGCTTCAGTCACCGTGGCTTTATGCTAGATACAGGTCGTAAATTTATCCCTTATGACACCCTTGTAGACATCATGCTCAACATGGCTTACTACAAGATGAATGACTTGCAGTTGCACCTCAACGATAACTATATCTTCCTAAAGGAACACTTGGCAGGTAAGAATCTAACACAAGAAGAAGAGCTTAAGTATGTTCTAGAACATGCTAAGACAGGTTTCCGTGTGGAGACAGACATTGTCGGTAAGAATGGACAAAAACTGACATCAGACGAGCATTATACCAAGGAAGAAATGCAAAATCTGATTAAACTTGCTAAGGCCTTGCATATCAACCTAGTTCCAGAAATTGACACGCCAGGTCATGCTTTATCATTTGTCAAAGTCCGTCCAGATCTCATGTATCAAGGTAGTCTGAGCGATTACAGAGGTAAACATAACGTAGAACGCGTAGCCATGCTCGACCTAGATAATAAATACGATGAAACGCTAGCTTTTGTCAAATCAGTTTATGACAAACTCCTCGATGGTCCAGATGCACCACTTCATGGGGTATCCACTGTTCATATCGGAACGGATGAATACTATGGCAGCAGAGAAAGTTATCGTCGCTATGTCAATGACCTTATCAAATACATTAAAGGAAAAGGCTATACCCCTCGTATCTGGGGTTCGCTCAGTGCGAAACGAGGGAACACCCCTGTTGATTGGAACGGAGTAGAAGTTGATATCTGGAGCATCGGATGGCAACGACCAAATGAAGCCATTGCTCAGGGAGCTAAGATTATCAATATCACGGATGTACCGACCTATAGTGTGCCAAGTGGAAGCAATAGTCAAGCAGCCTACGGGGACTATGCTAACTACGAACGTCAGTACAATAGCTGGACACCAAATGATTTTAGAACAGGTGGAGGTCCACTTCTACCAGCTTCTCATCCAAGTATCCTTGGTGGTGGTCACGCAGTTTGGAATGATAATATCGACCTTCATGAGACAGGTTTGACCTCTTATGATATCTTCAAACGCTTCTTCAAGAGCATGCAAACCACTGCAGAACGCACCTGGGGATCTGACCGTGCAGCTGCGACCTTTGCAGAACGCACCCTACCAACGAGCCCTTATGCGCCACAGTCAAATCCTGATAAAGAGATTGATCAAAGCGACTTGTTTACCATCAATTCTGAAACAGTCAAGAACTATGCAAGTAAGAAAGTGAAGGCAAGCGAACAGGGATTGGCTTTTGAGAAAGATAGCAGTATCGAAGGCTTGGCTGGTGATGTTGGTCCAAGTCACGTCTTGAAGTTTGATGTAACTGTCACTGGAGACGGGGAACAAACCTTCTCAACAAGTGGGGACAATCGTATCTATCTAGCTGATAAAGATGGTTATCTTGCTTATCAATTTGAACAGTTCCATATTCAATTCAATAAAAAACTTGAAAAGAACAAACGTTATCAAATCTCTATCGTGACCAAACCACAATCAACCGAAGTCTATGTGGATGGTGAAAAGATTGAGCGTATTGCAAATCCAGCCCACCCTCGCTTTGCCCACAATAGCTTGGTACTACCGCTTGAAAGCATCGGTGGTTTCAAAGGAATCTTGCATAATGCAGAGTTGTCAGACAAACCATTTGTAAATCCTCGTTTGATTTCAAATGATAAGATTACAGCAACCGCAAGCAGTCAGCAACTTCCAGGAAGCGCGACTGAAGGCGCTGTTGAAAAGGCCTTTGACAATGATCCAAATACCTTCTGGCATACTAAATGGACTGGTGACACTGCGCCATACACTCTTACTATGACCTTGAAAGAAGCAGAAAAAGTCAATGGCTTGACTTATCTCCCACGCCCAGGTGGTGGAAATGGTGTTGTGACGCGCTACGAAATCTACGCACAAAAAGATGGCCAAATGGTCAAGGTTTCAGAAGGAAACTGGGACAACAACGCCCAAGAAAAAACAGTCAACTTTGCGGCGGTAGATACCAATAAGATTGAGTTGAAAGTATTGGAAGGCGTTGGTGGTTTTGCAAGTGCAGCTGAAGTTCATCTATTAAAACCTGTGAAAGAAGAGCAAGAAACGCCTGCACCAAGTCAACCAGAAAAACCAACTACACCTGAAAAACCAAATGTAGACCAAACTGGTGATGGAACAGTTGAATTGGCAGCTCAATTCACTGCAAGTAAACCAGCTAGCGAAGACAGCATTGTGGCTGCCAGCAAGAGCGCAGACTATCTCAAGAAAGAGTACAAGGTCTTCCCAACTCCACAAAAAGTAACCTATGGCGAAGGTGTTACAGCCCTTCGCAAGCAAGTCAATCTGGTCATGGGCGATCAACTCGATATCTATACTCGCAATCGCTTGAAGAGTGTCTTGCAGGACAATCAAGTATCTTATACAACTGGTAAGGCAGCAATCGCTGGTGCAACCAATATCTATCTTGGAGTGCACGGACAAGGTTCACAAGCAGAGCAAAACTTGTCCAATGTTTCAGCAGGTCTCTTTGACAAGATTGACGCCTATGTCTTGAGCATCAAGGATAACTCGATTTCCATCGTCGGAAAAGATACAGATGCGGTCTTCTATGGTTTGACAACCTTGAAACACATGCTCAAGGAAAGCCAAGTGCCAGTCCTTCGCAATGTGACAGTAGAAGATTACGCAGAGCTCAAGAACCGTGGTTTCATAGAAGGTTACTATGGAAATCCATGGTCGAATGCCGATCGTGCAGAGCTCATGCGTTACGGCGGCGATTTGAAATTGAACCAATACTTCTTTGCACCAAAAGATGATCCATACCACAACAAGAAATGGCGTGAACTCTATCCAGAAGAAAAACTAGCTGAAATCCGTGAACTTGCTCGTGTCGGAAATCAAAGTAAAACTCGCTATGTCTGGACTATCCATCCATTCATGAACAACCGCATCCGCTTTGGCAATGAAGCGCATTACCAAGAAGATTTGGCAACCATCAAGGCTAAATTTACCCAGTTGATGAAAGTGGGTGTCCGCGAATTTGGTATCCTTGCAGATGATGCTCCAAGCCCAGTCGGAGGCTACAATAGCTACAACCGCTTGATGCAAGATATGACCAAGTGGTTGACTGAAATGCAGGGAACTTACAGCGGTCTTCGTAAAGAAATGATCTTTGTTCCTGGCCAGTATTGGGGTAATGGACGTGAGGATGAGTTGAAATCCCTCAATGAAAATCTCCCAAGTTCAACATCTATGACCTTGACGGGTGGTAAGATTTGGGGTGAAGTCTCTGAAAGCTTCCTTTCAACTCTCAAGAACAATCTATCCGCAGGTGGCAAGACTTATCGCCCAGTTTCACTTTGGATTAACTGGCCTGTAACAGATAACTCTAAACAACACTTGATTCTAGGTGGTGGTGAGAAATTCCTTCATCCAAATGTAGATCCAAGCTTGCTATCTGGTATCATGTTGAACCCAATGCAACAGTCTGAACCATCTAAGATTGCCCTCTTTTCAGGAGCTCAATACTCGTGGAAACAGTGGAAATCAGAAGAAGAAGCTAAGAAAATCAATGACATTGCCTTCAACTTTGTAGAAAATGGTCATTTTGAAGATAGCAAGGTATCAGCAGCCTTCCGCGAACTTGGTAAGCACATGATCAATCAAAACATGGATAATCGTGTCGTCAAACTGGAAGAATCAGTTGAATTGGCTCCAAAATTGACAGACTTCATGACCAAGCTCAAAGCAGGTAAGGATGTGACTGCCGAACGTACAGCCTTGCGTGCAGAATTTGCCAAGATTAAAGAAGCAGCCGAACTCTATAAAGCATCAGGCGATAAAAAAATGGTCGCCCAAATCCATTATTGGTTGGATAATGCAATCGATCAAATGAATGCTCTCGATGCCTTCCTTACAGGAACTGAAGCCATGGCTACAAACGATGCAGCCAAACTTTGGGATAGCTACTATAAAGGTTTGAAATTGTACGAACAGTCTCAAACTCACACTTTCCATTATGTAGACCATATGGAAAAAGCTGAATTGGGTGTTCAACATATTCGTCCATTTATCCTATCCTTGAAAGAAGTTCTAGCGTCTGAAGTTCAAAAAGTCTTGCATCCAGACCAAATCATCAGCACCTTTATCACCAATCGAACAGGTGTAGAAGGTGGTTTGGCAGAAGTGACGGATGGCGACTTGGCAACCCATGCGATTATTAAATCACCAAACAGTATCAAGACAGGTGATTATATCGGTATGAAATTCAACAAGCCGGTATCAATCCAAACCTTGACCTTTGCAATGGGAACGCAGGCAAATCCACGTGATACCTTTAGTAAGGCAGAAGTGCAGTATCAAGATGAAAATGACAATTGGGTAACCTTGAAAGAGCCAAGTTATGTCGGAAATGAATCCCTTCTTAAGTTTGAAAATCTCAATATCAAGGCTAAGGCAGTTCGCATGATTGCGACAGAGAATCGCGAGAACACCTGGTTTGCAGTTCAGGAAATTGCAGTTAACCGTCCAGTTGAAAAAGCTCGTAGCCAACAAGCAACGACAGTTAGTCTAAGCTCAAACTTAGTTTACAAACTAAATACCTCAGCCCGTCAAATCACTGATGGCAAGGACAATACAGAAGCCATGATGGCAAACGCTGACGGTAGCAATACCACTCCAGTAGATGCTTGGGCACAACTTGACCTCGGTGAAGTCAAGTCAGTCACTAAAGTTCGCCTTCGCCAAGGAACGGGTGATAAGCTTGCTGCAGGTGTACTTGAGTACTCTACAGATGGAACTGCATGGCAAGAGTTGGATCGCCTATCAGGAGAGCAAACCAAGGAAGTGACCAGAGCGATCAATGCTCGTTACATCCGAGTCCGCAATACCAAGGCTCTCGACCTCTGGTGGCGTATCCAGAACTTCTCTGTTGAGACACGCTCTGGAAATAGTGAGTTAACAGACACCAACGTGGAATCATTGAAGGAAACGCCGGTAGTGGATAGCTTAGGCAGTTACGAGCTTCAAATTCCAGCTGGAACCAAACTCCCTGCTCATAGCTATCTAGGTATGAAGCTTGACCGTATCCATCAGATCAAGAGCATCCAGCACCAAGGCCAAGTCAATCCAGCTCTTAGCCTTGAGTACTCTGCAAATGCGCAAGAATGGACGCCGGCTAGCCAGTTGACAGACAGAACTGTCGCAACCCACTTGGTTCGTTATGTGCGTCTGGTCAATAAAACAGATCAGGAACAAGCTGTGACAGCCACTTCTTTCCTTGTGACAACCAAAGAAGTGCAACCGACCAAACTAGAATCTACAACTATGGGAATTCACCCAACATACGGAAGCAATGATGTTCGTAAACTGAACAACCTAGATCAACTATTTGACGGTGTTTACAACAACTTCGTTGAGTTTTCAGACTACGCCCATAAAGATGGTCACGTAACCTTGAAACTTGGTAGCGAACGTACCATCAAGAAGATTAGAGCTTACATCCAAGACGGAACTCAAAACTATCTTCGTGATGGTAAGATTCAAGTCAGCCAAGATGGTAAAACTTGGACAGATGTCGTGACAGTAGGAGATGGTGTGGCCAATAGCCAACACGATGATTCATTGACAGATGGTTGGACACATGATTCTAAGATGCCAGGAAATCGCTACATCGAAGGTGAATTGACGACACCAGTCAAAGCTAACTATCTCCGTGTCCTCTATACGGCAGACTATGATGCCCGTTTTGTAGGTTTTACAGAATTGGTCATCAACGATGGTGAATTTGTCAAACCAAACAATGATCCAACAGTAGAAGGAAGTAGTGGAGAAAGCCAAGGCAACCTTTATAATAATCTTGTAGACGGCAAAGTCTTGACCAGCTACAAGTCTGAAAAAGACAAGGGCGAATTGGTGTATCACTTGTCTGAGCCAACTAATGCCAACCATCTTCGTCTTGTCTCTAGTCTTCCTGAAGGAGCGAAAGCACGCATTCTTGCTAGAACACTCAAGGATGGTCAAGACAGCTGGACAGACCTTGGTGCCATTACATCTAGTCTCCAAACCTTCGCTATCCGAAATGGTGGCTCTCTTCTAGACGTCAAATTAGCCTGGGAAGGTGGCAAGGCCGAGTTTTATGAATTGGCGAGCTTCTATCAAGAATTAACAGAAGAACCGGTTCAATCAAGTAAGGGTGAAGAGCCAGCACCCGTTCTTGAGGTTCCTGAATTCACAGGTGGTGTGAATGCGGTTGAAGCGGCAGTGCATGAGGTACCAGAATACACAGGCCCACTTGGAACAGCCGGAGACCAAGCCGCTCCAACTGTAGAGAAACCTGAGTTCAAGGGCGGTGTCAATGCAGTTCAAGCCTTGGTACATGAGCTTCCAGAGTACACGGACCCAGTAGCAACAGTAGGCGACCAACCCGCTCCGACAGTAGAGAAGCCTGAGTTTAAGGGTGGTGTCAATGCAGCTGAAGCCTTGGTACATGAGCTTCCAGAGTACACAGGACCATTATCGACAGTAGGCGATCAAGCCGCTCCAACTGTAGAGAAACCTGAGTTTAAACTTAGCTCTTTAGCTTCCGATCAAGGTAAGACGCCAGATTATAAGCAAGAAATAGCTAGACCAGAAACAGCTGAACAAATCTTGCCAGCAACTGGTGAGAGTCAATCTGATTCGGCCCTCTTCCTAGCAGGTGTTAGCCTAGCCCTATCCGCTCTCTTTGTAGCAAAAACAAAGAAAGACTAGTATTCAACAAAACCTCTTAACAAGATTACAAAATCAGTTTCTCATCTTTTCCAATGAGGTTTATAGTACGCAGAAAGCCTGAGAAGATTTCTTCTCAGGCTTTTGCTAATCATATAAATACGATACTGCTATGAAAAAATCACCCAGAATACTCTGGGTAATAAATGTTATGGTTGTGCTGGTTGCGGATTCTGGTTTTGTTGGCCAGGGGTTGTATTTGATTGTTGCGTATTATTGTTAGGATTGGTAGTCGTACTATTATTTGTGCTTGTATTTGTGCTTGGAGTAGTTGAGCTTGACTGAGAAGTCGAGCTCTCAGATGTTGAGCTAGAACTTTCAGGTGTTGGGGCTTGCTGTGGAGCAGGTGTAGTCCATGTAGAACGAGCACCATTTTTAAAGACAAATTCTCCACCTCTGTAGAGTCCTTCTGGCATAGTCCAGTCACCAGGATGATCATCTTCAGATAGATAAGTTATCATCGAACGGTAAACCTTAGCAGCAACATAGAAGCCATCACCAACGATAGGAGTAAGGCGGTTCGAGTAACCAGTCCAAACGGCCATTGAATATTTACGAGTATAGCCAACGAACATTTCGTCCGGAGCTACATAACCCGTATTTTTAATGTAGTTTTCAATCTCATCATCTGTATAGTTTGACGTACCAGTTTTACCAGCTTGTGGTAGCCAAGGGAGGTAGGCTCCTCGACCAGTTCCGTATGCCAAAACGGTTTTCATCATATCTGTCATCATATAGGCTGTCGTTTCTTTCATAGCACGTGTACCAGAATCAGAGAATTCTTTTGAACTGCCATCACTAAAGACAATCTTATTGATATACATAGGTTTGCGGTAGATACCGCCATTGGCAAAAGCAGCATAAGCCGCAGCCATCTTCTCGCTGCTTGCTCCATACTTTTTGTCAGATTCGGTTGTATTACTTGAAATAGCATTAGCATAGTGTATGCTTGGGTAGTCAATACCGAGTCCATTTAGA
Source organism: Streptococcus oralis subsp. tigurinus (assembly GCF_002093545.1). Lineage (GTDB taxonomy): Bacteria > Bacillota > Bacilli > Lactobacillales > Streptococcaceae > Streptococcus > Streptococcus oralis_C. Next base: position 144,650 of record NZ_LNVF01000001.1, read on the forward strand.
AACGTCTTGGCACGATCGAGCCCTACTTTCTCTAGCGTTTCTACAGCCGGTACATTCCGTGATTGCTGGAGAGCATACTGGAGTGTTATGTTTCCAAAGTAACTCTTATCCCAGTCATAGACAGGGGTAGAGGTTCCGGGGTAATTATAAGGACTATCGTGAACAATCGAAGCAGTTGAATCATAAACGCCGTATTCCAAAGCAGGAGCATAGTCTGTAATAGGCTTCATGGTAGAACCCCAGTCACGGTTAGTTTCTACAGCCTGGTTTATTCCAAAGGAAACGTTACTTGATTGGTGGCGAGCACCTAATTGGGCAATGACTTTCCCGTTTGTGACATCAACGATAGTAGAGGCCACCTGTAACTCATCATCTGGATAGTTGACATACTCGTCCGTATTGTAAATATCCCAGAGACGTTGTTGGACCTTAGAATCAACGTTTGTGTAGACTTCCATACCCGTAGTTAAAAGGTTGTAACCTGTTTCCTGTTCAACTTGGTCAATCACCTCTTTGAGGTAATTATCCATGTATGGAGGATAACTGTTAGCTGATTTTAGGCTTTGAAGTCCATCTGTAATCGGAGTATTAATCGCTTTTTCGTATTGTTCGGCTGTAATGTAACCTTGCCCCTTCATCTCAGAGAGGACGAGATTACGGCGTTCTTGGGCGGCTTCCGGATGCGAGTATGGATCATACTGGTTTGGAGCCTGAGGCATTCCGGCAAGGAGGGCCAATTGAGGGATACTCAAATCTTTGAGGTCTTTGCCATAGTAACTTTGAGCAGCCGTTTGCATTCCGTAGTTCCCGTTTGACATGTAAACCTTGTTGATGTAGTAGGTCAAGATTTCTTGTTTAGTCGCTTTTTGTTCTAGCTGGACGGCGAGCCATGCTTCCTGAGCCTTACGAGAAAGGGTTTGGTCAGAAGTTGACGTAGAGAAATAGGTTAACTTGATCAACTGCTGCGTCAAAGTTGAAGCTCCTTGAAGGCCTCCGCCACCACGAAGATTTCGTAGGGTAGCACCTAGGATACGGATAGTATCGATTCCTCGGTGATTAAAGAAGCGATGGTCTTCAATCGAAACAATAGCGTTGACCAAATCGGTCGGTATTTCGTTTGCTTGCGCATTGACTCGACGTTCTGATCCAAGATCAGCGATGAGTTCATCGTTATTGTCATAAATTTTGCTGGACGTTGTAGCGACCAGTTTACTTTCAGATAGGGCTGGAGCATTGCTAACATAGTAGAGAAAGAGACCTCCGCCCAGCATAATAGCTGCGATAAATACAGTTAAGAAGCAGATACTGATATATTTAGCTATTCGCAGGATAGTTTGTTTGTTCATCTTGTTTTACCACCTAGTAAATGTTCTTTGATAATATCGAGATAGGGAATCTGGGGAAAGGCACCCAGCTCAATCCTGTATCCATTTTCTCGAATATATCCAAGTGGCATTGACTTTTGTCCCTTATCTTGATGATAGAAACGAATCAGGTCAACAGCCGGCAATAAATAAGTTTCTTGCTGAGAAGCAAAGTGAAGAAGGACAAAGCAGATTCCTCGCTGGGCAAGGACCTGTTCCATATGCTGAATCTGATGGTGATGGAAATTCTTCATCGGAATCGCATGTTTTTGCCTAGTTTCCTTTGCTTCAAAGTCGATGTAATATCCATCATAAACCCCTGAATAGTCTGTGGTTGAAGCTTGTCTGAAGTAGGCTTCAACGATCTTGGCTCGACTTCGTTGGGGATAATCGACACGTACGATTTGGATGGGAGTCGGTTTCTTGTGAATCACTGCTAACCCATGCGACAAGTAATAATCGTTCGTAGCATTAATCATCTTTTCAAAAGACATTCCCCGATTTGCGAAATTTTTAGTTTGTGACGGGGGAGCTAGTCTCTTCTGTGATGAAATTTTATGTGGATAGTTGACCATAATTCTCCTTATTGGTACAATAACATCACTCTATTATATCATAAATTTACAAAGAAAGGGTTAAAAATGACAACAGCCTTGATTTCAGGTTATTCTGCCTTCGACCTTGGTCTCTTTAATGACAAGGATATTCGCGTTGATATTATCAAAACAGCTATTCGGAGAGACCTGGAGCGTCTAGCAGAGGAAGGGGTGACCTGGCTTGTCTTTACTGGGGCTCTGGGCTTTGAGTACGGGGTACTTCAGGTGGCGAAAGACATGAAAATAGACTATGGATTTCAGCTGGCGACCATTTTTGATTTTGAAACCCATGGTAGTAACTGGAATGAAGCCAATCAAGTGAAGTTGAGCGAATTCAAGCAAGTTGATTTTGTTAAATATGCCTATCCACAATATGAACACAAGGGACAACTACGTGATTATCAGAAATTTTTACTGGAGAACACAGATATTTGCTATCTTTTTTATGATGAAGAAAACAAAACTAAGTTACAATATTTTTACCAAATGATGAAAAATCAAGCGGACTATGTTACAAGGCAATTAACATTTGAGGACTTGAATGAACTAGCAGAAAATTTTTCTGAAAAGTAACCCTTTGACCTTGATTTTTACTTGTCTTTTTTTATATAATAATACTAGTAACCCAGAATGGAGAGAGACATGGCAAGTATTATATTTTCAGCGAAAGATATTTTTGAACAAGAATTTGGACGTGAAGTACGTGGATACAGCAAAGCAGAGGTAGATGAATTCCTCGATGATGTGATTAAGGATTATGAAACCTACGCAGCTTTGGTCAAATCCCTTCGTCAAGAGATTGCCGATTTGAAGGAAGAATTATCTCGTAAACCACAGGTGGCTCCAACTCAACCAGACTCTATTGAAGTAACAGCTTCTACTTCAATGACAAACTTTGATATTTTGAAACGCTTAAATCGTCTCGAAAAAGAAGTATTTGGTAAGCAAATCTTAGACAACCAAGATTGATAATTGACTAAGGAATGAGTGCAATTTTTGGATAATCGCGTGAAGAGGTTCTCTTTTCATGAGGAAAGTCCATGCTAGCACAGGCTGTGATGCCTGTAGTGTTTGTGCTAGGCGAATCCATAAGCCTAGGGACGAGTGATCGTTACGGCAGTCGAAATGGCTAAGTCTTCGGATAGGTCAGAATAGGCTTGAAAGTGCCACAGTGACGGAGTCTTTCTGGAAACGGAGAGAGTGGAACGCGGTAAACCCCTCAAGCTAGCAACCCAAATTTTGGTCGGGGCATGGAGTGCACGGAAACGAACGTAGTACTCTGACTGCTGGCAGCTTCATGCTGTTAGCGGTAGACAGATGATTATCGAAGGAAGTGGTCCTAGTCACTTCTGGAACAAAACATGGCTTATAGAAAATTGCATATAGGTTGGGGCTGAGAAATCTTTCTCAACCTCATTTTTTAAAGTGAACAAGAGAAAGGTCTTGCAAGACTAGAAATGAAAGAACAATTTAATTTAATCGCAACTGCTGCGGCGGGTCTTGAGGCTGTCGTTGGACGTGAGGTGCGAGATCTTGGTTATGATTGTCAGGTTGAAAATGGGCGTGTCCGCTTCCAAGGAGATGTGAAGGCAATCATTGAGACCAATCTTTGGCTTCGCGCAGCGGATCGCATCAAGATTGTAGTCGGAAGTTTTCCAGCTAAGACTTTTGAAGAGCTTTTTCAAGGCGTTTTTGCTCTAGATTGGGAAAACTATCTCCCGTTAGGAGCACGTTTCCCGATTTCAAAGGCCAAATGTGTTAAGTCTAAACTTCATAACGAGCCCAGTGTTCAGGCTATTTCTAAGAAAGCTGTCGTGAAGAAATTACAAAAACACTATGCCCGCCCAGAAGGAATTCCCTTGATGGAAACTGGTCCTGAGTTTAAGATTGAGGTATCTATTCTGAAAGATGTGGCAACTGTCATGATTGACACGACAGGTTCTAGCCTTTTTAAACGAGGTTATCGTACGGAAAAGGGTGGAGCGCCAATCAAGGAAAATATGGCAGCGGCCATTTTACAACTATCTAACTGGTATCCAGACAAGCCCTTGATTGATCCGACCTGTGGTTCAGGAACTTTCTGTATCGAGGCGGCTATGATTGCCAGAAAGATGGCACCAGGCCTTCGCTGTTCCTTTGCTTTTGAGGAATGGAACTGGGTCAGCAATCGGTTAATCCAAGAGGTCCGTACTGATGCTGCTAAGAAAATTAATTGTGAGATAGAACTGGATATCATGGGCTGTGATATTGATGCTCGTATGGTAGAAATTGCCAAGGCAAATGCCCAAGCAGCAGGTGTTGCAGGAGATATCACCTTTAAACAAATGCGGGTACAAGATTTGCGCACTGACAAGATCAATGGCGTTATCATTTCCAATCCACCATATGGGGAGCGTTTGTCCGATGATGCAGGAGTTACGAAACTTTATGCTGAGATGGGACAGGTCTTTGCACCACTGAAAACCTGGAGTAAGTTTATCCTGACGAGTGATGAAGCTTTTGAAAGTAAGTACGGAAGTCCAGCGGATAAAAAGCGAAAACTCTATAACGGGACCTTAAAAGTAGATTTGTATCAATACTTTGGTCAGCGTGTGAAACGCCAAGAGGTAAAATAGAAAGGTAAAGTCATGAGCAAGAAAAGACATGATCGTCATAAAAAAGAACAGCAAGAGCCACAATTCGACTTTGACGAAGCAAAAGATTTGACTGTTGGTCAAGCAATTCGTAAGAATGAGGAGGTTGAGGCTGGAGTATTGCCTGAAGACAATATCTTGGACAAATACATCAAACAGCACCGCGAAGAGATCGAGGCAGATAAGTTCGAAACTCGTCAGTTTGAAAAAGAAGAGTTGGCTTCTACTCAAAACTTAGAGGAATTGATCCAAGAAGTTCGTGAAACAAGTGAACTTTCTGGAGAGGTAGAAGAGTCAGATGTAGTTATTGAGAAATCTATTGAAGAGATAGACAATGAAGAAACTACTCAGTTTGTTCCCCCACTTCAAGATGAAGAAAGTGCTGAAATAGAGCCTCTTATTTTAACAGAAACAGCATCCAAGGAAATGAATGAGGAAAATGAGGAACAAGAAGAAACCTATACTTCCCTATCACGATCAGTACAGACGGAACCTGAAACAGGCCCTAAAAAGAAACGTGTGATTACCATCGTTTCTGTGGTAGCTGCAATTCTTGTTCTTGCTGGGACGTATTATGTTTACCGTCAGGTATCTCGTTCGAACCAAGAAATCCAGTCTTCTCAATCATCCTCAGGAAATCAAGAATCGCAAGAGTTCAATACGCTTTATGATTCCTTCTATACGGATGCCAATAAGACTGCTTTAAAAAATAGCCAGTTCGATAAGTTGAGCCAGCTAAAAATCTTGCTAGATAAGTTAGAAGGTAGCCGTGATTACACACTAGCTAAGTCAAAATACGATAGCCTAGCAACTCAAATCAAGGCCATTCAAGATGTCAATGCCCTCTTTGAAAGTCCAGCTATTACTGATGGTGTCTTGGATACCAATGCTAAAGCCAAGGCGGATGCTAAGTTCACGGAAGTTAAAACGGGAAATACAGAGCTTGATAAACTGTTAGCTCAGGCGATTAGCCTTGGTAAGAGTCAACAAACAGCTCCTTCAAGTTCTAGCACGAGTCAAGCAAGCTCAAGTTCAGCTACAGAAAGCAGTGCAAGTAGTACGACACCTTCAACAAGTACCACAGCACCAGCTAGAGATACAAATGGTGGTTTATCTGGCGATGGGGTTAATCTTCAAAGAAGTGTTAGTCGTGTACCCTACAACCAATCAGCTGTAGACGATAGCAATAACCCTGCTTGGACGTTTGCAGATGGTGTATTGGAACAAATCCTAGCAACCTCACGTGCTCGTGGCTATATCACTGGCAACCAATACATTCTCGAACGTGTCAATATTGTAAACGGAAACGGCTATTACAACCTTTACAAACCAGATGGAACCTATCTTTTCACTCTTAACTGTAAGACTGGATACTTTGTCGGTAATGGAGCTGGTCACGCAGATGATTTGGATTACTAGGAGTCCGTTACAAAATTCTTTCCTTTCATAGGTAAAAATGATAAAATAAAACATATTAAACAAGAGGAGTGTCACATGACAAAAGCTAACTTTGGTGTCGTTGGTATGGCCGTAATGGGTCGTAACCTTGCCCTAAATATCGAATCTCGTGGTTATACAGTTGCCATTTACAACCGTAGTAAAGAAAAAACAGAAGACGTAATTGCCTGCCATCCTGAAAAGAACTTTGTGCCAAGCTATGACGTTGAAAGCTTTGTAAACTCAATCGAAAAACCTCGTCGTATCATGCTGATGGTTCAAGCTGGACCTGGTACAGATGCAACTATCCAAGCTCTTCTTCCACACCTTGATAAGGGTGATATCTTGATTGATGGAGGAAACACTTTCTACAAAGATACCATCCGTCGTAATGAAGAACTAGCAAACTCAGGGATCAACTTTATCGGTACTGGAGTTTCTGGTGGTGAAAAAGGTGCCCTTGAAGGTCCTTCTATCATGCCTGGTGGACAAAAAGAAGCCTACGAATTGGTTGCGGATGTTCTTGAAGAAATCTCAGCTAAAGCACCAGAAGATGGCAAACCATGTGTGACTTACATCGGTCCTGATGGAGCTGGTCACTATGTGAAAATGGTCCACAACGGTATCGAGTATGGTGACATGCAATTGATCGCAGAAAGCTATGACTTGATGCAACACTTGCTTGGCCTTTCTGCAGAAGACATGGCTGAAATCTTTACTGAGTGGAACAAAGGTGAATTGGACAGCTACTTGATCGAAATCACAGCTGATATCTTGAGCCGTAAAGATGATGAAGGTCAAGATGGACCAATCGTAGACTATATCCTTGATGCTGCAGGAAACAAAGGAACTGGTAAATGGACTAGCCAATCAGCACTTGACCTTGGTGTGCCATTGTCACTGATCACTGAGTCAGTATTTGCCCGCTACATCTCTACATACAAAGAAGAGCGTGTACATGCTAGCAAGGTCCTTCCAAAACCAGCTGCCTTCAAGTTTGAAGGTGACAAGGCGGAGTTGATCGAAAAGATCCGTCAAGCCCTTTACTTCTCAAAAATCATCTCATACGCACAAGGTTTCGCCCAATTGCGTGTAGCTTCTAAAGAAAATAACTGGAACTTGCCATTTGCGGACATCGCATCTATCTGGCGTGATGGCTGTATCATCCGTTCTCGTTTCTTGCAAAAGATCACAGACGCCTACAACCGTGATGCAGACCTTGCAAACCTTCTCTTGGATGAGTACTTCTTGGATGTTACTGCTAAGTACCAACAAGCAGTGCGTGATATCGTAGCTCTTGCTGTTCAAGCAGGTGTACCAGTGCCAACCTTCTCAGCAGCCATCACTTACTTTGATAGCTACCGTTCAGCTGACCTTCCTGCTAACTTGATCCAAGCACAACGTGACTACTTTGGTGCCCACACTTACCAACGTAAAGACAAAGAAGGAACATTCCACTACTCTTGGTATGACGAAAAATAAGTAGGTCTGCCATGGGGAAACGGATTTTATTACTTGAGAAAGAACGAAATCTAGCTCATTTTCTCAGTCTGGAACTTCAAAAAGAGCAATACCGAGTCGATTTGGTAGAGGAGGGGCAAAAAGCCCTCTCCATGGCTCTCCAGACAGATTATGACTTGATTTTACTGAATGCTCGTCTGGGGGATATGACAGCCCAGGATTTTGCAGAGAGGCTTAGTCGGACAAAACCAGCCTCAGTGATCATGGTCTTGGACCATCGCGAAGAATTGCAAGACCAGATTGAGACAATCCAGCGCTTCGCCGTTTCTTACATCTATAAGCCAGTGATTATTGATCAGCTGGTGGCTCGTATTTCAGCGATTTTCCGAGGTCGGGACTTCATTGACCAACACTGTAGTCAGATGAAGGTCCCAACGTCTTACCGCAATTTGCGTATGGATGTAGAACATCATACCGTTTATCGTGGCGAGGAGATGATTGCTCTGACGCGCCGTGAGTATGACCTTTTGGCCACTCTCATGGGAAGCAAGAAGGTCTTGACTCGTGAGCAGTTGTTGGAAAGTGTTTGGAAGTACGAAAGTGCGACAGAGACCAATATCGTGGATGTTTATATCCGTTATCTACGTAGCAAGCTTGATGTAAAAGGTCAAAAAAGCTACATTAAAACCGTGCGTGGTGTCGGTTACACCATGCAAGAATAGAAAGCAGTTGCAGTTTTGTAACTGCTTTTTTTGAGAAGTTTCTATATATTGACATACAATAAAGTCTTTGCTACAATCAGTTATGGAGGAAAGATCTAATGAAAAAATTTAAAATAATGATGCAAGTTGGACTAGCCGTCTTTTTCTTTGCTTTGCTGGCGACAAGCACAGTATTGGCGGATGATGCTTATTCAGAAGGCTGGCAATTTGTCCAAGAAAATGGTAGAACCTACTACAAGAAGGGGGAACTCAAAGAAACCTACTGGCGAGTGATTGATGGTAAGACCTATTATTTCGATCATGTATCAGGAGAGATGGTTGTCGGCTGGCAATATATCCCGTTTCCATCTAAAGGTAGTACAATTGGTCCTTACCCAAATGGTTTAAGATTAGAATATATGCCAATGCCAAAATGGTATTACTTTGGTCAAGATGGGGTACTACAAGAATTTGTTGGCAAGCAAGTTTTAGAAGCAAAAACTGCTACAAATACCAACAAACATCATGGGGAACAATATGATAGTCCAGCAGAGAAACGAGTCTATTATTTTGAAGATCAGCGTAGCTATCACACTTTAAAAACCGGTTGGATTTATGACGAGGGTCATTGGTATTATTTACAGAAGAGTGGTGGCTTTGATGCTCGTATCAACAGTTTAACGGTTGGGGAGCCAGTGCGTGGTTGGGCCAAGGATTATTCTCTTCTATATGATGAAGAGGAAATAAAAGCGGCTCCATGGTACTACCTAGACCCAGAAACTGGCATTATGCAAACGGGTTGGAAACAACTTGGCAATAAGTGGTACTACCTCCGTTCATCAGGAGCCATGGCAACTGGTTGGTACCAGGAAGGCTCAACTTGGTATTATTTAGACGAGCCAAATGGCGATATGAAAACGGGCTGGCAATACCTTGGGAACAAGTGGTACTATCTCCGTTCATCAGGATCTATGGCAACTGGTTGGTATCAGGAAGGTTCGACTTGGTACTACTTACATGCAAGTAATGGAGATATGAAGACAGGCTGGTTCCAGGTCAATGGCAAATGGTACTACGCTTACAGCTCAGGTGCTTTAGCAGTGAATACGACCGTAGAAGGCTATTCGGTCAACTATAATGGCGAGTGGGTTCAATAATGAAAGAGGCGATTGTGAAGGAAACAATCGCTTTTTTTGTGAAAATATAATAAAATAGATAGGAGAAATACTACTGTATGAAATGAGACGGTCTTTTCGTCTGGTTAAAGGAAAACATGACAAAAAAAGTTGGTGTCGGTCAGGCACATAGTAAGATTATTTTAATAGGGGAGCATGCGGTCGTATACGGCTATCCTGCCATTTCCCTGCCTCTCTTAGAGGTGGAGGTGACATGTAAGGTGGTCCCTGCTGAAAGTCCGTGGCGTCTCTATGAGGAGGATACCTTGTCCATGGCGGTTTATGCTTCGCTGGAGTATTTGGATATCAAAGAAGCCTGCATTCGATGTGTGATTGACTCGGCTATCCCTGAAAAACGGGGAATGGGTTCGTCAGCGGCTATCAGCATAGCAGCCATTCGAGCTGTTTTTGACTACTATCAAGCCGACCTGCCTCATGATGTACTAGAAATCTTGGTCAATCGGGCTGAGATGATTGCCCATATGAATCCAAGCGGTTTGGATGCTAAGACCTGTCTCAGTGACCAGCCCATTCGCTTTATCAAGAATGTTGGTTTTACAGAACTTGAGATGAACCTATCTGCCTATTTGGTGATTGCAGATACAGGTGTGTATGGTCATACTCGTGAAGCCATCCAAGTGGTTCAAAGCAAGGGGAAGGATGCTCTGCCGTTTTTGCATGCCCTGGGAGAATTGACCCAGCAGGCAGAAGAGGCAATTAGACGAAAAGATGCTGAGGGACTGGGACAAATCTTCAGTCAAGCGCATTTACATTTAAAAGAAATTGGTGTTAGTAGCCCTGAGGCAGACTCCCTCGTTGAAACGGCTCTGAGCCAGGGTGCTCTAGGTGCCAAGATGAGTGGTGGTGGGCTAGGAGGCTGTATCATAGCCTTGGCAACCAATTTGACTCAAGCTCAAGAACTAGCAGAAAGATTAGAAGAGAAAGGAGCTGTTCAGACATGGATCGAAAGCCTGTAACAGTACGTTCCTACGCAAATATTGCCATTGTCAAATATTGGGGAAAGAAAAAAGAAAAAGAGATGGTTCCTGCTACTAGCAGTATCTCTTTGACTTTGGAAAATATGTACACAGAGACGACTTTGTCGCCTTTACCGACGGATGCGACTGCTGATGCCTTTTATATCAATGGTCAACTTCAGAGTGAGGATGAGCATGCCAAAATGAGCAAAATCATTGACCGTTACCGCCCAGAAGGTGAGGGCTTTGTCCGTATTGATACCCAAAACAACATGCCGACCGCAGCGGGCTTTTCCTCAAGTTCTAGCGGTTTGTCCGCCTTAGTTAAGGCTTGCAATGCCTATTTCAAACTTGGATTGGATAGAAGCCAGTTAGCACAGGAGGCTAAGTTTGCTTCAGGTTCTTCCTCTCGTAGTTTTTATGGACCACTGGGTGCCTGGGACAAGGATAGTGGGGAAATTTACCCCGTTGAGACAGACTTGAAACTAGCTATGATCATGTTGGTGCTAGAAGACAAGAAAAAACCAATCTCTAGCCGAGATGGAATGAAACTTTGTGTGGAAACATCGACGACTTTTGACGACTGGGTGCGTCAGTCTGAGAAGGATTATCAGGAGATGCTGGTTTATCTCAAAGAGAATAACTTTGCCAAGGTTGGGGAATTAACGGAGAGAAATGCCCTTGCTATGCACGCTACGACCAAGACTGCTAGTCCAGCCTTTTCTTATCTAACGGATGCGACTTATGAAGCTATGGACTTTGTCCGCCAGCTTCGTGAGCAAGGGGAAGCCTGCTACTTTACCATGGATGCTGGTCCCAATGTCAAGGTCCTCTGTCAAGAGGAAGACTTGGAGCATTTATCAGAAATCTTCGGTCAACGTTATCGCTTGATTGTGTCGAAAACAAAGGATTTGAGTCAAGATGATTGCTGTTAAAACTTGCGGAAAACTCTATTGGGCGGGTGAGTATGCTATTTTAGAACCAGGTCAGTTGGCCTTAATAAAGGCCATTCCCATCTATATGAGGGGAGAGATTGCCTTTTCTGATAGCTACCGTATTTACTCAGATATGTTTGATTTCGCAGTGGACTTGACGCCAAATCCTGCCTACAGTTTGATTCAAGAAACAATTGCTTTGGTGAATGACTTCCTCGCCGATCGTGGTCAGACTTTGCGACCTTTTTCCCTAGAAATTCATGGCAAAATGGAACGAGAAGGGAAAAAGTTTGGTCTAGGCTCTAGTGGCAGCGTCGTTGTCTTGGTTGTCAAGGCTCTGCTGGCTCTGTATCATCTTTCAATTGATCAGGATCTCTTGTTCAAGCTGGCTAGCGCGGTCTTGCTCAAGCGAGGAGACAATGGCTCTATGGGAGACCTTGCCTGTATTGTGGCGGAGGATTTGGTTCTCTACCAGTCTTTTAATCGCCAGAAGGTGACTATGTGGTTGAAAGAAGAAAACGTGGCGACAGTTTTAGAGCGTGATTGGGGCTTTTCTATCTCGCAAGTGCAACCAGCTCTAGAATGTGATTTCCTAGTGGGATGGACCAAGGAAGTGGCTGTATCAAGTCAAATGGTCCAGCAAATCAAGCAAAACATAGACCAGAATTTTTTAGCTTCCTCAAAAGCAACGGTGTCTGCTTTGGTAGAAGCCTTGGAGCAGGGGAATGCAGAAGAAATCATCAAGCAGGTAGAAACAGCCAGTCAACTTTTAGAAGGTTTGAGCCCAGATATTTACACGCCTTCGCTGAGAGAGTTAAAAATGGCCAGCCAAGGTTTGCAGGCTGTTGCTAAGAGTAGCGGTGCTGGTGGTGGTGACTGTGGTATTGCCTTGAGTTTTGATGAGCAATCAACTGAAACCTTAAAAAACCGTTGGGCCGATCTGGGGATTGAGCTCTTATACCAAGAAAGGATAGGACATGACGACAAATCGTAAGGACGAGCATATCCGCTATGCCCTTGAGCAAAAAAGTTCCTATAATAGCTTTGATGAGGTGGAGTTGATTCATTCTTCCCTGCCTCTTTATGACCTGGATGAGATTGATTTGTCTACAGAATTTGCAGGTCGAAAGTGGGACTTTCCTTTTTATATCAATGCCATGACGGGTGGGAGCGAAAAAGGTAAAGAAATCAATCAAAAACTGGCTCAGGTGGCAGAAGCCTGTGGGATTTTATTTGTGACGGGATCTTATAGCGCAGCCCTCAAAGATCCAACAGATGACTCTTTTTCTGTCAAATCTAGCCATCCAAATCTCCTCCTAGGAACCAATATTGGCTTGGACAAGCCTGTTGAGTTGGGACTTCAGACTGTAGAAGCGATGAATCCTCTTCTCCTCCAAGTGCATGTTAATGTCATGCAGGAATTACTCATGCCTGAGGGAGAAAGGAAGTTCAGAAGTTGGTATTCGCATCTGGCAGACTACAGCAAGCAAATCCCTGTTCCCATTGTCTTAAAAGAAGTAGGCTTTGGAATGGATGTAAAGACCATCGAGAGAGCCTATGAACTGGGTGTTCGAACGGTTGACCTGTCAGGTCGTGGTGGCACCAGCTTTGCCTATATTGAAAACCGTCGCAGTGGCCAGCGTGATTACCTCAATCAATGGGGCCAGTCCACCATGCAAGCCCTCCTCAATGCCCAAGACTGGAAAGACAAGGTCGAACTCTTAGTCAGTGGAGGTGTTCGGAACCCGCTTGATATGATTAAGTGCCTGGTCTTTGGAGCCAAGGCTGTGGGACTGTCACGTACCGTTCTAGAGTTGATTGAAACCTACTCCGTCGAGGAAGTGATTAGCATCATCCAAGGCTGGAAAGAAGATCTACGTTTGATCATGTGTGCCCTTAATTGTGCTACCATAGCTGATCTGAAAAACGTAGACTACATTTTATATGGAAAACTCAAAGAAGCTAAAGATCAGATGTAGAGATGTCGGGACAAGAATTCCGACCTTTTTTGTATCTCTTTGTCAACCACTTTTTTCCACCCTCAGACCGAGGTGACTTTTTTGAATTGTGATAAAATAGAAAAGAGAGGATGCCTATGAAAAAATTTCAAATCTTTTTATTTATTGAAGCCTGTCTATTGACGGGAGCTCTGATTTTGATGGTATCAGAGCATTTTTCGCGTTTTCTGCTGATTCTATTCCTCTTTTTGCTCTTGCTCCGCTATTATACAGGTAAAGAGGGCAACAACGTTTTCCTCCTTGTGGCGACCATTCTTTTCTTTTTCATCGTCATGCTCAATCCCTTTGTGATATTAGCTATCTTTGTAGCAGTTATCTATAGTCTCTTTCTTCTCTATCCGATGATGAATCAAGAAAGAGAGGAGACGGACTTGGTCTTTGAAGAGGTGGTAACGGTTAAAAATGAACACAATCCTTGGTTTTGCAATCTCCATCATTTCTCTAGTCACCAGATCTGCCAATTTGACGATATCAACCTCTTTCGCCTCATGGGCAAGGACACCATTCATCTAGAAAGAGTTATCCTAACCAATCATGACAATGTCATTATCCTTAGAAAGATGGTGGGAACGACTAGGATTATCGTACCTGTAGATGTGGAAATCAGCCTCAGTGTCAACTGCCTCTATGGAGATCTAACTTTCCTCAATCAACCCAAGCGAGCCCTTCGCAATGAACACTATCATCAGGAAACCAGAGACTATCTCAAGAGTAACAAGAGCGTCAAGATTTTCCTAACTACTATGGTTGGCGATGTGGAGGTGGTCAGAGGATGAAAAAGCAATCGTATCTGTTAATCGGTCTGACTTCTTTCCTCTTTATCCTCTTTTTGACTAATAGTCTACTTGATATTTTTGAACTGGATTGGTCCTATTTGATACAAGATATTGAGAAAACAGAAAAGTTAATCTTCTTAGTCTTGGTCTTTAGCCTTTCCATGACCTTCTTTTTTGTCCTCTTTTGGCGCGTGATAGAAGAAATTTCACGCAGAAAAATGCAGATTAATCTCAAGCGACTGCTAGCAGGAAAAGAGGTGGTTGCCTTTGCAGATCCAGACTTGGATGCCAGTTTTAAGTCCTTGTCTGGCAAGCTCAACCTCTTGACAGAAGCTGTTCAAAAGGCTGAAAATCAAAGTCTAGTTAAGGAAGAAGCAATCATCGAAAAAGAACGGAAGCGGATAGCACGTGACTTACATGATACAGTTAGTCAGGAGTTGTTTGCGGCCCATATGATTTTATCAGGTGTCAGCCAGCAGGTTTTGAGGCTTGATAGAGAAAAGATGCAGATCCAGTTGCAAAGTGTCGCAGCCATCCTTGAAACGGCCCAGAAAGATTTGCGGGTCTTGCTCCTACATTTGCGACCTGTTGAGTTGGAAGAGAAGAGTTTGGTTGAGGGGATTCAAATCCTCTTAAAAGAGCTTGAGGACAAGAGTGATCTCAAGGTTAGTCTCAAGCAGAATGTGTCTAAATTGCCTAAAAAGATTGAAGAACATATCTTCCGTATTCTTCAGGAGTTGATCAGCAATACCCTCCGCCATGCCCAGGCATCTTGCCTAGATGTCTACCTCTATCAGACAGATGTTGAATTGCAGCTAAAGGTAGTGGACAATGGGATTGGTTTCCAGTTAGGGAGCTTAGACGACTTGAGTTATGGACTGAGAAATATTAAGGAGCGGGTCGAAGATATGGCAGGTACTGTTCAACTCTTGACAGCACCTAAGCAAGGACTAGCGGTTGATATCCGTATTCCCTTGCTAGATAAGGAATTATAAAGGAGTAGAGATGAAAATTTTACTGGTAGATGACCATGAAATGGTCCGATTGGGCTTGAAAAGCTACTTTGACCTCCAAGACGATGTAGAAGTTGTGGGCGAGGCGGCCAATGGGGCTCAAGGTATTGAGTTGGCCTTGGAACTGCGCCCAGATGTCATTGTCATGGATATTGTCATGCCTGAGATGAATGGGATTGATGCTACCTTAGCCATCCTCAAAGAATGGCCTGAAGCCAAGATTTTGATTGTGACCTCTTACTTGGACAATGAAAAAATCATGCCGGTATTGAACGCTGGTGCCAAAGGCTATATGCTCAAGACTTCTAGTGCAGACGAGCTGCTCCACGCTGTCCGTAAGGTCGCAGCTGGTGAACTTGCCATTGAACAAGAGGTCAGCAAGAAAGTCGAATACCACCGCAATCATATCGAGCTTCATGAGGACTTGACTGCGCGTGAACGAGATGTGCTTCAACTCATTGCCAAGGGCTACGAAAATCAACGGATCGCAGATGAACTCTTCATCTCTCTCAAGACGGTCAAGACCCACGTGTCCAACATCCTTGCCAAGCTTGAGGTTAGCGATCGCACCCAGGCAGCGGTCTATGCCTTTCAGCACCACTTGGTCGGGCAGGAGGACCTTTAGATGAGTCTTGCAGATTTACTTGAGGAGCTAGAAGCAGCAAAAGACCCTGAGAAAGCGGGACCTATGGAAGCCTATATGCGTCATCAATTTTCCTTTCTAGGTATTGCGGCGCCAGAAAGAAATGCGCTCTATAGAAAATTCTTTCCAAGCGCGAAAAAAACAAAGATTATCGATTGGGATTTTGTAGACACTTGCTGGGAAAAGGAGCCTAGAGAATACCAATATGTGGCTGCCAACTATTTGAAAGCTATGCAGTTTTATCTAACGAAGGATGATTTGCCTAAGCTTGAGCGTCTGGTCGTGATCAAGTCTTGGTGGGACACGGTAGATATTCTAGATCGAGTAGTTGAGAGTTTGGTGGCCGACCATCCGGAACTTGAAGAAGTGCTTTTAAAATGGAGCCTATCAGACAATATCTGGCTGAGACGAGTCGCTATTGACCACCAGTTGTTAAGAAAAGAGAAAACAAATGTCCAACTGATGGAAAAGATCCTGCTCAACAATCTGGACCAGACAGAATTTTTTATCAACAAAGCCATCGGCTGGGCTCTAAGAGACTACTCTAAAACCAATCCCGAATGGGTAGCACGTTTCATTGAAAAAAATAAGAAACGAATGGCTGAACTTAGTATCAAGGAAGCGAGCAAGTACCTCTAGCATCATTGAAAAGCGCATTCATTACTTGAAAAAAGTCGCTATTATATGGTATAATGGACTGTATTAAAAATTTTAAGGAGAAATGACAGAATGTCTGTATCATTTGAAAACAAAGAAACAAACCGTGGTGTCTTGACTTTCACTATCTCTCAAGACCAAATCAAACCAGAATTGGATCGTGTATTTAACTCAGTAAAGAAAACTCTTAACGTTCCAGGTTTCCGTAAAGGTCACCTTCCACGCCCTATCTTCGACCAAAAATTTGGTGAAGAAGCTCTTTATCAAGATGCAATGAACGCACTTTTGCCAAATGCTTATGAAGCTGCGGTAAAAGAAGCTGGTCTTGAAGTAGTTGCACAACCAAAAATCGATGTGACTTCAATGGAAAAAGGTCAAGACTGGGTCATCACTGCTGAAGTTGTGACAAAACCTGAAGTAAAATTGGGCAACTACAAAAACCTTGAAGTATCAGTTGATGTAGAAAAAGAAGTAACTGACGCTGACGTTGAAGAACGTATCGAACGCGAACGCAACAACTTGGCTGAATTGGTTATCAAAGACGGCGCTGCTGAAAATGGCGACACTGTTGTCATCGACTTCGTTGGTTCTATCGATGGTGTTGAGTTCGACGGTGGAAAAGGTGAAAACTTCTCACTTGGACTTGGATCAGGTCAATTCATCCCTGGTTTTGAAGACCAATTGGTAGGGCACTCAGCTGGCGAAACTGTTGACGTTGTCGTAACATTCCCAGAAGACTACCAAGCAGAAGACCTTGCAGGTAAAGAAGCTAAATTCGTGACAACTATTCACGAAGTAAAAGCTAAAGAAGTTCCAGCTCTTGACGATGAACTTGCAAAAGATATCGACGAAGAAGTAGAAACTCTTGACGAATTGAAAGAAAAATACCGCAAAGAATTGACTGCTGCGAAAGAAGAAGCATACAAAGATGCCGTTGAAGGTGCAGCAATCGATAAAGCTGTAGAAAACGCTGAAATCGTAGAACTTCCAGAAGAAATGATCCACGAAGAAGTTCACCGTTCAGTAAATGAATTCCTTGGAAACTTGCAACGTCAAGGGATCAACCCTGACATGTACTTCCAAATCACTGGAACTACTCAAGAAGACCTTCACAAACAATACGAGGGAGAAGCTGAGTCACGTACTAAGACTAACCTTGTTATCGAAGCAGTTGCCAAAGCTGAAGGATTTGACGCTTCAGAAGAAGAAATCCAAAAAGAAATCGAGCAATTGGCTGCAGATTACAACATGGAAGTGGCCCAAGTTCAAAACTTGCTTTCAGCTGACATGTTGAAACACGATATCGCAATCAAAAAAGCTGTTGAATTGATCACAAATACAGCAACAGTAAAATAATCTTGAAAGAGAAAAAGCCCACCTGATTAGGTGGGCTTTCTTATGATCTATTTTCCAAAAATCTCTTTGAGGTCTGCATCTGTAATCCCGATCATTGCTGGGATGCTAGACCAGTTTTCCTCAGTGAGGATGTAGAAGTGTTCAGAGTCACTTGCTGTGGCAGTTTCAGAGAAGGCTTGTTTACTTTCTTCAATATTATTTTCAATTAAATCACTGAAGCGTTCAATCAGATAGGTCTTGCGAGCAGTCCCGATATGCTTGACTGCATAGTCAAAGGCCTGTAACTCGCCAAGAAGGATGAGCTTGCTCTTGGCCCGTGTGATAGCTGTGTAGATGAGATTGCGTTCCAGCATGCGCTTGCTAGCACTAGTAATGGGCAGGATGACAACAGGAAACTCACTTCCCTGAGACTTATGGATACTCATAGCATAGGCTAGTCGAATCTTGTACCATTCGTTACGTGGGTAAACGACTTCATTGCCATCAAAATCAATGACAATCTCGTCTTGTTTGGACTCGGTGTATTTTCCAGGAATCAGGTCTGTGATGTAACCTAGATCTCCGTTAAAGACATTGACTTCGGCGTCGTTGACTAGGTGAATGACCTTGTCCCCTGTTCGATAGTGACACTGAGTTGCTTCAAAGCTCACTTGTCCTTTTTGAAGAGGATTGAGCAGGTCTTGCATAAGTTGGTTGATGGCGTCAATACCAGCAGTTCCTCGATACATAGGAGCTAGCACCTGAATATCACGAGCCGGAATGCCACTTCTGAGGGCAGCACCAAGAATTTTCTCAATCGTAGCTGGGATATGGCCACTAGCGATTTCAAAGTAGGAACGGTCAGCTTTTTTCTGGGTAAAGTCAGCTGGCAAGATGCCTTGTCGAATTTGACTCGCCAAGGTAACGATAGTTGATTCTTCGCTCTGACGGTAAATCCGTTCCAAGCGAGTCTGCGGAATCAGTTGAATCTGGAGTAGGTCAGCTAAGACTTGTCCAGGACTGACAGAAGGTAACTGGTCGCTATCACCCACGATGAGAATTTTACTATTTGAGGAGATATTGGAGAAGAGTTGGTTAGCTAGCCAAGTGTCCACCATAGAAAACTCATCCACGATGATGAAGTCGGCATCCAGATAATCTTCCAGATGGCTGGTATCATCATCTCCCGTCATTCCCAAATGGCGGTGTATGGTAGCACTTGGCAATCCTGTCAATTCATTCATGCGCCGAGCGGCTCGACCAGTTGGGGCAGCGAGAAGAATAGGTAAGTTGCTCTTTTTCTTGAGATTGAGTCCTTCAAGCAGGGCATAGACAGCGATAATCCCATTGATAACAGTGGTTTTACCTGTACCAGGTCCACCTGTCAGGATAAAGACCTTGTTCTGGATGGCGTCACAGATAGCTTGCTTTTGGATACTATCGTATTGGATACCCAGTTCTTCCTCAACACTAGCGATATGCTTTTGAATGGCTTCCAAATCATGACTCTTTTGCTTTCCTTTTTCGAGGATACGAACCAAGTTATTGCGGATGCCTTCTTCGGCGAAAAAGAGGCTGTTATCAAAGATTTTGGTATCTACCTGTTGGATTTTATCTTCTTCGATCAAATGAGCTAATTCCTGAGCTACTTGGCTGGGATCGAGTTCCACGGGACGGGAAGACTCGAGGAGGGTAAGTGTCTGTTCCAGCAAATCTCGAGCCTCCATATAGGTATCGCCCGTATCCATACAACCTTGAAAGAGACTGTGGACAAGGCCAGCACGGAAGCGTTCAGGAGCTTGACTTTCGATGCCTAGTTCGGTAGCTAATTGGTCGGCGATGGTAAAACCCAAGCCTTTGATATCCTCGACCAGCTGGTAGGGATATTTTTCAACCACATCAAGAGTTTCCTCCTTGTAAAAGTCTTGAATCTGAAAGGCTAGTTTATTGGGAATGCCGTAGTTGGCAAGTTTAGCCAAGACCATTTCTGTCCCATAGTTGAGACGGAGGGTGGAGACAAAAGCCTCACGGTTTTTGGTAGAGAGTCCAGCAATGCTTTCCAGCTTTTCAGGATGCTCCAGAATTTCGTCTATGGTATTGTCACCATAGCTATCCACGATTTTTTTGGCCGTTTTGAGACCAATCCCCTTGAAATGGCTACTGGAAAAGTACTTGACCAGCCCATTTTTGGTTGGTTTTGCCCGCTCATAACGGCTGATCTGAAGCTGTTCCCCATACTTGGAGTGCTGAACAATTTGCCCCCAAAAAGTGTAGTCTTCCCCTTCAATCACGTCCGCCATGGTTCCTGTAACGATGATTTCAAAATCGTCAAAGTCCTCCACATCGGTATCTTCGATATCTAAGAGGAGGATGCGATAAAAATTACTGGGATTTTCAAAAATAATGCGTTCAATGGTGCCTGAAAAATAAACTTCCATAGGTTTCCTTTACATGAGTTCGTGAGAATTGGTCTCTTGGCCACTTTGAAAAGCTAGATGACGAAAAGGCCTTCTTCTCGCAATAGAAAAAGAGACTGAGACTTAGCATTCTCGGCCTCTTCCTTATCTTAAAAAGTTCCGATACGGTTAAGTGGCCAGAAACGGAATTTTGCTTCGCCTTTGATATCGCTGGCCTTGAAGGTGCCGACATGGCGGCTGTCGCTAGAGACTAGACGATCGTCACCAAGGAGAAGGTACTCGCCTTGAGGGACAGTAAAGCTGAAGCTAGTGTTGGAATTAACATCGACCGTAAAGGCTTGTGCTTTTTGAGCAAGTTCTCTAAAGTAAACTCCCTTATTGCCTTCAAATCCTTTGCCAGTATAGGTATTTTGCAACTTTTCTGTTTTGAACAAGTTGAGGTATTCAGCTAGGTAAGGTTCATCCGTTTCTTCACCGTTGATAAAAAGTTTATCATTTTCGTAGCGGATGGTATCTCCAGGCATACCGATAACCCTTTTGACAATGTCTTTATTTCCTTCTTCCTCATGCGCAACCACGATGTCGAAGCGGTCAATTGGGAGGTGTTTGACGACGAAGAGAACCTCTCCGTCAGCTAGGGTAGGGTCCATCGAGTGTCCTTCCACGCGGACATTGCTCCAAAGAAAGATACGGCTAAGACCTACCAGTGCGATAATCAGGAAGAAAACTCCCCATTCTTTTAGAAATGTTTTAAACGAATTCATAACTCACCTTTCTAGAAGTGCTTTGGCTTTTTCAGTGTTTTTAAAATGCAGTTTGGCGCAGAAATGAAGTCCCTTCATACCATAGGCTTGCAGGATTTTGCTAGCAACCTTATCAGATGCAGTTCCAGCGCCACTTGGCAGTTGATAGCCTAGTTCTCGTCCAAGATTTTCCAAGTTTTCGAGGAAGAGATCCCGCGCGATGATAGAGCTAACTGCAACAGCCAGGTATTTGCCCTCAGCTTTTTCTTCCAAAGTGATCTTGTTTGGAAAATGATTGGCTTCTTGCGCCAAGTACTTGTCATAGTTTTTAGCACTTGTAAAAGCATCAATGACGATTTTTTCTGGCTGGACTCCTTTTTGAAGCAGGAGAAAAATAGCCTGATTGTGAAGGGCAACTTTTACAGAAACAGCATTGTAACGCTCTCCGATAACTTCGTTGTACTTGCTCGGTGAAAGGAGAAGCGCTTGGTGCTGGATTTTTTCCTTGAGAATAGGGGCAATTTGACGAATCTTTTGATCTGTCAGAGTCTTAGAATCCCCCACACCGAGTTTTCGTAAGAAGTCGTGCTGATCAGGTGTCACGAAGGAAGCCACGACAGCCAGACCACCAAAGTAGGAACCATTTCCCACCTCATCAGTCCCAATCATAGGAAAATCTTGTCCACTGTTTTCTTGTTGAACCTCATAGCCAAAGAAACTGGCGTACTGCTCAGCAGCTTCGCCCTGCAGGAGGACTTTTCCAGAAGTATAGATGGAAACCGTTGCCTGAGGCAGTCGCAAAAAATAGCGAATATAAGGATTTTTACTAGGACTGAGAGCCTTCTGATACTGACTTAAAAAGCTCTGAATTTCCTGTTCACTTGGTGTGAGTGTGATACTTGCCATAGTCTCTATTGTACCACAAAAGCAGGAGAATTGGTAAAAACTGACAAAGTTAGCAAAATTTGGTATAATATCGTGAGGTGAATTTTATGGCAAATCTAAATCGATATAAGTTTACATTCGGAAAAAAGACATTAACCTTAACAACCGAGCATGACAACCTCTTTATGGAGGAAATTGCCAAGGTTGCGACTGAAAAATACCAAGCAATTAAAGAACAAATGCCTGGAGCAGATGATGAAACCATTGCGCTTCTTTTAGCGGTCAATTGTCTGTCTACACAGCTCAATCGTGAGATTGAATTTGATGACAAGGAGCAAGAGTTGTTAGAACTCCGCCACAAGTTGATTGCTGTTAAACAAGAACAGAGCAAGATTGAGGATTCCCTATGATTTCAATCCTACTCTTACTGGTTCTGGCTTGGGGTTTTTACATTGGCTACCGTAGAGGCTTGGTTCTGCAAGTTTATTATTTCCTCCTTGCAGTGATTTCAGCCTTTGTTGCGGGACAGTTTTATAAATCGCTGGGAGAACACTTCCACTTGCTTGTCCCTTATGCCAATCCTCAGGAAGGACAGGGAACTTTTTTCTTCCCTTCAGACCAGCTTTTTCAGCTAGACAAGGTCTTTTATGCGGGTCTAGCCTACCTTTTAGTTTTCGGAATTTGTTACAGTATCGGACGTTTTATCGGTTTGTTCCTACACTTGATTCCAACTAAAAAGCTCAATGTCAAATGGTTGCGTATCGGATCAGGCCTTTTATCTCTATTGGTAACCTTATTTGTCTTGCAAATGGCTCTGACCATCCTTGCAACAGTGCCTCTGGCAGTCATTCAAAATTCACTCGAAAAAAGTACAGTAGCCAAACACATCATCCAAAGTGTCCCTTTTACGACAAACTTTATCAAACAACTCTGGGTGACAAATTTAATCGGATAAAAAGGGCGGGATTTTTCCTAGCCCTTTGTTTACAGATTGGACGACTAGGGTTAGGTAAAGTCCAAAAATCTCTAGGCGCTACGATCTTGTAAACAAGCATACAAGGAAAGAATATGAATACAAAAATACTAGAAACCTTAGAATTCAATAAAATCAAGGCCTTGTTTGAACCGCATCTCCTGACAGAACAAGGCCTAGAGGAGCTAAAAGGCTTGGCTCCAACTGCAAAGGCGGATAAGATTAAACAAGCCTTTACAGAGATGGAGGAAATGCAAGCCCTTTTTGTGGAGCAACCCCACTTTACCATCCTAGCGACGCGTGAGATATCAGCTGTTTGCAAGCGTCTGGAGATGGGGGCGGATCTCAATATTGAGGAGTTCCTGCTCCTCAAACGGATCTTGCTTGCTAGCAGAGAGTTACAAGGTTTTTATGCCAATCTTGAAAATGTACGTTTGGAGCAGTTGGCGAGATGGTTTGAAAAACTACATGATTTTCCACACTTGCAAGGGAGTCTTCAAGCCCTAAATGATGCAGGATTTATTGAAAATTTCGCCAGTGAAGAGCTAGCACGCATACGTCGGAAAATCCATGATAGCGAGAGTCAAGTTCGAGATGTCTTGCAAGACTTGCTCAAGCAAAAAGCGCAGATGTTGACAGAAAGCATAATCGCTAGCAGAAATGGCCGTCAAGTCTTACCTGTCAAAAACACCTATCGCAATAAGATTGCAGGTGTTGTCCATGACATCTCTGCCAGTGGAAACACGGTCTACATCGAGCCGCGTGAGGTCGTGAAACTGAGCGAAGAAATCGCGAGCCTGCGAGCTGATGAGCGCTATGAGATGATTCGTATCCTTCAGGAGCTCTCGGAACGGGTCCGTCCTCATGCTGCTGAGATTGCTAATGACGCTTGGATTATCGGCCATCTGGATCTGATTCGTGCTAAGGTGCGTTTCATCCAAGAAAGACAAGCAGTTGTTCCTCAACTTTCAGAGAACCAAGAGATTCAACTCCTTCATGTTCGCCATCCTTTGGTCAAAAATGCTGTCGCAAACGATGTACACTTTGGTAAGGAATTAACGGCCATTGTCATTACAGGTCCCAATACTGGTGGGAAGACCATCATGCTCAAAACCTTGGGTTTGACGCAACTTATGGCCCAGTCAGGCTTGCCCATTTTAGCTGATAAGGGGAGCCGTGTCGGTATTTTCGAAGAAATCTTCGCAGATATCGGAGATGAGCAGTCTATCGAACAAAGCTTGTCTACCTTCTCGAGCCACATGACCAATATCGTAGATATTCTTGGCAAGGTCAACCAACATTCACTCTTACTCTTGGATGAGTTGGGGGCTGGTACAGATCCTCAAGAGGGAGCTGCCCTTGCTATGGCTATTTTAGAGGATCTTCGCCTGCGTCAGGTCAAAACTATGGCGACGACCCACTATCCAGAACTCAAGGCCTACGGTATTGAGACAGCCTTTGTGCAAAATGCCAGCATGGAGTTTGATACAGACAGTCTGCGTCCGACCTATCGCTTTATGCAGGGAGTTCCTGGCCGAAGCAATGCCTTTGAAATTGCCAAACGTCTAGGCTTGTCAGATGTCATCGTTGGGGATGCCAGCCAGCAGGTCAACCAAGATAATGACGTCAACCGCATTATTGAGCAATTGGAAGAGCAAACGCTTGAAAGTCGCAAACGCTTGGACAATATCCGTGAGGTGGAGCAAGAAAACCTCAAGATGAATCGAGCACTCAAAAAACTTTACAACGAACTCAATCGGGAAAAGGAAACGGAGCTCAACAAGGCGCGTGAACAAGCTGCTGAAATTGTGGAACTAGCGCTAAGTGAGAGTGACCAGATTCTTAAGAACCTCCACAGTAAGTCTCAACTCAAACCCCACGAAATCATTGAAGCCAAGGCTGAGTTGAAAAAACTGGCTCCTGAAAAAGTCGACTTGTCTAAAAACAAGGTCCTTCAAAAAGCCAAGAAAAAACGAGCTCCAAAGGTGGGAGATGACATCGTGGTTCTAAGTTATGGCCAACGCGGAACATTGACGAATCAGCTCAAGGATGGCCGTTGGGAAGCCCAAGTTGGTTTGATCAAGATGACCTTGGAAGAGAGAGAATTTGACCTTGTTCAGGCTCAGCAAGAAGCCTCAGTCAAGAAAAAACAAGTCAATGTCGTCAAACGTGCTTCTGGTCGTGGTCCGCAAGCGAGACTGGATCTCCGAGGCAAACGGTACGAAGAGGCCATGAATGAGCTGGACGCCTTTATTGACCAAGCCCTGCTCAATAACATGGCGCAAGTCGACATCATCCATGGTATCGGAACAGGTGTCATTCGTGAGGGCGTCACTAAATACCTACAAAGAAACAAGCATGTCAAGAGTTTCGGCTATGCTCCACAAAATGCTGGAGGCAGTGGCGCTACCATTGTGACCTTTAAAGGATAGAGAGAAGAAGGATTCGCTCTTTCTGAAAAAAGAAATGAAAAGTCAAAAATTTTCATAGAAAATATTGACAAAGGCTAACTTTTCTTGTAGAATAATAAAAAATTAAATACCAACACCGAATGAAGTTTAATAGAAGTGGAGAAAGGTTTGTTTTCCATGACTGTAAATGGACGGAACTCTGGAGAGACCGTGAAGGCACCGAAGGGGCAAGGCAGGCAACTGCTCAAACTCTCAGGTAAAAGGACAGAGCTAGGATAGACCACTTTTTGGCATTTATCTAAGCATTCCAGAGTACATGTATCTTGCATGTGCTCTTTCTTTTGGGGTTGAAAGATAGGAGTAGGACATGTTAGAATTGCTAAAAGCGCTTGATGCTTTCGTTTGGGGACCTCCCCTCTTACTGTTATTGGTCGGAACGGGAATCTACTTGACCATCCGACTAGGACTTTTACAGTTAGCTTGTCTCCCCAAGGCCTTTCAGTTGATCTTTACCAAGGACAAGGGACATGGCGATGTGTCGAGCTTTGCAGCTCTTTGTACAGCTCTAGCTGCCACCGTTGGTACGGGAAATATCATAGGAGTCGCGACGGCCATTAAGGTTGGGGGACCAGGGGCGCTCTTTTGGATGTGGATGGCAGCCTTTTTTGGGATGGCGACCAAGTATGCCGAAGGCTTGCTGGCTATCAAATACCGTAGCAAGGATGCAAACGGCGCTGTAGCTGGAGGGCCCATGCACTACATCCTTTTGGGGATGGGAGAAAAGTGGCGCCCCCTTGCTATCTTCTTTGCCCTAGCGGGTGTATTGGTTGCCCTTCTGGGGATTGGTACCTTTACCCAAGTCAATTCAATTACAGAATCCATTCAAAATACGGCTCAAGTGGAACCAGCTATCACGACTCTGATTTTATCCATTTTTGTAGGGATTGCAGTCTTTGGTGGCCTCAAATCCATATCAAAAGTTTCGACAGCAGTTGTTCCATTTATGGCTATTGTCTATATTTTGGGAACTCTTACAGTTATTCTCTTTAATATCGAGAAAATCCCAGCCACGCTTGCCCTCATCTTTACTTCAGCCTTTAGTCCAGCTGCTGCGGTAGGTGGTTTTGCAGGTGCCAGCATTCGGATGGCTATCCAAAATGGTGTGGCGCGAGGAGTCTTCTCTAACGAATCTGGTCTTGGTTCTGCTCCCATTGCGGCGGCTGCAGCTAAGACAAATGAGCCTGTCGAGCAAGGCTTGATTTCCATGACAGGAACCTTTATTGATACTTTGATTATCTGTACTTTGACTGGTTTAACAATCTTGGTAACTGGGGTTTGGAGTGGTGAATTGAATGGAGTTGCCTTGACCCAGTCAGCATTTTCTATGGTCTTTTCAGATTTTGGCTCAATTGTCCTAACAATCTTCTTGGTACTCTTTGCCTTTACGACAATCCTAGGTTGGAACTACTACGGAGAGCGCTGTTTTGAGTTTCTCTTTGGTGTTCGTTTTATCTGGCTTTACCGTGTAGTCTTTGTAGTCATGGTCTTGTTGGGAGGTTTTATCGAGTTGGATATGGTCTGGATTATTGCAGATATCGTCAATGCCTTGATGGCTCTACCAAACTTGATTGCCCTTTTGGTCTTGTCCCCAGTAGTTGTTGCTGAGACCAAAAAGTATTTTAAGCACTAACCCAATCACACTTTTAGTGTGATTTTTTTCATTTCATAGACATTTCCTATCAAGGCGATTGAAAATATATATTATCCAAGGGGGAAATTCTATGATAGACTAAATGACAATAAAATGAAAAGAGGTTTCTTATGACAACATTTACCATCCACACAGTAGAATCAGCACCAGCAGAAGTGAAAGAAGTCCTTGAAACAGTACAAAAAGACAACAATGGCTATATTCCCAATCTGATTGGTCTCTTGGCCAATGCTCCTACTGCTCTTGAAGCCTACCGAACTGTCGGAGCCATCAACCGTCGCAATAGCCTGACACCAGTGGAACGCGAAGTAGTGCAAATCACAGCTGCCGTAACCAATGGTTGTGCTTTCTGCGTCGCAGGTCATACTGCCTTTTCGATCAAACAAATCCAGATGAATGATGATCTTCTCCAAGCCCTCCGCAACCGTACTCCAATCGAGACAGATCTAAAACTAGATACTCTAGCTAAGTTTACCTTGGCGGTTATCAATACCAAAGGGCGTGTGGGAGATGAAGCCTTGACTGAATTTTTGGAAGCTGGCTACACGCAACAAAATGCCTTGGATGTGGTTCTCGGTGTTAGTCTTGCTAGCCTCTGCAACTATGCCAACAACCTAGCCAATACGCCTATTAACCCAGAATTGCAACCGTATGCTTAATTCATATCTGAGAAAAAATGAAGTCTGAAATAATCGAACTTCATTTTTTAAGTCCTTATTTAAGCGCCTTTATGCTATACTAATAATAACATGATTATTGGAGGCTCGGATGAAAAAGCTCCCCTTGGTATTCTCTGGCTGTTTATTAGGCTTAGCAGGTGCAGGAAATCTGAT
Source organism: Streptococcus oralis subsp. tigurinus (assembly GCF_002093545.1). Taxonomy (GTDB): domain Bacteria; phylum Bacillota; class Bacilli; order Lactobacillales; family Streptococcaceae; genus Streptococcus; species Streptococcus oralis_C. The sequence continues at coordinate 172,344 of NZ_LNVF01000001.1, forward strand.
TGCAGATACTTGGCCTGTTCTGTCGCATTTATTGAGTCTGATTGGTCTAGTGTTGTGGAATTTCTTTCTGATTTTTCATCTGCTTAATTGGAAAGAAACCAAACAAGAATTGACCAAGCCCCCTCTTTTATCTGGGATGGCTACTTTTCCTATGGCTGGGATGATTTTATCGACCTATGTCTTTCGTGTATTCCCTGCTTTTCCTATAGTAGCACAAGGAATCTGGTGGTTTTCCTTTCTCTTGGATTTGGCTTTGATTGCTACTTTTACCATCAAATTTGCCTGCCCAGGTCGGAAGACTAATGCGACTCCTAGCTGGACGGTGCTCTATGTGGGGATAGCAGTAGCAGCCTTGACCTATCCTCTGGTAGGTATCATTGAAATTGCCTATGCGACCTTGAGTTTTGGTTTTGTCTTGACCTTCTATCTCTATCCGCTTATTTATAGGGATTTAAAGAAAACTCCACTCCCAGCGGCCTTGCTTGGACAGGAAGGAATCTACTGTGCTCCCTTTTCTCTACTTCTGGCATCCCTAGTTCGAGTTGGAGGAGCAGGTTTACCGACTTGGCTCTTGATCGTCATGATTTTGGCATCTCAGTCCTTCTTTTTCTTTGTTTTAACTCGCTTGCCTAATATTTTAAAACAAGGCTTTCAACCAGCCTTCTCAGCCCTCACTTTTCCAACAATTATCACAGCTACTTCGCTCAAGATGGCTCAGGGAATTTTGAAACTTCCATTTCTGGATTATCTGGTGTTGTCTGAAACTGTTCTATGCCTAACTATTTTATTCTTTGTATTGGGTGCTTATCTGATTTGGTTACGAAAAAAGGTCTAGCTAGAAATAGCTAGGCCTTATTGTTATGGTTTGATAACTTCAGCTCCACCCATATATGGACGAAGAACTTCTGGAATGGTCACAGAACCATCTGCGTTTTGGTAGTTTTCAAGAATTGCAGCCACTGTACGTCCAACTGCAAGTCCAGAACCGTTCAAAGTGTGAAGGAGTTTTACCTTGCCATCGGCTTCATCTCGGTAACGGATTTGAGCACGACGGGCTTGGAAATCTTCTGTATTTGAACAGCTTGAGATTTCACGGTAGGTATTTTGGGCTGGAATCCAAACTTCCAAGTCGTAAGTTTTGGCAGCTGAGAAGCCCATGTCCCCAGTAGAGAGGGCAACGACACGGTATGGAAGGTTGAGTTTTTGAAGGATGTTTTCAGCGTTGGCTGTCATTTTTTCTAATTCTTCATAAGATTCTTCTGGTTTGGCAAATTTGACCATTTCAACCTTGTGGAATTGGTGCAGACGAATCAAACCACGAGTATCACGACCAGCAGAACCAGCCTCAGAACGGAATGATGGGCTCATAGCAGTGAAGTAGATTGGTAGGTCTTTTCCGTCAAGGATTTCATCGCGATAGTAGTTTGTCAAAGGCACTTCGGCGGTAGGAATAAGGACATAATTAGTGTCTTTCAATTCAAAAGTGTCTTCCTTGAATTTTGGATATTGACCAGTACCAAACATAGAATCATGGTTAACCATGTATGGTGTGATGACTTCAGTATAGCCCTCTTTTCCATGTTCATCCAACATAAAGTTGTAGATAGCACGTTCCAAACGAGCACCAAGCCCTTTATAGAAGAGGAAGCGAGCACCAGTAACTTTTGCTCCACGTTCCCAGTCAAGGATACCCAAGTCTTCACCAAGATCCCAGTGAGCTTTTGGTTCAAAGTCAAACTCGCGTGGAGTCCCCCAACGGCGAACTTCCACATTGTCATCTTCATCAGCCCCAACAGGAACGCTGTCAGCTGGGATGTTTGGAAGAGTAGTGGTAAATTCTGTCAATTTAGCATCAATGTCCGCCAATTCAGCATCCAAGGCTTTGACTTCAGCAGATAGGGTTTGCATTGCTGCAATCTTGTCATCGGCATTTTCCTTGTTTCGCTTGGCTTGGGCAATCTCTGCAGAAACAGTGTTACGTTCTGCTTTTAAAGTTTCAACCTTGACCAAGATGTCACGACGTTTAGTATCGATTTCTTTCATCTCATTCAAGATAGCAGCATCTACACCACGTGTAGCCAATTTTTCTGCGACAACATCAAAATCTGTGCGAATACGTTTAATATCTAACATAAGAACTCCTTTATGAAAAAAACACACCTGACAAAGCGTTGGAGTGGCAGGGCCACGGTTCCATCCAACTTCACAGGTGTGCACTTGATTGTGTATGTAATTGTTACTAACGGTAGAATTTCACCTACCCCTCCTATCTGCTCGCAGCACCCGCAGACTTTCTGAAAGAAGGAGATAACCTACTTATCCGTTGCTATGATTATACTAAAGTTTCTACTTTTTTGCAAATAGATTTTTGAATTTTTGACCAATGGTTTGGAGTAAAGTAGGAAGTTTCACAACCTTGTCATTGCCAAGTTTTTGCCGAGCGATTTTGAGAATAGCTCCAGAGTCTTTGGAAGCAAAGAGGAATTTTCCTTGATCAGTGAAGACTTCAAAGTGGCGACTGATTTTGCGACCAGTTACGTTGGCTCCGATTTGATTGACGCTAGACCAGGGGATTTGGATATATTGTTCGACATTGACATCAGGATAAAACTCTAAGGCTTGATCCCCAACTAGAAATTTTCCGACTTTTCCAGAGATGGAGAGATAGGATGTTCCAGTGGTTTGTAGGTCAATGACTTTATTGAGTGATTGGGCCATGATTAATCTTCCTTATTTTCATCGAAAAAGGCATGATAGAGAGCCTTGATAGCTGCCTTTTCTTGCTCTTTATTGACAACAAACATGATGGAAACTTCACTTGAGCCTTGGGACATCATCTGGATGTTGATCTTGTTTTCAGACAGAGCACGTGTTGCAGTAGCTGTTACACCAATGTGGCTCTTCATCTTTTCTCCGACAATCATAATGATTGAAAGGTCGTGTTCGATTTCAGCATGGTCCACTTCGGCTTTTTGAACTAACTGACGCAGAATTTCTTCCTCCTTGATAGGAGTCAATTCACGGGAACGAAGGATGATTGAAAGATCGTCGATACCTGTTGGCATATGTTCCCAACCAATGTTAAGATCTTCAAGGATCTGAAGAATCTTACGACCAAATCCAACCTCGCGGTTCATAAGGTATTTTGACATGTTGATGCTGACGAATCCAGAATCACCAGCGATTCCAACGACTGGGAATTTATCGCTACTGTGTTTCAGAACGATACGAGTTCCTGGATGATCAGGATTGTTGGTATTCTTGATGACAAGAGGGATTTTCCCGCGGTAGGCAGGTAGAAGGGCTTCATCATGAAGAACAGAAAATCCAGCGTAAGCCAATTCACGCATTTCACGGTAGGTTAATTCAGGAATGGAGTGTGGTTGATGAATAATACCAGGGTGGGCAGCAAAGATACCGTCTACGTCTGTAAAGTTTTCATAGAGATCAGCCTTGACTCCAGCTGCGATAATGGAACCAGTAATATCTGAACCTCCACGTGAGAAGGTACAGATTTGATTTTCCTTAGTTACGCCAAAGAAACCAGGGATGACAAGGACTTCATTGCTATCAGCCAAGCCCTCAATCTTGTCATAACTAGATGGGATGATACGTGCGTTTCCTGGTTCACTTGTAACAATGATTCCAGCTTCTCTTGGATGAACATAGCGTGCGTCAATGCCGTTTTGGTTAAAGTAGGCTGCAATGAGTTTGGCATTGTTATTTTCTCCAGCCGCTAGGAAGGTATCATAGAGAAATTCATTGTCTTCTATAGGAAGAGTTACCAAGGCCCGAATGCTTTTAGAAATCTTTTCTAAAACGGCAGGTTTTAGGCCTAGTTCACTAACCATAGCGGCATAACGATCAATGATCCAGCTTTGGCTAGAGTTGATATCATTTCCCGCCACATAGTCGCGATAGTATTTAATCAAGGCATCGGTTACCTTCGTATCTTCAGCATTGCGTTTTCCGGGTGCAGAAACGACTACAAAACGGCGTTCCTTATCACTTTTAACGATGTTTAAAACTTTTTCTAACTGACCAGCAGAGGCAAGCGAACTTCCACCAAATTTTACAACCTTCATAAGGACTCCTCAAGTAAGTATTTTATACGATTATAGCAGAAAGAGGGGCATTTTTCAATGAAGAAAATAGTTCCCTATTATAATAGAAGTAAATGCTAACTTATTCTGAAAAGCGACAACAGCTTAAAAGTAAGTGTGTAAAATTTCTCTCACATTCATAATGAATGGGAAAATAATCAGCTGAGACACTTTCCTTTAGTTTTTCCTTGCCTCTTTATCTAAAAAAAGGTATACTTTGAAAATAAAATAATTTCATTGCCTTACAAAAGAAAAGGAGAAGCTATGAATCATATCTTATATCAGATCGTAGATGATCTTGCTATCATCACTTTGAATCGTCCCGAAGTGGCAAATGGTTTCCATATCCCAATGTGTGAGGAAATTTTAGAAGCTTTGACCCTAGCAGAGCAGGATCAAGCTGTGCAGTTCATCTTGATTAATGCTAATGGGAAGGTTTTTTCAGTTGGGGGAGACTTGGTTGAGATGAAACGAGCAGTAGACGAAGATGATATCCCTTCTTTGAATAAGATTGCAGAATTAGTCAATACAATTTCTTTTAAAATCAAGCAAATTCCAAAACCTGTTTTGATGGAGGTAGATGGAGCGGTTGCTGGTGCTGCAGCAAATATGGCAGTAGCAGTCGATTTTTGTTTGGCGACTGACAAGGCAAAATTTATTCAAGCCTTTGTCGGAGTTGGCTTGGCGCCAGACGCTGGTGGGATTCATCTCTTGAGTCGTAGTATCGGGGTAACACGAGCTGCACAACTTGCCATGACAGGAGAAGCCTTAACTGCGGAAAAAGCGCAAGAATGGGGCGTGGTTTACCGTGTTTGTGAAGCTGATAAATTAGAAAAAACAAGAGAACAAGTTCTGAAAAAATTAAGACGAGGTTCAGCAAACTCATACGCAGCGATTAAAAAGTTAGTTTGGGAAAGTCAATTTAAAGATTGGCAAGATTATGCCGAATTGGAATTGAAACTACAAGAATCGTTATCTTTAACTGAAGATTTTAAAGAAGGGGTTCGAGCACATTCTGAAAGAAGAAGACCAAAATTTTCAGGAAAATAAAAAAATACTTGCACAAATCTTTGAAGTTTGTTATACTTTTTCTATCAAATGTTTTGATTGTGAAAGTTTTTTGAGGAGGAGGGAAAAAGTTTGGACTACCAACAAGTAAATGATTATTTAACATCTATTTTCAATAACGTCCTTGTGATTGAGGAGGTTAGCTTACGAGGTAGTCGATTCAAAGACATCTCCATCAAAGAAATGCACACGATTGATGTGATTGGGAAGTTTCCTGAGGCGACGCCTAGTAAGGTTTCCAAAGAACTGATGGTGACCCTGGGAACAGTTACGACGAGCTTGAATAACCTAGAAAGAAAGGGTTACATTGAGCGTATTCGTTCTGACCAAGACCGTCGTGTGGTCTATCTGCATTTGACAAAGAAAGGTCGTTTGCTTCACCGCCTTCACAAACGATTCCACAAGGCTATGGTCGAAAAAATTATTGATGGCATGAGTCCCGAGGAAAAAGAAGTCATGGGCAGAGGCTTAACGAACCTTTATCAATTTTTGGAGGATTTGAAATAATGGCTTTTGCAAAGATAAGCCAGGTTGCTCATTATGTTCCAGAGCAAGTGGTCACTAATCATGACTTAGCCCAAATCATGGATACAAGCGATGAGTGGATTTCAAGTCGGACAGGAATTAAACAGAGACATATCTCAAAAACAGAGTCTACAAGTGACTTGGCGACAGAAGTTGCCAAGAGTTTGCTGGCTAAAGGGAGCTTAACAGCAGATCAGATTGATTTTATCATTGTAGCGACGATTACTCCCGACTCGATGATGCCTTCTACGGCGGCTCGGGTTCAGGCAAATATCGGAGCTCATAGAGCTTTCGCCTTTGATTTGACAGCAGCTTGCAGTGGCTTTGTATTCGCTCTCTCAACAGCTGAAAAGTTTTTAAGCTCTGGACAGTTCAAGAAAGGAATTGTTATCGGGGCTGAGACCTTATCCAAGGCAGTTGATTGGTCTGATCGTTCGACAGCTGTTCTCTTTGGAGATGGTGCTGGTGGGGTTCTCTTGGAAGCGAGTGAAACACGACACTTCCTCGTTGAAAGTCTCTATACAGATGGCTCTCGGAGCGAGTGTTTGACTTATGGTCAAACGGCTTTAACTTCGCCCTTCTCAGAACAAGAAGCAGTTCCTGCTTTTTTGAAGATGGATGGACGAGCAGTTTTCGATTTTGCAAATCGAGATGTTGCTAAATCAATCAAAGAGACCATTGAAAATGGTCCAATCGCAGCATCGGAATTGGATTATCTCTTGCTTCATCAGGCAAATATCCGTATTTTGGATAAGATGGCTAAGAAAATCGGTGTAGACCGAGACAAGCTTCCTGCCAATATGATGGAGTATGGAAATACCAGTGCTGCAAGCATCCCGATTTTGCTCTCAGAGTGTGTGGAGAATGGCATGATTCGTTTAGATAGTAGCCAGACGATTCTCCTATCAGGCTTCGGCGGAGGTTTGACATGGGGCACACTCATTCTTACAATCTAGGTAATCATGTGGTAAACACATAGTTATAAAATTTTATATTTTAAAGGAGTCCTATCATGGCAGTATTTGAAAAAGTACAAGAAATTATCGTTGAAGAACTTGGGAAAGACGCATCAGAAGTAACACTTGAATCTACTTTTGATGATTTGGATGCAGATTCATTGGACTTGTTCCAAGTAATCTCTGAAATCGAAGATGCTTTTGATATCCAAATCGAAGCAGAAGATAACTTGAAAACAGTTGGTGACTTGGTTGCCTACGTTGAAGAGCAAACAAAATAATTAACATATTACTAGAAGGAGTAGGGGAGACCCACTCCCTCTTGTTTAGGTAATAGTTTGAAATTCAAATGATAAACTTATCGAACTATTACGTAAGCAAGGAATGATGGAGGCACTATGAAAACACGTATTACAGAATTATTGAACATTGATTATCCTATTTTTCAAGGAGGAATGGCCTGGGTTGCTGATGGTGACTTGGCTGGTGCGGTATCAAAAGCTGGTGGTTTGGGGATCATCGGTGGTGGAAATGCACCCAAAGAGGTCGTAAAGGCTAATATCGATAAAATCAAATCACTTACGGATAAACCTTTTGGTGTCAACATCATGCTCTTGTCACCTTTTGTAGAAGACATCGTTGATCTCGTGATTGAAGAAGGGGTTAAGGTGGTTACAACTGGTGCTGGAAATCCAAGTAAATACATGAACCGTTTCCATGATGCAGGAATTACAGTGATTCCAGTTGTTCCTAGTGTTGCTTTGGCAAAACGCATGGAAAAAATTGGTGCGGATGCCGTCATTGCAGAAGGTATGGAAGCTGGTGGGCATATTGGGAAATTAACAACTATGACCTTGGTTCGTCAAGTTGCTGCAGCTGTTTCAATTCCAGTTATTGCTGCTGGTGGTATTGCAGATGGTGAAGGGGCAGCAGCTGGGTTTATGCTTGGCGCAGAAGCCGTTCAAGTAGGAACTCGTTTTGTAGTTGCCAGAGAATCTAATGCTCATCCAAATTATAAAGCTAAAATTTTAAAAGCTCGTGATATTGATACAACGATTTCAGCACAACATTTTGGACATGCAGTTCGTGCCATTAAAAACCAGTTGACTCGTGATTTTGAGCAGGCTGAAAAGGATGCCTTTAAACAAGAAAATCCAGATTTAGAAATCTTTGAGCAAATGGGTGCAGGAGCTTTAGCTAAAGCTGTTGTCCATGGTGATGTGGATGGCGGTTCAGTGATGGCCGGCCAAATTGCAGGTTTGATTTCTAAAGAAGAAACTGTTGAAGAAATCTTAAAAGATATCTACTACGGTGCAGCTGAAAAAATTCAAGAAGAAGCTGCTCGTTGGGCAGGAGTTACAAGAAATGACTAAAACAGCCTTTCTATTTGCGGGCCAAGGTGCTCAGTATATAGGGATGGGACGTGATCTCTATGACCACTATCCTATCGTCAAGGAAACAATTGACCAAGCTAGCCAAGTCTTAGGGTATGACCTCCGTGACTTGATTGACAATGATGAAGCAAAGTTAAATCAGACTCGTTACACGCAACCAGCTATTCTAGCTACATCCGTTGCTATTTACCGACTATTGAAAGAAAAGGGCTATCTGCCAGATATGGTTGCAGGCTTATCCCTTGGCGAATATTCGGCTCTTGTAGCAAGTGGTGCCTTGGACTTTGAGGATGCAGTTGCCTTGGTTGCTAAACGTGGTGCTTATATGGAAGAGGCTGCACCTGCAGGCTCTGGAAAGATGGTTGCCGTTCTTAATACTCCAGTTGAAGTGATTGAGGAAACTTGCAAAAATGCTTCTGAAGTTGGAGTAGTGACTCCAGCCAACTACAACACCCCAAGCCAGATTGTTATTGGTGGTGATGTGGCTGCGGTTGACCGTGCAGTTGAACTCTTGCAGGAAGCAGGAGCAAAACGATTGATTCCTTTAAATGTATCTGGTCCTTTCCATACAGCCCTTCTTGAGCCAGCCAGTCGGCAACTAGCTGGAGCTCTTGAGGAAGTGAGTTTCTCTGATTTTACTTGCCCACTAGTCGGCAATACGGAAGCTGCTGTTATGGAAAAAGATCGAATCCAAGAGCTTTTGACGCGTCAGGTCAAAGAACCTGTTCGTTTTTATGAAAGTATTGCTGTGATGCAGGATGCTGGGGTAAGCAACTTTATTGAAATTGGTCCTGGTAAGGTCCTATCAGGCTTTGTCAAAAAAATCGATAAAACAGCTCAGCTAGCTAATGTTGAAGACCAAGCAAGCTTGGATGCTTTGTTAGGAAACTAATGATCCCTTCTCCCACAAAATACAACAGGAAACCAGGAGAAATAGAATGCAACTTATAAACAAAAATGTCTTTGTAACAGGTTCAAGTCGTGGTATCGGACTTGCCATTGCTCACAAATTTGCCAAACTAGGTGCGAATGTAGTTTTGAATAGTCGTGGGACAATCTCAGAAGACTTGCTGGCTGAGTTTTCAAACTACGGCGTCAAAGTAGTACCAATCTCAGGTGATGTTTCAGACTTTGCAGATGCCAAGCGTATGGTAAATCAAGCGATTGCAGAACTCGGTTCTGTCGATGTCTTGGTCAACAATGCTGGAATCACTCAAGATACGCTTATGCTCAAGATGACCGAAGAAGACTTTGAAAAGGTGATTAAGATTAACTTGACAGGTGCCTTCAACATGACCCAAGTAGTCTTGAAACAGATGATAAAGGCGCGTGAAGGTGCTATCATCAATATGTCCAGTGTGGTCGGTTTGATGGGAAATATCGGGCAGGCCAACTATGCAGCTTCTAAAGCAGGTTTGATTGGGTTTACCAAGTCAGTAGCACGTGAGGTTGCCAATCGCAATGTGCGAGTAAATGCTCTTGCACCAGGGATGATCGAATCGGATATGACTGCTGTTTTGTCTGATAAGGTCAAGGAAGCGACATTGGCCCAAATCCCAATGAAGCGTTTTGGACAAGCAGAACATATCGCAGATGCTACAGTGTTCCTGGCTGGACAGGATTATTTGACTGGACAAGTTCTCGCTGTTGATGGCGGACTTAGCATGTAAAAAAAGAAAGATATAGGTAAGACAGATGAAACTAAATCGAGTTGTAGTAACAGGTTACGGATTGACCTCTCCTATCGGAAATACTCCAGAAGAATTTTGGAACAGTTTGCAAACTGGGAAAATTGGAATTGGAAAAATCACTAAGTTTGACCACAGCGAATTTGCTGTGCACAATGCGGCAGAAGTCCAAGATTTTCCATTTGATAAATACTTTGTCAAAAAAGATACCAACCGTTTTGATAACTATTCTTTGTATGCCCTGTATGCAGCTCAAGAAGCGGTGACACATGCTAATCTTGATGTAGAAGCAATCGATAAAGATCGTTTTGGTGTCATCGTTGCTTCAGGTATTGGAGGTATCAAAGAAATCGAAGATCAGGTTATTCGTCTTCATGAAAAAGGTCCAAAACGCGTTAAACCAATGACACTTCCAAAAGCCTTGCCAAATATGGCTTCAGGAAATGTTGCGATGCGTTTCGGAGCAAACGGTATCTGTAAATCAATCAATACAGCCTGTGCCTCATCAAATGATGCCATTGGCGATGCCTTCCGCTCTATCAAGTTTGGCTTCCAAGATGTCATGTTAGTTGGAGGATCAGAAGCTTCTATCACTCCTTTTGCTATCGCTGGTTTCCAAGCATTGACTGCCCTATCAACTACAGAAGATCCAACTCGTGCTTCTATTCCATTTGACAAAGACCGTAACGGTTTTGTCATGGGAGAAGGTTCTGGAATGCTGGTTCTTGAGAGTCTTGAACATGCTGAAAAACGTGGAGCGACCATCTTGGCTGAAGTAGTTGGTTATGGAAATACCTGTGATGCTTACCATATGACTTCACCTCATCCAGAAGGTCAAGGTGCCATCAAGGCAATTAAATTAGCTTTGGAAGAAGCAGAAATTTCTCCAGAGCAAGTGGCCTATGTCAATGCTCACGGAACATCAACTCCTGCTAATGAAAAAGGAGAAAGTGGTGCTATCGTAGCTGTTCTTGGTAAAGAAGTACCTGTATCTTCAACCAAGTCCTTTACAGGACACTTGCTTGGTGCTGCAGGGGCAGTAGAAGCCATCGCTACAATCGAAGCCATGCGTCATAACTATGTACCAATGACAGCTGGAACAAGTGAGTTATCAGACTATATCGAAGCGAATGTCGTTTATGGACAAGGCTTGGAGCAAGAAATCCCTTATGCTATTTCAAACACTTTTGGTTTTGGTGGACACAATGCGGTTCTTGCTTTCAAACGTTGGGAGAATAAATAATTATGAATTTAAATGAGATCAAGGACTTGATGGCTCAATTTGACCAATCAAGTTTGAGAGAATTTTCTTATAAAAACGGAGCGGACGAATTGCAGTTCAGTAAGAATGAAGCAAGAATGGCTTCTGAAGCTCCAGCTCAAGTTGTTCCAGCACCAACTGCAGTAGCGGCAAGTCCAGTAGTTTCTACCCCTTCAACTCCAGTAGAGAGTGCAGTGGAAGAAGCTCCAGTACCAGCTGAAACGACGGTTGCTCCGGAGGGTGATGTTGTTGAAAGCCCACTTGTAGGGGTGGCTTACTTGGCCGCTGGACCAGATAAACCTGCCTTTGTCACAGTCGGAGACAGTGTCAAAAAAGGTCAAACTTTGGTGATCATCGAAGCCATGAAAGTCATGAATGAGATTCCTGCACCTAAGGATGGTGTGGTGACAGAAATTCTCGTTTCAAATGAAGAAATGGTTGAGTTCGGTAAAGGATTGGTACGTATCAAATGATCGATATTCAAGGAATCAAAGAAGCTCTACCCCATCGTTACCCTATGCTCCTAGTGGATCGTGTCTTGGAAGTGAGCGAGGATACCATTGTTGCCATTAAAAATGTGACCATCAACGAACCTTTCTTCAATGGTCATTTTCCTCAATACCCAGTTATGCCAGGTGTTCTTATCATGGAAGCCTTGGCTCAGACTGCTGGTGTCTTGGAATTGTCCAAACCTGAAAATAAAGGGAAACTGGTCTTCTACGCTGGAATGGACAAGGTTAAGTTCAAGAAGCAAGTTGTACCAGGTGACCAATTAGTCATGACGGCTACTTTTGTTAAACGTCGTGGTACAATTGCTGTGGTTGAAGCAAAGGCTGAAGTAGATGGTAAGCTTGCAGCGAGTGGTACTCTTACCTTTGCAATTGGAAACTAAGGAGGTTCTCCATGTTTCGTAAAATTTTGATTGCCAACCGTGGTGAGATTGCGGTTCGCATTATTCGAGCTGCGCGTGAATTGGGCATTGCGACCGTAGCAGTTTATTCAACTGCTGATAAGGAAGCCCTTCACACACTCCTAGCGGATGAAGCTATCTGTATCGGACCTGGTAAGGCGACAGAATCTTATCTCAATATCAACGCTATTTTATCTGCTGCAGTCTTGACAGAAGCAGAAGCCATCCACCCAGGTTTTGGTTTCCTTAGCGAAAACTCCAAGTTTGCCACTATGTGTGATGAAGTAGGGATTAAGTTCATCGGTCCTTCTGGGGCTGTAATGGATACCATGGGAGATAAGATCAATGCGCGTGAGCAAATGATCAAGGCTGGGGTTCCAGTTATCCCAGGATCTGATGGTGAAGTTCACACGGCTGAAGAGGCACTTGCGGTTGCAGAAAAAATTGGCTATCCAGTTATGCTTAAGGCATCAGCAGGTGGTGGTGGAAAAGGGATTCGTAAGGTTGAAAAGGCAGAAGACTTGGTCGCAGCCTTTGAAACAGCATCCAGTGAAGCCAAGGCCAATTTTGGAAATGGCGCAATGTATCTTGAGCGTGTGATTTATCCAGCTCGTCATATCGAGGTCCAAATCCTTGCTGACCAAGAGGGTCATGTTGTCCATCTAGGAGAACGGGACTGTTCTCTTCAACGAAATAACCAAAAGGTCTTAGAAGAAAGCCCATCCATTGCGATTGGCAAAACCCTTCGTCATGAAATTGGTGCTGCAGCCGTTCGTGCAGCAGAGTCTGTAGGCTATGAAAATGCAGGTACGATTGAATTTCTTCTCGATGAAGCGAGTGGCAATTTCTACTTCATGGAAATGAATACTCGTGTGCAAGTTGAACACCCAGTCACAGAGTTTGTTTCAGGTGTTGATATTGTGAAGGAACAGATTCTCATTGCGGCCGGGCAACCCTTACCTTTCAAACAAGAAGATATCGTCTTACGAGGTCATGCTATCGAGTGTCGGATCAATGCGGAAAATCCAGCATTTAACTTTGCTCCAAGCCCAGGTAAAATTACCAATCTATATCTACCAAGTGGTGGAGTTGGCTTGCGCGTGGACTCAGCAGTTTATCCAGGTTATACCATTCCCCCTTACTATGATAGTATGATTGCTAAAATCATTGTTCATGGGGAGAATCGTTTTGATGCTCTTATGAAGATGCAACGGGCACTTTATGAACTTGATATTGAAGGAGTGCAAACCAATGCAGACTTCCAGTTGGATCTGATTTCAGACCACCGAGTTATCGCTGGTGACTACGATACTTCCTTCTTGATGGAAACTTTCTTGCCAAAATACCAAGAAAAAGAATAGACTTTCAAACAGTATGAGAACTAAAAGGGGGAGTTATGGCTCTATTTAGTAAAAAGGATAAGTATATTCGGATCAATCCTAACCGTTCCGTAAGGCAGAAACCACAAGCCAAGCCTGAGGTTCCGGATGAACTCTTCTCCCAGTGTCCTGGTTGTAAACACACCATTTATCAAAAGGACCTTGGGAGTGAGCGCATTTGTCCCCATTGTAGCTATACTTTCCGTATTTCAGCTCAGGAACGCTTGGATTTGACGATTGATTCTGACAGCTTTGTGGAGATGTTTACGGGTATTGAAACTCAAGATCCATTAAACTTTCCTGGCTACCAGAAAAAATTGGCTACTATGCGTGAAAAGACAGGTTTGGATGAAGCAGTACTGACTGGTACAGCTAGTATCAAGGGACAAAAAGTTGCCCTTGGGATCATGGATTCAAATTTTATCATGGCTTCTATGGGAACCGTTGTGGGTGAAAAAATCACGCGCTTGTTTGAGTATGCAACGGTAGAAAACTTGCCAGTCGTTCTCTTCACAGCTTCTGGTGGAGCCCGTATGCAAGAAGGAATCATGAGTTTGATGCAGATGGCTAAAATTTCTGCGGCAGTTCAACGTCATTCCAAGGCAGGACTTTTTTACCTAACTATCTTAACCGATCCGACAACAGGTGGGGTGACTGCTTCTTTTGCTATGGAAGGTGATATTATCCTAGCGGAGCCACAGAGTTTGGTTGGGTTTGCTGGACGTCGTGTTATCGAAAATACAGTTCGTGAGACCTTGCCGGATGACTTCCAAAAGGCAGAATTTCTACTTGAACATGGATTTGTTGATGCAATTGTTAAACGGAGAGAATTGCCTGAAACAATTGCTAAATTAGTGAGATTGCATGGAGGAAGTCGCGGATGAATATTGCAAAAATAGTCAGAGAGGCACGCGAGCAGAGTCGCTTGACTGCACTTGATTTTGCCAATGGAATCTTTGACGAGTTTATCGAATTGCATGGAGATCGCTCTTTCCGTGATGATGGTGCGGTTATCGGTGGAATTGGCTGGTTAGGTGAACAGGCAGTAACTGTCGTTGGTATCCAAAAGGGAAAAAGTCTTCATGACAACCTCAAACGAAATTTTGGGCAACCTCATCCAGAAGGCTATCGTAAGGCTTTGCGCCTAATGAAACAGGCAGAAAAGTTTGGTCGTCCAGTTGTGACCTTTATCAATACGGCGGGTGCTTACCCAGGTGTTGGAGCCGAGGAACGTGGACAAGGTGAAGCAATCGCCCGAAACCTGATGGAAATGAGTGACCTCAAGGTTCCAATCATCGCGATTATTATCGGTGAAGGTGGATCTGGTGGGGCCCTAGCTCTAGCTGTAGCTAACCGTGTCTGGATGTTAGAAAACTCAATCTACGCAGTACTTAGCCCTGAAGGATTTGCCTCTATCCTTTGGAAGGATGGAAGTCGTGCTATGGAAGCAGCGGAGCTGATGAAAATCACTTCGCATGAACTTCTAGAAATGGGAATCGTAGACAAGGTAATCTCAGAGGCAGGGTTGTCAAGTAAAGAACTACTAGGTTGCGTTAAAAATGAATTGTGTGCAGAACTAGATAGGTTACAAGAACTATCACTCGACCAACTTATCGAAGAACGTTACCAACGCTTTAGAAAATACTAAGAATGACTAAATGAGACTAGAAAGGTCTCATTTTTTATTGAAAATGCTATTCAGAGTGAAAAATTGACAGTTGAGGAGATAGACTATAAAATAGACAAAAAAGATGTATACTATAAATGTGAGCCTACAACAATCTATTTTAAGAAGGTACTTGCAATGACAGGTACAGAAACATTTACAGTTCTTTCAACTGAGGACTTAGAGCAAACTTCAGGTGGTCTTGCTGCTTGGGAAGATGGATATGGTAGATGCTTATATTATAGAGAATTTGCTTCCTATATGGGGCAAGGGGCACTTAGTTCTTATAGAGATGCTTGGAAGTACGGCTTCCGAGCAGGATAATCTTTCAAAAAAAGTACGATGAGAAACACAAAGAAACTAGGACAATTTGGAATATTTTTGCTTATTATTTTACTATCTACCTATTTACCACAAACAATTGGATTGTATGTGACGATCATTTTAGGGTTAGGTGCTGATGTCTATTCTCTTATTTTAACAATAGGATTAGTAGGAAGTTTACTTCTATTAATTTGGTGGTTAAAAAAGCAAAAGATGCTCTTTATCTTTGAGAAAAAGAGCTGGAACTGGTCATTTGTCTTCTACTTATTTGCAACTTATGTGGTTTATCAGATTCTCGGTAATTTTTGGACACGCTATGCTCATTTGATTAATCATAGGAATATTCATGGTGAGTATTTTACCGTGGTTCTTTCAAATGGACAACCAACTTTTCTATCTACAGTTCTTAGTTTTATCTTAACAGTCGTTATTGGTCCTATTTTGGAAGAGACGCTTGATCGTGGGTATTTTATGAACACCTTCTTTCCTAAGTCAAAGTACTATTTAGATGTCATCTTATCAGGCCTTATCTTTGGACTCAGTCATTTGATACTATCTCATCAGGACCCAATTAGTTTATTATATTATAGTCTGATTGGTCTCTTTTTCGCCCTTGTTTATCGTTCTACCGACAATCTGAGATTAACGATTCTCTGCCATAGTTTTTTTAACTTTCTCAATTATGCAAAACCTATCTGGATTTTTGTTTATAATTTTATCTATTATCATTTTTTTAGATAGTAGGAAGTAAAGAAAAAAGTGTTTGATAATTGTCAAACACTTTTTCTGTTTACTGTTCTTCTGTTACAAACTGGCTGAGCAGTCCGTTGATAAAACGGGCAGACTTTTGATCTGAGAAGTCCTTTGCAAGCTCGATAGCTTCATTAACAGCAACTAACTGAGGAGTGTCGAATGAAGTGATTTCAAAGACTCCCAAGCGAAGGAGGTTTCTCTCCACGAGCGTTAAGCGTTCAATGGTCCAACCTGCTTTTAAATGCTGTGTGATTTGCTTGTCTAGTTCTTCCTTTTTAGCTTGAACACCAGAAACGAGGTCTGTCAAAAAGGCTGGAAGTTGTACATCCGTATCTTCACGATCATGAGTATAGGCGAAACGACAAGCAGTTTCGACATCCGTACCGAACTCAAGGCTCATGAGAGCTTGAAAAGCGCATTTACGGAGTTGGCGTCTAGATTCTAATAGTGGACTAGTCATTGAGGAAGTCCTCGTCAAATAGATCTTTCAATTCTGGTTTTGGTGTTTTATCTGGAACGATACCTGCAACGTGAATATTGATAGCAGCGAGTTCTACATCAGCCATGTTGCGGACTGCATCTTTGACAGCTTTCTGGATAGCAACCGCTACCTTAGGAACTTTTACTCCGTACTCAAGGTAGAGATAGATATCTGCTGTGAGTTCTTCGCCTACGTTTTTAAGATAAACACCACGGCCAAGAGAAAGTTTTGAAAGGGTGTCAGATACTGATTTGTTTGAAAAAGAGTGAACACCCTCTACTTTTGCAGTAGCAATAGCAATGATTTTTTCAAGTACACGTGGGGCGATAACGATTTCGCCAAGTTGTTCTTCAATTCCCATAGAATGACCTCTTTCTAGAGATTAGGCACGAGAAACGTAAGTTCCTTCTGCAGTGTTGATAACGAGCTTTTGTCCTGCTTCGATGAAGTCTGGAACGTTTACGACAAGTCCAGTTTCCATCGTTGCTGGTTTACCAGAACCTGTAACAGTAGCACCTTTGATAGATGGTTGAGTTTCTGCAACTGTCAATTCAACAGTAGTAGGAACGGTAACACCAATCACTTCAGTTCCGTAGAATTGGATTTTCACATCAGAGTTTTCAAGGATGTAAAGCAATTCGTTTTCAACATTGACTACAGGGATTTCGTACTGGTCGTAAGTTTCTGTATTCATGAAGTATGCTGTGTCATCCATTTTGTACAAGTATTGAGCTGGGACAGTCTCGATGATGGCTTGTTCAAATTTTTCCTCTGGACGGTAGCTTGTGTCAAATGTAGAACCAGTACGGACATCGCGCAATTTCATACGCATGATGGTGTTTCCTTTACCTGGTTTGTGGTGGCTAGCTTCCAAAACGCGGATCAATTTTCCGTCAGCTGTTTCAAAGGTCATACCAGCCTTTAATTTACTTGCTTCAATCATGTTTTTACCTCTTTAATAAAATAATTTACTCTTTATTGTACCATAAAAGACAACATTACTCAAATGTCAAAAGGAGCTTAATTAGTTGACTGGTACGATATTTCCATCTTCGTCTTTGGTAACGAGAACGTATTTTCCATCAACTTCGATATAAAAATTCTTGCTAGTAGCTTGCCCAGCATTTTGAGCTGGTGCTTGCGTTTGGGCTTGTTGGCTAAGTTGACCACCTAGAGTTTGGCCAAGATTCATTCCCATAAACATGTTCATTCCATTGCCATTCCCTTCATTTGCGGCTGCAGCAATGAGAGCTTCGTTACGCGCACGGCGTTCTTCAATCTCAATCGTGTTGTACTTCATAGCAGCGAGCTCACTGTCAAGTTTGCGAACGATTGCAAGACTTTCTTGGTCGTAGCTGAGGTCTTCAAGCAAGATATTGGTTGCTTCAATCCCGTAGAGACCTGTCCAAACCTTGTTGACCTCTTGTTTAGCGAGTTCGTTAAAGGTATCTTGATTGGCATTGAGGCTATAGATATCAACCTTGTTTTCGTTGGTGTATTTGGCAATGGCAATCGCGATTTTTGGTGCGATGTTTTGACGGAGCGTTCCTTGAGCAACATCCTGAAGAGTATATGGTTGGCTATCTGTAATTTGCTGACTAACAGAGCTCACATAGAAGAGAACTGGATCCGCGATTTTTACATCAAACAAGCCATAGAAACGGATGTTGAGCAGTTGTTGGTAACGTTCACTGAAATATTCGACCGCATTTTGTGTGCCGAACTTGTTGCCCGCGATGGGTTGCATGCGGATAAAGATAATTTCTTGTTGGGTGATGACTTGTCCACCAAAAGAGAAACGGTTTTTAAAGTTTTCCCAAGTGCCTTTTAAACCACCTTTTTCAAGGAGCCAGGCATTATCACCAGCTTGCCATTCGTGGCTACCAGCTTCGAGGACTTCACCAAGGAAGGTACCATTGTTTACCAAAACAGCGGTATAACCTTGAGGAACGATAACCACACTGCCGTCCGACAAGAGGCCTGTGTTTTGATTGCTGTGACGAGAACGTCCATCTGGGTCTTTTGTGAGCAATTGCCCCTTGATGGCCAAGGCGTCGCCAGAGACATTATCTGGAAGGACAATGGCTTCCTTGAATTTACTATCATTAAAACTATTTAAGCCTGCTGATAAGGCTGCACGTATAAATCCCATAATTCCTCCTAATTATAAAGCTCGTCTTCATCCACAACATCATAGGTATCAAGTACCCATTGGTTTGGACTGCGAGAGAGATTGGCACCACAGTAGTCACACTCGCTAACTGCAGAGATTTTTAATGGGGCGCCACAGTTTGGACAGTGGTCGCTCACAACTTGGTCTGGATTGACTGCTTGCGTTTGGCTACCATGTTGACGGATAAAGTTCAATTGATACACGGTGAAGAGATCTTTTTTAGGATCTCCTTCGAGGACACGACGAGTCTCATCGTCAATGACATAGTCCCGCAAGGTAGATGACAGAATCACCACTAAGGTATCGTTTCCGTCAGGATTTTCAATGAACTCCTTGATGCGAACATTTTCGATACAAACTTTCTCTAAAACATTAGTTGTTTTAGCTCGAATATGGTCCTCAAGTTGGGTACTATGTTGAGAGTAGAGACTGGTACTTTCCAAAGCGCGGACAGAGTTCCAATTTTTCTCAGTCCAGGCAACCTGCAATTTAAGGTAGACTTCCTTAACCCAAGATGTGAAGGCCTCAGCGTCAAAGTTTGGATCCCCGTATTTCACACGGTTAATGGCCAGTGTGTTGTGTTCAACTCGACGATGGAGCGTCTGATAATCATTACTAGTGTAGGTTGAACTCGAATCTCCAGACTTACTCTGCAAGGATTTGACGATAACAACTAGTATGATTCCTCCGACTAATATGAACATAAATCCTAGATAGGGAGAGCTAGTAGAACTGTCAGAGGATGATCCGTATCCAGAGCGGTAGTAGTGATAGGATGAGCCGCCAGAACGACTTCCACCTCCACTTGAGCGGCTACTACTTCTGGAGCTACTGCGGCTGCTCCCTCCACTTCTGGAATGTCCAACACCCGCATCAACGATTTGAGGCACGGATAGAAAAACAAGTAATAAACAGGTCATTAAGAGAGCGTAAAACTTTTTCATGTGTCTCCTAACTATATGATTGAAAAGGTAGAATTCTGAATTTGAATGATTATTAAACTATTTAATAACCTTTAAAAATCATCTAAGATATACTAGGTGTTATTTACTAGCATTTAGCTTCTTTATGGAATGGCGCTCGATGAGCCATCCCACAATCCATCAATCCATCCTATTGCTAGCAAGTAATTTTCAAAAGCACCGATAGCATTTACAGGAGAGTGATACTCCATATAATTGAGTAAGTGATTTGTTCCTATTCCAATTCCGCCAATAATGAGAGCAAGAAGTGCGATTCGTAGATAGAACCAATCGTATTTAATATTGATAGCGAGAATAATAATCAATACAGCTAAATTCCATATTCCAATTTCTCGTTGCCAACCAGCAGATATTCCGTACCCGGAGTGACTTCCCATGTATGATGGAAAGAAAATTTGTAGTATAGAAGCGCCTACCATTGCAAGGACGACAAAAGCAAATAAGAATTTTAAAAACTTATTCATAGGTTCTCCTTATCTAAGTTTGTTTTCCAGTAGAAAAGGCTATTTATCTAAGTATACTTTATTCGTTATCTTTCAACTTAGCTAATTCCTGGGCAAGTAGCTTGAGGGCGACTTGTGGATTCGCTTGTCCTTTAGTAGCTTTCATGAGGAATCCTGTGAAGGCCTTGTCTGCGTTGCGTTTGCCTGACTTGAAGTCGGCAACAGCAGCTTCGTTATCCGCAAAGACTTGGTGGATGATTGGAATCAGAACATCTGGATCTGAGATTTGCACCAAGCCTGCTTTTTCCACGTATTCACGCGCGCCACCACCATTTTTAGCTAGGTGGACAAAGACTTTCTTGGCAATCTTAGAAGAAATCGTACCATCTTCGATGATGGCAATCATTTCTACCAAGTTTTCTGGTGTTAATTCGATTTGTTCCAGTGTCTTACCTTCAGCGTTCAAGAACTGAGCGACTTCGCCTTGGAGCCAGTTAGAGACTTGTTTGGCATCGCCACCGAGGGCAACAGCTTTTTCAAAGAAGTCAGAAGTGACTTTGTTTGCAGTCAACTGGCTAGCATCGTAGTCTGACAAGCCAAGATTAGATACGTAGCGCGCACGGCGTTCTTTTGGAAACTCTGGCAATTCTGTACGCATTTCCTCAATCCACTCATCTGAGATTTCAAAGAGTGGTAGGTCAGGTTCTGGGAAGTAGCGGTAGTCTGCAGCACCTTCTTTGACACGCATGAGGATGGTTGCTTTGTTAGCTTCATCGTAACGACGTGTTTCTTGGCGAATTTGACCACCTGAGCGAAGGATTTCAGCTTGGCGTTGGACTTCGTATTCAAGCCCCTTACGGACGTTAGAGAAGGAGTTGAGGTTTTTCAACTCAGTCTTGGTACCGAATTTCTCTTGACCATAAGGGCGAAGGGAGATATTAGCATCCACACGCATCGAACCTTCTTCCATCTTAACGTCAGAAATACCAGCGTACTGGATAACTTCCTTGAGGGCAGTTAGATAAGCATAGGCTTCTTCTGGCGAGCGCATGTCAGCCTCAGATACAATCTCAATCAAAGGCACCCCTTGGCGGTTGAGGTCAACATAGGAGTAGCCATCTGTACCGTGGGTGTTTTTACCAGCGTCTTCTTCTAGGTGAGCACGTTCGATACCGATTTTCTTGGTCGTACCGTCTTCGAGCTCCACTTCAATCCAACCATTATAACCGATAGGTTCATCAAACTGAGAAATTTGGTAGGCTTTTGGATTGTCAGGGTAGAAATAGTTCTTGCGGTCAAAGTGCATCTTTTTGTGGATGTCCATGTTGAGGGCAAGAGCTGCCTTGATACCGGCATCGACAACACCTTTATTGAGAACTGGCAGAACTCCTGGGAAAGACCAGTCAATCACGTTGGTGTTGGCGTTTTGGTCATTTCCGAAGTGGGCAGAAGTTGGTGAGAAGATTTTTGAATTGGTGTTGAGCTCTACGTGGACTTCAAGTCCAATGACTGTTTCAAAGTTCATTAGTTATCACCTCCAAAAATCACGGGTTGTTGTTTGTGGTAGTCTGTTGTCGCTTCAAAAGCAGCAGCAACTTGGTAAATGGTTTCTTCTGAGTATTTAGGACCGATCAATTGGAGACCGACAGGGAGACCTTGAGAGAATCCAGCAGGAATCGAAATTCCTGGTAGACCTGCCAAGTTGACTGGGATGGTCAAAAGGTCAGCCAAGTACATGGCAACGGGGTCATGGTTGAGGGAATCCAAGTCATAGGCAACACTTGGAGCAGTTGGTCCCAAAATCAAGTCGTAATCTGCAAAGACTTTTTCGAAATCTTGGATGATGAGGGTACGGACTTGTCCAGCTTTTTTATAGTAGGCATCATAGTAACCTGATGAAAGGCTAAAGGTACCCAGCATGATCCGGCGTTTCACCTCTTCACCGAAACCTTGACTACGGCTGTTTACATAGATTTCATCAAGGTTGCTTGCATCTTCTGCGCGGTAGCCGTAACGGATACCGTCAAAACGTTGCAAGTTTGATGAAGCTTCTGATGAAGCGATGATGTAGTAAACGGCAACACCGTATTTAGAGTGAGGAAGACTCACTTCTTCAACGATAGCCCCAAGTTTCTCAAAGTGTTTGGCTGCGTTGATGATGGTTTCTTTAACTTCTGGGTCAATTCCTTCACCGAGGTATTCCTTAGGCAAAGCGATTTTCATGCCCTTGATATCTTGCCCGATTTTTGAAGTAAAGTCGGCAATGCGGACAGGAGCAGAAGTAGAATCTTTGGCATCTTCGCTGGCAATAGCGTTGAGCAAGAGGGCATTTTCTTTAACAGTTGGTGCGAAAGGTCCGATTTGATCTAGTGAGCTACCGAAAGCAATGAGACCGAAACGTGAAATCGTTCCGTAGGTTGGTTTGAGACCAACGATCCCGTTAAAGGCAGCAGGTTGGCGGATGGAACCACCAGTATCAGAACCAAGTGACAAGCGAACTTGGCCTGAAGCTACAGAAGCAGCAGAACCACTTGATGATCCACCAGGAACCTTGCTGTGGTCCCAAGCATTTTTAGTCGCACCGTAGTGAGAAGTCTCACCTGAACCACCCATGGCAAACTCGTCCATGTTGGTTTTCCCAACGACAATCATGCCCTTGGCTTTGGCATTGGCAACGGCTGTCGCATCAAAGATAGGCTCGTAGTTGTAGAGCATTTTTGAGGCTGCAGTTGTGAGGATACCGTCTGTAGAGATATTATCCTTAACAGCCAATGGAATTCCTGAAAGGACATTGTCCGCGTCAATTCCAGCTTCATCAATAGCCTTAGCTTGTGCAAGGGCTTGCTCCTCAGCGATGGTTACAAAAGCGTTGATAGCTTTCTCGCGAGACTGGATATCTTCAAGAGTTGCTTGGGTCAATTCAGTTGCAGAAATTTCCTTAGAGACAAGGAGGCTGTGCAAGTCTTCAATAGTTTTGTTATTAAAAGTCATTAGGCATCTCCTCCATCATCTAGGATAGCTGGTACCTTGATATAGTAGTTTTCTTTTTCAGGTACGTTTTTAAACAGGCGGTCACGGTCTGTTCCTTCTTCAGCCACATCAGGGCGGAGTACAGTCTTGCGGTCAGCCATGGTCGTAGTAGGTGCGACACCAGTTGTGTCGACTTCGCCTAGCAATTCAACCATATCAACAATCTTAGACAAGGTTGTCGCAAAGGCAGCAGTTTCTTCTTCAGAGAATCTTAATTTTGAAAGATTGGCAACGTGTGTTACCTCTTCTTGCGTAATTTTCATCTTGCATCCTTTCGTGAAATGATGATTTTTAGTCTGTTCTATTTTACCATATTTTCCTATAAATAAGGGAGCCAAACTGAAAAGAAATAGAAATTGAAAAATCGCTTTTAATTCGCTATAATGGTTAAACTAGAGAATAGAGAAAATAAGAGTTAGGATAAAAATATGTTCCATCAATTTATCACCAGATCTCAGACGGTTCCTCCTCCTATTCCACTCTTTTGGTATGGGGCTATGATGCTTCTTTTAGTGCTTTGTATTTATGGGGCACTTGCTTATCACAAAAATCCGAAATTTGTCCGCTTGTTTAAGTGGATTCAGATTCTCCAGTTGCTGGCCCTATATAGTTGGTATGTTGGTTTTGGGATTCCATTTTCTAATAGCCTTCCATTTTATCATTGTCGTTTGGCTATGTTTGCGGTGATTTTCTTGCCTGATAAATGGCGGAGCAAGCAATATTTTTCCCTCTTAGGAGCAAGTGGAGCTGTCTTTGCCTTGGTTTACCCCGTTTTTGATCCCTATGATTTTCCCCATATCACCAGTTTTTCATTTTTGATTGGGCACTATGCCCTTTTGGTGAATTCCTTGGTTTACTTGATGAATCACTATGATAAGACCTTGCTCAAGAAATATATGATTGTAGCCTATACCTTTATCCTCAATCTCTTTCTAGTTGGGGTTAATCAGGTGACGGGTGGAAATTATGGTCTCTTAAGAGATACACCGTTTATCTCGAATGCTCCTCTATGGCTAAAGTACCTCCTTGTGTCGGCCATCCTTTCACTGGCTCTTGTTCTCTTTGATATCTTGTTCAAGAAACGGTGGAAAAAGAGAAATCAGGCGCAATCTGTGCTCTAGCTTGCCTTTTCATCGGATGAGCAATTGAAAAACTCCCCAAAATCCGATATAATGGAGAGTTGAAAGGAATAGTAAAATCCAATGTAAAAATCATTCTTAACTACTGAAACAACTAAAAATAGAACATCAAAGAAAGAGAACTTATGACTATTCAAGAAGAAATTAAGAAACGCCGTACCTTTGCCATCATCTCCCACCCGGACGCGGGGAAGACAACCATCACTGAGCAGTTGCTCTACTTCGGAGGCGAGATTCGTGAGGCCGGTACTGTAAAAGGAAAGAAAACAGGAACTTTTGCCAAGTCTGACTGGATGGATATCGAGAAACAACGTGGGATTTCGGTCACTTCATCTGTTATGCAATTTGACTACGACGGAAAACGTGTCAATATCCTAGATACGCCAGGGCACGAGGACTTCTCAGAAGATACCTATCGTACCTTGATGGCGGTGGATGCTGCGGTCATGGTCGTGGACTCTGCCAAGGGTATCGAGGCCCAAACCAAAAAATTGTTTGAGGTTGTGAAACACCGTGGCATTCCCGTTTTTACCTTTATGAACAAGCTGGACCGTGATGGTCGTGAACCACTAGATCTCTTGCAAGAACTAGAAGAAGTCTTGGGTATTGCAAGTTATCCAATGAACTGGCCAATCGGGATGGGGAAAGCTTTTGAGGGCTTGTATGACCTCTATAACCAACGTTTAGAACTTTATAAAGGTGATGAGCGTTTTGCTAGTCTAGAAGAAGGGGACAAGCTCTTTGGAAGCAATCCTTTCTACGCTCAGGTTAAGGACGACATCGAACTTTTGCAAGAAGCGGGAAATGAATTTTCAGAAGAAGCTATTCTGGCTGGAGAATTAACACCTGTATTCTTTGGATCAGCTCTTACTAACTTTGGTGTGCAGACCTTCCTTGAGACCTTCCTTAAGTTTGCCCCTGAACCACATGGACACAAGAAAACAGATGGCGAAATTGTGGATCCTTATGACAAGGATTTCTCAGGATTCGTTTTTAAAATCCAAGCCAACATGGATCCTCGTCACCGTGACCGTATTGCCTTTGTTCGTATCGTATCGGGCGAATTTGAGCGTGGGATGAGTGTTAACCTTCCTCGTACTGGTAAGGGAGCTAAGCTGTCGAATGTTACCCAGTTTATGGCTGAAAGTCGTGAGAATGTAACCAATGCTGTTGCAGGAGATATCATCGGGGTTTACGATACCGGTACTTATCAGGTTGGAGACACTTTGACGGTTGGAAAAAATAAGTTTGAATTTGAACCACTGCCAACCTTTACTCCTGAGATTTTTATGAAAGTTTCTGCTAAGAACGTCATGAAACAAAAATCCTTCCACAAGGGGATTGAGCAATTGGTGCAAGAGGGAGCCATTCAGCTTTACAAGAATTACCAAACAGGCGAGTATATGCTGGGTGCTGTCGGACAACTCCAGTTTGAAGTCTTTAAGCACCGCATGGAAGGCGAGTACAATGCAGAAGTGGTCATGAGCCCAATGGGTAAAAAGACTGTTCGTTGGATCAAGCCTGAGGACTTGGATGAACGGATGTCATCAAGCCGCAATATCTTGGCTAAGGACCGCTTTGACCAACCAGTCTTCCTCTTTGAAAATGACTTTGCCCTCCGCTGGTTTGCGGATAAATATCCAGACGTAGAGTTGGAGGAAAAAATGTAAATCGTTACAAATGACTAGCAACATAAAGTTGCTGTCATTTGACGGTAACCGCTATGGCGGTCTACCTAAACGCTTCACTAGTAAAAATCCACGAATATTATCGATTCGTGGATTTTTCCGTCGTAATGGTAAGGAATTGAACTACCTAACTGCCTCACTAACTGAGTTTTACAAATCGATTCCATTTGTAAAACTCAGTGTCGTAGCTCAGTAAATTTATTTGAATGTGTAACAATCTAAGTAATTAACGCCAAGTTTCTATGGACTTGGCTAGGCGCTCCACTAGTAAAGTTTTACGAATATTATCGATTCATGGATTTTTTCATATAGTAAAGGTAATTGAAGTCAAAGGTAAATTAAAAACCCCAGAGAAATCATGTTACATGAATTCTTCTGAGGTTTTTCTAGTTTCCATATTTTTGGTAAAAATCGACCTTGACCTGGATAAAGGTTTCGGCTTCGCGTAGTAGCTGTAGGAGAGTGGCACGGGTCTCAAACTCCTCACGTGTTTTAGGGAGACTCCGATTGCGGAAGACTTGCAGATAGCGTTCGATGTCATCAAGTAGGCCATGAGCAGGATTGGTCTGACTTAGCTGGGCAGCAATCTTAGAAAAGAGCTGGGCCAAAATCAAACTCTCACTTGCGGCCAGATGACAGGTATTAATCTGCTGGGCCATATTTCGCAGGATGCGACTTTGTCGCTGTCTCATCTCAAAGTAGTGGATGTGGTAGTCCGTTTGGTGAAAGAGATGATCTGAGTGGTCCAAATAGACCAGCTTGAGGGCTTCCTCAAGAAGGCTATCTAATTGGTCAACGAGTTGGGCTTGATTGCGTCCGTCTCCTCTTGACAGATAGTATTTAAAGCGAAGCAGGATGTCTTTTAACTTTTCTTCGACCTGAAGGTGGTAGCTTTGGATGGCTTTTTCGCGAGAAGGCATGTAAAGGTTGACCAACAGAGCAAAGCTTGTCCCGATGAGAAAGAGGAGCACTTCATTGAGCAAGAGAGCTGGAGAAGTAGACTCCTGTACCAAGAGATGACCAACTAAGACACTGCTAGGTGTGATGCCGATTTCCCAACCCATTTTATAGGCTAGAGGCACATAGAGAGCCAGATAGAGGCCTAGGCTCCATATGTGAAAGCCCGTAAGCTGAAAGGCTAGAACGCCGATAGCGAGCGCTAGGAGCATGGGAAAGAGGCGGTTTCGAGCCAATTTCAGCGTACTTCTGCGCGTGTCGGAAAGGCTTAAGAGGGCGATAATGCCAGCTGAAACAGCTGATGATAAATCTAAAAAATAAGCGAGAAAACAAGCGAGACAGGTCGCTAAGATCAGTTTTGTCGTGCGTTGAGTGAGGGACATGAAAATTTCCTAAACTAATAGAATCAAGTATTTAATGAGAAATCAGAGACTAGGGGCGAAGTTTTCGGTTTGTAGCATACTCAGCAACCGCTGTAAAGAGGACATCTGTTGAAGAGTTCAGAGCTGTTTCGCAGGAGTCTTGCACGACTCCGATCACAAATCCGACTCCGACAACCTGCATAGCCAAGTCGTTGGAAATCCCAAAGAGGCTACAAGCGACAGGAATGAGGAGAAGCGATCCCCCAGCAATTCCAGATGCCCCGCAGGCAGAAATGGCAGCCACTACACTGAGTACAAATGCTGTCCCAAAGTCTACCGAGATTCCGAGTGTATTGACAGCAGCCAGGGTCAGGACATTTATGGTAACGGCAGCGCCAGCCATATTGATGGTCGAACCAAGCGGGATGGAAACAGAGTAGGTGTCAGGACTCAGCCCCAAGTCTTGGCAGAGTTTCATATTGACAGGGATATTTGCAGCAGAGCTACGAGTGAAAAAGGCTGTAATACCACTGACACGTAGGCATTTCAAAACAAGGGGATAGGGATTTTTCCTCATAAAGAGAAAGGCGATGAGAGGATTGACGATGAGAGCAACAAAGGCCATGGTAGCAATCAAGAGTCCTAGGAGGACACCGTAGTTAGCCAGACTGGCAATGCCTTTGTCGGAAATCGTCTTGAAAACCAAACCTAAAATCCCAAAGGGTGCTAGATTGATAATCCATTCCACGATTTTAGAGGTGACATCCGCCATGGTTTTCAGCAATTCTTTACTGTGTTTACTTGCTTCTCTCATAGCCAAGCCAAAGATGACTGCCCAAGAGAGAATCCCGATATAGTTGGCTTGGACAATAGCATTTAAGGGATTGTCCACCAGTTTGAGCAAGAGATTGCTGAGGACTTGACCGATACCGTCAGGAGCAGCAACTTCTGTAT
The DNA here is from genome assembly GCF_002093545.1 of Streptococcus oralis subsp. tigurinus. Lineage (GTDB taxonomy): Bacteria > Bacillota > Bacilli > Lactobacillales > Streptococcaceae > Streptococcus > Streptococcus oralis_C. The sequence goes on from NZ_LNVF01000001.1 coordinate 200,581, forward strand.
TTGCACTGGTCAGGGTGATTTGCACAGGCAGTAAGAAGCTAGCTAGAACGGCTACCAAAGCAGCAGCAAAGGTTCCAAGCAAGTATAGGAAAATAACAGTCTTCATATTAGTATTTTGCCCCTTTTGGTGTTGGGAAAGGGCATTGGCAACAAGGGCAAAAACCAAAATAGGAGCGATGGCTTTCAGTCCGCCTACAAAGAGATCTCCAAGTAGACCAATTCCTGTAAGGTTTGGGAAGAGCATCCCTAATGTAGCTCCCAAAATCATTCCAATAAGGATTCGTTTGATGAGGCTTGCCTTGGTCCAGGCTCTAATGATTCGTTTCATAGCAGTCTCCTTCAAAATGTATTGTTTATAATTATAGTATAAATATGCTATAGAGGCAAGTGATATTTTGAAAACAGGAACGATAATTGAATAATTATGAAAGAAAAGAGAACGGCGATTTTATGGTATAATAGGGAAAAGGAGTTTTATATGCAAGATTTTTTTCAACGTTATTTTGATAAACTTGATTTGACAACCATGTTAGAGAATCTCTTGACTAAGGTGATTTCTCTTTTGATTTTGTTTTTACTATTTTATATAGCTAAAAAGATGCTTCATGCGACTGTACGAAAGATTGTCAAGCCCTCACTTAAATTTTCAAATCGGGATGCAGGAAGACAAAAGACCATTTCTCGTTTGCTGGAGAATGTCTTTAACTACATTCTTTATTTCTTTTTGCTCTACTGTATCCTGTCTATTTTAGGACTGCCAGTTTCTAGCCTCCTTGCTGGTGCGGGGATTGCCGGGGTGGCCATTGGTATGGGGGCACAAGGTTTTCTATCTGATGTTATTAATGGTTTCTTCATCCTCTTTGAACGCCAGCTTGATGTGGGTGATGAAGTGGTCCTCACAAATGGACCGATTACCGTCTCTGGAAAGGTCGTTAGTGTAGGAATACGTACAACACAACTGCGCGGTGATGATCAAGCTCTTCACTTTGTTCCTAACCGCAATATTATCGTTGTTAGTAATTTATCCCGTACTGAATAGTCCGACTATTTTAGCAGATTTGTGGTACAATAGAAGGAGTTTGGTAAAGGAGAGAGTATGCTATTTGTAGAGAAAAAACTAGGTCACGATCGTACTTGGATAGACCTTGATGTGGATAAGATTAAAAATATGGAAGATCTTTCTGATATCTATGGATTGGACAAGGAAACCATCGAGTATGCTCTGGATAGAAATGAACGAGCCCACATGGATTATAACCGTGAAACGGAGACGGTAACCTTTATTTATAATGTTCTCGATTTAGAAAAAGACAAAGAATATTATGAAGCGATTCCGATGACCTTTATCGTTGAAAAACAACGGCTGATTACTATCAGCAATCACAAGAATACTTATGTGATTAAACGCATGGCAACCTACCTTGAAAGCCATGAAATTATTTCAATCTACAAATTTCTTTTTGCCAGTTTAGAGATTATTAGCAATGCTTACTATCCAGTTATTGAAGAGATGGATAAAAGTAAGGATGAAATCAGTGCACTTCTTCGTCAAAAAACAACTAAAAAAAATCTTTTCGCCCTCTCTGACTTGGAAACTGGTATGGTTTACCTGACAGCAGCTGCTAAACAAAATCGTCTCCTCTTGGAACACATCCAAGGGCATGCTCTTTATCGTAATCTTAATGAGGTAGAAAGAGAGCAGTTTGACGATGCTATGATTGAAGCCCATCAGTTGGTTTCAATGACAGACTTAATATCTCAAGTCTTACAACAACTCTCAGCCTCTTACAACAACATCCTAAATAATAATCTGAATGATAATTTGACAACTTTGACAATTATCTCAGTCTTGCTAGCTATCCTTGCGGTTATTACAGGATTTTTCGGAATGAATGTTCCCTTACCGTTTACAGATGAACCAAATGCTTGGATTTATATTTTGATAGCTAGTCTCATTTTATGGGCAGTCTTAGCTCAATGTTTAAAGAAAATTGCTAGAAATTAAAAAGAAAAGGAGCCGGAATGGCGATTGAAAATTACATGCCAGATTTTGCTGTGGAAGCAGTCTATGATCTGACAGTCCCAAGCTTGCAGGCGCAGGGGATCAAGGCTGTTTTGGTCGATTTGGACAATACCCTCATTGCTTGGAATAACCCTGATGGGACGCTAGAGATGAAGCAATGGTTACATGACCTTCGGGATGCAGGTATTCGCATCATCGTGGTCTCAAATAACACCAAAAAACGGGTCCAACGTGCAGTTGAGAAATTTGGAATTGATTACGTTTATTGGGCCTTGAAGCCTTTCACATTTGGGATTGACCGTGCTATGAAGGAATTCCACTATGAGAAAAGTGAAGTGGTCATGGTCGGCGACCAACTCATGACGGATATACGAGCAGCCCACCGTGCAGGGATTCGCTCAATCTTGGTCAAACCCTTGGTCCAACATGACTCCATCAAAACGCAAATCAACCGAGCTCGTGAGCGTCGTGTCATGAAGCAAATTACTGAAAAGTACGGACCGATTACATATAAAAAAGGAATTTAACTATGGAAGAAATTCTCTGTATTGGTTGTGGAGCAACCATTCAGACGACAGACAAGGCTGGTCTGGGATTTACACCCCAATCGGCACTTGAAAAAGGGTTGGAGACTGGCGAAGTCTATTGCCAACGCTGTTTCCGTCTCCGTCATTACAATGAAATCACAGATGTCCAGTTGACGGACGATGATTTCCTCAAGCTCTTGCATGAGGTGGGAGACAGTGATGCCTTAGTGGTCAATGTCATTGATATCTTTGACTTTAATGGCTCTGTCATCCCAGGCTTGCCACGTTTTGTATCAGGCAATGATGTTCTCTTGGTTGGAAATAAAAAAGATATCCTGCCCAAGTCAGTTAAACCGGGCAAGATTAGCCAATGGCTCATGGAGCGTGCCCACGAAGAAGGTCTTCGCCCTGTGGATGTCATCCTGACTTCAGCACAGAATAAGCATGCTATCAAGGAAGTCATTGACAAGATTGAACACTACCGTAAGGGCCGCGATGTCTATGTCGTTGGCGTGACCAACGTTGGAAAGTCAACCCTTATCAACGCTATTATCCAAGAAATCACGGGCAACCAGAATGTCATCACGACTTCACGCTTCCCAGGGACAACCTTGGACAAGATTGAGATTCCTCTTGACGACGGATCTTATATCTACGATACACCAGGGATTATCCACCGTCACCAGATGGCCCACTACTTGACGGTTAAAAACCTCAAGTATGTCAGCCCTAAAAAGGAAATCAAGCCCAAAACCTATCAGCTCAATCCTGAACAAACCCTGTTTTTAGGTGGTTTGGGACGCTTTGACTTCATTGCAGGTGAGAAGCAAGGTTTCACAGCCTTCTTTGACAATGAACTCAAACTCCATCGTACCAAGCTTGAAGGCGCTAGTACCTTTTATGACAAGCACCTTGGAACTCTTCTGACACCACCAAATACTAAGGAAAAAGAAGATTTTCCAAAACTAGTCCAACATGTCTTTACCATCAAGGACAAAACCGACCTAGTCATCTCAGGCCTAGGCTGGATCCGCGTAACAGGCACCGCCAAAGTCGCCGTCTGGGCACCAGAAGGCGTCGCCGTCGTCACACGAAAAGCCATTATTTAAAATAAAATAGCTGAGCGAACAAAGTGAGCTCATAAAAAGATAGTTATTGTCATGGTGTGATTGCCAATCGTTAGATTGGCAAGGGGCACAATTGAGATCTAGGCTCAATTGTGAGGTCAGGAAATCCATTTTTCAAAGATGAAGTCTTTGAAAAATTAGTTCCGACCGTCCCCCCCCACCTAAAATAACTATCAAAAAAGGAAGAAAGATCATGTCATTAACATCGAAACAACGTGCCTTCCTCAACAGCCAGGCACACACCCTCAAACCCATCATACAAATCGGAAAAAATGGACTCAACGACCAAATAAAAACCAGCGTTCGTCAAGCTCTTGATGCCCGTGAATTAATCAAGGTAACGCTCTTGCAAAACACAGATGAAAACATCCATGAAGTAGCTGAAATCTTGGAAGAAGAAATTGGTGTAGATACTGTCCAAAAAATCGGACGCATCTTGATCTTGTTTAAACAATCCAACAAGAAAGAAAATCGCAAGATTTCCAAGAAAGTCAAAGAAATCTAAGACTGAAACTCCAAGAAACTGTTTTTACAGAGAATTAAAGGAAGATGAGCCTATGGCAATCGAATTATTGACTCCCTTTACTAAGGTAGAGTTGGAACCAGAAATCAAGGAGAAAAAACGCAAACAAGTTGGGATTTTAGGGGGGAATTTTAATCCCGTTCACCATGCCCATCTTGTTGTGGCGGACCAAGTACGACAACAGTTAGGACTGGATCAGGTCCTGCTTATGCCTGAATACCAACCTCCTCACGTGGACAAAAAAGAAACCATCCCTGAGCACCATCGTCTTAAAATGCTTAAGTTAGCGATTGAGGGGATTGAAGGTCTAGCCATTGAAACAATCGAGCTAGAGCGCAAGGGCATTTCTTACACCTACGACACCATGAAGATTTTGACAGAGCAACATCCAGATACGGATTATTACTTCATTATCGGTGCTGATATGGTGGACTATCTGCCTAAGTGGTACCGAATTGATGAGTTGGTCGACATGGTTCAGTTTGTAGGGGTTCAGCGCCCACGCTACAAGGCTGGGACTTCCTATCCAGTTATCTGGGTGGATGTGCCTCTCATGGACATCTCGTCCAGCATGGTGCGTGACTTCATTGCCCAAGGTCGGAAACCTAACTTTCTCCTGCCTCAGCCAGTTCTAGACTACATCGAGAAGGAGGGGCTCTACTGATGGCATATCAAGACTATATCAACTGCTCCCGTGAGGCTTTGTTGGAAAAAATGGCAGAGCTTCTACCTGAAAAACGCTTAACCCACTGTCTAGGTGTGGAGCGTGCAGCTATAGAACTGGCTCAGCGATTTGGAGTCGATGCCGAGAAAGCCGGTCTAGCAGGCCTCCTTCATGACTATGCTAAAAAGTTATCAAATCAGGAATTTCTAGACTTGATTGACCGTTATCAGCTAGACCCTGACCTCAAAAACTGGGGCAATAATGTTTGGCATGGGATGGTTGGCATCTACAAAATCAAGGAAGATTTGGATTTGCATGTTCCAGAAATCCTGCGAGCTATCGAAATCCATACAGTTGGGGCTGGTCAGATGAGCGACCTAGATAAAGTTGTCTACGTCGCAGATTATATCGAACACAATCGTGCCTTTCCTGGAGTGGATGTGGCGCGTGAAATTGCGGAGCTATCTCTCAATAAGGCAGTGGCCTACGAAACAGCGCGAACTGTGGAGCATTTAGCTCATCAGGGATTTCCTATCTATCCCCAAACCCTTGCAACCTATAACGCCTATGTGCACTATTTGAAAGAGGACTAAATGAAGACAGCTTTTATAATCATTGATGTTCAGAATATTTTAGTGGAAACTGGGTTTCAGGCAAAAGGTCTATTGGAAAAAATTTCTTATTTACAAAACCAAGCTAGAAGTAAGAATATCGAAATTATCTATGTTCAACGTATTGAGAATCCTGAAGCCCAAACATCAGAAGATTGGCAGTTATCTACGCTTTTAAATCGAAAACCTGATGAAAAGGTCTTTCAGAAGAAGTATAATAGTATTTTCAAAGAAACTGGCTTAAAAGAATACTTGGATAAACAGGGAATTGAAAAATTAGTTTTATGTGGCATGCAGACAGAATATTGTGTGGATACCTCTGTCAAGGTTGCCTTTGAATATGGCTATAAGCTTATTATTCCAGAAGGAACTTGCACAACGTTTGATGGTGATGACATTCCAGCAGAAACGATAAATGAATTTTATGAGGACATTTGGGAGGGGCGCTTTGCAGATGTCCTAGATTACAAACATATTTTCTAGAAAGAGGACTAAATGAACGAAAAAGAATTACTAGAACTAGTCGTGAAAGCGGCTGATGAGAAACGTGCGGAGGATATCCTCGCACTTGATGTACAAGATTTGACCAGTGTTACAGACTACTTTGTCATCACGAGCTCGATGAATAGCCGTCAGTTAGACGCTATCGCTGATAATATCCGTGAAAAAGTAGCTCAAGCTGGTGTTAAAGGCAGCCATGTCGAAGGTGATGCAGCTGGAGGCTGGGTCTTGCTGGACCTTGGCGGTGTCGTTGTGCATATCTTCTCAGAAGAAATGCGTGCCCACTATAACCTAGAAAAACTATGGCATGAGGCGAATTCAGTAGATTTATCTGAAACTTTGGCGTAGAAGATGAACTCAGTTGTAGTCAACTGGGTTTATTTGCTTATTTTAGAAGAAAATTGATGGAAAGGTGAGGGCGAGTGGTGTTTGCCATGGAGGCTCTTGGTATCATGTTTTATGGCGACATATGAAACTTTTGCGGCTGTTTACGATGCTGTGATGGATGATAGTTTATACGATAAATGGACGGATTTTTCCCTCCGTCATTTGCCAAAGACTAAGGGGAGAAAGAAACTCTTGGAGCTGGCTTGTGGGACAGGCATCCAGTCAGTGCGCTTTTCTCAGGCTGGTTTTGATGTAACTGGACTTGATTTGAGTGCTGATATGTTGAAGATTGCGGAGAAGAGAGCGACTTCAGCCAAGCAAAAGATTGATTTTATTGAAGGCAACATGCTGGATTTGTCCAAGGCAGGGAAATATGATTTTGTCACGTGTTATTCGGACTCTATCTGCTACATGCAGGATGAGGTGGAAGTAGGGGATGTCTTTAAGGAAGTCTATAATGCCCTCAATGAAGATGGTGTCTTTATTTTTGATGTGCATTCGACTTACCAGACAGATGAAGTTTTTCCAGGCTATTCTTACCATGAAAATGCGGAAGATTTTGCCATGCTTTGGGACACCTATGAGGACGAAGCACCTCACTCCATCGTGCATGAGTTGACCTTCTTTATCAAGGAGGCTGACGGTTCCTTTAGTCGCCACGATGAAGTTCATGAGGAGCGAACCTATGAGGTTTTGACCTATGATATTTTGCTGGAACAGGCTGGTTTCAAGTCTTTCAAACTCTATGCGGACTTTGAGGACAAGGAGCCGACAGCAACCAGCACCCGTTGGTTTTTTGTTGCGCAGAAGTAGGAGAACATCATGACCATCACAGGTATTATCGCGGAATTCAATCCCTTTCATAATGGGCACAAATACTTGCTGGATCAAGCAGAGGGACTGAAAATCGTAGCCATGTCAGGGAATTTCATGCAGCGTGGAGAGCCTGCTATCGTGGACAAGTGGGCACGGGCTCAGATGGCGCTTGAAAATGGCGCAGATTTAGTAGTGGAATTGCCCTTTTTAGTCAGTGTTCAGGCGGCGGATTTCTTCGGTCAAGGGGCTGTGGATATCTTGGCTCGGTTAGGCATTGATAGCCTAGCTTTTGGGACAGAGGAAGTTCTGGATTACCAGAAAATTTCTGACTTATACACAGAGCAAGGTGCTAAGATGGAGAAATTTGTGGAAAATCTGTCTGATTCCCTCTCTTATCCCCAGAAAACCCAAGCTATGTGGAAGGAATTTGCAGGTCTTGATTTTTCTGGCCATACCCCCAATCATGTTCTGGCTTTGGCCTATGCCAAGGCGGTTGCAGGACGAAACATCAAGCTTGAGCCGATTCAGCGTCAGGGGGCTGGTTACCATTCTGTGGATAAGAATGTGGACTTTGCCTCGGCGACAGCCCTCCGTCAGCATCAATCAGACCAAGGTTTCTTAGAACGCTTTATGCCTTCGGTTGCCCTCTTTGAGCAGACCAGTAAGGTGAGCTGGGAAGACTATTTTCCCTTGCTCCGCTATCAAATTTTGTCAAATCCCGACCTTACCACCATCTATCAGGTCAATCAAGAAATGGCTGTGCGCATCAAGGAAGCTATCAAAACAGCCCAGTCTGTTGACGAATTGGTCGAGGCAGTTGCGACCAAACGCTACACCAAGGCGCGTGTCAGACGCCTCTTGACTTATATCTTGGTGCAGGCCAGAGAAAGCGACTTGCCAGAAGGCATCCATGTCCTTGGCTTTACTGAAAAAGGCAGACAGCACCTCAAGTCTCTGAAAGAGCAGCTCCATCTAGTCAGCCGAATTGGAAAAGAACCTTGGGATACCATAACACAAAAGGCAGACCAGATTTACCAACTAGGACAGCCAAGTATAGCAGAGCAGAATTTCGGAAGAGCGCCGATTAGAATAGAAACAAACTAAGTCTACTGAAAGGTAGGCTTTTTTAGAAGATTTTCGAATAAATAGATAGAAAAGAAGAATCTTGTACAAGTTCCTGACAATTTCTTTCTTTTTGTGTATAATAGTGGAAAAGAGGTAAAATGAGGTATGGTTATGGAAGCAGTTCTTTACTCAACATTCCGAAATCATTTAAAGGACTACATGAAAAAGGTAAACGATGAATTTGAGCCTTTAACAGTGGTCAATAAAAATCCAGATGAGGATATTGTAGTCCTTTCAAAGAGCGAGTGGGATAGTATTCAGGAAACCCTGAGAATCGCTCAAAATAAGGAACTTTCTGACAAGGTCTTGCGAGGAATGGCTCAAGTTCGTGCTGGAAGCACTCAGGTCCATGTTATTGAGGAGTGAGAAATGCTGCTCAAGTTTACAGAAGATGCCTGGGCGGATTATTGCTATTGGCAAAACCAAGATAAGAAAACATTAAAAAGAATCAATAAATTAATCAAGGATATTCAACGCGATCCTTTTATAGGAATGGGGAAACCAGAACCACTCAAGTATGACTACCAAGGAGCCTGGTCACGTCGTATTGATGCAGAAAATCGCTTGATTTATATGATGGATGGGGATAACATCGTTTTCTTGTCCTTCAAAGATCACTACTAAGTCTACTGAAAGGTAGGCTTTTTTATTTTAGAAATTTTAGTTAGCAGATTGAAGATAAAATTTTTGGAAAATGACAGATTTCCTAAGTTAGAAAATCAGTGAAAAATTTTAGTATAATAACTAGATTCTTGTCCCTTGAATCCGCTTAATAACTCTTATTTTGTGGTATAATGAAGAGAATTATTAATAATAAAAACAGGGGGGAGCAAATGTCTAATTTTAAAGAAAAACTACCGATATTCCAGTCGAACGATGTTCAGATTTCAAATGTAGTCAATGCAGTTTGGTCGATTGCGAACACCTTACGTGGAGCTTATCGTTCGGATAAGTATCGAGTGATGTAATTAAAAATTGGATGAGAAGAAAAGATACAATTGAGTTTCTTGGTTTATGGAAAAGCTTAAACAACATGAATTTTAATTCGGTCGAATTCGACCGAATTAAATCGGAAGCTGGATATAATTCATTTACATTGTCTCCTAAGAAATGGGTAGAGAAAACTGGAGCAATCAAAGAATATCTCTTAAAAGATCTTACCAACGAACAGTTGTCTTACAAGTATGTAAGTGAAGCAGATATGATCAATGTTGTTTTATTTAACAAAAGAGCTAAACAGTGGCGTGAAGAAAATAGGAACAATTAGTACAACACTTGTAGTAGTTACGGGAGTAAGTGCGAGTGTGCTTGGAGGAAAATTTGACTTTAAATTGCCTAAAAAGATTTAATGGAGAATAATAAATATGAAGTTTAAAAATTATCTATTTGATTTATATCCTTATTTTCCCAAAGGTTTTTCATTAGATTATGATTATAGAAAGGATCCTGATGTATGTAGTAAGGCGTTGTACGATGATTTATGTGAGATGTTTTTTGATGATGATTCAAAAGAAAAACTTAAAATAACATCTGTATGTAATAAATGCCAAAACTTTGGAAAAGGAGATTTTTATACTTTATTTATTGATAAGGATAAGTATTTATTATCAAGTGATTATATAGGAGCTTCTATTTATTGGGCAAAAGAGGCAGGATTAAACGACAGAATAATTTTAGATCATTTGAAAATTTCAAGAACAATAGGTGGACACATTCTTTTCCCTAGAGGTGGTGGAAAAGAAACCGTTAATCAGGCTAGAGGTGGAAAAAACGGATATTATGATCGTTTTGATTTAACACTATATGCTATAAAAGAATGGTTTGTGAGAAATAATAATTCAAAAATAGATTATGCTATAGAGAATTACCATGAATGGTTTGAACTATTTATTGATGATGATAATTGTAAAAATGGATTTAAGAACTTTGTCGAGTTTTTCAAGTTAGAAGGATTTATATATGAGCAAAATAAAATTATAGATTTAATTAAATCAGATTTAGAGAACAATCAGGTTGTCTTTTTAGATAAAGAAGATATTTCGATTGCTAGCACAGAAGAAGAATATATAAGATATATGAAAAATCTTAATATCATTATTCTAGAAAGAACTAAAAAAATATTATTATAAAGATTTCAGCACCAGTTAAATAAAATGTGCGTTTTCTTTATCAAAAAAATTAATAAAAGAGGTTACCAAGAGGGATAAATTTTCACTATTAAAGTGTAGGGGGAATTTATCCTTTTTGCTTTTGAGGTAGAAGAGAAATCTATTGAATTATCCTATGAATATGTAGATGATGGATATAGTGGTTCTAATTTTGAGCGACCAAATTTTAAGAATATGATTGATGACCTGAATAAAGGAAAGTTTTCTATCATTATGGTAAAAGATTTATCTCGTTTCGGCAGAGATTATATCGAGTCAGGAAAGTACTTACAAAAGATATTTCCTGAAAAAGGTATTCGCTTTATATCTGTAAATGATAACTATGATAGTGATAATGCGGATGTTAGCGATATCCATTTAAGGTTTGTTTAAATTCTTTTTTTATGATAGAATATTAAGGAATGTATGTCATTCGATAAACAAATTTAATGAGGTAAAAACATGGAAATCATGACACTTGCGATTGCTGTTTTTGCCGTCATCATTGGTTTAGTCATTGGATATGTCAGCATCTCAGCTAAGATGAAATCATCTCAAGAGGCTGCAGAGTTGATGCTTCTAAATGCTGAACAAGAAGCAACTAATTTACGAGGACAAGCTGAGCGCGAAGCGGATTTATTGCTAAATGAAGCCAAGAGCGAAAGCAAGTCTCTTAAAAAAGAAGCACTATTGGAGGCCAAAGAGGAAGCCAGAAAATACCGTGAAGAAGTGGACGCTGAATTTAAGTCAGAACGTCAGGAGCTCAAGCAAATTGAAAGTCGTTTGACGGAGAGAGCTACGAGCCTTGACCGTAAAGATGACAATTTGACGGACAAAGAAAAAACACTTGAACAAAAAGAACAAAGTATTTCTGATAGAGCAAAAAACCTTGATGCACGTGAAGAGCAATTAGAGGAAGTCGAAAGACAAAAAGAAGCTGAACTTGAACGTATCGGTTCCCTTTCCCAAACTGAGGCTCGAGATATTATCTTGGCTCAGACAGAGGAAAACTTGACCAAGGAAATTGCTAGCCGCATTCGTGAGGCTGAGCAAGAAGTCAAGGAACGTTCAGACAAGATTGCGAAAGATATCTTGGTTCAGGCTATGCAGCGTATCGCTGGTGACTATGTAGCAGAGTCAACAAACTCAACAGTTCACCTACCAGATGATACCATGAAGGGACGCATTATCGGACGCGAAGGTCGAAATATTCGTACCTTTGAAAGTTTGACAGGGGTCGATGTGCTTATCGACGATACACCGGAAGTGGTGACCTTGTCAGGATTTGATCCGATTCGTCGTGAAATTGCTCGTATGACCATGGAAATGTTGCTCAAAGATGGCCGTATCCACCCAGCTCGTATCGAGGAGTTGGTGGAGAAAAACCGTCAGGAGATTGACAATAAGATCCGCGAATACGGTGAGGCTGCTGCCTATGAGATTGGTGCGCCAAACCTCCATCCAGACTTGATGAAGATTATGGGACGCTTGCAGTTCCGTACTTCTTATGGACAAAATGTCTTGCGTCATTCGATTGAAGTTGCTAAGCTATCTGGTATCATCGCCAGTGAACTTGGTGAAAATGTAGCTCTTGCACGTCGTGCTGGATTCCTTCATGACATCGGAAAAGCTATTGACCGCGAGGTTGAAGGTAGTCACGTTGAGATTGGTACAGAGTTGGCTCGTAAGTACAAGGAACACCCAGTTGTGGTGAATACCATTGCTAGCCACCACGGCGATGTGGAAGCCGAAAGCGTCATTGCAGTGATCGTTGCTGCAGCAGATGCCTTGAGTGCAGCGCGTCCAGGTGCTCGTAGTGAATCTCTTGAAAGCTACATCAAGCGTCTCCATGATTTGGAAGAAATCGCCAATGGCTTTGAAGGAGTGCAAAATAGCTTTGCCCTTCAAGCAGGACGTGAAATCCGTATCATGGTTAATCCAGGACAAATCAAGGACGACAAAGTCACAATCTTGGCTCACAAAGTTCGTGAGAAAATTGAAAACAATCTCGATTACCCAGGAAATATCAAGGTAACCGTGATCCGCGAACTTCGTGCAGTAGATTATGCTAAATAAATAAGAAAGAGCAGTTGAAAAATTACTGCTTTTTTGTTACACTAGATAGAAAGACTGTAGAAGGATAACTGACGCTATCATCAGTATCCGAGAGAAATTTTACTTTATTTCACAGACTAACTAAAGGAGACATAATGGCAGACCGAGGCTTGCTAATCGTTTTTTCTGGTCCTTCAGGAGTTGGGAAAGGAACGGTTAGAAGAGAGATTTTTGAGAGTTCTGAGAATCAATTTCAATACTCTGTATCGATGACGACGCGCGCGCAACGTCCTGGTGAAGTGGACGGAGTGGACTATTTCTTCCGTACTCGTGAAGAGTTTGAAGAGCTGATCCGTCAAGGTCAGATGTTGGAATATGCAGAATATGTCGGTAACTACTATGGAACTCCTCTGACCTATGTCAACGAAACCCTAGATAAGGGAATCGATGTCTTTCTTGAGATTGAAGTTCAGGGAGCTCTTCAGGTTAAGAAAAAGGTTCCAGATGCTGTCTTTATCTTTTTAACGCCACCAGACTTGGATGAATTGCAAGATCGTTTGGTAGGTCGTGGAACAGATAGCGCTGAAGTGATTGCCCAACGAATCGAAAAAGCTAAGGAAGAAATTGCCCTCATGCGTGAGTATGATTATGCCATTGTCAACGATCAGGTGCCCCTCGCTGCTGAACGTGTCAAGCGTGTGATCGAAGCTGAACACTTCCGTGTGGACCGTGTCATTGGTCACTACCAGGAGATGTTGCCAAAATCTCCAACTACTCGATAAACTATAGGAAACAGGTACAAGCAAATGATGTTAAAACCCTCTATTGATACCTTGCTCGACAAGGTGCCATCAAAATATTCACTCGTAATCTTGGAAGCAAAACGTGCCCACGAACTAGAAGCAGGTGCGCCAGCAACTCAAGAGTTTAAGTCTGAAAAATCAACTCTTCGTGCTTTGGAAGAAATCGAGTCAGGCAATGTAACCATTCACCCAGATCCAGAAGGAAAACGTGAAGCGGTTCGTCTCCGTATCGAAGAAGAAAAACGCCGCAAAGAAGAAGAAGAAAAGAAAATCAAAGAGCAAATTGCTAAAGAAAAAGAAGATGGTGAAAAAATTTAAGGTTGGGGGGACTCAATCTTATTTTTTCTATTGCAAGAATTTATTGACAAGGAGGAGGTGAGAAGATGGCAATCGCAAAGATTATTGTGGATGTTCCCCTGATGCAGACGGACCAGCCCTATAGTTATAAGGTCCCAGAGGAATTTGTAGAGATGCTGGAAGCCGGTATGCGGGTTCATGTCCCCTTCGGTAAGGGCAATCGTTTGATCCAAGGGATTGTGTTGGGCTTGGAGTCCCAGTCGGATGAAGAAGTGGCAGATCAGGACTTGAAAGAGATTGCAGAAGTTCTAGACTTTTCTCCCGTCTTGACCCAGGAGCAACTCTGGCTGGCTGAGGAGCTTCGTAAGTCAGTCTTTTCTTACAAGATCTCCATTCTAAAAGCCATGCTTCCAGGATTTTTAAACTCCAGTTATGATAAGATTCTCTATCCTCTAGAAGGTCTGAGTCAGGAGGACCGAGAGCGCTTGTTTGGTTCAGAAAATTCGCTAGCCTTTTCTTCTCTAGATTTGGCCAAGCAGGCAGAAATGATGCGATTGACCAGGAAAGGTCTGCTCCGCTTAGAATACCAGGCAGTCGATCAAAAGAAGGTCAAGACTCAGTCTTGGTATGTGGTTAATGCTAATCGACTAGAGCAGATTGAGATTTCTGCGCGTGCCAAGAAAAAGTTAGAATTGAGAGACTATCTGCTGTCTCATCCTGAAAGTGCTCCTCTGGCTAGCTTGTTAGAATTCTACTCGCGCGAGCAAGCCAACTTCTTTGTGGAGCAAGGAGCTGTGTCCATAGTCCAAAAGGAAGTGCAACGCTCAGCTGCTTATTTTGAAGGCATTGAAGCTAGTACACCTTTGGAATTGAATCCTGAACAAAGACAGGCGCGTGATACGGTTGTCAGTGCTATTGGCAGTCAACAGCCTCCATTCCTCCTTCAAGGGATTACAGGAAGTGGGAAAACTGAGGTTTACTTGCAGATTATCCAAGGAGCCTTGGACAAGGGTAAGACGGCTATTTTGCTGGTACCTGAGATTTCTCTGACGCCACAAATGACGGAGCGTTTCATTGCTCGTTTTGGCGAGAAAGTGGCCATTCTTCACTCAGGCCTGTCCAATGGTGAAAAGTACGACGAATGGCGCAAGGTTGAGCGTGGCGATGCTCAGGTAGTGGTTGGGGCCAGATCAGCTATCTTTGCTCCACTGAAAAATTTGGGTGTCATGATTATCGATGAGGAACATGAGGCTAGCTATAAACAAGACAGCAATCCCCGTTATCATGCTAGAGAGGTCGCCATTTTACGGGCCCGGTACAATCAAGCAGCCCTAGTCCTTGGTTCGGCAACACCGAGCTTAGAGAGCCGTGCACGGGCTGGAAAAGGTGTCTATCAACACTTACGACTAACCCAACGAGCTAATCCTTTAGCCACGATTCCTGAGGTTCAAGTGATTGACTTTCGAGACTATATCGGACAGAATGAGACATCAAACTTTACCCCTCCTTTGCTAGAGGCCATCCAAGACCATTTGGATAAAAAAGAACAGGTAGTCCTCATGCTCAACCGTCGAGGTTATTCTAGCTTTGTTATGTGTCGGGAGTGTGGGACCGTGGATACTTGTCCCAACTGTGACATTTCTCTGACTCTCCACATGGATACCAAGACCATGAACTGCCATTACTGTGGCTTTTCTAAGGGAATTCCTCATGTCTGTCCCAACTGTCAGAGCCGCAGTATTCGTTACTATGGGACGGGGACTCAGAAAGCCTACGATGAGCTAGCAGAGCTTTTTCCTCAGGCCCGCATTCTGCGGATGGATGTGGATACGACCCGTAAGAAAGGCAGCCACCAAGCTCTTCTTGACCAGTTTGGGCGAGGGGAAGCAGATATCTTGCTGGGAACTCAGATGATTGCCAAGGGCTTGGATTTTCCAAATGTGACCCTAGTCGGAGTGCTCAATGCGGATACGGCCTTGAATCTACCTGATTTTCGCTCTTCTGAGAGAACCTTCCAACTCTTAACTCAGGTGGCTGGTCGTGCAGGTCGTGCGGAAAAGGCTGGGCAGGTCTTGATCCAGTCATACAATCCTGAGCACTATGCTATTCGTTTTGCAAAAGATCAGGATTATGAAGGTTTTTATGCCTATGAAATGAGTATTAGGCGCCAACTCGGCTATCCGCCTTATTATTTCACTATTGGGATTACCCTCTCTCACAAGAAAGAAGAAGAGGTTGTCAAACGTGCCTATGAAGTTATGGGAATTTTGCGATCAGGTTTATCGGAAACTAGTAAAATCCTTGGACCGACACCAAAACCCATTGCCCGTACCCACAACCTTTATCATTACCAGATTTTGATTAAATACCGTTTAGAAGATGAGCTGGGTCCAACCCTCAACCAGGTCTTGGCCTTGACTCAAGAACGTGAAAATAGCGAGCTTCGTCTCAGCATTGACCATGAGCCGCAGCAATTTTTATAAGAAGGAGAAGAAATGACAAAACTAATCTTTATGGGGACACCTGATTTTTCAGCGACTGTCTTGAAGGGGCTATTGACAGATGATCGTTACGAGATTTTAGCTGTTGTGACCCAGCCAGACCGCGCTGTCGGCCGTAAAAAAGTCATCCAAGAAACCCCAGTCAAGCAGGCTGCCAAAGAAGCAGGTCTTCCTATCTACCAACCTGAAAAATTATCTGGAAGTCCAGAGATGGAAGACATTATGAAGCTAGGAGCTGATGGGATTATCACTGCTGCTTTTGGGCAATTTCTCCCAAGTAAACTCCTTGATAGCATGGACTTTGCGGTCAATGTTCACGCCTCCCTTCTTCCCAAACACCGTGGTGGTGCTCCCATTCATTATGCCTTGATTCAAGGGGATGAGGAAGCTGGTGTGACTATCATGGAAATGGTCAAGGAGATGGATGCAGGTGATATGATTTCCCGTCGCAATATTCCCATCACAGATGAGGACAATGTCGGCACCTTGTTTGAAAAATTAGCGATTGTTGGTCGGGACTTGCTTTTGGATACGCTACCTGGCTACTTAGCAGGAGAAATCCAACCTGAACCACAAGATCCTAGTCAAGTCACTTTCTCGCCAAATATTAAGCCAGAAGAAGAGAAACTCGATTGGACTAAAACCAATCGCCAACTCTTCAACCAAATCCGTGGGATGAATCCATGGCCTGTTGCTCATACTTTTCTCAAAGGCGACCGCTTTAAGATCTATGAAGCCCTACCAGTAGAAGGTCAGGGAAATCCAGGTGAGATCCTCTCTATTGGCAAGAAAGAATTGATCGTCGCAACGGCCGAAGGAGCTCTATCTCTCAAGCAAGTGCAGCCAGCTGGTAAACCTAAGATGGACATTGCTTCCTTCCTCAACGGAGTTGGACGGACATTGACTGTAGGAGAACGATTTGGTGACTAAAGTAGAAACGGCTAGAAGTCTAGCTCTAACAGTGTTAGAGGATGTTTTTGTCAACCAAGCCTACTCAAATATTGCCTTAAACAAACACCTCAAGGGCAGTCAACTCTCAGCAGCAGACAAGGGTTTGGTGACAGAGATTGTTTACGGAACGGTAGCCCGCAAACTCACCTTAGAATGGTATTTGTCCCACTTTATCCAAGACCGAGACAAGCTAGATAACTGGCTCTATATCCTACTCCTTATGAGCGCCTATCAAGTCCGTTATCTGGATAAGGTGCCTGACCATGCTGTAGTCAATGAAGCAGTGGAACTAGCCAAAGCCCGTAAAAAAGGCAGTGAAAAATTGGTCAACGCTGTCCTTCGTCGTATTTTGCGAGAAGGCTGGCCGGATATTGCCAGTATTAAGCGAAAAAATAAGCGTGATTCCATTGCCTATTCTCTCCCAGTTTGGCTAGTATCTAAGCTCAAGGAAGAATACGGCGAAGAGCGAGCCCAAGCTATTTTTGAAAGCCTATTGGTGCGCAACAAAGCCAGCATTAGAGTGACTGACTTGAGCCGAAAAGAGGAAATCAAGGCCGTGTTAAAGGCGAGTGATTCACCTTTGGCCGCTTCTGGTTTGGTCAAGGAGCAAGGCCACTTTGCAGGACATGATTTGTTCGCAGAAGGGGCCATAACCATCCAAGATGAGTCCAGTCAACTGGTTGCTCCCACTCTTGATTTACAAGGCCATGAACAGGTCCTAGATGCCTGTGCCGCTCCGGGTGGGAAAACAGCCCATATGGCCTCTTACCTCACATCTGGTAAGGTGACAGCTTTGGACTTGTATGACCATAAGTTGGACTTAATCCAAGAAAATGCCCAACGTCTGAGTGTGGCAGATCGAGTGCAAACGCAAAAATTGGATGCCAGAAAAGTGCATGAGTTTTTCGGTCGGGACTCTTTTGATAAGATTTTGGTAGATGCTCCCTGTTCTGGTATTGGGCTCTTACGTCGCAAACCAGACATCAAATACAATAAAGAAACAGCAGATTTCACGTTCCTACAGGAAATTCAGCTGGAAATATTAGGTAGTGTTTGTCAAACACTACGAAAAGGTGGTATAATAACGTATAGTACCTGTACTATTGTCTCTGAGGAGAACTTTCAAGTCGTTGAGGCATTTTTAGAAAGTCATCCCGAGTTTGAGCAGGTTAAACTAGAACACGAATGTAAAGATATCCTGAAAGATGGCTGCATCCTGATTACTCCTGAATTGTATGGAAGTGATGGATTCTTTATTAGCCAATTTCGCAAGATATCAGAATAGGAAGGAACTGACACAATGGAAATAGCATTATTAACAGATGTTGGTCAGAAACGTACAAATAATCAGGACTATGTCAATCACTTTGTCAACCGAGCAGGACGCACTATGATCATCTTGGCTGACGGGATGGGAGGACACCGTGCAGGAAATATCGCTAGTGAGATGGCAGTCACAGACCTCGGTGTGGATTGGGTGGATACCCAAATTAACTCAGTCAATGAAGTTCGTGAGTGGTTTGCCCACTACCTGGAGATTGAAAATCAAAAAATTCATCAACTAGGTCAGGACGAAGCATACAGAGGCATGGGGACAACGCTTGAAGCGGTAGCTATTATTGGTAATCAGGCTATCTATGCTCATATCGGCGATTCTCGTATCGGTTTGATCCGTGGAGAAGAATACCACCAGTTGACGAGTGACCATTCCTTGGTTAATGAATTGCTCAAGGCTGGTCAATTGACTTCAGAAGAGGCAGAAACTCACCCTCAAAAGAATATCATCACACAGTCTATCGGACAAAAAGATGAAATCCAGCCTGATTTTGGGATGATTACACTGGAGTTAGGAGATTATCTCTTGCTCAATAGTGACGGTTTGACCAATATGATTTCGGCAAGCGAAATTTATGATATTGTAACCAGTGATATTTCCCTAGCAGACAAGGCGGCCACTCTCATTCGTTTCGCTAACAATGCAGGAGGTTTAGACAACATTACGGTTGCCCTTGTTTACATGAACGAGGAGGCTGCAGAATGATCCAAATCGGCAAGATTTTTGCCGGGCGGTATCGGATTGTCAAGCAGATTGGTCGAGGAGGCATGGCAGATGTTTACTTGGCCAAGGATTTGATCCTAGATGGGGAAGAGGTGGCAGTTAAGGTCCTGAGGACCAACTACCAGACGGACCCGATTGCTGTGGCACGTTTTCAACGTGAAGCGAGAGCCATGGCGGATTTGGACCATCCTCATATCGTTCGGATAACAGATATTGGTGAGGAAGACGGTCAGCAGTATCTGGCTATGGAGTATGTGGCAGGACTGGACCTCAAACGTTATATTAAGGAACACTCTCCACTCTCAAATGAAGAAGCGGTTCGGATTATGGGACAGATTCTTTTGGCTATGCGTTTAGCTCATGCTAGAGGAATTGTTCACCGAGATTTGAAACCTCAAAATATCCTCTTGACACCAGATGGAACTGCTAAAGTTACTGACTTTGGGATTGCAGTGGCCTTTGCAGAGACGAGTCTGACCCAGACCAACTCGATGCTGGGTTCGGTTCATTATTTGTCACCTGAGCAAGCGCGTGGTTCAAAAGCGACCTTCCAGAGTGATATCTATGCAATGGGGATTATTTTCTATGAAATGCTGACGGGACATATCCCTTATGATGGGGATAGTGCGGTTACGATTGCCCTTCAGCATTTCCAGAAGCCACTTCCGTCCGTTATTGCTGAGAACCCATCTGTCCCTCAGGCTTTGGAAAATGTTGTCATCAAGGCAACTGCTAAGAAATTGTCTGATCGCTATCAGTCTGTTTCAGAAATGTATATGGACTTGTCAACTAGCTTGTCTTATAATCGTCGGAATGAACCAAAACTGGTCTTTGACGATGCGAGTAAGGCGGATACGAAGACTTTACCTAAAGTCCCACAAAGTACATTGACCTCGATTCCAAAAGCTCCGGCGCAGGAAGAACGTCCTCAGTCAAAGAAATTAACCCCAGAGCAAGCACCTACGCAAAAGCCAACTAAAAAACGGAAGTTTAAGGCTCGCTATATGATTCTTTTGGCTAGTCTTCTATTAGTTGCAGCCTCTTTGGTCTGGATTTTGTCAAGAACACCTGCAACGATTGCTATTCCTGACGTAACTGGACAAACTGTTGCAGAGGCTAAGGAAGCTCTTAAAAAATCCAAGTTTGAAGCTGGTGAAGAAAAGTCAGAAGCTAGCGATACCGTAGCAGAAGGACGTGTTATTCGAACGGATCCAGAAGCTGGTAGCGGCCGAAAAGAAGGAACTAAGGTCAATTTGATTGTTTCTTCTGGGAAGCAATCCTTCCAATTGAGCAATTACGTCGGACACAAGTATACGGATGTCGTAGCCGAACTCAAGGAGAAGAAGGTTCCTGAGAATCTAATCAAGATGGAAGAGGAAGAATCCAGCGAAAGCGAACCTGGAATTATTCTCAGACAAAGTCCTGCGGCAGGTACGACTTATGATCTTTCAAAAGCCAGCACAATTACTTTAACGGTTGCTAAGAAAGTAACAAGTGTTTCTATGCCAAGTTATATTGGTTCAAGTCTCGAATTTACAAAGAATAATTTGACTCAGATTATCGGTGTAAAAGAGGCCAATATTGAGGTTGTCGAGGTTTCGACTGCTCCTGAAGGGACAGCAGAAGGTACAGTTGTAGATCAAACACCAAAAGCGGGTGAACAGGTTGACCTTGCTAGCACGCGTATCAAACTTTCCATCTACAAACCGAAAACACCACCATCAACTTCATCTTCTAGTTCTGCACAACGTGGGAACCAAGGTTCTTCTACAACTCCAAATCAGGGGAACCAACAAGGAAACACTCCTTCAACTAGTCAATCAAATAGTGAAGGAACCCGTGAAAGTTCTCGAGATTAAACGAATCTTTGTCATGATTTCATGACAAAGATTTTTTTTCATTGATTTTTGTGATAAAATATAGGAAGCAGAAAAGGAGGAGAAAATGGACGAATCGAGAGAGTTGAATGCCGTCATTGATGTGATTATGCTAGCTGGAACCATTCTCTTAAAAAGCGGTTCGGAGATTTATCGGGTGGAGGACACCATGATCCGTATCGCTCATTCACAGGGAATAGTGGATTGCAACGTTCTTGCCATGCCAGCAGCTATTTTCTTTTCTATTGAGAATACCAATATTTCTCGTATGAAACGGGTAACTTCTTCCTCCTACAACATCGAAAAAGTCTGCGATGTGAACCAAGTATCACGGGAGCTTGTCGGAGGGCAGATCGATCTCTCTACGGCTTTTGAAAGGCTAAAGGAAATCAGAAATCAAGCTCTTCCTTATACCAAGTTCCAAGTGACTATTGCAGCAACCCTCAGTGCCCCTTTTTTCTCGATTATGTTCGGGGGGAATACCTATGATGCTTTTGGTGCAGCCATTGCGACCTTACTTGGTTTTGCTTTTTCTCTCTATGTAGAGAAGTTTGTCCGCATTCCTTTTGTAACCGCCTTTGCGGGTGCCTTTGTTTTTGGATTGATTGCCCAGTTCTGGGCCCGCTATACAGGATTTCCTTCAACGGCAGACTTGATCATAGCGGGAGCCGTCATGCCTTTTGTTCCAGGGATTGCTCTGACAAATGCGGTTCGGGATATCATGACCAACCATATCAACTCTGGTATGAGCAAGATGTTTGAATCCTTGCTCATTACCCTCGCTTTAGGGGCCGGCACCTCCGTCGCCCTGGTTTTGATGACATAAGATGACTCTAACAAGTATTTTACTCCAAGCAGTGGCGAGTTTACTCGCCATTATCACCTTTCTAATCGTACTAAATGTTCAGCGCTCCATGCTCCTACCTGGTGGTGTTCTGGGAATGGGTGTCTGGCTCCTCTACCTCGTGCTCAAAGAACCAACCAATGTTATTGTTGCGACCTTTATTGCGGCAGTGGTTGGTTCTTGTATCAGCCAAATTTTAAGTATTGTATATAAGACGCCAGCAGTGGTCTTTGTCTTGGCCATTCTTGCCCCCTTGGTGCCCGGTTATCTATCCTATCGAACGACAGCCTTCTTTGTGACAGGCGATTACAGTCATGCCCTTACCAGTGCAACACTAGTAGTTATGTTGGCCCTGGTCATTTCTATCGGGATGGCAAGTGGAACAGTGATTCTGAAACTTTATTACTATATCCGAAAACAGCGAGGCATATCCTCCTAATGCTGTCAAAGCAAAGACTTGATTTGTTGAATCAAGTCTTTTTTCTCTCATTTGTTCCTATTTGTGATAAAATAGAATAGAACGATTTTTTACAATGAATGAAAAAACAGAGGTAAATATGACAATCGGTATTGATAAGATTGGTTTTGCGACCAGTCAATATGTCTTGAAATTACAAGACCTAGCAGAAACAAGAGGAGTTGATCCGGATAAATATAGTAAGGGTCTCTTGTTAAACGAAATTAGCATTGCACCATTGACTGAGGATGTTGTCACCTTAGCTGCCAGTGCAAGCAACTCTATCCTCACAGATAAAGAAAAAGAAGAAATCGATATGGTCATCGTGGCGACCGAGTCAGGAATTGACCAGAGTAAGGCGGCGGCGGTCTTTGTTCACGGTCTATTAGGTATCCAGCCGTTCGCTCGCAGTTTTGAAATCAAAGAAGCTTGTTACGGAGCAACAGCTGCCCTCCATTATGCCAAGTTGCATGTGGAAAATTCTCCAAAGTCCAAGGTCTTGGTCATCGCCAGCGATATTGCCAAGTATGGTGTAGCGACTCCAGGTGAACCAACTCAGGGAGCTGGGAGTGTGGCGATGTTGATTACGCAAAATCCGCGTACCATGGCCTTTAACAATGATAATGTTACCCAAACGCGTGATATTATGGATTTCTGGCGTCCGAACTATTCAACCACTCCTTATGTAAACGGTTTGTACTCAACCCAGCAATATCTTGACAGTCTTACGACGACTTGGGATGAATACAAGAAACGTTATGATTGGACTATGGATGACTTTGCGGCTATCTGCTTCCACTTACCTTACCCTAAGTTGGCCCTAAAAGGCTTGCGCAAGATGATGGATAAGACTTTGTCTCAGGAAAAAAAGGATAGTCTGCAAGAAAACTTTGATAAGTCCATTCTCTACAGTCAGATGATTGGGAATATCTACACAGGTTCCCTCTTCCTTGGGCTTCTCTCCCTTTTGGAAAATGCAGAAAATTTGAAGGCTGGAGATAAAATTGTCCTCTACAGTTACGGAAGTGGAGCGGTTTCAGAGTTCTTTAGTGGAGAACTGGTAGAAGGTTATGAAACTTACCTTGATAAGGATCGCTTGAGCAAACTCAAGCAACGTACAGCATTGTCTGTTGCAGACTATGAAAAAGTCTTCTTCGAAGAGGTAGAGTTGGATGAATCTGGTTCAGCCCAGTTTGCAGGTTTTGAAAATCAAGACTATGCCTTGGTTGAAATTCTCGACCACCAACGTCGTTATAGCAAGGTTGAAAAATAATGAAGAGAAGTTGGAATGGATTTTCTAAAAAGTCATACCATGAGCGCCTTGAGTTACTGAAAGCTCAGGCGCTCCTTAGTCCTGAAAAGCAAACCAGTCTGGAGCAGGATGAACAAGTTAGCTTGGCAGTTGCAGATCAGCTGAGTGAGAATGTAGTGGGAACTTTTTCTCTGCCTTATTCTATCATTCCAGAGCTTTTGGTGAACGGTCAGGACTACACAGTTCCCTATGTGACAGAAGAACCCTCAGTGGTTGCTGCGGCCAGCTATGCAAGTAAAATCATCAAGCGAGCAGGTGGCTTTACTGCTCAAGTACATGAGCGCCAGATGATTGGTCAGGTAGCCCTTTATCAAGTTGCTAATCCAGATCTAGCGCAAGAGAAGATTGCCAGCAAGAAAGCGGAGCTCTTAGAACTTGCCAATCAAGCCTATCCGTCCATCGTTAAACGTGGTGGCGGGGCGCGTGATTTGCATGTAGAGCAGATCAAAGGTGAAACAGACTTTCTCGTTGTTTATCTCCATGTCGATACTCAGGAAGCCATGGGAGCCAATATGCTTAACACCATGCTGGAAGCCTTGAAACCAGTCTTAGAAGAACTCAGTCAGGGACAGAGTCTTATGGGAATTTTGTCCAACTACGCGACCGATTCTCTGGTGACTGCAAGCTGTCGTATCGCCTTTCACTACTTGAGTCCCCAAAGGGACCAAGGACGAGAAATTGCGGAGAAAATAGCTTTGGCTAGCCAGTTTGCACAGGCTGATCCCTACCGAGCAGCTACTCACAATAAAGGGATTTTTAATGGTATTGATGCCATTTTGATTGCCACTGGTAATGACTGGCGTGCCATCGAAGCTGGGGCCCATGCCTTTGCCAGTCGAGATGGACGCTATCAAGGTCTTAGTCAATGGACACTGGACATGGAAAGAGAAGAATTGGTCGGTGAGATGACCCTACCCATGCCGGTAGCGACCAAGGGTGGCTCAATCGGTCTCAACCCGCGTGTAGCCCTCAGTCATGAACTACTGGGAAATCCTTCTGCCAAAGAATTAGCTCAGATTATCGTGTCTATCGGTCTCGCCCAAAACTTTGCGGCCCTCAAAGCCTTGGTAAGTACGGGCATCCAGCAAGGCCACATGAAATTGCAGGCCAAATCCTTAGCTCTCCTAGCAGGTGCTAGTGAGTCCGAAGTTGCTCCCCTCGTTGAGCGCCTCATCGCAGATAAAACCTTTAACTTAGAGACAGCCCAGCGTTATCTCGAAAACTTAAGATCATAAAAAACTCAGACAAATCAGTCTGAGTTTTCTTGTGCTTATAGTCAATGAAAATCAAAAAGAAAACTAGGAAGCTAGCTGCAGGCTGCTCAAAGCACTGCTTTGAGGTTGTAGATAAGACTGACGAAGTCAGTTACATATATCTACGGTAAGGCGACGCTGACGCGGTTTGAAGAGATTTGCGAAGAGTATTAAATACTTTTTCCTGGTAATAGGGTGACTGGTAAGAAATAACCAGTTGTCGCGACTTCCTTACCTTCAATCTTCTGCAAGAGGAGATCAACAGTGAGGTGGGCAATCTCTTTCATAGGTTGCTTAATCGTTGTCAAATGAGGATAGTAGTTCTCGATAAAGTAGGTCCCATCATAGCCGATGACCTTGAGCTCTTCAGGAACAGAAATTCCCAGCTCCTGAGCGATTTTGATCACCAGAATAGCTGTCAAATCATCCGAAGCAAAAATCGCATCTGGTTTCTGATGGGTCAAGATATTCTTGATTTCCATTTCTTTTCTGACGGGAGAAAAGTCACTCGAAACATTGATAATAGGCGCTTTCGGGAGGATAGAGGCAAAGCCAGCATGGCGCAGTCCAGTTGGTGAGTTAGAGTTGTCATTTCCTGTAATCATGATGATAGACTGGGCGCCTGTCTTGACCAGAGTTTGGGCTGCGAGGACCCCGCCACCGTAGTTATCAGAGGAGACGACAGGGATGTCTGGCGATAGGTTTCGGTCAAAGGAAATGATCGGTGCCGTCACACGATTGTAGTCTTCAATTCCCAAGTTGTGACTTCCAGAAATGATACCGTCTACCTGATTGGCCTCCAGCATTTCAATGTACTCCCGTTCTTTTTCAGAGTCATGTTCGCTGTTACAGATGATGGTCTTGTAGCCATTCTTAAAGAGTTGGTGTTCCAACTTATCAATCAACTCCGCATAAAAGACATGACTGATGTTTGGAAAAATGAGTCCAATCAACTTGGCAGATTTTCCTTGGAGACTTCGAGCCAGATTGTTGGGCTTGTAGCCTAGTTCTCGCATGGCTTCATTAACCTTTTGAATGGTTTTCTCAGATAGATACCCCTTTTTATTGATGACCCGTGAGACGGTAGTAGGGCTGACGCCTGCAAGTTTTGCGACATCAGTTAGTTTTGCGACCATAATCTAATTCATAGTAAGTTCCGGTTGGATTTCCAGATTTGATGAGGATCCCATTTTGGTCCGCATGTGGGAAGACACGACCAGAAAATACTTTTTCTCCTTTATTGATGAAAATTTCAAAGACTGACTTGTCGATGAAGATAGTGGCAGTAGTAGCTTGGTTATTGATAGGGCAAGAACGAGTTGTACCAAATTCTTGGGCATACTGCTCACCAGCCTGACTACGATCTACTGTCACTTGACCGTTTACAAGGTCAAAGTTGATGGAAAGTCCCTTGCCTTCTTGATCAGCAAGTAAGATAATCTCGCTCTGGCTATTGGCCTCCAAGTTGAGCTCGAGTTCATAGGTGTTGTTGGTTTGAGTACGATTTGAGAAGACCTCTTCAGAAGAACGAAGTTCTTTGATAGCTGCGATAGGGTATTGGTAGAGTTTACCATCTTTGATGGTCAGTTCCTTAACCAGTGAGAGGGCACCTTGATAATCAAATCGATCAGATGGGTAGGCTACATCTGGTAACCCAAGCCAACTTACTGCTAGTGCACGTCCGTCAGGAGCGTTGAAGGCTTGAGTTGCATAGGCTTCGAAACCATAGTCTAGATTATGAAGTTGAGACACATCTACCATTTTAGCGTTTTTAGGATCAAAGGAAACCCCGATTTTGTACATATTTGGAAAGATATTATCGTAGTCTAGAACTTTTTTATCCAATCCTTGTGGACAGTAGAGAAGGACAGGTTGCTCCCCTACAAAGACCAGATTTGGGCATTCCATCATGTAGGCAGTGCGATCGTTAGCGAAGTCAAGGTCGCCAACTGCTTGCCAGTTTGTGTAGTCGTTGTCAACAGCCTTGTAGAGACGGACGAAGCCTTTTTTCTCCAAATCCTGTCCACCGACGATAGCATAGTATTGACCTTTGAAGTTAAAAATTTGCGGGTCGCGGAAGTGGTCAGTAGAGTCAGATGGTTGGCCAATCAAGATTTTGTCAATTTTCGTAATCTTACCATCTTTATCCATCAAAGCACCAATCTGGTAAGGGTGACGAATCCAGTTTTCATCACGGACATTTCCTGTATAAAACAAGAACAAGTTATCGCCAAATTGCATGGCAGAACCAGAGTAGGCACCGTGACTATCCAATGGAGTATCTGGCAAAACTTTGACTCCAGTTTCTGTGAAGTGCACTAAATCATCACTTTCTAGCTGTGCCCAAGATTTTAAACCGTGGGCTGCACCAAAGGGGAAGTTTTGGTAAAAGAGGATCCACTTGCCATCAAAGTAAGAAAAGCCATTTGGGTCGTTGAGAAGTCCTGTTTTTGGCTCAACATGGTAATGAGTATGCCAGGGAGATTGTGCCATCTTTTCCTTTATATGTTGAATTTCTTCTTGCGTCCAATCTTCATAGGGTCTATAACGACGCTCAGTTGTCCATTCCATTTTATCTTTCCTCCATAAGTTCTATTCTATTATTAATAGTAAACGTTTTCGGCAAAAAAAGCAAGTCTTTTATGTTAAAAAAAAGAAAAATATGTCAAACGATTACTAGAAATCAAACAAAGGGAATCTGGTAAATTTTCACGAAAAAATGAAAGAAAATGTAAATAAAAGCCTTGATTCCTCAAATATAAAGATATTTTTTTGAGGAAAAAGAAAATTTCCTCAAAAACGAGCAAAAATAATCAGAGAAAAAATAAAGGAAATAAAAAGTTCTGCAAAACGCTTGACATATTTTAGAAACGTGATAAAATAATAGTCGTAGGGCGAATAAAATCGCTTTCAAATAAGAACAAAATTTTATAAGGAGATTTTTGCTATGGATTATAGTAAAGTTGCTGCCGAGGTCATTGAGGCTGTCGGCAAAGAGAATCTTGTAGCTGCAGCACATTGTGCGACCCGCCTTCGTCTGGTATTAAAAGATGAAACAAAAGTAAACCAAGCAGCTTTAGATAACAATGCTGATGTTAAAGGTACATTTAGCACAAACGGACAATACCAAATTATTATTGGTCCCGGAGACGTTAACTTTGTATATGCAGAAATCATCAAAAAAACAGGTTTGAAAGAAGCTTCCACAGATGATTTAAAAGAGATTGTGAATAGAGACAAAAAATTTAATCCATTGATGGATTTGATTAAGCTTTTGTCAGATATCTTCGTTCCAATCATTCCTGCATTGGTTGCGGGTGGTCTTTTGATGGCATTACGTAACTTCTTGACATCACCAGACTTATTTGGACCTCAATCGATTGAAGATATGTACCCTGCTATCAAAGGGATTTCAGCGATGATTCAATTGATGTCTGCTGCTCCATTTATGTTCTTACCTGTTTTAGTAGGGATTTCAGCGGCTAAACGCTTTGGAGCAAACCAATTTCTTGGTGCAGCTATCGGTATGATTATGACCACTCCAGATTTGGGTGGTAAAGAAGCCTTCTGGGATATTTTAGGTTACCATGTTACACAAACAAACTATGCTTATCAAGTTATCCCCGTTCTTGTGGCTGTCTGGTTATTGGCGACTCTGGAAAAATTCTTCCACAAGAAATTGCCATCTGCAGTTGACTTTACTTTCACACCGCTCTTGTCGGTTATGATTACAGGATTCCTAACTTTTACAGTTATCGGTCCTGTGATGTTGGTGGTATCTGATGCGATTACCAATGCGATTGTATGGCTATACAATACTACAGGTGCCTTTGGTATGGGGCTCTTTGGTGGAACCTACTCATTGATCGTTATGACTGGTCTTCACCAATCATTCCCTGCGATTGAAACACAGTTGCTATCAGCCTACAATAATAACGGTACTGGATTTGGTGACTATATCTTTGTTGTTGCTTCAATGGCAAACGTGGCGCAAGGTGCAGCCACACTTGCTATCTACTTCTTGACTAAAAATGCTAAAACTAAAGGCTTGTCAAGTTCAGCAGCTGTTTCAGCCTTCCTTGGTATTACTGAGCCTGCTCTCTTTGGGGTAAACTTGAAATACAAATTCCCATTCTTCTGTGCTCTTGCTGGTTCAGCAGTTGGTGCCTTTGTGGCAGGATTGACTCATGTCATTGCAGTTTCTTTGGGAGCAGCCGGTTTTATCGGATTCCTTTCTATTAAGGCAGGATCAATTCCTATGTATGTTATTGCAGAATTAATTTCGTTTGCCGCTGCCTTTGCTTTGACTTATTTCTATGGTAAAACAAAAGCAGCAGGTGTCTTTGCTGATGAGGCCGCAGCAGCAACTGCAGAAACAGTTACTGAAACTACAGTAGAAGCACCAGTAGTGGAAGAGTCTGATACTCCTCAAAACGAAACCATCCTTACTCCAATTGTTGGGGAAGTTGTTGCACTTGCTGACGTGAATGATCCAGTTTTCTCAAGCGGAGCTATGGGACAAGGGATTGCTGTCAAACCTAGTCAAGGTGTAGTTTATGCGCCAGCTGATGCAGAAGTATCTATCGCCTTTGCAACAGGACATGCTTATGGTTTGAAAACTGAAAATGGTGCTGAAATCCTTATCCACGTTGGTATTGATACAGTGTCTATGGACGGCGAAGGATTTGACAAAAAAGTTGCCCAAGGTGATAAAGTTAAGGCTGGAGATGTTCTTGGAACTTTTGACTCTGCTAAAATTGCTGCAGCGGGTCTCGACGATACGACAATGGTTATCGTAACCAACACAGCAGACTACGCTTCTGTGACACCAGTTGCAACTGGTTCAGTTGTCAAGGGTGATGCTATCATCGAAGTGAAAGCCTAGTCTTCTTCGAAAATCAGATCTAAAAACAAAACGAACAAATGCCAGCTTTGTTCGTTTTTATTAGATGGTAAGATATACAGAGGAAAATCTAAAATATAGAGAAATTTAGGTTTTCAAAATGTGCTATAATAGAGAAAATAAAAATAAGAGGTTTATCATGACAAAATTATACGGAAGCTTAGA
Organism: Streptococcus oralis subsp. tigurinus; assembly: GCF_002093545.1. Classification (GTDB taxonomy): domain Bacteria; phylum Bacillota; class Bacilli; order Lactobacillales; family Streptococcaceae; genus Streptococcus; species Streptococcus oralis_C. The sequence goes on from NZ_LNVF01000001.1 coordinate 230,509, forward strand.
AGCAGGCGGTACAAAGTTTGTCTGTGCTGTCGGAGATGAAAACTTTAATGTTGTGGAAAAAATACAATTTCCTACAACAACTCCTATCGAGACCATCGATAAAACCATTGAGTTCTTTTCAAAATTCGATAACCTTGCTGGTCTTGCTGTCGGATCATTTGGTCCGATCGATATCGACAAAAACTCAAAAACTTATGGCTTTATCACAACAACTCCAAAACCACATTGGGCAAATGTAGACTTGCTTGGTGCTCTCCGTCGCGCCCTCAACGTACCCATGTATTTCACTACAGACGTAAACAGCTCTGCTTATGGTGAAGTGGTTGCCCGTAACAATGCTGGCGGTCATATCGAAAACTTGGTCTACTACACGATCGGTACAGGGATTGGTGCAGGTGTTATCCAACGTGGTGAGTTTATCGGTGGTGTAGGTCACCCTGAAATGGGGCACTACTATGTAGCCAAACACCCAATGGATATTGAAAAAGAATTCAACGGTGTTTGTCCTTTCCACAAAGGCTGTTTAGAAGGCTTCGCGGCTGGACCAAGTCTGGAAGCTCGTACAGGTGTTCGTGGTGAAAACATCGAACTCAATAATTCTGTCTGGGATGTTCAAGCCTACTATATCGCTCAAGCTGCGGTCAATGCTACAGTGACTTTCCGCCCAGATGTGATCGTCTTTGGTGGTGGCGTCATGGCACAGCAACACATGCTGGACCGTGTACGTGAGAAATTCACAGCTCTTCTCAACGGCTATCTACCAGTACCAGACGTGCGTGACTATATCGTGACTCCAGCGGTCGCAGGCAATGGTTCCGCCACACTTGGGAACTTTGTCCTTGCTAAGAGTGTCGCAAAATAAAACAAACAGAAAATCCGCTTGGGCAACCAAACGGATTTTTCTATTCTCAAAACATTTGCCAGAAGAAATCAATAATATAGGTCAAACCATAAGTGTAAACCACTAGGGTAAAGGGCTTGGTAAAAATGATAATAATCATATAGCGCTTGAAGGTCATCTTGGTCAGGGCAGCCAGCATACAGAGAAAGTCAGCTGGGCTAACTGGCCAGATCATCATAAAGATAAAGAAACGATCGAATCGATTGCCCTTATCTAGCCAGCCGATGTATTTGTCATAGGTGCGCTTGCTGACGACGGACTGGACAAAGGCAGCTCCGTAGAGGCGCACGAGGTAAAAGATAATGGCACAGCCAATCACGATGCCGATATAGTTATAGATGGTTCCGATGATGTGGCCGTAAATAAAGACCCCAGCCACTGAGGTCAAAGCTCCCGGAATGATCGGAACAACGGTTTGTAGGATCTGTAAAAAGATAAAGAGTGGTGGCCCCCAAATTCCAGCTTGCTGGATAAAGGCCGATAGAGTTTCCTTGGACTGTAACACTCCCGCCTGATAGGCCCAAATACAGAAAATCAAGGTGCCGACTCCCCCGACGATAGATGAGATATTGATGACTTGCTGCAGAAGGGGAGAAACAGCTTTCATTTGCTTATCCTGTGACATGTAAACTCCTCATAGATAGTATGATACTACTATATCATATTTTGGGAAGAAAAACTATCTGGATTATCGGACTGGTGAAATAAGTGTGGTAAAATGAGAATAAGAAAAAAACGGTATAGAATGAGGGGGATCATGTTAGGTTTAAACTTTAAAGGAAGCTGGCGCCAATACCAAAAACAGGTCTTGGATTGTTTTCAGGACTATCAAGCAGACGGTCATGTTCATCTAGTGGCTGCTCCAGGGTCTGGAAAGACAACCATTGGTATCGAGCTAATCGCTCGTTTTGGCAACCCAGCCCTTGTTTTAGTTCCGACTGTCACCATTCGTGAACAATGGGTGGACAGGATTCAAACAGCCTTTTTAGAGAACGAACAGAAGATTTCAGACCTCGTTTCCCAAAACTTAAAGGAGATGAAAGCATTAACGATTGTGACCTATCAGGCTTTTCATAGTGCCATGAACCAACTGCAATCACAAGAAGATGGTGAAGCAGAGGATTTTGTGGGATTTGATTTGCTTGCAAGTCTAAGAACTCAGAAAGTTGCGACTCTTTGTTTGGACGAATGCCACCACCTGCGCAATGAATGGTGGAAAAGTCTGGAAGCCTTTCGCAAGCAGTATGAACCGCTGCAAGTCATCTCCCTGACAGCGACACCACCTTATGACAGCGAGCCTGAACTCTGGGAACGCTATATCCGTATGTGTGGGGAGATCGATCAAGAAATCACGGTACCTGAACTAGTAAAGGAAGACACTCTTTGCCCTCATCAGGATTTTGTCTATATGTGTTCACCAACAGCTGAAGAGGCGGAACGTCTCAAACAGTTTGAGGAGACTAAGTGGGACTATATTCATCACCTTATAGTCGATCCTAATTTTCAAACATTTGTAGCAGGGTCTAAGGTCCTCAAAGGGGATATTTCATCTGATTTGCTCTTAGAAGATCCCAAGTACTTGTCTGCTATGTTGATTTATATGCATTCTCAGGGGTTAACGATTCCTCCCTCTTTACAAAATTTACTGGGAACCCAGAAGCTTCCAGCATTGACCTCCTACTGGTTGGAGACGCTGTTGCAGAGCATACTCTATCAGACACCAGATTGGTATGAGGATCCAGATGGATATAGGAAAAAGTTAGAGGCTGACTTGAAGGCGCGTGGGTTGGTGGAAAAACGTCAGGTTTATCTAGTTAAGTCCAAGGCTTCTGACCAGCTTTTAACCCAATCTCTGGGGAAGTTGTCTGCCATTGCCGATATCTTTTTGACGGAGTATGAGAGCCTAGGTCAGGAACTGAGACAGTTAGTACTAGCTGACTATATTCGCAAGGATTTTGCCACCTATCTGGGAGATAATCAGGCAACCATTTCTCAGTTGGGGATTCTCCCTTATTTTGAAAGCATTCGTCGAAAAGCTCAGGAGCAAGAAATACCTGTGTCTTTGGCTGTCTTGTCAGGTAGTGTCGTTATTTTGCCTACCGATGTGGCAGCAGAGTTGAAGGAGCTCTTGCCTCAGGTTCCTCTTAGTTTTTCGCCTATTGGTCGCTTGAATCCAAAAGATTATGTGCAGGTCGGTTTTCCAAGCTCAGCTAAGGGAATCGTAGCGACAGTGACGGAGCTTTTTCAACGAGGGCAGATTCAAGTCCTAGTCGGAACCAAATCTCTCCTCGGAGAGGGTTGGGATGCTCCTTGTGTTAATTCTCTAATCCTCGGAAGTTTTGTGGGGAGCTTTATGTTGAGTAACCAGATGCGCGGGCGTGCCATTCGTATCTGGCCGGGACATCCAGAAAAGACCAGCAACATCTGGCATCTGGTAGCCGTTCAAGCGCAAGCACTTATCACTCTTCCTGGTGAGGAGCCTAGACCAGAGAGCAATCAGGATCTGCAGACCTTGTCGCGACGGATGGAGCATTTTCTTGGCTTGGCCTATAATCAGGAGAGTATTGAGACCGGTTTGGATCGTTTGGATTTTCCAAAGCCCCCTTTTAAGAAAAAACAAATTAGTGAGTACAATGAGCGAGTTAAGAGTCTCTCCAAGGATCGAGCAGGCTTGAGACTAAAATGGCAGGAAGCTCTTGTCGTAGCGGATCAGTTCGAGATAGTTACAGAAGTCGCAACCCAAAAACAGAAGGTCCCAGTCATGCTCTTGCTTGATGCATTAAAATGGGTTCGCATGTCATTGCTCTTGTTGGCAGTGGATTTGTTGGTCTTGCTATTTAGACTGAGATTGATAGGTGTTTGGTGGCTTACGACAGCATGTCTCCTCTTTTTGGTCTTTGCCTCTTGGCGCTATCTCCGCTATAAGAGTCCCTATAAACGCTTGCAGTCTCTGGGTGAGCAGATCCGAAAGGCTCTGCTAGATTCGGGGCATCTAACGGATGATCAATCCCGTGTTCAGGTAGAGGAGGACAAGGAAAACTACATGGTCTTTGCCTATCTCAAGGGAGGAAGCATGAGGGACAAGGAGCTGTTTGCACAGACTGTGGGAGAGTTCTTTGCTCCAGTGGACAACCAGCGCTATCTCTTGAAGGCAGAGAAAGTCCGACAAGGTCAGTCGCCTTACTATGTCGTGCCTAGTCTTTTTGACAAGCGCAAGGAAGAAGCGCAGAAATTCCTCGACTTTCTGACTTCGACTATCGGACATTATCACCTCGTTTACACACGAACAGAGGCCGGACGGAAAACTCTTCTCGAAGCTCGTATCAAAGCTCTCTCTAACAAAAACGACCGTATCTTGACTAAGAAGAAGGTTAAAAGCCAGTTGGAGTAGAGGCGTATGGGAAAATCCATCTGAAACATGATATAATAATAGAGAAAATAATTTTTAATAGTTGAAACAGTTGAATAGAATGAAGAGTTTAGAATAAACTATTCTTACAAAGCATAAGAAAGGTTTTTTGATGGCAAAGAAAAAAGATTTTTCTGAATTAACCAGGGTACAAATTCCAGCAGCTCTACACCTTATGAGACTGGGCTATACCTATCTTCCCCGTAATGGGAAGGAGATTGCAGAACGAGATCCAGATACCAATATCCTCGTATCTGTTTTTAAGGAGCAATTTTTAAAATTTAACAACTACCTGACAGAGGAAGACTTTGAGAGAGAACTGGCCAATATCAAGTTGGAACTAGATCAAAATGACTTGGGACGTTCTTTCTTTAGACGCCTGCAAGGTCAGGAAGATACCGTTTATATTGACTGGGAAAACCCTGAAGCCAATACTTTTCATCTAGCGCTTGAAGTCACTTGTAAAAATGGCCAGGATGAATTCCGTCCTGACATTGTCGTATTTATCAATGGTCTGCCTCTTTCTTATATCGAAGTGAAACAGCCAAATGCGATTCGAGATGGGAAAACAGGAATTCAGTCGGAGCAAGACAGAACTAGACAACGTTTTGAAAATCGCAAGTTCCGCCGCTTTAACAATATCACCCAGTTGATAGCTCTGTCTGACAACTTGCCCTATATCAGTGGACAAGGTCAACAAAAACAGGGCTCTTACTACGGTTCAAATGCCTATTCAAAAACCAAGTTTAATGCTTTCAAGGAAGAAAGAGAAGAAGATTTTCTTCATTCCTTAGCAACCTTAACAGAGGACCAAATCGACTTTGTTTTAGATGACATGAACCACTTTGCCCTCAAGTCCCAGCCAGAATTCAAAACAAACCTAAACCCTGACACACCTTGCAATGCCTTTCTGTCCTCCTTGTATCAGAAAGGACGCCTGCTCTTTATGCTTCGTTTTGGACTAGTCTATGTAGAGGAAGAGAGCAAGGATAGTCAGATGCAACTGCAGAAGCATGTCATGCGCTACCCTCAGTATTTTGCGACACGTGCCATCGAAGAAACAATTGCAAGAGGTGTTAAGAAGGGCGTTATCTGGCATACACAAGGTTCAGGGAAGACAGCCTTGGCTTTCTTCAATATTCGCTATCTGACCAATTATTTCTCAAAACAGGGAATTGTCCCTCAGTTTTACTTTGTCGTGGATCGTTTGGATCTGGCAGACCAAGCCTTTAAAGAATTTACCAAACGAGGGCTCAAGGTTAAGCGTATCAACAGCCCTCAAGAGCTCAATCAAAAACAAGATGGCTATGATGTCGCTGTGGTCAATATCCAGAAGTTCAAGGATAATTCAGACTTGACTGACCGCTCTGGTTATGACCTCCATCGTCAAAATATCTATTTTATCGATGAAGCCCATCGCTCTTATAATGAACGCGGTTCCTACCTACCAAATCTCTATCAGGCAGACACCAATGCAATCAAGATTGCTTTGACGGGGACCCCATTGATTACCTATAAGAAAGATGTCAAGACCAAGGAAAATCATGCGACCACACGTGATATTTTTGGGGACTATATCCACAAATACTACTACAACCAGTCTATAGATGATGGCTTTACCCTACGTTTGATGCGAGAAGATATCGAGACTTCTTATAAAGACAATCTCAGATCCATCAATGAAGAGATCCAACGTGGAGACTTGTCCAAGGAGGATATCTTTGCTCACCCTCGTTATGTAGAACCTATGTTAGACTTTATCATTGAGGACTTTAATCGTGCACGTGATGTAATTTTTGATGATCAGACGATTGGTGGAATGATCGTCTGTGACTCGTCAAAGCAGGCGCGTGAGCTTGAAAAGCAATTAGAAAAACGTCGTAAAGCTGGAACAATCAACTTGACATCTGCATTGATTCTGCATGATGAGGGAGATAAGGAAGAAAAGAAAGACAAGGTAGATGCTTACAAAGAAGGCAAAATTGACCTTATCATCGTCTACTCCATGCTCTTGACAGGTTTTGATGCCCCTCGTCTCAAACGTCTCTACCTAGGGCGTAAAATCAAGGCTCATAATCTTTTACAAACTCTAACCCGTGTCAATCGACCTTACAAGGACTATCTCTTTGGTTATGTCATTGATTTCGCGGATATTTCTAAGGAGTTTGACAGGACCAATCGTGCCTATCTGGAAGAACTCAATCAAGAGTATGATACGGCCTTGACTGGGGAAAATGGAGAGGATGTTTTTGGCTCGCTCTTTGTCCCTGCAGACGAGATTTCGCATGAATTAAGCAAGACTGAGTTAATCTTGCTTGACTATCCAACGGATAATCTGGAATACTTTTCACAAGCTATCAATGATATCAAGGATAGAAAGCAGTTAATCGATCTACGAAAAGCTTTGGAGTCTATCAAGCAGTATTACAATATTGCTCGTCTCCTTGGTTACCATCAATTGATCGAGCAGATTGACATTGCTCAGGTCGCAACCTTGCTCAATATCCTCTCTAGACGGATGCTGACACTGTCCTTGATTGATAAACCAGCTGACTTTTCTAGTCAAACGCTCTTAAATTTAGCGATGTCTGAGACCAGTTTTAGTTTTGTCAAGATTGCAGAGGAAGAACTTCGCCTAGCAGCTAATGATCTGGAGGATTGGAGACGTCGGGTAGCTGGTAAGATTAAAAAACAGCGTGATGAAAAGGATCCTGAGTGGGTTTCTCTCTACGAAGAATTCCAACGTATCATGCAAAAACATTTTATCTATGGCCAAGAAGGCTATACAATGGAAAATATCAAGGAAACACAAAAAGACTATGAAGAACTCTTTAAGTCAGTGGAGGATTATTATACTCGTATGAGACGTTTGACCATGAACTTTAACGGAGATGAAATGGCTGCTCGTTCATACAAGCATGTGACCAACTCTACTACGGTCAGTGAATTTCCAGCTATTTACCATGTTATCAAAGGTTCTAAGGTTAAATTAGACCATAGAATCGGTCAAAATCAAGGGGTTCTAGATAATGATGAATATCTAAAGCGAATGATTCGCGAGCAAGCCCGAAAAGAAATGAAGAAAAACCAATCAGCTAGCAAAATGGCCAAACAAGATTTTGATAGATTGGTTGAATCGCTATTTGAAGAATATGAACAGGAATACCAACACTAATGAATGAAACGTACAAGGTCCAAGTCCAAGACTTGGTAGATGATTTGAAATCCGTCTTTACCCATGCAGGACTAGGAGGGGAAGCGGGGGAGTATAAACTCCTCACCCAGTCCTTCCTCTACAAATTTTTAAATGATAAGTTTTTATATCAGGCAAAGTGCCTAGATGAAGTTAATACCTATGAGCACTTGTTGACCTTGAGTGAAGATGACTATGACTGGCTATTGGAGGATATCGGTACCAGTACGGCATGGCTCAAGCCAGACCAGTTGATCGAAACCCTCCACCGTCAGCAAAATGAAGCGACTTTCTACGAGACTTTTGAAAATACTCTCAACCAGATTGCCATTGACAATAATGATATTTTCTCTGTTCATACAGACGGAGATACGGCTATTCGTCTTTTTGACGAGCGTCTGATTACCGATACCATCTCAGATAGCAGTAAGCGCAACGAGGTCGCAAAATCCATCATCAATCTCCTTGCGCGTGTTAAGTTTGATGAGACCATTTTCTCACAAGGTTTCGACTTTTTCTCTACCCTCTTTGAGTACATGATCAAGGACTACAACAAAGACGGCGGTGGCAAGTACGCTGAGTACTACACGCCTCACTCTGTGGCTAAGATTATCGCTGATATCCTTGTGGGGAATGATCAACCATCAAACGTGCGCATCTATGACCCTTCTGCTGGTTCTGGAACTTTGCTGATGAACCTGGCTAGTCGTATCGGTGTGGATAAGGCCACTGTCTATAGTCAGGATATCTCGCAAAAATCATCCAATCTCCTCCGTCTCAACCTCATCTTGAATGGACTACAGCATTCCATTCATAATATCGTACAGGGAAATACCATTATCGCTAATCGCCATCCTGAAAAGATGGACTATATCGTGTCAAACCCTCCTTTCAAGCTGGACTTTTCAGAGTGGCGTGACCGAGTGGAAAGTTTGCCAGAAGCCAGTGAGCGTTTCTTTGCAGGAGTACCAAAGGTTCCAGCCAAATCTAAGGATAAGATGGCGATTTACGAGCTCTTTGTCCAGCATATCATCTACTCACTAAAGCCTGATGGCCAAGCAGCCGTTGTCTTGCCGACAGGATTTATCACTGCCCAGTCAGGGATTGATAAGGCTATCCGTCAACACTTGGTGGACAATCAAATGCTGGCGGGTGTCGTTTCCATGCCGTCCAATATCTTTGCGACGACAGGTACCAACGTCTCCATCCTCTTTATCGATAAGAAAAACAAGGGCGATGTCGTCCTCATTGATGCTTCAAATCTCGGAACCAAGGTCAAGGAAGGCAAGAACCAAAAGACCGTGCTCTCTCCTGAGGAAGAGCAGAAGATCGTCGAAACCTTTATCAAGAAAGAAGCCATCGAGGACTTTTCTGTCACCGTCTCTTATGAGGACATTAAGGAGAAAAACTACTCTCTCAGCGCAGGTCAATACTTTGACATCAAGATCGACTATGTAGATATCACAGCAGAAGAGTTTGAAGCCAAGATGACCGCTTTTCAAGACAAACTCTCAGACCTCTTCCAGCAATCGCATGCATTGGAACAGGAGATTGAAGAGCAAATGAAGGGGTTGAAGTATGAGTGAGTGGAAAAAATATAAATTATCGGAACTTTATGAAATGAGTTCGGGAATTTCTTCAACTAAAGATCAAGCGGGACACGGTTCACCATTTCTTTCATTCTCTGTTGTTTTTAACAATTATTTTTTGCCAGATAGTTTAATTGATTTAATGGATACGACAGTTGGCGAGAAGCAAAAATACTCAATAAATGAGGGTGATATATTTTTAACACGCACTAGTGAAACAGTTGATGAATTGGCTATGTCTTCAGTTGCTTTGAAGGATTATCCTGAAGCTAGTTTCAGTGGATTTTTGAAAAGACTTAGGCCTGTTGATAAAACAATTGTTTATCCTAAATTCATGGCTTTTTATTTAAGAAGTCCTTTGTTTAGAAGAACAATAATAAATAATACTGTAATGACACTAAGAGCTAGTTTCAATGAGGCAATGTTTTCATATCTTGAAATTATGCTACCAGATTTTGATACTCAAAAGAAAATTGGTGATTTCCTTTATTCGTTAGAAAAGAAAAAACAAATCAACAACCAAATCAACCAAGAGTTGGAAGCCATGGCTAAGACCCTCTATGACTACTGGTTTGTGCAATTTGATTTCCCAGACCAGAATGGCAAACCCTACAAATCATCAGGCGGAAAGATGGTCTATAACCCAGAACTCAAACGCGAAATCCCAGAGGGGTGGGGAGTGGAGACTCTTGTAGATAATACTTTGTCGAAAGTAATAAAACCTGGTATTGATCACTTCACGCAAAAAACATATCTAGCTACGGGTGATGTCGTAAATACTTCGATTAAAGATGGACGATTAATTACCTTTGAGAATCGCGAAACTCGTGCCAACATGCAACCATCTGTAAATTCAGTATGGTTTGCAAAAATGAAGTCCAGCAATAAGCATCTCTTTTTATCCCATTCTATGAAAGAATTGATAGATTCAACGATTTTATCTACCGGTTTCATGGGGTTGCAGTGCAAAGAGGAATCATTTGAGTATATAGCATCTTTTATTAGTGATCCGAACTTCGAAATTTTTAAGGATACATTATCTCATGGAGCAACACAAGAGGCGGTTAATATCGATGATTTAAGATCTGTGCCCGTAATCATTCCTGATGACTACATTCTGCGTGAGTTTCATAGAATAGCGAAGTCAATATTTTTAAACTTAGGAAGGAATATGATCGAAGATAAAACTTTAAGCTCTCTTCGCGATTGGCTCTTGCCAATGCTGATGAATGGACAGGTGAAGGTGGAGTAGAGGGAATAGGAGGTAGTTAAATGTTTAATGATAATGTCAGTAGGAAATTCAAACGTGCATATTTTGTCTCATCATTTTTATTAAGCTACCTATTTTTAATTATAATTATGTATGCTCAATATGTAGAGACAAATGGAAAATTTTTTCCTGATTTTCAAATATTAGTAACTACAAAAAAGGTAGCCTTCATTATTCTAATTATATTATCTTTGTACTCATTAAGTTCATTATTCTATGTAAAGCGTAAGATTTCAGAGAGCAGGGGCTATTTGAGAATTAACTCAGAAGAAGGCCGGTTAGGCTACTCTTATAATAATGGAAGTAGGGAATTTATTTTAGGAGTTTTATTACCTGTGGTTACGACAATTTCAGTTCCAGAAGCTCCTATAACAGGAATTATTGGAGTTTTACTGATTCAAATAATTTTGGGTTATTTTTTCTGGAACTCAAATGAACTATTTGTTAATGTTCCCCTAATGCTCTTTGGTTATTCGTTAGTTGTAGGAAAGAAAGATAATCAAGATTTACTACTATTTATTCAAAAACAAGATTTAAAAAAATTATTAGGTAAAAATATAAATTTTGTTTATTTAGGAAGAGTTAAAGATAGTAATCTAGGTATTGTTGGTGAGGAAATTGGAAGAGAGTAAAATTTTAAAAAGAGTTGTTTTAGCTCAAGTAATTGAAGATGAAATTGTTGTGAAGTATTTAAATACTGCAGATAAAGAATTAGAGAATATACAGAAGAATATAAAATTTCCAAGTAATGATAAATTAAAAGAAATAAGTGATTTAGGAACTTTTGATAATCCGAAGAGTTTTTCAATAGAAAAATTGACTATAGAAAGTCCTTATTATAAACTGGTTGAGCTTTTTAATATTAATTACTCAGAGCCAGAACGCAGATTGAAGAGTATTGATGATATTGATTTTTCAAATTCTCAAAATGGATTCAAGCCAAATCTTGTTTTATATTATTATTTGGAGAATGAAGAAGAAATCATTTTAATTGCGCCTTTAAATTTAAATAAATTACTGGTGAAAGATAAATTATTTTTAGGCTTAAAGAAGCATACTGGTGTTAATAATGGAATTGATATGATTACTCATGAAATTAAAGATAGCATAGAATTACCTATGTCAAGTTTTATTTGTATGATTTCTAAAAAAAATACCACTATTTCGATTAATGTTTATGATACTTTTAGAGTTGATAAGCAATTTCAACTCTATGATCATATAAATGACTATGCTAAAAAAGTTTTAAAACGATTTAACAGCAGTGATCAAAATAAATTTTTGTTAACAACTGATAAAATTGTAGTTCAAATTGATAATATTGATTCAATAATGAATGTTGTTACTGATAATGAGGCTTTATCTAAATCACTATCATTTTATAGTGGTCATGGTAACAAAATGATTAATCAAATAACTGGTGAGAAATTATTGTTGGCTATAAATAATTTGAAAGACCATGCTGAAGATGAAAATAACAAATATACTTTGGAAGATATTCCAAAATATGAAAATGATAAACTTACCGTCTCAGGAAACCAGATTAGAATTTTTGTGGCTTTGCTAAATAACCAGATAGTAGAAAAAATTCTCAATAACCAGATTGAACTTCCGTATTTTGATTGATTTTTAAATCTATATTAGTAGAGATTTTTCTATCAAATTAATCCCAGCCAAATCAACTTTTGGCTGGTTTTTATTGTCTAAAGATGGTATAATTAAATTACCTAAAAGGTAATTTAATTTAACGGAAAGGGATTTATGAAGCTTATCTATACAAACAAAACTGTTGAAAAGCAGTGCACAGAGCTGAGGAGAGCGAAAAAAGATTTTTCGGATAAGGTTGCTGTAAAATTGCATCAGTTGATTACTTTTTTGGAAGCAGCGGATTCTTTGGCTAGTGTGACAGCATTTCCTAAGTATCACTTTCACCAACTCAAGGGAAAGAGACAAGGACAGTTTGCTTTGGATATAGATGGTCGAAGGAGTTCCTATCGGTTGATTGTGGGTTTTCGGGAAGAGGATCTAGAAAAGGTATTTTCCAGTCCCATTGAAATCGAAATCCTAAAAATAGAGGAGGTCAGCAATCACTATGAGTAATAAAATTGTTGAGTACAAAGACCTGATTGCTTTTCATCCAGGTCAGTATGTTGAAGAGTTGATTGAAGATTATAACGTAACTCAGAAAGAATTTGCGGAGCGTTTGGGAGTTTCAGCAAAGACTGTCAGCAAGCTTGTCAATGCGGAGGAGTCCATCAGTAAAGAGACGGCTCATAAGTTAGCCAAGTTAAGCGGAGTTTCCATGCAAACTTGGCTCAATCTTCAAAATACTTATGATGTAAAAGTGGCTGAGATTGCAGAGGAAAGAGAGCTTGAAGAAGGTAGCGAGAAAGAAATCTGTAAAATGATTGATTTCAAGTATTTTAAGGAAGAAGGCTATGTGTCAGACAAACGCTATAGCTTGAAGGAAAAGATTATCGAACTTCGCAAGATTCTAGGTGTTGCAAGTTTAGAAAACCTTACACATTTTAACCATCTAGTCAGCTATCGGAATACGCGTGAGTTCACGACTAAAAGTATAGTGAACTCCAATATTATGTTGGAGTTGGCGTCTAAAAAAGCACGTGATACAACAACTACCAAGCTCAATCGTAAAAAGTTAGAGAAAAGCTTGCCTGCCTTGAGAGAGTTGACCAGGCAGGACCCAGAAGCCTTTCCTCAACGTTTGTACGATATCTTATTAGACTGTGGTATTGTCCTAGTAGGTTTACCTGTGTTACCAAATGCTAATCTGAATGGAGCGACTAAAAAATTCAGTAACGGTAGTGCCTTGCTTTTACTGACGGATCGAAACAAAGCGTCAGACATTTTCTGGTTCTCACTATTTCATGAGATTGGGCATATTTTACAGAACGATTTTTCATCAGATGATGGAAATAGCGAATCTTACCGACGTTCTGAGGAAGAGGCTGACCAGTTTGCAAAAGATTTCTTGATTAGACCAGAAGACTATCAAGTTTTTGTCAAAAAAGGGAACTTTGCGAAGTCTGATATTCTCCGCTTTTCTGAGGAGATAGATATTCATCCTAGCGTCGTTTTGGGTAGACTACAAAATGAGGGCATTCTCAGTTTTGACCGTTTCAGAGAACTAAAAGAAAATTATTACTTTGTTTCTTGAAACTATGGAAATTTGTAGAAGATGAAAAAAGCTTCATACGGTTAGTAATTATTATTTCTTTATTCCGCTCATAATTCGCTCATTTTTAGGATACAACTTTGTTTCCATGTTTCCTGGAAACGGATAGAAAGTAAGGAGAAACATGGAACAAATTAACCAAAAATCCCAGTGTCAGCAACTCTGGGCTAGAAACAAATACCTCGTTTTGAGCCATTCCAGCAATATTTACAATGAGATTCGCCAATACTTGAAGAATGAGCAGGTGGAGGTAAGTCATGTTCAAGAACTAATCGACCGTGCTTGCAAAATCCCTGAGCATAGAGGTCAAGTATGCAATGCCTTCCAGCATATTTGGGGTTATTTCAAAAAGAAAGCGACAGATGTTGAGCGCAAAGACTATATGCTTTTGCTGGATCGCTATCGCTTTGGTCAGGCTTCTAAGGAAGACTTGATTGCTAAGTCTCGAGACTTGCTTGATCGCTATCCAAATACCTACTTGCAACATTCGACATTACTGAAAGGAGACGCCCATGAGACTTTGGCATGAGGCTTTGATTTCACAACTTCCCCGTCCTCAACTCTTGGGGCAGCATCGAGAATGTTGCGCCCTACGTGGCAATGGCTGGGGCAGAAAGCATGCGACGGTTGATTATGTCTTTACTCACTCGCCCTATCGTCTCTATGCCTATCATCGCTTGATCATGGAGGAGATGGCTAACCGTGGCTACAATGTCAGTCCAGAATGGCTGGATAAGAACTACCGTGGAAAGACCTGTTATCCTTATCAAGACTTGCCTGAGGAAAAGTTGGACAATCCCATCTATAGTGAGCATGACGCAGAATACTATGAAGATTGTCTGGCTAATCTTCGTGAGAAAGGGATTGAGCTGGAGTAAGAGTCAGGATTGGCTCCACATTATAACTCTTCTCGTAATTTTTTCGAATAATAAAAATGAGACCTTTAGAATGATTCTAAGGTCTTCTTTTTATGGGTATTAGAATTTACTTTTAATAACTTTTGAGTTATAATTTATTTAAAAAGCCAAGCGTGAACTGAAGGACTTAAAAGAAAGAGGGTTAAGTGATGAAGAATAGTGCCATTGGAAGTAATTGGAAGGATGTCCGGTCAGAACTTTTTACTAAGGAGGAAATCCTTGAAAGTGATATGCGAGTGGCTATCATGAGTGAGTTGATTGAGGCTAGACATGAGCAAGGAATCAGTCAAAAAAAGCTAGAAGAACTTAGTGGAGTAAGTCAGCCCGTCATAGCTAGGATGGAGACAGGAAAGACTAGTCCTCAGTTGGATACGGTTTTGAAAGTTTTAGCCAGTTTAGGCAAGACACTAGCAGTCGTCTCACTTGAACAGGAAAAAAATTGATTAAATTGACCTATAGTCTTTTCTAATAACAAGCCATAGTCACTTATAAGAATTGCCAATAGCTAGTTTGAGTATTTTAACTAAAAAATATCATAAAGCAAGCTATACAAAGGATTTGAGGCACTGTTCTCAAGTCCTTTTCTTTTGTCTAAAAGAATGGTATAGTTTCAAACTATATCAAAGCCTAATTTTTTACAATTATACAGGCGCTTTCTTTTCTGTTAAGATAGTTTCAACAACAAATTTTGGAGGACACATCATGTCAACTACAATCATCGGTTTCCCTCGTTTGGGCGAATTCCGCGAATTAAAATTTACAACTGAAAAATATTTTAGAAAAGAAATCTCAGAAGAAGAACTCCTTGCAGCAGCAAAAGAATTGCGCGCGAAACACTGGAACATCGTCAAAGAAAAAGGCATCACTGAAATCCCATCAAACGACTTTTCTCACTATGACAACTTCCTAGATGCAGCTTTCCTCTTCAACGTGGTGCCAGCTTCTGTTCAAAACTTGGACTTGTCTGACCTTGAGCGCTACTTTGCTTTGGCGCGTGGTTACCAAGGTGAAAAAGGGGATGTGCGCGCCCTTCCAATGAAGAAATGGTTCAACACCAACTACCACTACATCGTTCCTAAATTTGAAAAAGACACTCAAGTCAAATTGGCTGGTCACAAGATTTTTGATGAGTTCCAAGAAGCCAAAGAACTTGGTCTCAACACTCGTCCTGTTCTTGTAGGTCCATTCACTTTCCTCCAATTGTCAGACTTTGAAGAAGGCGTAAAAGCAGAAGACTTCGTAGATAGCTTAGTAGCTGCCTACCAAGAAGTTTTTGCAAAATTGGCTGAACTTGGTGCGACTCGCATCCAGTTGGACGAAGCGGCTCTTGTCAAAGATTTGACAGCTGAAGAAAAAGCTCTCTTCTTGAACCTCTACAACAAACTTTTGGCTGATAAAAAAGGTCTTGAAGTCTTGCTTCAAACTTATTTTGGTGATGTTCGTGATGTCTACACTGATCTTGTAAACTTGCCAGTTGATGCCATCGGTCTTGACTTCGTTGAAGGTAAGAAAACACTTGAACTCGTTAAAGGTGGCTTCCCAGCTGACAAGACTCTTTATGCAGGTATTGTCAATGGTAAGAACATTTGGCGCAACAACTACGAAAAGAGCTTGGCTGTTCTTGAGCAAATCCCAGCTGAAAATATTGTATTGACAAGCTCATGCTCACTTCTTCATGTGCCATTTACAACTGCTAACGAAGAATTTGAGCCAGTTATCTTGAACCACTTTGCCTTTGCGGTTGAAAAATTGGAAGAACTTCGTGACTTGGATGCTATCCGCAACGGTCAAGGTGCAGAAGCTCTTGCAGCTAACAAAGAGCTCTTTGCGACTGAGCGTGTGGGTGTAAATGCGGAACTTCGTGCACGCATCGCTGGATTGACAGACGCTGACTACACTCGTTTGCCAGCCTTTGCAGAACGTGAAGCTATCCAAGAAGAGGCTTTCAAACTTCCAGCTCTTCCAACAACAACCATCGGTTCATTCCCTCAAACCAAGGAAGTCCGTGCCAAACGTTTGGCCTTCCGTAAGGGTGAATTGACTCAAGAAGAATACGATGCCTTCCTTGCTGAAACCATCGATGAATGGATCAAATGGCAAGAAGAAGTTGGATTTGACGTGCTTGTACACGGTGAGTTCGAGCGTAATGACATGGTTGAGTACTTCGGTCAAAACTTGTCAGGTTACCTCTTCTCTAAGAATGGTTGGGTACAATCATACGGTATGCGTGGGGTGAAACCACCAATCATCTGGGGCGATGTCACTCGTCTCAACCCAATCACTGTCAAATGGTCTAGCTACGCACAAAGCCGTACAGACAAACCTGTCAAAGGTATGTTGACTGGACCTGTTACCATCCTTAACTGGTCATTCCCACGTGAAGACATCTCTATTAAGGATTCGACTCTTCAAATCGCCCTTGCTATCAAGGATGAAGTTCTTGACCTTGAAGCCGCAGGCGTGAAAATCATCCAAATCGATGAGGCTGCTCTTCGTGAGAAATTGCCACTCCGTCGTAGCGACTGGTACGAAGACTACCTTGACTGGGCAATTCCAGCCTTCCGCTTGGTACACTCTACAGTAGCGCCAGACACACAAATCCACACTCACATGTGTTACTCAGAATTTACAGATATTATCCCAGCTATTGACAACATGGATGCGGACGTTATTTCCTTTGAAGCAAGCCGTTCAAACCTTGAAATCTTGGACGAACTCAAAGCGAAAAACTTCCAAACAGAAGTGGGACCTGGGGTTTACGATATCCACTCTCCTCGTGTGCCAAACGAAGGCGAAATCGACCACACAATCGATGCTATTCTTGCTAAAGTTCCAAGCAAGAAAGTTTGGATCAACCCTGACTGTGGTTTGAAAACACGTGGTATTCCAGAAACAAAAGAAAGCTTGATCCGCCTTGTAGAAGCAGCTAAAGCTGCGCGTGAGAAATTGTAAGATAGGATTTCTCGCTTGATACTGACTGATCAAGGGACTGCTTGGCCCTAGCTGCTCAGCAATCATGAAATCAAAAAGAAAAGGATAAGGACTATGTCACGCCAAACGCCATCACTTTCATTTGAAGTGTTCCCTCCAAACCCAGCTGTGGGTAATGATAAAATTATTTCAGCCTTGCAGGATATGCGGGAGCTGACACCGCACTTTATCAGTGTGACCGCCAGCAATAATAAATTTAATA
Organism: Streptococcus oralis subsp. tigurinus; assembly: GCF_002093545.1. Taxonomy (GTDB): domain Bacteria; phylum Bacillota; class Bacilli; order Lactobacillales; family Streptococcaceae; genus Streptococcus; species Streptococcus oralis_C. Next base: position 248,177 of record NZ_LNVF01000001.1, read on the forward strand.
TCAAGGAAACAACGGTTCGTTTGGCTGACTTTATCCAGAATGACTTGGCGATTCCAACCATTGCCCACTTGCCAGCTATCTATCTGACCAAGGAAAAGGTTGCTGAAACCATTGCGGACTTGGATAAGGTTGGGGTACAGAAAATCTTGGCCTTGCGTGGGGATATTATCCCTGATGTGGAACCACAAAAGGATTTCCGCTATGCAACGGACTTGATCGAGTTCATCAAGGAACAAGCCCCTCACTTTGATATTGTTGGTGCTTGCTATCCAGAGGGACACCCTGACTCGCCAAACCAGATCTCAGATATCCAAAATCTCAAGAAGAAAGTAGATGCAGGCTGTTCAAGCCTTGTAACGCAGCTTTTCTTTGACAATGAGCGTTTCTATGATTTCCAAGACAAGTGTACCTTGGCAGGGATTGATGTTCCTATTCATGCGGGGATTATGCCAATTCTGAACCGTAATCAAGCCCTTCGTCTCTTGAAAACTTGTGAGAATATCCACCTTCCACGTAAATTTAAGGCTATCTTGGACAAATATGAGCACGATCCTGAGTCGCTCAGAGCAGCAGGACTTGCCTATGCAGTGGATCAAATCGTGGACTTGGTAACCCAGGATGTCGCAGGTGTGCATCTCTACACCATGAACAATGCTGAAACAGCAAAATACATCCACCAAGCAACCCATGCCTTGTTTAATCATCAGTCTTTAGGATAATAAAAAGCAAACCATTCTTCTCAGGTGAGGGGAATGGTTCCTTTTTAATAGAAAAGCCCGCACTTTTTAAGAAAAATATGATAAAATAGACTCTGTACGTACTTGATACAAAGATGAGGGTATTTAAGTTTTAAAGGCTTTGTCGATTCTCAATTTTATGATAGAAATTTTTTCATAATTTGTTCTTTTCAGTATTTAGTTTGAGCGACACGAACGAGTCAAATCGATGTTATTTGACGAGAGAGTTAGTAAAGCATTTAGCTAATCGCCTAATAGCGATTAGCGTGAAAGGATTAGATGCTTTAGCATCAAACCTTTCTAATGATTTGTATCCTGTGTAACTGAACACGCCTACAACTCTGTGGAAAAAGATAAATCTACCTAGGAGCAGTCGCTCCGTCGTTCGATTTCCTATTTTCCTTTGAGTTGCTTAACGGCTTAGTATCTTGTGTAATTGAACCCGGCCGAAAAGCTGTGTAAAAAAGATAAACTGTCTTGTCTTCATCGAAGACTTCGCCAGTTTCCTATTTTTACTTTGCTTTTTGCGACCTTAGTATCTTGATCTTTGTAGGCAAGGCGTATAATTTCATCAATCCAAAGGGGATTAAAATGACAAAACAAGTGTTTCAAACGACTTTTGCGGGTCGTGAGTTAATTGTAGAGACTGGCCAGGTTGCTAAGCAAGCAAATGGCTCTGTTGTTGTGCGTTACGGTGAGTCAACTGTCTTGACTGCTGCCGTTATGTCTAAGAAAATGGCAACTGGGGATTTCTTCCCTCTTCAAGTCAACTACGAAGAAAAAATGTATGCGGCTGGGAAGTTTCCTGGTGGCTTTATGAAACGTGAGGGACGTCCTTCAACAGATGCGACTTTGACAGCGCGTTTGATTGACCGTCCAATCCGTCCGATGTTTGCGGAAGGTTTCCGTAACGAAGTGCAAGTGATTAATACGGTCCTTTCTTATGATGAAAATGCCTCTGCTCCAATGGCAGCCATGTTCGGTTCATCTTTGGCGCTTTCTATCTCAGATATTCCGTTTGACGGACCAATTGCTGGGGTACAAGTAGGTTATGTAGATGGTGAGATTATCATCAACCCTAGTCAAGAACAAGCAGAACGCTCGCTGCTTGAATTGACAGTAGCTGGTACCAAGCACGCTATCAACATGGTAGAGTCTGGTGCCAAAGAATTGTCAGAAGAAATCATGTTGGAAGCCCTTCTCAAAGGGCACGAAGCAGTCAAAGAATTGATTGCCTTCCAAGAAGAAATCGTCGCTGTGGTTGGTAAGGAAAAAGCAGAAGTGGAATTGCTTCATGTGGATGCGGACTTGCAAGCTGAAATCGTCGCAGCCTATAACAGTGACCTTCAAAAAGCGGTTCAAGTAGAAGAAAAATTGGCTCGTGAAGCTGCAACTCAAGCAGTTAAAGACCAAGTGACTGCTGTTTACGAAGAAAAATATGCAGACCATGAAGAGTTTGACCGTATCATGCGTGATGTGGCTGAAATCTTGGAACAAATGGAACATGCTGAAGTGCGCCGTTTGATTACAGAAGATAAGGTACGTCCTGACGGTCGTAAGGTCGATGAAATCCGTCCTTTAGATGCGCAGGTTGACTATCTTCCTCGTGTACATGGTTCCGGTCTTTTCACTCGTGGACAAACTCAAGCTCTTTCAGTCTTGACCTTGGCTCCGATGGGAGAAACTCAAATCATCGATGGTTTGGATCCAGAGTACAAGAAACGCTTTATGCACCACTATAACTTCCCTCAATACTCAGTAGGGGAAACTGGTCGTTACGGTGCGCCTGGTCGTCGTGAAATTGGTCATGGGGCTCTCGGTGAACGTGCCCTTGCTCAAGTCTTGCCTAGTTTGGAAGAATTTCCATACGCGATCCGCTTGGTAGCTGAAGTATTAGAATCAAACGGTTCATCTTCTCAAGCCTCTATCTGTGCGGGAACTCTTGCTCTTATGGCTGGTGGTGTGCCAATCAAGGCGCCAGTGGCAGGGATTGCTATGGGGCTCATCTCAGATGGAAATAACTACACAGTATTGACAGATATCCAAGGTTTGGAAGACCACTTTGGAGATATGGACTTCAAGGTTGCAGGTACTCGTGACGGGATTACAGCTCTCCAAATGGATATCAAGATCCAAGGAATTACTGCAGAAATCTTGACTGAGGCCCTTGCTCAAGCCAAGAAAGCTCGTTTTGAAATCCTTGATGTGATTGAAGCAACCATTCCAGAAGTTCGTCCAGAATTGGCTCCAACTGCACCGAAAATTGATACCATCAAGATTGATGTGGACAAGATTAAGATTGTCATCGGTAAGGGTGGAGAAACCATCGATAAGATCATTGCTGAAACAGGCGTTAAGATTGATATCGATGAAGAAGGAAATGTATCTATCTACTCTAGCGACCAAGATGCCATTAACCGTACCAAAGAAATCATCGCTGGCTTGGTTCGCGAAGCCAAAGTGGATGAAGTTTACCATGCTAAGGTTGTTCGTATCGAGAAATTTGGTGCCTTTGTCAACCTCTTTGATAAGACAGATGCACTTGTGCACATTTCGGAAATGGCTTGGACTCGTACCAACCGTGTGGAAGACTTGGTAGCTATCGGCGATGAAGTCGATGTTAAGGTTATCAAGATTGATGAAAAAGGCCGTATCGATGCCTCTATGAAAGCTCTTCTTCCTCGTCCTCCAAAATCTGAGCATGATGAAAAGGGCGAAAAGTCTGAGCGACCTCACCGTCCACGTCATCACAAGGACCACAAACTTAAGAAAGAAGTTACAGAAACACCAAAAGATTCAGAATAAGAAAAGGAGAAATGTATGGGATGGTGGCGCGAAACCATTGATATTGTAAAAGAAAATGATCCAGCGGCACGCAACAGTTTGGAGGTCCTACTGACCTATCCAGGTGTCAAGGCCTTAGCTGCCCACCGTCTCTCGCATTTTCTCTGGAAGCACGGCTTCAAACTCCTGGCTCGGATGCACAGTCAGTTTTGGCGTTTTTGGACCCAAATCGAGATTCATCCGGGTGCCCAGATTGACTCAGGTGTTTTTATCGACCACGGTTCAGGATTGGTAATTGGAGAGACAGCGATTGTTGAAAAAGGCGTTCTTCTCTATCACGGAGTGACTCTTGGTGGAACAGGGAAGGATGTTGGCAAACGCCATCCGACTGTGCGTAAAGGAGCTCTCATATCAGCCCATGCCCAAGTCATCGGACCGGTAGAAATCGGTGAAAATGCCAAGGTTGGTGCAGCTGCAGTAGTCGTGGCAGACGTACCTAGTGATGTAACAGTTGTCGGTATTCCGGCTAAGATCGTCCGAGTTCATGGACAGAAGGATGAGCCGGTCATTCACGAAGTCGAAGAAAAACGGGAGTACTACGTCAATAAACTCGAGCAGGCTAAAGAAGCCAGCCACAGATCGTCTGGTTTGTAGAGGATACCTATATGATTCAAGCAAGAAATAAGTTGAGCCAAGAAGAGTTATTTGAAGCGAAAAAACTAATTGACTGTTGCCAAGCCTATGATGGAACTTATCGTGATCCCTATCTTTCTAATATGCTTAATTTTGACCCCAACATGCCCGCCTTTTTCCTTTATTATGAAAAAGGCGAACTTGTTGGTCTATTAACTGTCTATGCTGATGACCAAGATGTGGAAGTGACGATACTGGTTCATCCAAATCATCGCCGTCAGGGAATTGCGCGTGCTTTGTTTACGAGTTTTGAGAAAGAAACGGCTTCTTTTCCTATTCGTTCAGTTACTTTTCAGACAGAACGTATTTTTCTAGAGCGTCATCCTGATTTTGTCAGCAACTGGGGATTGGTCGAGGATGAAAATACAGAAATCTGGTTAGGTAAGGATAGAAGACCTTATCCGTTAGCAAAACTTTCCAATCTTGAAGTTTTGTTAGCAGATAGTTCATATCAGGAGCAAATTAGTCAGTTAAAATTTCAGGCATTTTCAGAGGAGCATGAATCGAGAGAAGTTGCGGATAGATATGTTGCTGAAGCTCTAAAAGATCCAGAAAGTCGCCTATATATTTTATTAAAAAACGGTCAGGTTATTGGAACTTGCACGGTAGATTTATCGACTAATACGAATTACCTCTATGGTTTGGCAATATCGGAACCTGAACGTGGCAAAGGCTATGGAAGCTACTTAGCAAAATCCCTAGTCAACCAACTGATTGAGCAAAATGATAAGGAATTTCAGATTGCAGTAGAGGACAGCAACGTAGGTGCCAAGCGCTTGTATGAAAAAATCGGCTTTGTCAAACAGACACAGGTAGTTTATCTGAATGAGAAAGAGTAGAAAAATGCTATTAGAAGAATTCGAAAATGTACCTGCTGTTATCGAACCAACTGATCGAAGTATTTGTGGTAGTGGAGAAATCTGTGACACGATTATTTTATCTTTTAATGGAGAAATCGTTGAACGAGTAAAGAAGTTTGAAGATGTTTACGAAGGTGGCTATCTAACCAATCTAAATGGCAGACTTCCATGGTATATCTATGAAAAAGATGGGAGTAAGGTAGCAGTTGCTATAGCTACGATTGGAGCCCCGATGGTTGTTGGACTCTTAGAAGAACTCAAAGCAAGAGGATTTAAGAACTTTATTGTGTTGGGTTCTTGCGGAGTTCTAGATCAGTCTATTCAGGCAGATAAGATTATCCTACCAAGTTCAGCTCTACGTGATGAAGGTACAAGTTACCATTACGCTCCTGCAAGTGATGAGATAGCTTATGACGAAACTTTGCTTTTAACCATGGAAGAAACTTTGAACAAATCTTGCATTGAGCACATTCGAACAAAGATTTGGACCACAGATGCTTTCTATCGTGAAACAGCCGATAAGGTCAAACGTAGATTAGCAGCAGGTGCGACTGTTGTGGATATGGAAGCTTCTGCAATCATGGCTTGGACACAATTTCGACAAGCAAAAGTCTATCAATTTTTTTATACGGCTGATTATGTTGACCATCACAATCATGAGTGGGATGCAAGACATGAAGAAAGAAAAGCAGATGCTATGACTTTCTTTGAGATAGCCTTAGTAATTGCTAGAGAGTTGGATTGAAATGACTCTTTACGATAAACAAGAAACAGAAAGGAGACAGTGAGTGATTAAAATCTATGACACCATGTCTCGTGATTTGCGAGAATTTGTACCTATTGAGGACGGCAAGGTTAAGATGTATGTCTGTGGGCCAACCGTGTACAACTATATCCACGTTGGGAATGCTCGTTCAACGGTAGCCTTTGATACCATTCGTCGCTACTTTGAATATCGTGGCTACGAAGTTGCCTATATTTCCAATTTTACGGATGTGGATGATAAGATTATCAACCGTGCTAAGGAAGAAGACATTACGCCTCAGGAGGTTGCGGACAAGTACATCGCTGCCTTTCGTGAGGATGTGACAGCCTTGGGCGTCAAACCTGCGACTCGCCATCCACGTGTAGTAGAGTTTATGGCTGATATCATTCGTTTTGTGGAAGACTTGATCGAGAAAGGCTTTGCCTATGAGAGTCAAGGGGATGTTTACTTCCGTGTGGAAAAATCCCACAACTATGCTAAGTTGGCCAATAAAACCTTGGAAGATTTGGAGCTAGGTGCATCAGGTCGTACCGATGAAGAAACGGCTCGCAAGGAAAATCCTGTAGACTTTGCTCTATGGAAAGCTACCAAATCAGGCGAGATTTCTTGGGACAGTCCTTGGGGACCTGGTCGTCCGGGTTGGCACATCGAGTGTTCGGTCATGTCGACAGAGATTTTGGGCGATACCATTGATATTCACGGTGGTGGAGCCGACCTTGAGTTTCCGCATCATACCAACGAAATTGCCCAGTCAGAAGCCAAAACAGGCAAGACTTTTGCGAACTACTGGATGCATAATGGCTTTGTCAATATCGACAATGTCAAGATGTCTAAGTCCTTGGGCAACTTTATAACCGTACACGATGCCCTTAAAACTCTTGATGGGCAAGTGTTGCGTTTCTTCTTTGCGACTCAGCATTACCGTAAACCAATCAACTTTACTGAAAAGGCAGTGCGTGATGCAGAGACCAATCTCAAATATCTGAAGAACACTTACGAGCAACTATTTTCTGGGACTGTAGATGCTCAAGAGTTACAGGACTTTAAAGAAAAGTTTATAGCAGCTATGGATGAGGACTTTAACTCTGCCAATGGTATCACAGTCATCTTTGAAATGGCCAAATGGATTAACTCAGGAAACTATGATGCAAGTGTCAAGCAAGCTTTTGCGGATATGTTAGAAGTCTTTGGGATTGTCTTTGTCGAGGAAGTTTTAGATGCAGACATTGAAGCCCTGATCCAAAAACGTCAAGAAGCGCGTGCTAATCGTGACTTTGCGACAGCGGACCAAATCCGTGACCAATTGGCGGCTCAAGGAATTAAGCTCCTTGACACCAAGGATGGAGTGAGGTGGACTCGTGATTGATGTCAATCTCATTAACGGGATTGCGCTGGCTTTTGAGGGAGATGCAGTGTATTCTATGTATATTCGCCGCCACCTCATCCTCAAAGGCATGACCAAACCCAATAAACTCCACCAAGAGGCGACCAAGTATGTGTCAGCTAGGGCTCAAGCTCGCCTGATTGCCCTCATGTTGGAGGAGCAAGTCTTGACGGAAAAAGAAGAAGAAATCTACAAACGAGGTCGCAATACCAATAGTCACACAAAGGCTAAAAATGCTGATGTGGTGACTTACCGTATGTCCACGGGATTTGAAGCGGTGATGGGCTATCTCCATTTGACTGAAAACCTGGAGCGGCTAGAAACCTTAATTGCTTGGTGCATCCAAAAAGTGGAGGGCTAGAATATGATTGCAAAGGAATTACAAGACTGGTTTCCTGAAGCTCAGATTTCAGATCAGCCGATTGAGAGACCAGGCTATCTTACTCTTCCTTTAGCCTCTCAGCAGTGGATTTTACTAGAGGAAGCTGGGCTCAGCGAGCGTGAAAAGCAGCTGGTTGCCCTTTTGACCCAGCAGGAGCAGGCTCGTTCGCTCAATCCTTGGTATCCCTATCTGATTGAGGGAAAGGGGCAGGCACCGCAAGCTTTCAAAAAGATTCAATTGGTTTATTTCCATCTGTCTTATTACCAACAGGAAAATCTGGCCTCTTGGCTGGATATGATGCGGACTCTTTTTCCCAACTGTCAGACGGTGCTGCAGGTTGGAGCTCAGGATTATGTTTTCGTGCTGCAACAAGATAAGTACACTTCTGTACGTTCAATCTTATCTGATACGATTGAAGCGGTAGAGTATGACTTTGGTCTTCGTCTGTCTATCATGTTGGGGCAGGTTTGGTCTCAGACAGGCCATCAAGCCCTATCAGACTTAATCAAAGCAGAGCGAGATTTGTTTAAGACATGGTGGCGTCAGGGGCATCAAGGTGTTCATACCTTTTCACAGCTCTATCTTTGGAGTATGGGAGAAAGACTAGTGGACCTGAGAGTCATTAAAGAATGCTTGCACCAGATGATTTTGGATCAGGACCAGATTCAGGAAATCATTCTCTCCCTTTGGGAAAATAGTGCTGTCCTAACTAAAACAGCCCAGCAACTCTATCTGCACCGCAACTCTCTCCAATACAAGATTGATAGATGGGAAGAATTGACAGGGCTTCAGTTGAAGGAGTTGACGGATCTCACCCTTTGTTATCAGTTGATTTTACCAGATATTCTCTAAAGTTTTGTGCAAGTTGCACAGAACTTTTTTGTTTTTTTGGTCACCTTGCCATAGAAAAGTAAAGCGTTTTCATCTATAATAAAACTATCAAAAGACAAAAGGAGTTCACCTCGATGGTAGAATTAAATCTTAAAAACATTTACAAAAAATATCCAAACAGCGAACACTACTCAGTTGAAGACTTCAACTTGGACATCAAAGACAAAGAATTTATCGTTTTCGTAGGTCCTTCAGGATGTGGTAAATCAACGACTCTTCGTATGATTGCTGGTCTTGAAGACATCACAGAAGGTACTGCATCTATCGATGGCGTGGTTGTCAACGACGTAGCTCCAAAAGACCGTGACATCGCCATGGTATTCCAAAACTACGCTCTTTACCCACACATGACTGTATATGACAACATGGCTTTCGGTTTGAAATTGCGTAAATACAGCAAGGAAGACATCGACAAACGTGTACAAGAAGCAGCAGCAATCCTTGGTTTGAAAGAATTCTTGGATCGTAAACCTGCTGACCTCTCAGGTGGTCAACGTCAACGTGTTGCCATGGGTCGTGCCATCGTCCGTGATGCAAAAGTGTTCTTGATGGACGAACCTTTGTCAAACTTGGATGCCAAACTTCGTGTATCTATGCGTGCTGAAATTGCGAAGATTCACCGTCGTATCGGAGCTACAACTATCTACGTAACCCACGACCAAACAGAAGCGATGACACTTGCTGACCGTATCGTTATCATGTCAGCAACTAAAAACCCTGCTGGTACAGGTACTATCGGACGTGTAGAACAAATCGGTACTCCTCAAGAAGTTTACAAAAACCCAGTTAACAAGTTCGTAGCAGGATTTATCGGAAGCCCAGCTATGAACTTCATCAATGTGAAATTAGAAGGCAATGAAATTGTTTCTGATGGTTTCCGCTTGAAAGTTCCAGAAGGTGCTTTGAAAGTGCTTCGTGACAAAGGCTACGAAGGAAAAGACTTGATCTTCGGTATTCGTCCAGAAGATGTGAATGCAGAACCTGCTTTCCTTGAAACATTCCCAGAATCAGTGGTTAAAGCAACCATCTCTGTATCAGAATTGCTTGGTTCAGAATCTCACCTTTACTGCCAAGTTGGTAAAGATGAGTTTGTTGCCAAAGTGGATGCTCGTGACTACTTGCAAACAGGTGCAACAGTTGAACTTGGATTTGACTTGAACAAAGCACACTTCTTTGATGTAGAAACTGAAAAAACAGTCTACTAAGATAAATAGAATAGCAAAGCACTGCAGAGTTTCTCTTGCAGTGTTTTTTCTTTTAAATGCACAGGCTCGGCATGAAAACAGGCTTTTCTAGTTTTAATATTCTTAAAAAAGTGATAAAATGGTAGGAAGAATTGGAGAGTATAGATGCCGAAAGAAGTGAATTTGACGGGCGATCAGGTAGTCGCTTTAACGAGAGAATATTTAACAAAGGAAGACGTTGCTTTTGTACAAAAAGCATTGATTTACGCAGTTGATTGTCATAGTGGTCAATACCGAAAATCAGGTGAGCCCTATATTATCCATCCTATCCAAGTGGCAGGAATTCTGGCTAAGCTCAAACTGGATGCCGTAACTGTTGCCTGTGGTTTTTTGCATGATGTAGTTGAGGACACAGATGCGACACTGGATGATTTGGAGCGTGAGTTTGGTCATGATGTTCGGATTATCGTTGATGGAGTGACCAAGCTTGGTAAGGTTGAGTACAAATCACTCGAGGAACAATTGGCTGAAAATCACCGCAAGATGCTCATGGCCATGTCTGAAGATATCCGTGTTATTTTGGTCAAACTATCGGACCGTTTGCACAATATGCGGACTCTCAAACACCTGCGAAAGGACAAGCAAGAACGTATCTCCAGAGAAACCATGGAAATTTACGCACCACTAGCTCATCGTCTAGGGATTTCCAGTGTCAAGTGGGAGTTGGAAGATTTATCTTTCCGTTACCTCAATCCAACTGAGTTTTACAAGATTACTCACATGATGAAGGAGAAACGCAGAGAACGTGAGGCTTTGGTCGATGAAGTCGTAACCAAGTTGGAGGACTATGCTACCGAACGCAATCTCAAAGGGAAAATCTATGGTCGTCCTAAGCATATCTATTCTATCTATCGCAAGATGCAGGATAAGAAGAAACGCTTTGAGGAGATTTATGACCTGATTGCCATTCGCTGTATCTTAGATACCCAGAGTGATGTCTATGCCATGCTGGGTTATGTGCATGAACTTTGGAAACCCATGCCAGGCCGCTTCAAAGACTATATCGCTAATCGTAAGGCCAATGGATACCAGTCTATCCATACGACCGTTTATGGACCAAAAGGGCCGATTGAATTCCAGATTCGGACCAAGGAAATGCACGAAGTGGCTGAGTACGGGGTAGCAGCTCACTGGGCCTATAAGAAAGGCATTAAAGGGCAGGTCAACAGCAAGGAATCTGCTATTGGGATGAACTGGATCAAGGAGATGATGGAGCTCCAAGACCAGGCTGATGATGCCAAGGAATTTGTGGACTCTGTTAAAGAAAACTATCTGGCGGAGGAGATTTATGTCTTTACTCCCGATGGTGCGGTTCGCTCCCTTCCAAAAGATTCAGGACCGATTGATTTTGCCTATGAAATCCATACCAAAGTCGGTGAAAAAGCGACTGGTGCCAAGGTCAATGGCCGTATGGTTCCACTGACAACCAAGCTCAAGACAGGGGATCAGGTTGAAATTATCACCAACCCCAACTCCTTTGGTCCGAGTCGTGACTGGCTCAACATGGTCAAGACCAGCAAGGCACGCAACAAGATTCGTCAGTTCTTTAAAAATCAAGACAAGGAATTATCCGTTAACAAGGGCCGTGAGATGCTGATGGCCCAGTTCCAAGAAAACGGCTATATAGCCAATAAATTTATGGACAAGCGTCACATGGACGAGGTCCTTCAAAAGACCAGCTACAAGACAGAGGAAGCCCTCTATGCAGCCATTGGTTTTGGAGAAATTGGCGCTATTACCGTCTTTAACCGTTTGACTGAAAAGGAACGTCGTGAGGAAGAACGCGCTAAGGCCAAGGCGGAAGCAGAAGAGCTTGTCAAAGGTGGCGAAGTTAAGGTCGAAAACAAAGAAACCCTCAAGGTCAAGCATGAGGGTGGTGTGGTCATTGAAGGTGCCTCAGGTCTCCTAGTTCGGATTGCCAAGTGTTGCAATCCAGTGCCAGGTGACGACATTGTCGGCTACATTACCAAGGGTCGCGGTGTAGCTATTCACCGTGTGGACTGTATGAACCTTCGCGCCCAAGAAAACTACGAGCAACGTCTCCTTGATGTGGAATGGGAAGATCAATTCTCAAGCAAGGAATACACTGCCCACATCGATATATATGGTCTCAACCGTACAGGGCTTTTGAACGATGTTTTACAAGTTCTCTCCAACACGACCAAGAATATCTCAACCGTTAATGCTCAGCCAACCAAGGATATGAAATTTGCTAATATCCATGTCTCCTTTGGTATTTCCAACCTCTCTACACTGACCACAGTTGTGGACAAGATTAAGAGTGTGCCAGAGGTCTACTCTGTCAAACGGACCAACGGCTAATTGTCCCTTCAGTTACTAGAAAGGCTATTATGAAAATCATTATCCAACGAGTTAAGAAAGCCCAAGTGAGTATCGAAGGTCAGGTTCATGGAAAAATTAATCAGGGACTCTTATTGCTAGCCGGTGTTGGCCCAGAGGACCAAGAGGAAGATCTGGACTATGCTGTGAGAAAGCTTGTCAATATGCGGATTTTTTCAGACGCAGAAGGCAAGATGAACCTGTCTGTCAAGGATATTGAAGGGGAAATTCTCTCTATTTCTCAGTTTACTCTTTTTGCGGATACCAAGAAGGGTAATCGTCCCGCTTTTACAGGTGCAGCCAAGCCGGATATGGCAGCTGCCTTCTATGAGGCTTTCAACCAAAAGCTAGCTCAGGAAGTGCCCGTTCAGACAGGCATCTTTGGAGCGGATATGCAGGTGGAGTTGGTAAATGATGGGCCAGTTACCATCATTCTTGATACTAAAAATAGATAAGAAAACCAAGCCAGCTGGCTTGGTTTTTGTTTATAGACACTCCCATAAAGAGGTATGTTTGTTGTAAAAGTCTGGATAGTTTTCTCTTAGGTGGCTAGCCGTTATATAATATAAAGTAGAATGACAGGAAGTAAAGACTGGAGTAAGAGAGTAGAAATATTGAGGGCCAGTGATGGCTAAAAAGAGAAATAATAGAAGGTCAACAGAGAGAATCGCTAAGTAATAAAGGCGAATTTTTTTGTTCATCTGAGGATAAATCTCAGAGAAATGTTTTTTGAGTCGGAAGACCAAGCGAGACAGCAGTAGTCCCTGAGCGAGGATGAAAATGAAGCAAAAAATCAGACCTCTCTCCAAAGAAAGTTCGTATCGGGGTCTGAAAGTTACCAACAGTAGCAAATCGCTGACTGCAATGGCTGCAAAATGGATTCTAAAGAGCTTTTTCATAGGAAGACCTCCCTCTTTTATCTAGCTTCATTCTACACCAAACGAATGGGGATTACAACTTAAATGATAAAAAATCCCTGAAAGGAACCTCTTTCAGGGATAAGGTCTTAACTGATTTTTTCGACATAGAGTTGTTTGGCGATATCGATGCTAACTTGGAGATCTTCACCTCTGTTGACCAGTGTAAAGGTATTGGAAAAATTATCAAATTGCTTGACCTGGACTTGGTCATCGATATGAATTTCATGCTTTTCTAGATATTTGAGTAGATCAAAGCTATCATGAACGCGAGTCAGGAGATAGGTGCCGGCTTCTTTGGCATCTGCTAGAGGTAGGTTGTTGATTTCAACCAAGAGCTCTCCCTTAGCTGGGATGGTTCCTCCGTGGGGGCAGGTTTTAGGGAAGCCAAGCAGTTTATCCAGTCTCTCTACGAAGAGGTCGGATACAGTGTGCTCTAGGACTTCAGCTTCCTCGTGGATTTGATCGCTGGTATAGTCGAGATGGTGAACTAGAAAGACCTCAATCAACCGGTGTTTGCGATAGAGCTCGGAGACTAGTTTGAGCCCAATATCTGTCAATAGATAGCCATTCTCCTTATCCTTGAGGATGAGATTTTCACTTTTCATGCGTTTGATCATCTCTGTTACGGCAGGTGGAGAGACTTGCATACGGGCAGCAATTTCTTTATTGGTGATTTTCTGCATCTCCGTACCGATTTCATAAATACATTTTAGATAGTCTTCTTTATTTGGCGTCATTCGTTTCCTCTTGTCTTTTCTCTCCATCTAGTATATCAAAAAAAGCTAGATTTCTCTAGCCTTCTGCCCTAATGGCTTTGATTTTAGTCCAGTTCTTTCACTGCAGCAATGGCAGCTTCAAAGTCTGGTTCCGTGTTGATGTTGTCAACGTATTCTACGTAACGGATGACATTGTCAGTATCGAGAACAAAGACGGCACGTGCAAGGAGATGCCATTCGTTGATCAAAAGGGCATAATCGCGTCCGAAAGAATGGTCAAAGTAGTCTGAGAGCATGATGGCATTGTCAAGGCCTTCAGCCCCACACCAGCGTCCTTGGGCAAATGGTAGGTCCATAGAAACAGTAAGAACGATGGTGTTGTCAAGGTTGGCAAGTTCTTGGTTGAATCGACGTGTTTGCGTTGAGCAGACACCAGTATCGATAGAAGGGACAACACTCAAGACTTTTTTCTTTCCATCAAAGTCAGCTAGCGTTTTTTTAGAGAGATCGGTTGTCGTAAGAGAAAAGTCAAGTGCCTTGTCTCCGACTTGCAGTTGTTTACCTGTAAAAGTTACAGGATTTCCGAGAAAAGTGGTCATGAAACTACTCCATTCTTTTTTTCTTTCATTTTACCGAGAATTGTCAGATTTTTCCAATGATTTGACTGAAAAATGAAAGATAAAAAAACGCCAATTCCCGTGAGAACGACGTTTTTCAGAGGCTTATACTCAATGAAAATCAAAGAGCAAACTAGGAAGCTAGCCGCAGGCTGTACTGGAGTACGGCAAGGCTAAGCTGACACGGTTTGAATTTGATTTTCGAAGAGTATTATTTTGCTAATCCTTCAGCAATCTTATCAAGGTTGTATTTCATCATGCTGTAGTAGCTGTCGCCTTCTTTGCCTTCTTCAGCGATTGAGTCAGTAAAGATTTGTGCGTAGATTGGGATGTTTGTGTCTTGTGAAACAGTCTTCATTGGACGGTCATCGACACTTGATTCAACAAAGAGTGATGGAACTTTTGTTTGGCGAAGTTTTTCAACCAAGGTTTTGATTTGTTCAGGAGTACCTTCTTCTTCCGTGTTGATTTCCCAGATGTAGGCACTTGGAACACCGTAGGCTTTAGAGAAGTATTTGAAGCATCCTTCGCTGGTTACGATGAGTTTCTTCTCAGCAGGGATATTGTTAAATTTCTCTTTGGCTTCCTTGTCCAGTTTGTCTAGCTTTTCAGTATAGTCTTTGAGATTTTTTTCGTAGAATTCCTTGTTGCTAGGGTCTTTTGCAATCAGTTGTTTAGCGATATTTTTAGCATAAATCATCCCATTTTCAAGGTTGAGCCAAGCATGTGGGTCTTCTTTGCCTTTCTCGTTTTGGCCCTCAAGGTAGATGATGTCTACACCGTCGCTAACTGCAAAGTAGTCTTTGTTTTCAGTTTTCTTGGCATTTTCGACCAATTTGGTAAACCAAGCATTGCCACCTGTTTCAAGGTTGATACCGTTATAGAAAATCAAGTCAGCTTGAGAGGTTTTCTTAACGTCTTCAGGAAGTGGTTCGTATTCGTGTGGGTCTTGACCAACAGGAACGATACTATGAAGATCAATCTTGTCACCAGCGATATTTTTGGTAATATCAGCGATGATTGAGTTTGTAGCAACAACTTTCAGTTTTTGACCAGAAGCTGCATCTTTTTTTCCGCTAGCACATGCTACAAGTGCAATGACGGAAAGAAAGAGTACAAGCAATGTACCTAATTTTTTCATTAGATTCCTCCAGAAGGGTTTCCCCGTTATTTAATGATTTTTTTGTTTTTCAGTTTCAAGTATCGTTGCTTAGGAGAGATAAAGAAACTGATTAGAAAGAAGCTGGCGGATGTGAGCACGATGCTCGATCCTGCTGCGAGATTGAAACTATAGCCGATAAAGAGTCCCACAACAGAAGCGGTTGCCCCTAGGGTTGATGAAAGGAAAATCATACTCTTTAGGCTATTAGCATAAAGGTAAGCCGTCGCGGCTGGAGTGATTAGCATGGCCACGATAAGAATGGTTCCAACACTTTGCATTGCGGTGACAGACACAAGGGTCAAGAGCACCATGAGCAGATAGTGGTAGAAATTAACGGGCATTCCCATGGCCTTAGCCAGAAGCTCGTCAAAGGATGTAATCAATAGTTGTTTAAAGAAAATCCCGATAATCAAGAGAATGACTGCGCCCACACCAATGGTAATCCACATGTCCGTATCTTGGACAGCGAGGATATTCCCAAAAAGGATATGAAAGAGGTCTGTCGAACTCTTGGCAACACTAATCAAGATGACACCTAAGGCTAAGAAAGATGAAAAGGTAATACCAATGGCAGTGTCACTCTTGATAATAGAGTTTCCCTTGATGTAGGTAATGATGATGGAAGCCATCAAGCCAAAGATGATGGCTCCAATAAAGAAATCAATTCCCAGGATAAAGGAAAGGGCTACGCCGGGCAAAACTGCGTGAGAGATGGCATCCCCCATGAGAGACATCCCACGTAGGATGATAAAACATCCCACAGCTCCAGCAACAACTCCGATGACAATAGCTGTTATCAAGGCGTTTTGTAGGAAATGGAAATTTTGCAATCCATTGATAAATTCTGCTATCATAGGTCACCTCCATTGAAAAAGAGTTTGCTACCGTAGGCCTTTTTGAGATTGACCTCGGTAAAGGTTTCTTCGGTCGGACCAAGGTCTATTAATTCTCGATTGAGAAGCAAAACTTGGTCGAAATAATGGGGGACTTTGCTGAGGTCATGATGGACGATGAGAACTGTTTTACCAGATTTTTTTAGGTCTCTCAGCGTATTCATGATAATCTCTTCACTGATCGAGTCAATCCCGACAAAAGGCTCATCTAGAAAGATGTAGTCAGCTTCCTGCACTAGGCAGCGGGCAATCAAAACACGTTGGAATTGTCCTCCTGAGAGCTGGCTGATTTGGCGATCAGCATAGTCTGAGAGTCCAACGATTTCAAGTGCTTCTGCCACTTTTTTCCAGTGGCTGGCCTTTAAAGTGTGGAAGAGCGGGATGGATGGATAGAGTCCCAGAGAGACACATTCCTTGACCTTGATAGGGAAATTGTAGTCGATATGGATTTTTTGCTCGACATAGGCAACTCGATTTAAAGATTTCTTGACTTCTTTGTCGTCGAGAAAGGCCTGACCTTCATGTGGGATAATTCCTAACATACCTTTTAATAAAGTTGATTTTCCAGCACCATTTGGACCAATAATTCCGGTAATAGTTGGTCCGTGGAGCACTAGTGAGATATCCTTTAGTGCCAGCGTTTCTTTGTAGGAGACGCTGAGGTGTTCAATACGTATCATAACAAATTCCTCCCTCCCGTATTTAATATACATTAAAAAAAAAATTAAGTCAAGTTAATTTTTAAAAAATTTAATAAAACAACAATAAAATGAAAGATACAAGAAATTTATTTTTAATTGCATTCTCCTGTGTTTTTTGCTAAGCTAGGAATAAGTGAAAAATGAAAGCGAGAACAAGATGACACGTTATCAAGACGATTTTTATGATGCAATTAATGGCGAATGGGAAAAAACAGCTGTCATTCCAGCTGACAAATCTCGAACAGGTGGTTTTATTGACCTTGACGAGGAAATTGAAGAGTTGATGCTGGCGACTACGGACAAGTGGTTGGCGGGTGAAGAGGTCCCAGAGGATGCTATCCTCGCAAACTTTGTTAAGTACCATCGTATGGTACGTGATTTTGATAAGAGGGAAGCTGATGGGATTAAGCCTGTCCTTCCTCTACTCAAGGAATACCAGGATTTGGAGAGTTTTGCAGATTTTACCAGCAAACTAGCAGAATTTGAACTAGCTGGTAAACCAAATTTTCTTCCTTTTGGTGTTTCGCCAGACTTTATGGATGCCAGAACAAATGTTCTCTGGGCAAGTGCACCAGGAACAATCTTGCCAGATACAACCTACTACGCTGAAGACCATCCTCAGCGTGAGGAACTCTTGACTCTTTGGAAGGAAAGTACCACGAATCTTCTCAAAGCCTATGATTTTTCAGATGAGGAAATCGCAGACTTACTAGAGAAGAGATTGGAATTGGACCGTCGTATCGCAGCGGTGGTTCTTTCTAACGAAGAAAGTTCAGAATATGCCAAACTTTACCATCCATATGCCTTTGAAGATTTCAAGAAATTTGCCCCTGCCCTACCTCTGGATGATTTCTTCCAAGCAGTGATTGGACAAACTCCAGATAAGGTTATCGTAGACGAGGAACGTTTCTGGCAAGCAGCAGACCAATTCTATAGTGAAGAAGCGTGGCCTCTACTTAAAGCAACCTTGATTTTGGGCGTTGTCAATCTTTCAACAAGCTATCTCACAGACGAGATTCGTGTCTTGTCAGGTGCTTATGGTCGTGCTCTTTCAGGTGTTCCAGAAGCTCAGGACAAGGTCAAGGCAGCTTATCACTTGGCTCAAGGTCCTTTCAAGCAAGCCCTTGGTCTCTGGTACGCGCATGAAAAATTCTCTCCAGAAGCTAAGGCAGACGTAGAGAAAAAAGTAGCGACTATGATTGATGTTTATAAGGAACGCTTGGCTAAGAACAACTGGCTCACACCTGAAACGCGTGACAAGGCCATTGTCAAACTTAATGTCATCAAACCTTATATCGGTTATCCCGAGGAATTGCCAGCCCGCTACAAGGACAAGGTGGTGGATGAAACTGCCAGTCTCTTTGAGAATGCCTTAGCCTTTGCGCGTGTGGAAATCAAGCACAGCTGGAGCAAGTGGAACCAACCAGTTGACTACAAGGAGTGGGGTATGCCAGCTCACATGGTCAATGCCTACTACAATCCTCAGAAGAACCTGATTGTCTTCCCGGCTGCTATTTTACAGGCTCCATTCTATGATTTGCATCAGTCGTCTTCTGCTAACTACGGTGGTATTGGTGCTGTTATTGCCCATGAGATTTCTCATGCCTTTGATACAAATGGTGCTTCCTTTGATGAAAATGGTAGTCTCAAAGACTGGTGGACAGAAAGCGACTATGCAGCCTTTAAAGAAAAAACGCAGAAGGTCATTGACCAGTTTGACGGGCAAGAGTCTTACGGTGCCACTATCAATGGGAAACTAACCGTATCAGAAAATGTTGCCGACTTAGGAGGGATCGCTGCAGCCCTTGAAGCTGCCAAGAGAGAACCAGACTTCTCTGCTGAAGAATTCTTCCACAACTTTGCTCGTATCTGGCGTATGAAAGGCCGTCCGGAGTTGATGAAACTCATGGCCAGTGTCGATGTACACGCGCCAGCTAAGCTCCGTGTCAATGTCCAAGTGCCAAACTTTGATGACTTCTTTACAACTTACGATGTCAAAGAAGGCGACGGTATGTGGCGTTCACCAGAGGACCGTGTGATTATTTGGTAAAACAAAAACCAAGGATAGTATCCTTGGTTTTTTGCTTGCTAGAAAAAGGGATTAAAAGTCTTTTCGTGAGCGATAGTCGTAGCTGGACCATGCCCGGGATAGACATCGTAGTTAGGAAGAGTGAAGAGTTGCGTCTGAATGCTATGGAGAAGTTGTTCCGTACTACCTGTAGGAAGGTCTGTCCGTCCGATGGTTTCTCGGAATAGAGCATCTCCGGTCAAGACTAGATGAGCATCAGGAAAGACGATAGAAACGCCGCCGATAGAGTGCCCTGGGGTTGGTAGAACTGTAAAACGAAATTCCTTAAGCTGGTATTCTTCATGAAAGGCAAAGGGGTGTTCTGCTGGTTTTGCGACCACATCTGCCATATCGTCGTGACGAGGGAGACCAGAGAGATTATCTACAGGTGTATAAAGCCAGCTAGCTTCACTCTCTGCTACATAAACTGGAGGATTTCCAAAAGTCTCACGAACCAAGTCTAGACTCATAATATGGTCGTAGTGGGTGTGTGTCAGGAGAATCGCGCAGACTGGTTTGTTGATTTTTTCAATAGTCTTGCGAATAGCTTCCCAATGGCTACCTGGGTCAACCACAATCAGGTGTTGGTCTCCTTCCAGATAATAAGTGTTTTCATAAGCAACGGGATTCACGGTTTTATGGACTTTCATAAATCTTCCTCTCTCAAAGAATGTACTAAACTAAGTATAGCATAGAAGAGGATACTTAGGGTATCAAAAAGTCTTTTTCGTGCTTTGACGATTTTTCCAAGCTTGATAGCGGGTGTCAATCAAGAGTTGGGTTAAGCGCCCCATGGTTTCTCTTTCTTCGGGAGTGAGGGATTGAGCTTGTACAAAGAGTTGATGAATGTGTTCAATGGCATTGAAGGAAGAAAGATCGTTGATAGAGGAGATGCCTGCATCGAGAATGATTCCAAAAAAGAGGTCAAAGTAGAGCTGCAGTTCTTCGTCAGGAACTGTTTCAACCCATTCCTTGAAGGTTGTATCGACTTGCTGACTATCACTATTGGTCTCGTCTAGTTGGACAAAGTGTTTGTCTTCAATCTGCCAACTAAAGGTGTCGTGCTGGGCAAGGCCACCTAAGGCGGTGCTTCGAACGACGATTTTTTTATCCGGAATTTCCAGCATCATCCCGATGATAGACCCTTGTGGGATAAATACTTTCGTTCTTTCCATCATGTTTTGATAGCCAGGTGTTTCGGTTAGTTCCTTGTGAAGCCCAGGGGCATCAAAAGTGTAGACAGCGACAATGTTTTTCTGTAAGTTTGGATCAAGTTGACTGGCAGCATAGACAGCTAGATTGCCCCCTTTTGAATGCCCTGCTAGGACGATCTTTTGATTGGGATGTTGGGCAAAAAAGTCCTCTAAATACTGGAGGGCATGTTTTTGAGCAGGGATTTCCTTCATATAGGTCATATGGAAATCTTCTTTCCAACCAATGATGCTGTCATCTGTCCCGCGAAAAACAAGCAAATAGGTATCGAGACTGATACGATAAGTCATAGCCGCAAACTGTTTTTGCAATTCAGGATCAATATCATTGATAAAGTTTGAGAGCTTGCAATTTTTAAAGCGTTTGTGTTGAGCGAGCTGATCCAACAACTGGAGACGGTTTTTATTGGTCAACATCGTCGTGTCTCTAGGGATTTGAGGTGCTAGATCTATGAGGCGCTTTGGTTCTTGGGTGATTACATTATCAAAAGCAAGGTAGGTCAACTCAGTCAAGGCAAGAACATCTAACTCATTCACGGGGAGGTCATAAAAGGAATCGTATGCTACATCATTGAGGTAGTCAAAAATATTGGCCATAAAAGCTCCTTTCTCTATGTTTATCCTATCACATTTACCAAGAATTAGCTAGTGGGCTTACTAGATTTTGCTATACTACTAGCTAACTGGTTTAAATACAGGTTTGCGTTTTATCCATAGGGAAAATCTGTTATAATAAGAACAAAGGAGGAGCGCATGCACAAGATTTTACTAGTAGAAGATGACCAAGTCATTCGACAACAAGTGGGGAAACTGCTTTCTGAGTGGGGCTTTGAGGTTGTTTTGGTAGAAGATTTTATGGAAGTATTGAGCCTTTTTGTTCAGTCAGAACCTCATTTAGTCCTCATGGATATTGGTCTGCCTCTTTTTAATGGTTACCACTGGTGTCAGGAGATTCGTAAGATTTCTCAGGTACCTATCATGTTTCTGTCTTCGAGAGATCAGGCGATGGATATTGTCATGGCGATCAATATGGGTGCGGATGACTTTGTGACCAAGCCTTTTGACCAGCAGGTCCTCCTTGCCAAGGTTCAGGGCTTGTTGCGCCGTTCCTATGAGTTTGGCCGAGATGAAAGTCTGCTGGAGTATGCGGGTGTGATCCTCAATACCAAGTCTATGGACCTGCACTATCAGGGGGAAGTATTGAGTTTAACCAAGAATGAATTTCAGATTTTGCGGATTTTGTTTGAACATGCGGGTAATATCGTGGCGCGTGATGACCTGATGCGGGAACTCTGGAATAGCGATTTTTTCATCGATGACAATACCTTGTCTGTCAACGTTGCTCGCTTGCGCAAAAAGTTGGAGGAGCAAGGCTTGGCAGGATTTATCGAAACCAAGAAGGGAATAGGGTACGGACTGAAACATGCTTGATTGGAAACTATTTTTTCTGGCCTATCTGCGTTCTCGCAGTCGTCTTTTTGTCTATATTTTTTCATTGGGTTTTCTTGTTTTTCTCTTTCAGTTTTTATTCGCTAGTATAGGATTTTATTTCTTCTATTTTTTCCTCCTCAGTAGCTTTTTGACCCTTTTATTTTTGGTTTGGGATATTTTTGCAGAAGCTCAGGTTTACCGGCAGGAAGTACTCTATGCTGAAAGAGATCCCAAGTCCCCTCTGGAATGTGCGCTGGCAGAGAAACTCGAAGAGCGAGAGTCTGAATTGTATCAAAAGAAGTCGGAAGCCCAAAGCAAGCTGACGGATTTGCTTGATTACTATACCTTGTGGGTTCACCAGATCAAGACCCCCATTGCTGCTAGTCGCCTTTTGGTAGCAGAAGTCTCTGATCGGGAGGTCAAACAACAGCTGGAACAGGAAATTTTCAAGATTGACTCCTATACCAATCTGGTTTTGCAGTACCTGCGTTTAGAGAGTTTTCACGATGACTTGGTCTTTGAAAAGGTTCAAGTGGAGGACTTGGTCAAGGAGATGGTTCGTAAGTACGCTCTTTTCTTTATCCAAAAGGGACTGACAGTCAATCTACATGACTTAGACAAAACCATCGTGACCGATAAGAAGTGGTTGTTGGTCGTCATTGAACAAATCCTCTCAAACAGCCTCAAATACACCAAGCAAGGTGGTTTGGAGATCTATATGGAAGATCAGGAACTCTGTATCAAGGATACGGGGATTGGGATTAAAAACAGTGATGTACTCCGAGTCTTTGAACGTGGTTTTTCAGGCTACAATGGGCGTTTGACCCAGCAGTCGTCTGGACTTGGCCTCTACCTATCCAAGAAAATTTCTGAAGAACTGGGTCACCAGATTCGTATCGAGCCTGAGGTCGGAAAAGGAACGATAGTGCGGATTCAGTTTGCTCAAGTGAACTTAGTCCTTGAGTGAGAAGAGTAGATAAGAGCCCAGGATAAGACAACTGGGCTTTTCTATCTTTAACTGTGTATCCTAGTAAATTATTTTATCTACTATAAACAAATCTCTGAGGGATATGAAGACCACGAACGAAAAGGTAGGTCTAGATCAAAAGCAGATTAAGCAAACCATTAACAAGCAAATCTTGACAGTTTTCTTCCTTCCTGTAATTTTTGCATTTCTCCATTGGCCTTTGCTTATCATATGCTTAGTTTAGTTCTCGAGGTCATTGAAGTAGTCGATGATACCATGAGGTTGACGATAACTTTCTCTATCTGTTCAATTGATAGATTTCTTCAGATAAAGACTGTAAAATTTTTGATATAATGTTAAGGATGGACTGACGGATATTTAAAGGATAATTTTCAAAAGAATAACAGGTGAGAATTAAAAATATGTAAGATTGGACAGAAGTTTCTCTACCATCATCCATGCAGAAACAAGATTATATGAAATAAAAGGAGTAACCAATGACCGGAAACTATTCAACACGTGAATACCGTGAGAAATTATATGATGATCTTCATGTTCGATTAAGAGATACAGTGATTTTGATGTGTGCGATTTTTATTGCCTCTATCGGCCTAAATATGAATTCAACAGCTGTCATTATTGGAGCCATGCTGATTTCCCCTCTTATGACATCGATTGTTGGGCTGGGGTTTGGTTTAGCTATTTTTGATACGCGTTTAATCAAGCAATCTCTAGAGGTTTTATTTACTCAAGTATTGGTTAGCTTGCTTGTCTCGGCTCTGTATTTCTGGATTTCTCCCTTATCTTATGAAAGTAGTGAATTGATTGCACGAACCTCTCCAACCATTTGGGATGTTCTCATTGCTATTGCTGGTGGGATAGCAGGTGTAATTGGGTCAAGGAAAAAAGAAGCAAACAATATCGTGCCAGGAGTAGCCATTGCAACAGCTCTGATGCCACCTATCTGTACTGCAGGCTATGGTTTAGCTAATGGAAATGTACGATTTTTATTTGGAGCTCTCTATCTTTTCTTGATCAATTGTGTCTTTATCATGCTAACTAATATTGTTGGAACAAGAATTTTGATGAGGAAATCTCCCTTAAGTTCATTTAAAGAGCTAAATATTAAAATGAAAATTGGCTTGACATCCTTGATTGTATTATTGGTTCTTCCAGCCAGCTATTCAGCAGTCACTCTGACGATAGATCAAGCGCGAAAAGAAGGAATCAAACAGTTTGTAGGAAAAGAGTTCGCCAATCATACGGTCATTAATCAAGTCTACAAGTCAAGGAACAATGAATTGGTCTTGACGGTTGTTGGAGATCCGATTTCAGAAGAAGAATTAGAAACGCTCCATCAAAAACAAGCCTCTTACGGTATTCAATCTGTTCAATTAAAAGTCAATCAAGTTCATAATTCGACAAAATTAGACAGTGATACGACCAAGGAATTTTATGAAACCATTAACAAGTATATCGATCAAAAACTCTCTGAAAAGGATTCACAAAAAGAGCTCGTAAAAGAAAATGAAGCAGACAAGGATTGAGGATAGTCAACTTATCTAACTCATCGAAGCAAGTTTTAGGAGAATATCCTATATCCAGCAGTTAGTGGATAGAAAGGATTGTTTATGAGGATACCATTTGTGGTGGTTTAACCAATCACTACTAGCTCAGGTTAAATAAAATATAAAAAAGCAACAGCTGAAATAGTTGTTGCTTTTTCTGGCTCTGAAAAATGTTTCTCAGACTGTGATTGTTTTATTTCTCAACGCGTGATTTGTTGGCGATATCAGCCAGGATAGATTCAACAAAGTCATCAACTGAGACAGTGTGTGTTTCTTTTTGGCCGTAGCGGCGAACGTTGACTGTTCCGTCTTCCATTTCCTTGTCCCCAACAATCAATTGGTAAGGAATTTTGCTAGTTTGTGAAGCACGAATCTTGAACTGCATTTTTTCATTACGTTCATCCACATCTGCACGGACACCGCGGTCACGGAGTTTCTTAGCCACTTCCCATGCGTAGTCCACGTGTTTTTCGTTCGATACTGGGATGAGGGTCACTTGGTGTGGTGCAAGCCATGTTGGGAAGGCACCTTTGTAGTTCTCAATCAAGATAGCTGTGAAGCGTTCCATGGTTGAAATAACCCCACGGTGGATCATGACTGGACGGTGTTCTTCCCCGTCAGCTCCGATATATTTGAGGTCGAAACGTTCTGGAAGCAAGAAGTCAAGCTGGATAGTAGAAAGGGTTTCTTCTTTACCGAGGGCAGTTTTAACTTGGATATCCAATTTTGGTCCGTAGAAGGCTGCTTCACCTTCAGCTTCAAAGTAGTCCAGTTCCATATCATCCATAGCTGCTTTCAACATGCGTTGTGCATTTTCCCACATCTCATCGTTGTCAAAGTATTTGTGTTTATCTTCTGGGTCACGATAAGACAAGCGGAAACGGTAATCTGTCAAATTAAAGTCTTCATACACGTCGATAATCAATTGAAGAATTTTCTTGAATTCTTCCTCAATTTGTTCTGGAGCTACAAAAGTATGACCATCATTTAGGGACATTTCACGTACACGTTGAAGGCCTGTAAGGGCGCCAGATTTTTCATATCGGTGCATCATGCCAATCTCAGCGATACGGATTGGTAATTCACGGTATGAGTGTACATGGTGTTTATAAACTTCGATATGGTGAGGACAGTTCATTGGGCGGAGGACAAACTCTTCACCGTCCCCCATGTCCATAGTTGGGAACATATCTTCACGGTAGTGATCCCAGTGACCAGAAGTTTTATAGAGTTCCACTGAGGCAATTGGTGGAGTGTAAACATGTTGGTAGCCTGCAGCGATTTCCTTGTCAACAATGTAGCGTTCCAATTCACGACGGATAGTTGCTCCGTTTGGTAACCAGAATGGTAAACCTTGTCCGACTTCTTGTGAAATCATGAAGAGATCAAGCTCTTTACCGAGTTTACGGTGGTCACGTTCCTTGGCTTCTTCACGCATTTGAAGGTAGTTCTTCAAGTCTTTTTTGTCAAACCAAGCTGTACCGTAGATTCGTTGCATCATCGCGTTGTCGCTATTTCCACGCCAGTAGGCACCAGCTACGTTGAGCAGGTGGAAGATTTGGATACGACCTGTTGATGGGACGTGAGGACCACGGCAGAGGTCCACGTATTCGCCCTGATGGTAGATAGTCAAACCGCCTTCGTCTTCTGAGTGTTCTTCAATCAATTCCAATTTGTAAGGGTCGTTCTTGAAGATTTCACGGGCCTCGTCCTTAGTCACTTCTTCACGGATTGATGGGAAGTTTTCTTTAACGATTTTCTTCATTTCTTCTTCGATACGAGGCAGGTCCTCGTTAGAGATTTGACCAGCCGTATTGTCTGTATCGTAGTAGAAGCCATCTTCGATAGCTGGACCGACACCCAAATGAATGTCTGGGAAGAGGCGACGAGCTGCTTGGGCAAACAAGTGAGCAGCTGAGTGGCGCAAGATTGGCAGAGCATCTTCGTGATCAGGCGTCACGATTTCGATGCTTCCATCATCAGTGATAGCACGAGTCGTGTCGATGAGTTTGCCGTTGAATTTACCAGCCAAGGCTTTTTTTGCTAGGGAATTGCTGATAGATTGGGCAATTTCAAAAGTAGTAACGCCGGATTCGAATTCACGAACAGCACCATCTGGGAAAGTAATCTTAATCATGGTTTTCTCCTTAAATATTTATTCTATTTTTGTTGGACAATTTTAAGAGCCGAGCAACTTCTTCCGCAGTCTGATTTTCTGGTTGACTACCATCTGTTACGAGACTAGGATAGCCTAATTTCATCGCTTCCTTACGAACCATTTGAGCAAAAAGAATATCTCGTTGCATCCAGTTTTCAAAAGCTTGCTCAGGGTTGGTTGTACCCTCTAAGACATAAGGAACCCATTCTCTCTGTGTATAATGCTTTTTTTGAAAATCGGCTGTTGGAGTCAAGCATAGATAGGAAGACGTTGGACATTCAAGCTCCTTTACCAAGTGAGGCAAAAGTCCAGCTCTCTCCACCAAGAGAGGTCTGTTTTGATTTTTTATTAAGTGAGATTTTACATAAGGAAAAATCTCACTTAATAAAAGCGCCATTCTTCATCTGCCATCTCTTCTGGATTTCTATCCTGCCTAAGAAGGCAAATCGGCTGTGAGTCTGCACTTGCTTGACTCATCATCTCTTCTATCAAATCATCCAGTTTGATATGAAGTAGTTGATATTGTCTAGCAAGAAGTGAGGCAATTGTTGACTTTCCACTGCAAGGTGATCCGCCAATCATATAAAGCATCGTTCTTCTTCCTTCTGATAAAACAAAAAGCGACATCCTTAAAAGGACGTCGCAACGTGGTTCCACCTTCATTTATGTTCCTCAAAAAAGAGGGACACCTCAGATTGGCTTTAACGTAGCCACCGTTTTATGTTTGCATAAAAGTCAGTAGAGTAGTATCAGTTTAGGCTTTCTATGCGTTTCCAGCAACCACGCACTCTCTAGTAGAAAGGGACTAAGTGACTTGTCTCTATGCATTATTATAGCATGATTGCGAGATTTTTCAAGGATTTTGTGAAAGTTTTTTATTTTTTCCTCGCTGTAGCATGTATTTAATACCCGAACCTGAAGCCATACCAAGTAGGGCAAAGAGTTCATAAGCTAGGAAATAAACGAGAATGAATTCATTAAAAGTGATGATGGTAAAGCAATAGAGCAATCCGACACCAAGCAGCCACCACAGTGAGAATTGGAAACGGTAGCTATAAAGAAGGGACACGATGAAGGTTGCCAAAGGTGAAAAGAGGAGAATGTTGTAAATGTACAGTCCCTTCAGTGTATATGAGTCAGTGATGAGTAGTGAGAATAGCTCATAGAGAGGCCAGTAAAAGAAGAATATGACAAGGTAGTATGGGATATACTTAAGATATTTCCGCATGGCAATAGTCCTCCAATCTGCAAAAATAGAGAGATGTTGAAGACCACATAATCCTAAATGAAGGGGAGCTCTCTACCTATATTATAGCACGATTTGGAAGCTCTTACAAGTTGATCAGGTAAGTAGTGATAGTGATTTTTTGCAGTATTTTCTGCTATAATACTAACAGAAGAAGTAAGAGGAAAAGAGGAGAAAGGATGACGAAAATAGCAGTTCTTTCAGACATACATGGGAATACGACAGCCTTGGAAGCTGTACTGGCTGATGCTAAAAAGGCAAAGGTAGATGAGTACTGGCTTTTGGGGGATATTCTTATGCCGGGAACGGGACGTAGAAGGATATTGAATCTTTTAGCGACTTTGCCTATTACTGTAAGAGTTCTTGGTAATTGGGAGAATAGTCTCTGGAGAGGTTTGCATCGTAAGCTAGATCCTACAAAAGCGAGTCATCGCTACCTCCTACGTCAATGCCAGTATATATTAGAAGAAATCAGCCCTGAAGAAATCGAAGACCTCCACAATCAACCCATGCAAGTTCATCGTCAGTTTGGTGATTTGATGGTGGGAATCACTCACCATCTCCCTGATAAAAACTGGGGTAGGGAGTTGATTCATACGGGAAAACAAGAAGATTTTGATAGATTAGTGACGGAACCGCATGCCTCCATCGCAGTATATGGTCATATCCACCAACAGTTGCTTCGTTATGGAAGTGATGGACAGTTGATTCTTAATCCAGGGTCCATTGGACAACCCTTCTTTCTAGATGCGAAGTTGCGTAAGGACCTGCGGGCCCAGTATATGATCTTAGAGTTTGATGAAGCAGGTTTGGCTGATGTTGATTTTCGTCGAGTGGATTATGATGTAGAAGCCGAATTGCAGTTGGCCAAAGATTTAAAGCTCCCCTATTTCCAGGTCTATTATGAAAGTTTGGTAAATGGGATTCACCACACTCATAACCAGGAACTTCTGTATGAGATTGCTCAAAAACAGGGGCATGATATTGAGTTGGATGAATGGTTAGATAGTAGTAATGATTGACATGACATCAAAAAGGGGTATAATGAGTATGAGAAGAGAGATGATGAAAATCTCAGGTGAAAGGGGAACAAAATGCAAATTTCAAGTCGATTTACCATTGCGACCCATATGCTAATTATCATTGCTATAAAGGGCCGGGAAAGCAAGGTGACCAGTGATTTTCTCGCAGCTAGCGTTGGAGTTAATCCAGTCATTATCCGTAAGACTTTGTCGCAACTCAAAAAAGCAGGATTGATTTCAGTTGCGCGTGGGACGGGCGGTACCGAGATTATAAAGGACCTCCAAGATATTAGCCTTTTTGATGTGTATCAGGCTGTCGAATGTCTAGGAAAATCTGGCAAACTCTTTAGTTTCCATGACAATCCCAATCCTAACTGTCCAGTAGGGGCTAATATTCATAAGGTCTTGGATCAGAAATTGCTGGATATCCAAGTAGCTATGGAGAATCAACTTCGTCAGATGAGTCTGGTTCAGGTTGTGGCAGATGCAGAAGCAAGAATAGTAAAATAAGAGGGCTAGGCTCCTCTTTTTCTATTGCCACAATTATGGTACAATGTAGTCATCAAAGGAGGAGACTATGTACTTTATCACAGGATTTTTTGTCCTACTTTTTCTCGTTTCGTTTTTAAGGGACAATCGCAGTCTCTGGAATCCAGCTCTCTTGCTTTTGTCTCTGCTCTTTTCTTATATGTCCATTGCCAATCTTTTTTACGAAGCTGGACAGAAAGAAGTGCACATGGTTTTCTTTGCAGGGATTTTTCTCCTGCTGCCTCTTTTAGTTTTTCTAAGTGGTTTTTTCCTTATTTATAATGGATTTGTGTTATTGAAAAAAGAAGGAAAATCCAAGGCAAATTATTTGTCTCTAGGATTAGGTTGTGTGATTCTATTCTTTTTTGTGATCATGGCGATTCGAGTGAGCGATACCAAGGGCTTGTTTTACACCAATCATCTAGTGAATATTATCTTTTTCTTTTTGATTTATTCGTATTTGATTTTTGGTTTTGCCTTTGCAGGATTTCTGCTTTATTCTATCCTGTATCTTTTTATTCCTAAGAAAAAATATTATGATTTTATTATCATTCACGGAGCAGGCTTGTTGAATGGAGAAAAAGTGACTCCCTTACTGAAGAGTCGTATTGATAAGGCAGTAGAAGCTTATCACCAGTCTCTCAATCCCAATGTTAAAATCATCGCAAGTGGTGGTCGAGGTGGGGATGAAAAGATTTCCGAAGCTCAGGCAATTTGTAATTATTTGCTGGAAGAGACGGATGTTCCGAGAGAAGCAATTCTCCTAGAGGAAGATTCAACGACAACCTATGAGAATCTTCTCTTCTCAAAAGAAATGGGAGAGAAGCTGGTGGCTAGTCCACGTTTTCTTTTTGTAACCAATGATTATCATGTTTTTCGTACTAGTACCTATGCTCGCCGTATTGGGATGAAGGGAGATGGCCTTGGTTGCCGTACAGCCGCCTACTATATTCCATCGGCCTTTATCAGAGAATATATTGCTCTATGTGTGAAGATGAGATGGCTTTTTATCGCCTTCTATATTTTATTAATTTTAGCTCTTATTTTCTCCTATAGAGGTGTTCTATGGTAATATGTAAAATTCATATTGTAATTCTTGTTAGAATCTCTAAAAAATCTTGTAGTAACCCTAAGGGAAAAATTGTTACTAGTAATGAAAGAGCAGGGTAAGTGATTGTGAGTGCGGTTTTTGGAACGGCTTCATGATTGCTCGTCAATCAATTGAACAATTTCTAACCTAGTTACAGATTTTCAGAGAGAGAGCCAAAAATAGGCAACTGAATATGAGTAGACTAGAATTTTACAGTCAACGACAAATAAAAATGTGAACAACAACAGAGGTTCACATTTTCTTTTTGGTCTATGGCAAAATGGCTTTTAGTTCCTTCAGGATAGTTTGCAAGGTTACGATAGCTTGTTCTCCTTGTTGTGGTTGATAGAGTAGTTGGAAATACTTGCGAATAGTTTCTTCAAATTGTTTAGGGAGGAGAGTACAATTGGTATTTGCGTACTCCAACATTCGTTTTTCACCAGGATGGGTTTGCTCATTGAGCGCAAATAACAAGTCAAAGTAGGAAGCAAAAAATTCACTTGTACGATGATTCATACTGAGAAAATCTTGGCGTTTGATAGCTTTTTCTATTTGGTGAGAGAAGGCAGGCATGGCTTGTTCTAGCAAAAGGAGTTGCCTTTCAATGATATGCTTTTTGAGTTCCTGTGGATAGGGAATCTGGTAGGCTCTTTGGAGCGAAGCATAGTTTCCATTCGGATCGTATAGAATCTTGCTGTGGAGTAGATTATGCCACATGCAAGTTGTATAAGCATTTTGAGCTTTGTGTTGAAAAACGGTTGAGTTCAATTCTTGTTCAAACGACTCCAGCGAACGATAAATCAACTCGATTTGGATACCGTTGTTTAGTACACAGTCATCCTCTAATTCCCAAAACTGGTTTCCAATTTCCATATAGGAGCAATAGTTACTAAGAATGATTTGACGAGTTTTCTCGTCAATAGGTGAGTTAAGATAGACATAGACATCATAGTCAGAATTTTGATCGTAGTCTTGTCCTGCACGTGAACCACCAAGAGCGATAGCTTCTACTTGTTCCAGTTGAGAGAATTCTTTGTAAAGGTCTTGAATCATTGTTTTTCTCCTTGCTTTATGCTTTTAAAGTCATTTTACCAAAAAGTAAAACGTTTGCATAGCATTGAGTTGCCCTTTTTCATTTATAGCAAAAAATGTGAACCCTTGTTTTGAGTTCACATTTCTTTTTTATTCCGCAGCTTGTTGCCAATGTTTGGCTAGAATGCGAGATAGACTTGAAATTGCTAGGTTAAAGCTGAAATAGATCAAGGCAATCAGGATATAAAGACTGAAGACCTGCTCTGGCTCGAAATAGCGTCCCATGAGAATTTGGCTGGCTCCAAAGAGTTCTTGTAGGGCGATAACAGAGTAGAGAAGACTGGTATCCTTAATCACAGTTACAAACTGAGAAATGATGGCTGGCAACATTTTACGGATAGCTTGTGGGAGAATGATGTAGTAGAGGATTTGGGCTGAAGTGAATCCTTGCGACATTCCCGCTTCGTACTGACCCTTGTCCACGGCATTGAGACCACCTCGGATAATCTCAGCCAAGGCTGCTGAGGTAAAAAGGGTAAAGGCAGTAATACCTGCTGGTGTGGACTTCATCTTAAACACCAAAAAAATGGTGAAAATCCAGAGGAGGTTGGGAACGTTACGTACAAACTCGATATAAATGCTGGAGATGATCCGTAAGATAGGATTTTTCCCATTTCTCATGACAGCTAGTACTGTTCCGATAAGGGTCGAGAGGACGATAGCAATCAGAGAAATGTAGAGGGTCAAGCCAAATCCTTTAAAGATAAAGATTAGGTTATCTGGGGTCAAAACTTCTAAAATAGATTCCATAGTAACCTCCTAAAGTGAATAGGCTTTTTTGTTGGCTTGCTCCATCTTGCGACCAAACTGGGCAACAGGGAAGCATAGGGCAAAGTAGAGAAGAGCAGCACCTAAAAAGGCTGGGATATAATTTCCGTTGAGAGCCGACCAAGATTTGGTCACAAACATCAAGTCCACTCCAGAGATGATAGCAACAGTTGAAGTATTCTTGATGAGGTTAACGATTTGGTTGGTCAAAGGAGGAAGGATGATACGGAAGGCCTGAGGCAAGATAATCAAGCGCATGGCACTGATATAGGTAAAACCTTGCGACAAGGCGGCCTCCATCTGACCGCTAGGAATAGACTGAATCCCTGAACGAATAACCTCAGCGATATAGGCGCCGTGATAGAGTCCCACGCAGAGAACAGCTGTCCAATAAATCGGAATCATGATGGTGTGTTCACTGATAAGAGGCAAACCATAAAAGACGATGACAAACTGCACCAAGAGGGGAGTATTTTGGTAAAATTCGACAAAGATACGAGCCAAAACACGTAAGAATGGGCGTTTACTAGTTGACATGGCCCCGAAGAAGATGCCCAAAACCATGGCGAGGATAAAGGATCCAATAGCTAAGGCAAGGGTGAAGAGGAAACCATTGAAAAATTGTCCAAAATCCTGAAAATAGGATGTCCAAGATGATAAATCTGTCATAGGGTGTCCTCCTTAATCTGCTGTGTGGCTAGATGGTTTGAGCTTGTATCGGTCATAGAGTTTCTGCAAACTACCATCCTTGCTCCATTTGGTGACCAAGTTATCAAGATAATCGTTGAACTCGGTGTTTGATTTTTTCGTAACAATACCGTAGTCAGATGGCTTGAAACTATTATCTAGTAGTTCTGTCCGTTTACTAATGTAGCCAGACAGGATAGAGCGGTCCACGGAAAAGGCATCAATACGGTGAGCGTGAAGGGAAGTAATCAATTCTGGGTAGGAACCAAGTTCTACAAACTTAAACTTCAGACCTTTCTTTTTACCCAGTTCGGTAATCAGGCGTTGGGTGATGGAACCTTGGGCAACTCCGATGGTTTTGCCATTCAGGTCTTCAACACTTTTGATGTTGGCAGATTTATTGACCAAAAAGCCAGAAGCGTCCGTATAGTAGGGACTGGTGAAGTTGTAGAGTTTTTTACGTTCTTCTGTGATGGTAAAGGTCGCGATATCCAAATCGACCTGTTCATTGTCAAGAAGTGGGCCACGGGTTTGAGCGGTAACAGGAACGTAGCGAACCTTGACCTTGAGCTCGTCCGCAATCATCTTGGCAAGGTCAGTTTCGATACCAGAATAAGTCCCTGTCTTGGGATTCTTGTAGCCAAAATTGGGAACGTCTTGTTTCACACCGACAACTAGCTCGCCTCTCTTTTGAATGTCTGCGACGCTAGTATCGGCCTGGACTGGTTTGGCAGCAACAAGGCTGAAAAGGCTAATCAATAATGCGGATAAAAAGAATTTCTTTTTCATAGGCGCCTCCTTATTTGACTTTGTCACTTTCGTGGTTTATAATTTTGCTGAGAAATTGTTGAGCACGAGGTTCGCTTGGATTGTCAAAAAAGTCATCAACATCTGTCGTGTCTACTAAAACCTCTCCGTCGGCCATAAAGATAATGCGGTCCGCAACTTCACGGGCAAAGCCCATTTCGTGGGTAACGATGATCATATTCATCCCATCATGTGCCAGTTTTTGCATAACTGCTAGAACATCTCCGATGGTTTCAGGGTCAAGGGCAGATGTTGGTTCATCAAAGAGGAGGAGTTCCGGATGCATGGCAAGACCACGTGCGATGGCGATCCGCTGTTTTTGTCCACCAGACAGCATAGCTGGGTAGGAATCTTTCTTGTCCCACATGTTTACAAATTCCAGATATTTTTGGGCTGTTTTTTCAGCTTCTTTTTTATCAATTCCTAGAACTTTTATGGGTGCGAGTGTTACATTTTCTAACACTGTTTTGTGTGGATAAAGGTTAAAATGCTGGAAAACCATGCCAACTTCCTTACGAAGAGGAACTAAATCTTTCTGGCTAGCACCTGCTACTTGGTGTCCATTGACTAGGAGACTTCCTTTGTCAACAGCCTCCAAACCATTGATCGTACGGATAAGAGTGGACTTCCCAGAACCGGAAGGTCCAAGCAGGACAACAACTTGTCCTTTTTCAAAACGGAGATTGATATCGCGGAGTGCGTGGTAGTCTCCGTAATATTTTTCGACGTGTTTAAATTCTACTAAAGCCATGAGAGATCTCCTTTGTGTTAGATTTTATAACATGATTTTACACCAAAAAAATTGCCTTGTCAAATCATATCTGAAAAAATTACCTAAAATTTTATAAAAAAACAATCTGGATAGTGAAAAAGCCTAAATCATGTTATAATGAAACGATAGAATTCTTAGAAAGAGTGGATGTTTTTTTGATAACTCCTACTTATGAATGGCAGTTTGCCCCGCAGGTTGAAGATGCGGATTTTACAAAGATAGCCAAGAAGGCTGGACTGGGTCCTGAGGTGGCTCGGTTATTATTTGAGAGAGGGATTCAGGATGAAGAAAGTCTAAAGAAGTTTTTAGAACCTTCTTTAGAGGACTTACATGATCCCTATCTGCTCCATGATATGGATAAGGCAGTAGAACGGATTCGTCAGGCCATTGAAGAAGGGGAAAATATTCTCATCTATGGAGACTACGATGCGGATGGTATGACTTCAGCTTCTATTGTTAAGGAAAGTTTGGAACAGCTTGGCGCCGAGTGCCGTGTTTATTTGCCAAATCGCTTTACCGATGGCTATGGTCCCAATGCCAGTGTCTATAAATACTTTATCGAGCAAGAGGGAATTTCCTTGATTGTGACAGTGGACAATGGGGTTGCAGGTCACGAGGCCATTGAACTAGCTCAGTCTATGGGAGTGGATGTCATTGTGACTGACCACCATTCCATGCCTGAAACCTTACCAGATGCCTATGCGATTGTTCACCCTGAGCATCCGGATGCGGACTATCCCTTCAAACAGTTGGCTGGTTGCGGAGTGGCTTTCAAGTTGGCTTGTGCTCTTTTGGAAGAAGTGCAAGTGGAACTGCTTGATTTGGTCGCTATCGGAACTATTGCGGATATGGTGAGTCTAACGGATGAAAACCGTATCTTGGTTCAATATGGTCTGGAAATGTTGGGGCATACTCAGCGCATCGGTTTGCAAGAAATGCTGGACATGGCTGGAATTGCTGCTAACGAAGTGACAGAAGAAACGGTTGGTTTTCAGATTGCCCCTCGTTTGAATGCCCTAGGTCGCTTAGACGATCCTAATCCAGCTATTGATTTGCTGACTGGATTTGACGACGAGGAAGCGCATGAGATTGCCCTCATGATTCATCAGAAAAACGAAGAACGTAAGGAAATCGTCCAATCTATCTATGAAGAAGCTAAGACCATGGTGGATCCTGAAAAGAAGGTCCAAGTTTTGGCCAAGGAAGGCTGGAATCCTGGCGTTCTGGGTATCGTTGCTGGTCGTTTGTTGGAAGAACTAGGGCAGACAGTCATCGTTCTTAATATAGAGGACGGTCGCGCCAAGGGCAGTGCTCGTAGTGTGGAAGCTGTCGATATTTTTGAGGCTCTGGATCCCCATCGAGACCTCTTTATCGCCTTAGGTGGCCATGCTGGTGCAGCAGGAATGACGCTGGAAGTTGAGAAACTCTCAGATTTATCTCAGGTTTTGGAAGACTATGTCTGTGAAAAAGGCGCAGATGCTAGCGGCAAGAATAAGTTAAATCTAGATGAAGAGCTAGACTTGGAGACGCTTAGCTTGGAAACGGTCAAAAGTTTTGAACGCTTGGCACCTTTTGGAATGGACAATCAGAAACCTGTCTTTTATATCAAGGATTTTCAGGTCGAAAGTGTTCGTACAATGGGAGCAGGCAATGCCCATCTCAAACTAAAGATCTCCAAGGGTGAGGCGAGTTTTGAAGTGGTAGCCTTCGGACAAGGTAGATGGGCGACGGAGTTTGCTCAAACCAAGAATCTAGAATTGGCAGTCACCCTGTCTGTCAACCAATGGAATGGCCAAACCGCTCTCCAGTTGATGATGGTGGATGCGCGAGTGGAAGGCGTTCAACTCTTTAATATTCGTGGGAAGAACGCAGCCTTGCCAGAAGGGGTTCCAGTCTTGGACTTCGCTGGAGAGGTGCCAGATTTAGCGACTAGTGATGCTGTGGTTGTGAAAAACATTCCTGAGGATATTACCTTGCTGAAGGCCATTTTTCAGGAACAGCATTTCTCTGCTGTCTATTTCAAAAATGACATTGACAAGGCCTACTATCTGACAGGTTATGGAACTAGAGAGCAGTTTGCCAAATTGTACAAGACCATTTACCAGTTCCCAGAGTTTGATATTCGCTACAAGCTCAAAGATTTGGCGGTTTATCTCAATATCCAACAAATCTTGCTGGTCAAGATGATCCAAGTATTTGAGGAGCTGGGCTTTGTGACGATCAAAGATGGTGTCATGACAGTCAATAAAGAAGCGCCGAAAAGGGAAATTGCTGAAAGTCAGATTTACCAAAATCTCAAACAGACTGTCAAAGACCAAGAAATGATGGCGCTGGGTACGGTGCAAGATATCTATGACTTTTTAATGGAAAAAGAATAGAAGTTAGGAAAGAGTTGGGTAACCAGCTCTTTTTTGAAAACAAATCTTCATTTTGAAAATCATCAAAAAAATGGTATAATGGTAGGAAAAGATTCGGCTGAGAGTTTGAGAACTTTTAGAATAAGAGGGTGAACCTACCCTATAATCAAGATAAATTAAGTTTCGGAGGGAAAATGAGTAATATCAGTTTAACAACACTAGGTGGTGTACGAGAAAATGGGAAAAATATGTACATTGCTGAAATCGATGAATCTATCTTTGTTTTGGATGCAGGGCTTAAATACCCTGAAAATGAACAACTAGGGGTTGATGTCGTCATTCCAAACATGGACTACCTTTTTGAAAATAGCGACCGTATCGCAGGGGTCTTCTTGACTCACGGGCATGCGGATGCCATTGGTGCCCTGCCTTATCTCTTGGCAGAGGCTAAGGTGCCTGTGTTTGGTTCTGAGTTGACCATTGAGTTGGCGAAACTCTTTGTCAAAGGAAATGATACGGTTAAGAAATTCAATGACTTCCATGTGATTGATGAAAACACGGAGATTGACTTTGGGGGAACGGTGGTTTCCTTCTTCCGTACGACTCACTCTATCCCAGAAAGTCTGGGAGTTGTGTTAAAAACACCAAAAGGGAACATTGTTTACACAGGCGACTTCAAATTTGACCAGACGGCTAGTGAATCCTATGCGACGGATTTTGCGCGTTTAGCCGAAATCGGTCGTGATGGTGTCTTGGCTCTTCTTAGTGATTCGGCGAATGCGGACAGCAATATCCAGGTAGCGAGTGAGAGTGAAGTTGGGGATGAAATTACCCAAACCATCGCTGACTGGGACGGCCGTATCATCGTTGCAGCGGTTGCCAGCAACCTTTCTCGTATCCAGCAGGTTTTTGATGCGGCTGCGGAGACTGGCCGCCGAGTCGTTTTGACTGGATTTGATGTTGAAAATATCGTTCGTACAGCGATTCGTCTCAAAAAATTGTCTCTAGCTAATGAAAGCCTTTTGATTAAACCAAAAGAAATGTCTCGTTTTGAAGACCATGAGTTGATTATCCTAGAGACAGGTCGTATGGGTGAACCCATCAATGGACTTCGCAAGATGTCTATCGGACGCCACCGTTATGTGGAAATCAAAGATGGGGATCTGGTCTATATCGTAACGACTCCATCTATCGCCAAAGAAGCTGTCATGGCGCGTGTGGAAAATATGATCTACCAAGCTGGTGGTGTGGTTAAACTCATTACCCAAAGCTTGCGAGTATCTGGACACGGGAATGCGCGTGATTTGCAGTTGATGATCAATCTTTTGCAACCAAACTACCTCTTCCCTATTCAAGGGGAATACCGTGAGTTGGATGCGCATGCCAAGGCTGCCATGGCAGTTGGAATGTTGCCAGAACGCATTTTCATCCCTAAAAAGGGAACGACCATGTCCTATGAACATGGAGACTTTGTTCCTGCTGGCGGAGTTTCTGCAGGTGATGTCTTGATTGATGGAAATGCCATCGGTGATGTTGGGAATGTCGTTCTTCGCGACCGTAAGGTCTTGTCAGAGGATGGAATCTTTATCGTGGCCATCACTGTTAACCGTCGTGAGAAGAAGATTGTGGCTAAGGCTCGTGTTCATACGCGTGGATTTATCTACCTTAAGAAGAGTCGCGACATTCTCCGTGAAAGTTCCGAATTGATTAACCAAACGGTAGAAGAGTATCTTCAAGGTGACGACTTTGATTGGGCAGATCTCAAAGGCAAGGTTCGTGACAATCTGACCAAGTACCTCTTTGATCAAACCAAGCGTCGCCCAGCAATCTTGCCAGTCGTGATGGAAGCAAAATAATAAGCAGAATACCTACAGAAAAAGTCGAAACTCGGCTTTTTCTTATAGAATAGTAAAAGGAGAGATTCATGGCAGTTATGAATATTGAGTATTACTCAGAAGTTTTGGATATGGAGTGGGGTGTTACCGTACTCTATCCAGATGGCAGTCGGGTGACTGAACCAGATTGCACAGATATTCCTGTCCTTTATCTTTTGCACGGAATGTCAGGAAACCAAAATAGCTGGTTCAAACGTACCAATGTCGAACGCTTGTTGCGCGGGACCAATCTCATTGTTATCATGCCCAATACAAACAATGGCTGGTACACAGATACTCAGTATGGTTTTAACTACTTTACTGCTCTAGCAGAAGAGTTGCCTCAGGTTATGAAACGTTTCTTCCCCAATATGACCAGCAAGCGAGAAAAGACCTTCATAGCAGGTCTGTCCATGGGTGGCTATGGTTCCTTCAAACTCGCTCTAGCGACAAATCGTTTTTCTCATGCGGCTAGTTTTTCTGGTGCGCTCAGTTTTCAAGAATTTTCTCCTGAAAGTCAAGATCTGGGGTCACTTGCCTACTGGAGAGGAGTTTTTGGAGAGATTAAAGACTGGACAGCTAGTCCTCATTCGCTGGAAACTATCGCTGCGAAATCGGATAAAAAGACCAAACTATGGGCTTGGTGTGGGGAGCAAGACTATCTATACTCTGCCAATAATCTCGCAGTGAAAAACCTCAAAAAACTTGGTTTTGAAGTGACCTATAGTCACAGTCTAGGCAAGCACGAGTGGTACTACTGGGAAAAACAATTGGAGCGTTTTTTGGCTACTCTACCAATTGACTTTGCCTTGGAAGAGCGCTTATCTTAGTTTTAGGTTTCTTTCAGCTTTCTTCAGTAAAATAGAGAATCTATCTTGATTATGGGAGACCATCGATTTCAAGATAGGTTCTTATTTTTATGAAAGGTGGAGCGTCATGTTCTGGATTATTCGATTATTCTTCCGATTTCTTTTGGGAATTTGGCGTTTCTTCTGGCGTCTGGTTTGGACCGTGGTCATTCTACTGCTCATTGCTTTTGGAGTGGTTTGGTATCTGTCTGGTGATTTTCATTCTGCGGTCAATCAGGTTGAAAAAATGAGCAAGATTGGTCAAGGTGGCTGGAATCAATGGAAGGAGACGGGAACGCTAGAAGTCTTGTCTCAGACAGACAGTCACCAACATGCAGAAGGCAAGTGGGCTCAGGCCTCAGCTCGCATCTATATTGAGCCTCAAATGGATGAGACCTTCCAAGGTGCCTATGCAGAAGCTATAAAAAACTGGAATCAAACGGGAGCCTTTACCTTTGAGGTGGTTGCGGATCCTAGCCAGACAGATATTGTGGCAAGTGAGATGAATGATGGATCGACCGCTGTAGCTGGTCAAGCCGAGAGTCAAACCAATTTGTTAACCAATCAATTAATATCTGTAACGGTTCGCCTGAATCACTATTATCTATCCAATCCAAACTATGGATATTCTTATGAACGGATTGTGCACACGGCGGAGCACGAGCTGGGGCATGCCATCGGATTGGA
Source organism: Streptococcus oralis subsp. tigurinus (assembly GCF_002093545.1). GTDB lineage: Bacteria > Bacillota > Bacilli > Lactobacillales > Streptococcaceae > Streptococcus > Streptococcus oralis_C. The sequence continues at coordinate 288,448 of NZ_LNVF01000001.1, forward strand.
TCATACCAACGAAACTTCTGTCATGAAGCCAGCAGGTTCCTACTATGGGATTCAGCCTCGGGATGTGAAAGCCGTTCAAGAACTCTATACCAGTAGCGACTAGATGAAGTCGGTGCAACCTGAAATGAAATCAAAGCTCCTCCATCAAGCGATTGGTGGGGCTTTTTGTTCGTCCTGTTACAGGCTTTTTGCTATAATGGAACTATGAATAACTTGATCAAATCAAAACTGGAGCTCTTGCCGACTAGTCCTGGATGCTACATTCACAAGGATAAAAATGGCACCATTATCTATGTAGGAAAGGCTAAAAATCTGCGCAATCGCGTGCGTTCCTATTTCCGTGGAAGTCATGATACCAAGACGGAGGCTCTGGTATCTGAGATTGTAGATTTTGAATTTATCGTTACCGAGTCTAATATCGAGGCCCTTCTGCTGGAAATCAACCTCATCAAGGAAAACAAGCCCAAGTACAATATCATGCTCAAGGATGATAAGTCCTATCCTTTTATCAAAATCACCAATGAGCGCTATCCACGGCTTATTATCACCCGTCAGGTCAAAAAGGACGGTGGTCTTTATTTTGGCCCTTATCCAGATGTGGGGGCAGCTAATGAAATCAAGCGACTGCTGGATCGGATTTTCCCTTTTCGTAAGTGTACTAATCCACCGTCTAAGGTCTGTTTTTACTACCATATCGGCCAATGTATGGCTCACACCATCTGTAAGAAGGGTGAGGCCTATTTCAAGTCCATGGCTCAGGAGGTTTCTGATTTCCTAAAAGGACAGGATGACAAAATCATCAATGACCTCAAGGGTAAGATGGCAAAGGCAGCTCAAAGTATGGAATTTGAACGTGCGGCGGAATACCGAGACCTGATTCAGGCTATTGGAACGCTTCGGACTAAGCAACGGGTTATGGCCAAGGATCTCCAAAATCGGGATGTATTTGGCTACTATGTGGACAAGGGTTGGATGTGTGTTCAGGTTTTCTTTGTCCGTCAAGGAAAACTCATCGAGCGGGATGTCAATCTTTTCCCCTACTACAATGATCCGGATGAGGACTTCTTGACCTATGTGGGACAATTCTATCAAGAAAAATCTCACCTGGTTCCCAATGAAGTATTGATTCCGCAGGATATTGACCAAGAAGCAGTCAAGGCCTTGGTGGATACTAAGATTGTCAAACCCCAGCGTGGAGAGAAAAAACAGCTGGTCAATCTAGCCATAAAAAATGCCCGTGTTAGTCTGGAGCAGAAGTTCAATCTGCTAGAAAAATCTGTCGAAAAGACACAAGGAGCTATTGAAAATCTAGGACGCTTGCTTCAAATACCAACTCCGGTTCGCATTGAGTCTTTTGACAACTCCAACATCATGGGGACCAGTCCGGTGTCTGCTATGGTGGTCTTTGTCAATGGCAAACCGAGTAAAAAAGACTACCGAAAGTACAAGATAAAAACGGTTGTCGGTCCAGATGATTATGCCAGTATGCGTGAAGTCATTCGCAGACGTTATGGTCGAGTTCAACGAGAAGGTTTGACCCCACCAGATTTGATTGTCATTGATGGGGGACAGGGTCAGGTCAATATCGCTAAGCAAGTCATCCAAGAAGAGCTAGGTTTGGATATTCCAATTGCAGGTCTGCAAAAGAATGACAAGCATCAAACCCATGAACTGCTCTTTGGAGATCCACTGGAAGTGGTAGAGTTATCTCGCAATTCTCAGGAATTTTTCCTGCTCCAACGCATCCAAGATGAGGTTCACCGCTTTGCTATCACCTTCCACCGGCAACTGCGCTCCAAAAACTCCTTTTCATCACAATTGGATGGGATTGAAGGATTGGGACCTAAACGCAAGCAGAATCTCATGAAGCATTTCAAGTCTCTCACTAAAATCAAGGAAGCTAGTGTGGATGAGATTGTCGGAGTTGGTGTGCCAAGAGCAGTCGCAGAAGCAGTTCAGAGGAAGTTGAACCCTCAGGAAGAAGTAGAATTGGCTCAAGTGGCGGAACCATTAAAAGAATTGAAATAAGTATCTAGATAGAAAGTAGAAGAAATGAATAGGATTGAGATTGACAGAGATATACTCCTTTTTTTACGATTTGCTTACTTTGGGAATTCAAAAGATTTATTTTTGGCTGCAACTACTCGAGCCTATCTTGATTTTAATCGAACCTTGCGATTTCATGGCATGTCAGATGAACAGCGCTTGGAAATGAGAAATCAAGCTTCTAAGTGTATCAAAGAAGCGATTTTAAATCTCTTGAATCGGGACAAGCTGTGTCAAACTGATTTTGATAGTTGGCATCATAGGACTTGTGATGTTCTGATAGATTGCTATCGCTCAAATGGGATTCGATTCACTTATGGTCATGCTCAAAAGTGGATTAATATGACGTTCAAGTATCTGTATATGCTTGAAGCTGTAACCCTAGACTCCGTTTTTCCTTTTTTACACGTACCGATAGATAATATCGTGTTAGAGAGGGCAAACAAACAGTTGTGTATCCCAAGACCTTCTCAAGTGTGGAGTGGTTGGGGAGATTACGCTTTCTATCTTCAATATCAAGGTTATTTGAGACAAAGAATAGGCAAGGAAGATCCTCTTCGTTGGGAGTTTCACAATTGGCTAGATGAAATAGAAAAAGGAAAATCATCATGAACCATAAAATCGCAATTTTATCAGATATTCATGGCAATGCAACGGCACTAGAAGCAGTGATTGTAGATGCTAAAACTCAAGGAGTCAGTGAATATTGGCTTCTGGGAGATATTTTTCTACCTGGTCCAGGTGCAAATGATCTTGTTGCTCTGCTAAAGAATCTTCCTATCACGGCAAGTGTTCGAGGCAATTGGGATGATTGTGTCTTAGAGGCTTTAGATGGGCAATATGGCTTAGAAGACCCACAGGAAGTCCAGCTCATGCGATTAACCCAGTTTTTGATGGAGCGAATGGATCCTGCAACGATTGTCTGGCTACGAAGCTTGCCTTTGCTGGAAAAGAAAGAAGTTGACGGACTGCGCTTTTCTCTTTCTCATAATTTACCTGAAAAAAACTATGGTGGGGACTTGTCTGTTGGGAATGATACAGATAAATTTGACCAACTCCTAGATGCGGAAACGGACGTGGCAGTCTATGGTCATGTTCACAAGCAGTTGCTTCGTTATGGAAGTCAAGGGCAACAAATCATCAATCCAGGTACGATTGGCATGCCTTATTTTGATTGGCAAGCACTGAAAAATCACCGTGCCCAGTATGCTGTGATAGAAGTCGAAAATGGGGAATTGATAAATATCCTGTTTCGTAAAGTCGCTTATGATTATGAAGCGGAGTTAGAATTGGCTAAGTCTCAGGGCCTTCCCTTTATCGAAATGTATGAAGAACTACGTCGTGAAGATAACTATCAGGGGCACAATTTGGAACTTTTGGCTAGTTTAATCGAAAAGCACGGGTATGTAGAGGATGTAAAAGATTATTTTGATTTTCTGCAAAGTTAGAAATAAAGCGGGTAGCCCATATTTTGAAGTGAGGTTTGTAGTCGAATCGCTTAGAAAAGAGTCAGACGATGAGGAAGAAAAGATGCCTTAGCTAAAGTTTGACATTGAAATTATTTTGTTATACAATGAACTCAATTCTTAATAAAAAGGAGAACATTATGAAGAAAATTATTACAGCCAGTATGGCTCTTTTATCTGTTGTTGTTTTAGCAGCATGTTCAGGGAAAACAACGTCTGATTCTTCGACTAAGGCTTCAAGCTCTGTAGAACAAACTTCTTCTTCAGAGACTTCATCAACAACGTCTAGTTCAAAGACAGAAAATAATGAGGTTGTTTTGATCACCGATGAAGAAATTGACAATGCTAAAACTGTTGGAGATGTGAAGAAAGTCTTTGGTAAACTAGTCGACAATTATAAAAAGCATGCAGTTGAAATTGGGGAAAAAATTCCAGAGAGTGGAAAAGAAGCATATAACGCCCAAGTTGAACCAGCGCTTAAGTCTATGGAGACTGTAAGAGAGTCATTTAACGAAAGCCTTTCAAGTATTGGTTCTGATGATACAGTAGTGCCAGAACAAACGCGTACTCTATTTGTTCAACAGTTGAAAACTGGACGTGACACAATGAAGAAAGCGCTGGAAGCGGCTTATAAAGCAGTTGCTCCATACACATCTGGTCAATAATATGAGAAAGTAGGTGAGTTATCACCTGCTTTTTGATTTGTTTAAATCCAAAACGATACCTACTTAAAGAGCTACAAGTGAATAGTAGAGAGTTTGAAAGAAGTACTAACTCTATGAAAAATCTCTGCAAGCTCTTTCAAAATATGGTAAAATGGAAGCAGTAGAATTAGAAAAGGAAATCGATCATGAAATTTCTTGAATTAAATAAAAAACGTCATGCAACCAAACATTTCACTGATAAGCCGGTGGATCCCAAAGATGTACGTACGGCTATTGAAATCGCAACCTTAGCTCCAAGTGCCCATAACAGCCAGCCATGGAAGTTTGTAGTCGTTCGTGAGAAAAATGCTGAATTGGCAAAATTGGCATACGGTTCGAACTTTGAGCAGGTGTCATCAGCACCTGTAACCATTGCCTTGTTTACAGATACGGACCTTGCTAAACGTGCTCGCAAGATTGCCCGTGTTGGTGGTGCAAAGAATTTCTCAGAAGAGCAACTTCAATACTTTATGAAAAATTTGCCTGCTGAATTTGCACGTTACAGTGAACAACAGGTCAGCGACTACCTAGCACTCAATGCAGGTTTGGTTGCCATGAATTTGGTTTTGGCTCTTACAGACCAAGGAATCGGTTCTAACATTATCCTTGGTTTTGATAAATCAAAAGCCAATGAGGTTTTGAACATCGAAGACCGTTTCCGCCCAGAACTCTTGATTACAGTGGGTTACACAGACGAAAAATTGGAACCAAGCTACCGCTTGCCAGTAGATGAAATCATCGAGAAAAGATAGAAGGAAGAAAAAAATGACAGCAATTGATTTTACAGCAGAAGTAGAAAAACGCAAAGAAGACCTCTTGGCTGACTTGTTTAGCCTTTTGGAAATCAACTCAGAACGTGACGACAGCAAGGCTGACGCTCAGCATCCATTTGGATCTGGTCCAGTAAAAGCCTTAGAAAAATTCCTTGAGATCGCAGACCGCGATGGCTATCCAACTCAAAATGTTGATAACTACGCAGGACATTTTGAGTTTGGTGAAGGGGAAGAAGTTCTCGGAATCTTTGCCCATATGGACGTGGTACCAGCTGGTAGCGGTTGGGATACAGACCCTTATACACCAACTATCAAAGACGGTCGCCTCTATGCGCGTGGAGCATCTGACGACAAGGGCCCTACAACAGCTTGCTATTATGGTTTGAAAATCATCAAAGAACTGGGCCTTCCAACTTCTAAAAAAGTTCGTTTCATCGTCGGAACAGACGAAGAATCTGGCTGGGCAGACATGGACTACTACTTTGAACATGTAGGGCTTGCGAAACCAGACTTTGGTTTCTCTCCAGATGCTGAATTCCCTATCATCAACGGTGAAAAAGGAAATATCACAGAATATCTTCACTTTGCGGGTGAAAATACTGGTGCTGCCCGTCTTCACAGTTTTACAGGTGGTTTACGTGAAAACATGGTACCTGAATCAGCGACAGCAGTTGTTTCAGGTGACCTGGCTGACTTGCAAGCTAAATTAGATGCCTTTGTTGAAGAGTACAAACTCAGAGGAGAAATCAAAGAAGAAAACGGTCAGTACAAGGTGACTGTGATTGGTAAATCAGCTCATGGTGCTATGCCTGCTTCAGGTGTCAATGGAGCTACCTACCTAGCACTCTTCCTCAGCCAATTTGACTTTGCTGGACTAGCCAAAGACTACCTCGACATCGCTGGTAAGATTCTCTTGAATGATCATGAGGGTGAAAATCTCAAGGTTGCTCATGTTGATGAAAAGATGGGTGCCCTTTCTATGAATGCGGGTGTTTTCCGCTTTGACGAAGCAAGTACTGATAATACCATTGCCCTCAACTTCCGTTATCCAAAAGGAACAAGTCCAGAGCAAATCAAATCAGTTCTTGAAAGCTTGCCAGTTGCTTCTGTTAGTCTTTCTGAACACGGTCACACCCCTCACTATGTGCCAATGGAAGATCCACTCGTTCAAACCTTGTTGAATGTCTATGAAAAACAAACTGGTCTTAAAGGTCACGAGCAAGTCATTGGTGGTGGAACCTTCGGCCGTTTGCTAGAACGTGGTGTTGCCTACGGTGCTATGTTCCCAGATTCTATTGATACCATGCACCAAGCCAATGAATTCATCGCCTTGGACGATCTCTTCCGAGCAGCAGCAATCTATGCAGAAGCTATCTATGAATTAATCAAATAAAACGATAGAAGTCTGAGATTTTATGCTTAGACTTCTTTTTGGAGGGAAAACAGATGTCTCAAATCGAAAGAATCAAGCAAGCCATTATGGCGGATCCACAGAATACCAGCTATACAGAACGCGGAATCGAACCTCTCTTTGCAGCGCCAACAACTGCTCGTATCAATATTGTCGGTCAAGCTCCGGGCTTTAAAACGCAAGAAGCTGGAATTTATTGGAAGGATAAGAGTGGTGATCGTCTGCGTGAGTGGCTAGGTGTTGATGAAGACACCTTTTACAATTCGGGGTTGTTTGCAGTTATTCCCATGGACTTTTATTTCCCAGGACATGGAAAATCAGGCGACCTTCCACCTCGTAAAGGCTTTGCCGAAAAATGGCACCCACAACTCCTCAAGGAATGTCCAAATATTGAATTGACCCTTTTGATTGGGCAATATGCCCAAGCCTATTATTTACAGGAGAAGATCAGTGGCAAGGTGACAGAAAGGGTAAAACATTACAAAGACTATTTGCCTAAGTATTTCCCCCTAGTTCACCCTTCTCCTCGTAATCAAATCTGGATGGCTAAGAATCCTTGGTTTGAGTCTGAAGTGGTGCCAGAGTTGCAAAGAAGAATTAAAACGATTTTATAGTCAATGAAAATCAAAGAGCAAACTAGGAAGCTAGCCGCAGGCTGTACTTGAGTACGGTAAGGCAACGCTGACGTGGTTTGAATTTGATTTTCGAAGAGTATTAGGAGAAAAAGAATGAAAGAAATAGCCTTCGATGAATTTTACCAGCTTTACCAAAATGGTCAGCTTTCTCTAGTGGACGTGAGAGAAATAGAAGAGTTCAGGATGCTTCATTTAGAAGGCACCCACAACTTACCGCTTAGTCAACTGGCTGATACTTATGAGCAGTTGGACAAGGAGCAGTTACATTATGTTATTTGTAAATCTGGGATGAGATCAGCTCGTGCTTGCCAGTTTTTAGAGGAGCATGGATATAAGATCATCAATGTTCAAGGTGGCATGACGGCCTTTGAAAATCTTTAAAATTTTGCATTTCTCCTACTTGGTGTGTACTAGGTAGGAGGATTTTGTTTTTAGATAATTCTTATTTTTAAAAATATTGAAAACATTCAATATTTACTTCGTGATGCTTTTTTCATACTCTTATTCGTGATATACTAGGTCAGTATTTTAGAAATATGAAGGAGATTCTTTATGGCTAAAAAAGGTGCCCTAACAGGTTTGCTCCTGTTTGGAATATTTTTTGGTGCGGGGAACTTGATTTTTCCGCCTTCTCTAGGTGCCCTATCTGGAGAACATTTTCTTCCTGCCATTGCAGGTTTTGTCTTTTCAGGCGTCGGTATCGCCGTTTTGACTCTCATTATTGGAACTCTCAATCCTAAGGGATACATTTATGAGATTTCTAAGAAAATCTCACCTTGGTTTGCGACGCTTTATCTCGCAGTCCTCTATTTATCGATTGGTCCCTTCTTTGCCATTCCACGTACAGCCACAACAGCTTACGAAGTCGGGATTAGCCCCCTTTTATCAGATGCGAATAAAGGACTTGGATTGATTGTCTTTACCGTACTATATTTTGCAGCGGCTTATTTGATTTCACTCAATCCATCAAAGATTTTGGATCGGATCGGACGTATCTTGACACCAGTCTTTGCTTTGTTGATCGTTATCTTGGTTGTACTAGGTGCCTTCAAGTATGGTGGAACAAGTCCTCAAGCGGCCTCAGAAGCCTATCAATCCTCTGCTTTTGGGACAGGTTTCCTAGAAGGGTATAATACCTTGGATGCTCTTGCTTCAGTCGCCTTTAGTGTAATCGCTGTTCAAACCTTGAAACAACTTGGATTCTCAAGTAAGAAAGAGTACATTTCAACTATTTGGGTGGTTGGTATCGTTGTAGCTCTTGCCTTTAGCGCTCTTTACATCGGTTTAGGATTCCTTGGAAATCACTTCCCGGTACTAGCAGAAGCAATGAAGGGTGGAACACCAGGCGTTTATATCTTGTCGCAAGCTACTCAGGAAATCTTTGGTTCAACAGCTCAACTCTTCCTTGCTGTTATGGTAACTGTAACCTGCTTCACAACGACAGTTGGCTTGATTGTGTCTACAGCTGAGTTCTTTAATGGACGTTTCCCACAAATCAGCTACAAGGTCTATGCAACTGCCTTTACCTTGATTGGATTTGCTATTGCAAATCTTGGTCTTGATGCAATCATTAAGTATTCAGTTCCAGTACTGGTAATCTTGTACCCAATCACCATCGCCATTGTGATGATTGTGATTGTTAATAAGTTTGTCGCCCTATCAAAACCAGGTATGCAGTTAACTATTGGGCTTGTTACAGCGATTGCTCTTGCAAGCGTCCTTGGAAGTTCTTTTAAGATTGAGTTTCTAGCAAATCTCGTCAATGCTCTTCCGTTTGCAGCTGCCTCTCTACCATGGCTAGTGCCAGCTATTATCGGAATCTTGCTTTCACTGGTTCTACCAAACAAGCAAGAGAGTGATGTTTTTGAGATGGAATAAAAAAATAGAAATCACTTTTGTAAGTCAACTTTACAGGAGTGATTTTTCTTTTTTCCTCTCTACTGAAATATGCTATAATAGGTAGCAAAAGAGGTGAAGAAATGAATCAAACTGTAAACTATATCAAAGAATTAACCGCTATTGCATCTCCAACAGGCTTTACTCGTGAGATTTCAGACTACCTAGTCCATACTCTAGAAGAGCTTGGTTACCAGCCGGTTCGTACAGCCAAGGGCGGTGTCAATGTGACCATTAAAGGTCAAAAAGATAAGCAACAACGTTATGTGACTGCCCATGTGGATACGCTAGGAGCTATTGTTCGTGCAGTCAAACCAGACGGTCGTCTCAAAATGGACCGTGTCGGTGGTTTCCCTTGGAACATGATTGAAGGGGAGAACTGTACGGTTCATGTGGCTAGCACAGGTAAAAAGGTATCTGGAACCATCCTCATCCACCAGACTTCTTGTCATGTCTACAAGGATGCAGGAACTGCAGAACGCACACAGGACAATATGGAAGTGCGTTTGGATGCAAAAGTGACCAATGAAAAAGAAACTCGTGCTCTTGGAATTGAGGTCGGTGATTTTATCAGCTTTGACCCGCGAACTGTCGTGACAGAGACTGGTTTTATCAAGTCCCGTCACTTGGATGATAAAGTCAGCGCAGCGATTTTGCTCAATCTTCTTCGTGTTTATAAGGAAGAGGGGATTGCATTGCCAGTAACAACTCATTTTGCTTTTTCAGTCTTTGAAGAGGTGGGCCACGGTGCCAACTCCAATATTCCAGCTCAGGTAGTAGAATATCTGGCTGTCGATATGGGAGCTATGGGCGATGACCAGCAGACGGATGAGTATACAGTGTCTATCTGTGTCAAGGATGCTTCGGGTCCCTATCACTACGACTTCCGTCAACATTTAGTGGCTTTGGCAAAGGAGCAAGATATTCCATTTAAGCTCGATATTTATCCATTTTACGGTTCGGATGCTTCCGCAGCTATGTCAGCAGGAGCAGAGGTCAAGCATGCCCTCCTTGGAGCTGGTATTGAGTCCAGTCACTCTTACGAACGAACACATATTGATTCGGTCGTGGCGACTGAGCGTATGGTCGATGCTTACCTTAAGAGTGCATTGGTAGACTAATATGTGCTTGATTTGTCAAAGAATTGAATGGATAAAGGTAGGGAAGAATCCCTACTTTGTAAAAGAACTAGAAACAGGCTATGTTGTTATTGGAGACCACCAATACTTTAAGGGCTATACCTTATTTCTGGCAAAAGAGCATGTCACAGAACTCCATCAGATGGAGACTTCTAAAAAACTTCGTTTTCTAGAGGAAATGAGTTTGGTCCAAGAAGCAGTCGCCAAAGCGTTTAAAGCTGAAAAGATGAACATCGAACTTCTAGGAAATGGAGATGCCCACGTTCACTGGCACCTCTTTCCAAGACGATCAGGTGATATGAGGGGTCGTGGATTGAATGGCCGTGGTCCAGTCTGGTGGGTGCCCTGGGAAGAAATGGCGGCAGAAGATTGCCAAGTGCAATTCCATGAGTTGGAACAAATGATTAAAACCTTATCCGATGAATTAGAGAAGCATGTGATTTAAGAGAGGAAGAAAAAAATGAAAAAAAGATACATCGTTTTATCCGGTTTGCTAGCAGTAACCCTAGCAGCATGTTCTCAAGAAACACCTAAAAATGAAGAAAATACTCAAAAAACGGAACAGACTAGCCAATCTGAAGGGACTGTAGGAAGCAAATCTCAAGATTCTAGTCAGAAAAAGGCAGAAGTTGTCAATAAGGGAGATCACTATAGTATACAAGGGAAATACGATGAAATCGTCGTAGCTAATAAGCACTATCCTTTGTCAAAAGACTATAATCCAGGCGAAAATCCAACAGCTAAGGCAGAGTTGGTCAAACTCATTGCAGCAATGCAAGCAGCTGGCTACCCAATCAGCGATCATTACAGTGGTTTTAGAAGTTATGAAACTCAAACCAAACTTTATCAAGACTATGTGAATCAAGACGGTAAGGAAGCAGCAGATCGCTACTCAGCTCGCCCTGGATACAGTGAACACCAAACAGGTCTTGCTTTTGATTTGATTGGGACTAATGGAGAATTAGTGACAGAGGAGAAGGCGGCTCAGTGGCTCTTGGATCATGCAGCTGACTATGGCTTTGTTGTTCGCTATCTCAAAGGCAAGGAAAAAGAGACTGGCTACATGGCGGAAGAATGGCATCTTCGCTACGTTGGAAAAGAAGCCAAAGAAATTGCTGCAAGTGGTCTCAGTTTGGAAGAGTACTATGGCTTTGAGGGCGGAGATTACGTCGATTAAAAAAGAAATTTTTCTCTTGCATTTTTAGATAAATAGTGTATAATAGATGGGTATGTGTAAAGCGTACTTGTGGGAGGTAAAAATCTTACATTACCGCCAAAACCACAAAGGAGGATTTAAAAATGGCTAAAAAAGTCGAAAAACTTGTAAAATTGCAAATCCCAGCTGGTAAAGCTACACCAGCTCCACCGGTTGGACCTGCTCTTGGTCAAGCTGGTATCAACATCATGGGATTCACAAAAGAGTTCAACGCTCGTACAGCTGACCAAGCTGGTATGATCATTCCAGTTGTTATCTCAGTATACGAAGACAAATCATTTACTTTCGTTACAAAAACACCACCAGCTGCTGTTCTTTTGAAAAAAGCTGCAGGTGTTGAAAAAGGATCAGGTACGCCTAACAAAACTAAAGTTGCTACAGTTACTCGTGCACAAGTACAAGAAATTGCAGAAACTAAGATGCCAGATTTGAACGCAGCAAACATTGAGTCTGCAATGCGTATGATCGAAGGTACTGCTCGTTCTATGGGATTCACTGTTGTTGACTAATCAATAACACAGTAGAAAATCTCACAGCAGTCTATTAGTTGCTTTTCATACTAGGCAAGTGACTGAGGCTTGTACTTAGGTACAGTAAAGGAACTGAACGAAGTAGGAAAAGGAAAATAATAGGCTGAAAACCCGCAAGACTTCATCATTTCGAGAAGTGACGTGGGAGATGAAAATCGATTGAACCACTTACAAAGAGAATAGAAAATGGCTAAAAAAAGCAAACAACTTCGTGCTGCTCTTGAGAAAATTGACAGCACAAAAGCATACAGTGTAGAAGAAGCTGTAGCACTTGCAAAAGAAACTAACTTTGCAAAATTTGACGCAACTGTAGAAGTTGCTTACAACTTGAACATCGACGTTAAAAAAGCTGACCAACAAATCCGTGGAGCAATGGTATTGCCAAACGGAACTGGTAAAACTTCACGCGTTCTTGTTTTCGCACGTGGTGCAAAAGCTGAAGAAGCAAAAGCTGCTGGTGCAGACTTTGTTGGTGAAGATGACCTTGTTGCAAAAATCAACGACGGTTGGTTGGACTTCGACGTAGTTATCGCTACACCTGACATGATGGCTCTTGTTGGACGTCTTGGACGTGTCCTTGGACCACGTAACTTGATGCCAAACCCTAAAACTGGTACTGTAACAATGGATGTTGCTAAAGCAGTTGAAGAGTCTAAAGGTGGTAAGATTACTTACCGTGCTGACCGTGCAGGTAAGGTTCAAGCAATCATCGGTAAAGTATCATTTGAAGCTGAAAAATTGGTTGAAAACTTCAAAGCTTTCAACGAAACAATCCAAAAAGCAAAACCAGCTACAGCTAAAGGAACTTACGTAACAAACTTGACTATCACAACTACTCAAGGTGTTGGTATCAAGGTTGACGTAAACTCACTTTAATTAACTAGAATCTCTGGCTTCGGTCAGAGTTTTTTTATTCAAATCTATTAACAAAGGATTGGAGGAAATAAAATTGTTGAGAGAAGCTGTACAGGAGGATTTATTTGAGTTATTAAATCTCTATCTGTCCTTACATGAGAAAGATATCCCAGAAGATAGTCTTCATTTGCAGCAAGTATGGAGTGAGATGATTTCTGACCAGCGCCATCATGTTATCGTGAAAGAGGTGGAAGGAAGAATAGTCTCCTCCTGTATTTGTGTCATTATTCCCAATTTGACGAGAGGTGTGAGACCCTATGCTTTGATAGAAAATGTGGTGACTCGAGAAGAAGATAGAGGGAAAGGGTATGCAAGTGCCTGTCTTGAATATGCTAAACAAATAGCTAAAGAGGGAAATTGTTATAAGATGATGCTCCTGACAGGTTCTAAAAATGCCAGTACTCAGAATTTTTATAAGGGAGCTGGTTATAATAGTGAAGATAAAACAGCCTATATTCAGTGGTTGGATTAAAACTTGAATCTTAAATCAGCAGGACGAAATCTTGGATTAGCAAATAAAAATCTTCTATTTCTTCTTTCACAGAAAATATGGTATAATAGAGAGTAAAAACTTTGAAAGAAAGAAAAAGATGAATTTAAAAGATTATATCGCAACGATTGAAAATTATCCTAAGGAAGGTATTACCTTCCGTGATATCAGCCCTTTGATGGCAGATGGAAATGCTTATAGCTATGCTGTTCGTGAAATCGTTCAGTATGCAACAGACAAGAAGATCGACATGATCGTGGGTCCAGAAGCTCGTGGATTTATTGTCGGCTGTCCCGTTGCCTTTGAGTTGGGGATTGGATTTGCTCCTGTTCGTAAACCAGGGAAATTGCCACGTGAAGTGATTTCTGCTGACTATGAAAAAGAGTACGGTATTGATACCTTGACCATGCACGCTGATGCGATCAAGCCAGGTCAACGCGTTCTCATTGTAGATGACCTCTTGGCGACAGGTGGAACTGTCAAGGCAACCATTGAAATGATCGAAAGACTTGGTGGAGTTGTGGCAGGTTGTGCTTTCTTGATTGAACTGGATGAACTTAAAGGCCGCGAAAAAATCGGTGATTACGATTACAAGGTACTTATGCATTATTAATGAAAAACAGTCCTTGGGGCTGTTTTCTCTTCATCTGCTATATAAACAAACTATAGCTAGTTAGAGAAAAACTATAATTGAAAACTATATCTTCTTGCAGTATAATAAAAGGACTAAGTGTTTGAGATTTGACTTCAAACACATTCAATTATTTCTAAAAGAGTACAGTTAGGAGAAGGTTATGCCGATTAGAATTGATAAAAAATTACCAGCTGTTGAGATTTTAAGGACAGAAAATATCTTTGTGATGGACGACCAACGGGCCGCTCATCAGGATATTCGCCCCTTGAGGATTTTGATTTTAAATCTCATGCCCCAAAAGATGGTAACAGAAACGCAACTTTTGCGGCATTTGGCTAATACACCGTTGCAATTAGATATTGATTTCTTATATATGGAAACGCATCATTCCAAGACAACCCGTGCCGAACATATGGAAACTTTCTATAAGACCTTTCCAGAGGTCAAGGATGACTTCTTTGATGGAATGATTATCACGGGAGCACCAGTGGAGCATTTGCCTTTTGAGGAGGTGGATTACTGGGAAGAATTCAAGCAGGTTATCGAATGGTCCAAGACGCATGTTTTTTCAACCCTGCATATCTGTTGGGGTGCACAAGCAGGTCTTTATGTTCGCTATGGCGTTGAAAAGCACCAGATGGATCGGAAACTATCAGGTATTTACCCACAGGATACTTTAAAAGAGGGGCACCTTCTTTTTAGAGGTTTTGATGATCGCTATGTAGCTCCTCATTCTCGTCATACTGAGATTTTAAAAGAAGAGATCTTAAACAAGACCAATCTTGAGATTCTATCAGAAGGTCCTGAGGTTGGGGTTTCTATCTTAGCTAGTCGAGATTTGCGTGAGATTTATAGTTTTGGTCATTTGGAGTATGATCGTGACACTTTGGCAAGAGAGTATTTTCGTGATTATGAGGCGGGACTCGATCCTCATATCCCAGAGAACTACTTTAAAAATGATGATGTAAATGAGACGCCCTGTCTTTGTTGGTCTTCATCAGCTGCCCTCTTTTTCAGCAATTGGGTAAACTATGCAGTTTATCAAGAAACCCCTTTTGACTGGAGAAAGGTAGAGGATGATGCGGCTGCATTTGGATATTTATAAGAGGAATTATGACATATTTTGACGCTTTTAAATCAGGGAACTTGGTTTTACCAAGTGCCCTGCTCTTGCATTTTAAGGAACTCTTTCCTTCCAGCGAAGATTTTCTCGTCTGGCAATTTTTCTATTTACAAAATACCACAGCCTTAGGAGATGTTTCGCCTAGCCAAATAGCTGAAATCATTGGGAAAGAAGTGGCAGATGTCAACCAATCCATTTCGAATTTGACTGAAAATGGTTTGCTACAATATCGGACCATTGAACTAAATGGGGAAATTGAGCTGATTTTTGATGCTAGTCTGGCTTTTGAACGCTTGGATAGCTTGCTAGATACCCAAGCTCCAGCTACAACTGCCCCAAACTCCAAAAATCAATTGAAGGATCTGGTTGAAACCTTTCAGCAGGAATTGGGGCGCTTGTTAACACCATTTGAAATCGAAGATCTTTCCAAGACTGTCAAAGAAGATGGAATCAAGGCGGATTTGATCAAGGAAGCTCTCCGAGAGGCGGTTTTTAATGGCAAACCAAACTGGAAGTACATTCAGGCAATCCTTCGTAACTGGCGCCATGAAGGTATCCAGTCTGTGGCTCAGGTGGAGGCCAAACGAGCAGAGCGAGAAGCGAACAATCCCAAACAAGTTCAGGCTTCAGCTGATTTCCTCGATGCTATGAATTTGTGGCAAGATTAGTTGCTTGAAAAATCTTGAAAATTAGAGTAAGGTTTGCAAGCTCCTTATAAATATGATAGAATAATAGTGAATAAAATGAAAAAAGAGGTATGTGAAATGTCACGTAAACCATTTATCGCTGGTAACTGGAAAATGAACAAAAATCCAGAAGAAGCAAAAGCATTCGTTGAAGCCGTTGCATCAAAACTTCCTTCATCAGACCTTGTTGAAGCAGGTATCGCAGCTCCTGCAGTTGATTTGACAGCTGTTCTTGCTGCTGCTAAAGGTTCAAACCTTAAAGTTGCTGCTCAAAACTGCTACTTTGAAAATGCAGGTGCGTTCACTGGTGAAACTAGCCCACAAGTTTTGAAAGAAATCGGTACAGACTACGTTGTGATCGGTCACTCAGAACGTCGTGACTACTTCCATGAAACTGACGAAGATATCAACAAAAAAGCAAAAGCAATCTTTGCAAACGGTATGCTTCCAATCATCTGTTGTGGTGAGTCACTTGAAACTTACGAAGCTGGTAAAGCGGCTGAATTCGTAGGTGCTCAAGTATCTGCTGCATTGGCTGGCTTGACAGCTGAACAAGTTGCTTCAACAGTTATCGCTTACGAGCCAATCTGGGCTATCGGTACTGGTAAATCAGCTTCACAAGACGATGCACAAAAAATGTGTAAAGTTGTTCGTGACGTTGTAGCTGCCGACTTCGGTCAAGAAGTTGCGGACAAAGTTCGTGTTCAATACGGTGGTTCTGTTAAACCTGAAAACGTTGCTTCATACATGGCTTGCCCAGACGTTGACGGTGCCCTTGTTGGTGGTGCGTCACTTGAAGCTGAAAGCTTCTTGGCATTGCTTGATTTTGTAAAATAATCTAGCTCATTCTAGACAGACAGTTAAAAGTACTGAGTGACTTTGACTGCCTGTCTTATTTTTACTTGGAGCATTCTTGTGAAAGAGGGATTTTTCTAGACTAGGAAAGTTCCTTAGGGAAAGAAAGGCGTGCAGATGCGCGCTCTTTTCTATATCAAAAGGTTATGAAAGGGGGGAGTTATGCTCTATATTTGGTCTTATTTGAAAAAATATCCCAAGTGGTTATTCTTGGATTTCTTTGGAGCGGTTTTCTTTGTTATTGTCAATCTTGGGCTGCCAACTGTTCTGGCTCGGATGATTGATGAAGGTGTGAATAAAGGGAATGAACAGCAATTGTATGTTTGGGCTGCAATTATGCTGGTGATTATCCTATGTGGAACCTTGGGGCGTATAGTCTTAGCCTACGCTGCTAGTAAGCTGACGACCAATATGGTCAAGGATATGAGGGATGATCTCTATGCCAAATTACAAGAGTATTCTCATCACGAATATGAAAAGATTGGAGTGTCTTCACTGGTTACTCGCATTACCAGTGATGCCTTTGTTCTCATGCAGTTTGCAGAACAGACCTTAAAACTGGGTGTCATCACCCCCATGATGATGCTGTCTAGTATCTTAATGATCTTCCTGACCAGTCCGTCATTAGCCTGGATAGTGGCCTTTGCAGTACCTTTCTTAGCCGTGGTGGTCATTTATGTAGCGGTCAAGACTCGACCATTATCAGAGAAACAGCAGGCTACCTTAGATAAGATAAACCAATATGCCAGGGAAAATCTGATGGGACTCCGTGTCATTCGTGCCTTTGCCCGTGAGGAGTTTCAAGAGGAACGTTTTGCAGGACAAAATGCAGTCTATGCAGCTAATTCCAATCGTCTGTTTAAACTAACTGGCTTGACAGAACCCTTGTTTGTTCAAATTATCATTGCCATGATTGTAGCCATTGTCTGGTTTGCTCTGGACCCTATCAAACAAGGAAGCTTGCAAATTGGGGACCTAGTAGCCTTTATCGAATATAGTTTCCACGCCCTCTTGTCCTTCCTTTTCCTATCCAATCTCTTCACCATGTATCCTCGTACAGCCGTTTCGAGTGAACGTTTGAAAGAAGTCATGGATATGCCGATTTCTATTGATCCCAATGAAGGAGGAGTCAGAGAGACAGCAACCCACGGATATTTGGAATTTGAAAATGTCACCTTTGCCTATCCTGGCGAGACGGAAAATCCTGTTTTGCATAACATTTCTTTCAGCGCTAAACCAGGTGAAACCATTGCCTTTATCGGATCAACCGGGTCGGGCAAGTCCTCTCTTGTACAATTGATTCCTCGTTTTTACGATGTCACGCTTGGGAAAATCAAGGTTGATGGTGTCGATGTGAGGGATTATCGCCTCAAGTCTCTTCGTCAAAAGATTGGTTTTATCCCGCAGAAGGCCTTGCTCTTTACAGGAACTATCGCTGAAAATATCCGCTATGGGAAGGAAGATGCTAGTCACAAAGACCTACATCAGGCAGCGGATGTGGCGCAAGCCAAAGATTTTATCGAAAGCCGAGAAGAAGGCTTTGCGACCCATCTAGCTGAAGGTGGGAGCAACCTTTCTGGAGGACAGAAACAACGTCTCTCAATTGCAAGAGCGGTTATAAAGAATCCTGATATCTATATTTTTGACGATTCTTTCTCAGCCTTGGATTATCGTACGGATGCCATTTTGCGCCGTCGTCTCAAGGAAGTAACACAGAATGCAACGGTTTTAATTGTTGCTCAACGTGTCGGAACCATCATGGATGCGGACCAGATCATCGTTCTGGATAAGGGTGAAATCGTGGGTCGTGGTCGACATGAAGAATTGATGGAGACCAATGCCATCTATCGTGAGATTGCTGAGTCGCAGTTGAAAAATGCATCTCTAACAGAGGAATAGGAGGAAATATGAAAACACAATCTAGTTTGGCTCGTTTGAGGAGCTATTTGAAAGCCTACCGTTTTTCTGTCTTTTTTGCGGTTTTTCTAAAAGTTTTAAGCGTAGTCATGAGTGTCTTGGAGCCTTTTGTCTTGGGGTTAGCCATTACGGAGTTGACAAAGAATCTCTTAGATATGGCTAATGGCCTTTCAGGTGCTAGCATCAATACTGGCTACATCGGAACTGTTTTAATCATTTACCTTTTTAGAGGTCTCTTGTATGAACTTGGTTCTTATTATTCCAACTATTTCATGACCAATGCGGTCCAGTCTATGACCCAGGATCTGCGAAATGAAATGACCGAGAAAATCAATCGTATCCCAGTATCTTTCTTTGACAAACACCAATTTGGTGATTTGTTGGGGCGCTTTACCAGTGACGTTGAGACAGTGTCTAATGCTCTTCAACAGTCTTTTCTCCAAATTGTAAATGCCGTTTTGACGATTGTTCTCGTCATGGGAATGGTTTTATACTTGAACTTTCAACTGGCTATAGTGGTGATTCTATCCATTCCAGTGACCTATTTCGGTGCAAGAAGTATCCTGAAACGTTCTCAGCCTTATTTTAAAGAACAGGCAGCTATTTTAGGACGGATGAATGGCTATGTGCAGGAAAATCTCACAGGTTTTAATGTCTTGAAGCTCTATGGTCGTGAGGAAACTTCTCATAAAGAATTTTCTAAGATTACAGACGACCTCCAACGTGTTGGCTTTAAAGCCAGCTTTATCTCTGGGCTCATGATGCCAGCCCTTCATGCTGTATCGGACTTGACCTATCTGATCGTTGCAGTTCTTGGTGGTTTGCAAGTGATTGCGGGTCGCTTGACAGTGGGGAATATGCAGGCCTTTGTTCAGTACGTTTGGCAGGTCAGCCAGCCTATCCAAAACATCACACAACTTGCGGGTCAAATGCAAAGTGCCAAGTCTTCGCTAGACCGCATCTTCGATATCTTGGATGAGACAGAGGAAGTCAAGGGAGAAGAACTCGAAATCCTTGAACCCTTAACAGGTCAGGTGACCTTCCAACATGTTGACTTCCAGTATGTTGAAAACAAACCATTGATTCGAGACTTTAATCTAGAAGTTCAACCGGGAGAGATGGTGGCGATTGTTGGTCCTACTGGAGCTGGTAAGACGACCTTGATCAATCTGCTTATGCGCTTTTACGATGTCACAGCAGGTGCAATCTTGGTTGACGGGCAGGATATTCGCCAGTTGTCACGTCAAGACTATCGCCGGCAGTTTGGGATGGTCTTGCAGGATGCTTGGCTATATGAAGGTACGATCAAAGAAAACCTACGTTTTGGAAATCTTGACGCCAGTGACGAGGAAATAATAGAAGCTGCCAAAGCAGCAAATGTAGACCACTTTATCCGAACTCTTCCTGGTGGTTACAACATGGAGATGAACCAAGAGTCGAGCAATATTTCCCTCGGGCAAAAACAACTCTTGACCATCGCGCGTGCTCTCCTAGCCAATCCTAAAATTCTCATTCTGGATGAAGCGACTTCCTCTGTTGACACCCGTTTGGAACTCTTGATTCAAAAAGCTATGAAACGCTTGATGAAGGGAAGAACCAGCTTTGTCATCGCCCACCGTCTCTCTACCATTCAAGAAGCAGATAAGATTCTCGTTCTTAAGGATGGACAGATTATTGAGCAGGGAAATCATGAAAGCTTGCTCCAAGCAAAAGGTTTTTATTATGACCTGTATCAAAGCCAATTTTCGAGCAAATCTGATCAAGTCAGCTAAGAAAATTAAGCTAAATTTTCTTAAATTATCAGTCTATTGCAACTTTTCTCAGATAGTACACTTTTCTTGCTATCGTTTTATGGTAGTAGTATACTTATATTGTAACCATTAATAGGATGGTTACAAAAAAATGAAAAGAGGTAAGAAATATGGTTGAATTGAAAAAAGAAGCAGTAAAAGAAGCAGTAAAAGACGTTACAACATTATCTAAAGTAGCGCCAGTGGCATTGGCAAAAACAAAGGAAGTATTGAATCAAGCAGTAGCGGACTTGTATGTGGCTCACATTGCCCTTCACCAAGTTCACTGGTATATGCGTGGTCGTGGCTTCCTCGTTTGGCATCCAAAAATGGATGAATACATGGACAGTCTTGATGGCTATCTTGACGAAATCAGTGAACGTTTGATCACCCTTGGTGGAAAACCTTACTCAACTTTGACAGAGTTCCTTCAACACAGTGAAATCGAAGAAGAAGAAGGAGAATTCCGTAACGTTGAAGATAGCTTGGAACGTGTTCTAGCGATTTATCGCTACCTCATCACTCTTTTCCAAAAAGCTTTGGATGTAACTGACGAAGAAGGTGATGATGTTACAAACGATATCTTTGTTGGGGCTAAGGCTGAACTTGAGAAAACAGTTTGGATGCTTGCAGCAGAACTTGGACAAGCTCCTGGTTTGTAAGATATAGTTGCTACCCCTTTTATCATGTGGTGCTAGATTTGTACCCATGACCAATCATCTTTTAAAAGTCATGTAACTGTGAAAAGTTGCATGATTTTTTATTTGCTGGACTTAGGATTCATTGTCAAATGTAGGATTTTACGGTATAATAGTTGCTGTTCGAGAAATTTTGATTTTCAAAGAATAGTGAAATGTTATAAGGAGAACCTATGAACAACTTACCAAATTGCCCAAAATGTAATTCAGAATATGTCTACGAAGATGGAAATCTCTTGGTCTGCCCAGAGTGTGCCTATGAATGGAATCCTGCAGAAGTTGCAGAAGTAGAAGAAGGTGTAGTTGCTATCGATGCCAATGGAAATAAACTGGCTGACGGCGATACTGTGACCCTTATCAAGGACTTGAAAGTAAAAGGTGCACCAAAGGATTTGAAACAAGGAACTCGTGTTAAAAATATCCGTATCGTAGAAGGTGACCACAACATCGACTGTAAGATTGATGGTTTTGGAGCTATGAAATTGAAGTCAGAGTTTGTTAAGAAAATCTAGCTATGAAAACGAACTACAAATTTATCTTTTATAGTCGTGTGCTCTTGTTCTTAGCGGCATTTACAGGAGTTTATTTAGAGATCACCAAGCATGGTGGTTTTGGTATGCTCCTTTACTACACAGTATTGTCCAATCTTTTGGTAACGATTTTCACGGGCTATCTGCTCCGTGTGATGAGCCGTTCAGGTGAAAATTGGCAAAGTCCGACCTTGCTTCGTCTCAAGGGTGGCGTTACCATGAGTATCATGATTACCTGTGTGATTTACCATTTTATGCTTGCTCCGATCGCGACAGACTTTTACCGTGTGGAAAATTTCCTTTGCCACTATATCGTTCCACTCTGGTTTTTAGCCGACACCCTCTTCTTTGATAAACGGGGTCAATACAAGATCTGGGATCCAGTCTTGTGGACCATCTTGCCCTTAGTTTATATGATTTTTGCCTTGTTTAACGGCCTGGTCTTAAAACTCAATATTCCGAATTCCAAGGACAATCCCTTCCCTTATTTCTTTTTAAATGTGAACAAGGGTTGGGACGTGGTTATCAAATGGTGTTTGATCATTTTTGCGGCGTATATGGTTGCAGGCTTTATCTTCTATCTGATCAAGCAAATCAAGCGAAAATAGTCTTCCTATTAGGAAAGTTAGGACGGAGTCTTTAGTTCAATCGGGCTCCTTCTTTTCTTGCCATCTTCCTTTTAAAAGGATCAACAGTGAGAAATATACAGAAAGAAAATTCATGAAACAATTTTTAGAACGGGCTAGTATTTTGGCCCTCTCCCTCGTTTTGATTACCTCCTTTTCCATCTCAAGTGCTCTGCCAGCCATGTTTGACTACTATCAAGGCTACCCCAAAGAACAAATCGAGCTCCTGATCAGTCTCCCTTCTTTTGGAATCATGATTATGCTGGTTTTAAATGGGTTTTTGGAGCGTTTGCTTCCTGAGCGTCTTCAGATTAGTCTGGGACTTCTCATCCTCTCTATCGGTGGAACAGCTCCCTTCTGGTATCAGGATTATAATTTTGTCTTTGCTATGCGGATTTTATTTGGCTTGGGTGTTGGGATGATCAATGCCAAGGCTATTTCCATCATCAGCGAACGCTATCATGGAAAGACACGGATCCAGATGCTGGGTCTCCGCGGATCAGCGGAAGTTGTCGGGGCGTCGATTTTGACTCTAGTGGTAGGTCAACTCTTATCCTTGGGATGGACAGTGACCTTCTTGGCCTACAGTGCGGGATTTTTAGTATTGATCCTTTATCTGCTCTTTGTCCCTTATGGAAAAGAAAAGAAAGAAACAAAGAAAAAAGAGGCTGAAACAACTCGTTTGACAGGACAGATGAAAGGCTTAATTTTTCTATTGGCTGTCGAAGCAGCAGTTGTTGTCTGTACCAACACAGCTATCACCATTCGTATTCCTAGTCTGATGGTGGAAAGAGGTCTAGGGGATGCCCAGTTATCGAGTTTGGTTTTAAGTATCATGCAGTTGATTGGTATCTTGGCAGGTGTGAGTTTTTCTTTCTTTATCTCTCTGTTTAAAGAAAGGTTGCTCCTTTGGTCAGGTATCACCTTTGGATTGGGGCAGATTGTGATTGCCTTGTCTCCGTTATTGGGTGTGATGGTAGTTGGAAGTGTTGTGGCAGGTTTTTCTTACAGTGTGGCCTTGACCACTGTCTTTCAGCTTCTTTCTGAAAGAATCCCAGCCAAGCTCCTTAATCAGGCAACATCTTTTGCAGTGCTAGGATGCAGCTTTGGAGCCTTTACAACACCTTTCATTCTTGGGGCGATTGGCTTTGTTACTCAAAACGGTATGTTGGTCTTCACCATTCTAGGATGCTGGTTGATTGTCACTTCTATCTTTGTTATGTACGCACTTCAAAAGAGAGCTTAGGATTGGTTTCCTAAGCTTTTCTTTTTTGGAATTTTGTACCCAGACAATTATCGGTTTTTAAACTTGTTTACACTTTTATTTCCTGATAAAATAGAAGTTATGACAAGATATAAAGCAATCATTTCCTATGACGGGTATGCCTTTGCTGGTTTTCAGCGCCAGCCTCATGCGCGGAGCGTTCAAGAGGAAATCGAAAAAACCTTAACGAGACTCAATAAGGGGCAAGCCATCATTGTTCACGGTGCTGGTAGAACGGATAGTGGGGTTCATGCTCTGGGACAGGTCATTCATTTTGATTTGCCCTATCAGATGGATGAGGAAAAACTCCGTTTTGCTCTGGATACCCAGTCTCCTGAAGATATCGATGTGATTTCAATGGAGCTTGTGGCGGATGACTTTCATTGTCGTTACGCCAAGCATAGCAAGACCTATGAGTTTATCGTGGATAGAGGGCGGCCTAAGAATCCTATGCGTCGTCACTATGCTACTCACTTTCCCTATCCCCTCGATGTGGAACGGATGCAGATGGCAATCAAAAAGCTAGAGGGAACCCACGATTTCACCGGTTTTACAGCATCTGGAACCAGTGTAGAGAACAAGATTCGGACCATTACAGAAGCGAGTTTAACAGTCGATGAGACAGGCCAATTTTTGACCTTTAGCTTTTCAGGAAATGGTTTCTTGTATAAGCAGATTCGCAATATGGTGGGGACGCTGCTCAAAATCGGAAATAATCGAATGCCAGTTGAGCAGATTGACTTGATCTTGGAAAAAAAAGACAGACAGCTTGCAGGTCCAACGGCTGCACCAAATGGCTTGTATTTAAAGGAGATTCGATATGAAGAATAATCGTATTTTAGCCCTTTCTGGGAATGATATTTTTAGTGGAGGTGGTCTATCAGCCGATCTTGCTACCTATACCTTGAATGGCTTGCATGGCTTTGTAGCTGTAACTTGTCTGACGGCCTTGACCGAAAAGGGTTTTGAGGTCTTCCCAACAGACGACGTTATTTTTCAACATGAGTTGAATAGCTTGCGTGATGTCGAGTTTGCAGGGATTAAGATTGGTCTTTTGCCGACTGTTAGCGTTGCGGAGAAGGCACTTGACTTTATCAAGCGACGAACGGGAGTGCCTGTGGTATTGGACCCCGTCTTGGTCTGCAAGGAAACGCATGATGTAGCGGTCAGCCAACTCTGTCAAGAGTTGATTCGCTTTTTCCCTCATGTCAGTGTGATTACGCCTAATCTCCCAGAAGCAGAATTATTAGCGGGTCAAGAGATCAAAACCTTGGAAGATATGAAAGTTGCAGCACAGAAATTGCATGATTTAGGAGCACCAGCAGTCATTATCAAGGGAGGCAATCGCCTTAGTCAGGACAAGGCTGTAGATGTCTTTTATGATGGGCAAAATTTTACAGTTCTAGAAAATCCAGTCATTCAAGGCCAAAATGCTGGCGCAGGTTGTACCTTTGCTTCAAGCATTGCCAGTCACTTGGTTAAAGGGGATGAACTTTTACCAGCAGTAGAAAGTTCTAAAGCTTTCGTTTACCGTGCTATTGCACAAGCAGATCAATATGGAGTAAGATAATATGAAGCAAACAAAAACAAATAAAATCGCCCTTGTATCTCTATTAACCGCCCTTTCTGTGGTTCTAGGTTATTTCTTAAAGATTCCAACACCAACAGGTATTCTAACTCTATTAGATGCGGGTATCTTCTTTGCAGCCTTCTACTTTGGCAGTAAAGAGGGGGCTGTCGTTGGAGGACTAGCAGGTTTCTTGATTGACCTCTTATCAGGCTATCCACAGTGGATGTTCTTTAGCCTGATCAACCATGGCTTGCAGGGATTTTTCGCAGGATTTAAAGGAAAATGGCAATGGCTAGGCCTTATCTTAGCTACTATTGCGATGGTAGGAGGCTACGCCTTGGGTTCAACTTTGATGAATGGATGGTCAGCAGCCCTACCAGAAATTCTACCAAACTTCCTGCAAAATATCGTGGGAATGGTTGTAGGGTTTGTGCTTAGTCAAAGTATTAAGAAAATTAAGTAAAGCGGCTGGAGAAAAGTTCTAAAAATCAGAAAAACGCATAATATCAAGTGTTGAAAGCTTGATACTATGCGTTTTATTGTGGGAAAATTTTATACTCTTCGAAAATCAAATTCAAACCGCGTCAACGTCGCCTTGCCGTACTCAAGTACAGCCTGCGGCTAGTTTCCTAGTTTGCTCTTTGATTTTCATTGAGTATTAGATGAATATTAATCAAAATAAAGCAAGTCTTTGCTAGTGCTTGTAAAGAGGTCAAAGCCATCCTTGGTAACAACACCGCAGTCTTCGATACGAACGCCGACTTTACCAGGGATATAGATACCTGGTTCAACAGAGAAGCACATGCCTTCTTCGATGACCATGTCGTTTCCTTCCATGATAGATGGGAATTCGTGGACATCCATACCGATACCGTGACCGAGACGGTGGTTGAAGTACTCACCGTAACCAGCTTTTTCGATGACTTCACGGGCAGTGCGGTCTACTTCATGAGCAGTCACACCAGGTTTGATAAAGTCAAGAGCAGCTTGTTGGGCTTCAAGGGTCAAGTTGTAAATATCTTTCTTGAATTGGTCTGGTTTGCCAACAGCGACTGTACGAGTCATATCTGATGCGTAGCCATTGACCATAACACCGAGGTCAAAGAGGAGAAGGGCGTCTTTTTCGACCTTGTTTGCACCAGGAATTCCGTGTGGATTTGCAGCATTGTCACCAGTCAAGACCATGGTATCAAAACTCATTTCATAGCCTTCACGTTTTAAGGCGAAGTCGATTTGGGCGATGATATCTGTCTCTGTTTTATCAAGAGAGATATTGTCAAAACCAACTTTTACAGCTTTATCAGCATAGAGACCTGCAACCATCATTTTTTGCACTTCATCAGCTGATTTGATGAGGCGCATGCGTTGGATGCGAGGAGTGAGGTTTTCAAACTCAGCAGTTTCAAAGACTGCTTTCAAACCATGGTATTTGGTTAAGATGAGATTGTCAAACTCAACAGCAACACGTTTGAAGTCGTGCTGTGGCAAGGCATTTTTGATTTTTTGCCATGGATTTTCAGAATCCACATAGCCCACTACTGGGAAGGAAACAGTGCTGCTTGCACGCTCCACTTCGAGGGCTGGGACAAAAAGGAGAGGTTCCCGGTCCGCTAGGACAAAGAGGAACATTTGGCGTTCATGGGGATCACTGTAAAAACCAGTGAGGTAATTAATAGTGACGGGGTCAGATACGACAGCGACGTCTAGTTTTTCTGATTCAAGATATGTTACGATTTGTTGTAATTTAGACATATGCTACCTTCTTTCTACCTCTCTATTTTGGCAAAAAAAGAGAGAAAATGCAAGAGAGAAGGGTAAAAGAACAGGCAAAAAGAACTCCGACAAGATAGTGGAGTTCTTTTATCTAATTTTCCTTAGTTTAAGAAAAGTCAGCCTTGCTTTTCACGTCGCTGTATTCTTCAGCGATTTCTTGACTGAGAATATCCTCATAGGCAGGGAGTTGGATGTCCTGACCGTATTTTTTCTTGAGAGCAGTAGTGACTAGGCGATAAGCAAGATTGGCATTACGAGAGAGGATAGGTCCGTGGAAGTAGGAACCAAAGACATTCTTATAATGAACCCCTTCGCCGACCTTTTCTTCGTTGTTTCCATTTCCATAGACAACCTGACCCAGTGGTTTTTGGTCATCTGAGAGGAAGGTACGTCCCTGGTGATTTTCAAAGCCATAGTAGGTCTCATCGAATTCGTCATTGTGAATCTTGATGTCGCCGATAAAGCGGTTATTGGTCTGGTTGAGGGTGTAGTGACCCATGACCCCTAGACCTTGGATGCGCTTGCCTGAGGCTTCAACATAATATTGCCCCAATAGTTGGAAACCACCGCAGATAGCCAGAACTACACCGTCGTTTTGAATGTAGTTGTCAATGCTCTCTTTTTTAGCAGGTAGGTCTCCTGCGATAATACTTTGTTCAAAGTCTTGACCGCCACCGAAAAAGGCGATATCGTAGTGATTTTCGTCAAAGACATCATGGAGAGAAACGATGTCAACCGTTACATGAGCCCCCAGCTTTTCAGCCACATACTTGAGCATAAGGATGTTTCCATTGTCTCCATAGGTATTCATGAGGTTTCCATAGAGGTGGGCGATGTTGAGCTGATAAGGGTAGTTGCCAGCTTTTGAGGAAAGTGAAGTATAAACCATTAGTTCATCTCCTTTCTAACAATCTGACGACTAGCCAGCAGTTCGCGGAATTCCAGCATAGCAGTATAGGTAGCCAGGATATAGGCATGTTTGCAGTCTTGGTTCTCAATGGTCTTGATAACTTGCTCCAGATTGCTTGTTTCAGTGATTTTCTCAGCTGGATAGCCAGTCACCCGAAGGCGACGTGCGATTTCAGAATGACGAACACCGCCAGCGTTGATTTCAGGAATGTCCATGTCAGTGATTTGTTCAAAGTCAGCATCCCAGATCCAGCTAGTATCTATTCCGTCAGCATAGTTGGCATTGAGAAGGACAGATAGGCTAAATGGATAAGGCGCTAGTTTGATCATCTCGATAGCTTGAGTTGCACCGACTGGATTTTTAATCAAGACAAGGGTGCATTCCTTATCACCGATTTGGAAGGTTTCTTGGCGTCCAAAGACAGCGCGACTCTTGTCAAATCCTTGTTTGATCCGTTGTGAATCTGCACCGAGGAATCGAGCAATGGCAACCGCAGCTAGCGCATTGTAGATGTTGTAAAGTCCACCGATTTGAATACTGTATTCTTGGCCGTCGATGACAAAGCGAGAGCGATTGTTGGTCAACTCAACCAAGTCTGTCAGACGGTAGTCCAAGTCAGGACGTTTGCAACCACAATTTTCACAGATATAGGCCCCCAAGTTGGCATAGGTATTGTGTTCATATTTGAGGATGCCTTGACAGTCGGGGCAGAGAATACCTTCGGTATTGTAGTGAGCCAGTTTGGCTGGCCCTTTTTCTAAGTCAAAACCAAAATACTGTACTGGGTTTGGAATAGCTGGCTTGTAGAAAAGTGGACTGTCACCATTGAGGAGAACAGTAGCCGTAGGCACCTTACGAATGGCATCCAAAATCATCTTATAAGTCGTGTAAATCTCACCATAGCGGTCCATCTGGTCACGGAAGATATTAGTGATGACAAAAAGGCTAGGATGGATATAGTCACAGATACGAGAAAGACTGGCTTCGTCAATTTCAAGGACTGCAATATTTTTTCCAGTTTTAGAGGATTTGGCCGTCAAGAAGGTTGTCGTAATCCCTGTAATCATATTGGCACCGCTTTGATTAGTCAGAACCCGACCATAAACCTCTTTTAAAATGCCGACAGTGAGGGCAGTTGTCAGGGTTTTCCCGTTGGTTCCAGTGACCACGACAATCTCGTAGTTCTTAGCTAGGTTTTGTAAAATATCTTTATCGAATTGAAGGGCGAGTTTTCCTGGGAGCGTACTTCCTCGGCCAAGACGGCTCAAGATGAAGTGAGAAGAACGCCCAGCTAGGAGGCCCAAAGTAGTTTTTAATTTCATGTTTCTATTATATCATAAAAGAGAGAAAAGATAGATTTGAGATTTCGCAGAAACAAAAACAGCCCAAAGAGGGCTGTGAGTGATTAGTTCTGAAACCAAGTTGCGATTGGGAAGTCGTTTTGTTTCAGTTCCAGTTTTGTTTTAGTTAGAAGTTGGCCATTTTCTAAAGAATACAATAACAAATGTTGATTGGTTACGACCAATATCTTGTTTGTCAAACTTGTATCGATGTGTATTATCTCTTCTGTAGAATCAGGCAAATCTTTTCTGACATTAATCAGATAGCTAGATTCATCAGAGAGATTGACAATAGATAAGGCACAGCGATCATTTCCATCCGCCTCATGTTTTACAATCAATCGGTCTTCTTTCGGTGTTTTATAAAGAAGATTTGGGTTGTCCTCTGGTAGCTTGATGAAGTGCTTTTCCTTACTAGACAAGTTCATGACAAGTATGCGATTGTCTGGATCTTTGGAGAAAGTTTCTGTATTTCGAGTATAAGCAACGCTACTGTAATAATTGTCACCGATTAATTCAGAAGAAGTCAACATTTCAACGATCTTTCCTTCGCTTGTCAGAGGTGTGCGAGACAATTCCTTTAGTTGGTCATTTTCGTCCAATTCAACTAAATATCCATCAAACACTAAAGCGGGTCGTTGACGAGACTCATCGTGAAATCCCAGACCGAGGTAGAGGCGATTCCTTCTTCCATGAAACTGGATTGGAAAGGAAGTGGATTCGGAGAATGTTTTCTGAGTAATCAGCTTTCCTGATATGTCAAACATACTGAGCACTCCATCCTCAGTTGTAGTTTGGCCTGTGTAGAAGAACTTGTCTGATACTCCAGCTCCCGAATAAGCATAGAAGGGAGTTGAAGTTTTCCGGATGTCCCCTGTCTGAAAGTCAAGGGATACGATGTTCTGAGTGGATGCTTTCCCTCTGGTATTTCCAGATGAAAAGACGAGATAGCGATTGTCAAACCGTCCCTGAGGAAACCAGAAATTGACATCTTCTGCAATGGAGACGTCCTCAGTTTTCATGAGCTGAAACTGATCGTTTTGCAACTGATAACTTTGAATGGATTTCGAATTAACAAGGTAAAAATCAGCAGCTTGATTGACTGTGAATTGCTGTTTTTGAGGTGAAATCAAGCGAAAAAGCATCCAGAAAAGTAGGAGAAAAATGAAGACTGTACTAACACAGAAAACCAGTGTTTTCATAGCCGTACTTTTTCCTTTGGCTAGAAAGGAAAAAGGAGAGTGTTTTGGTGATTTAACTTGCTTTCCCATGTGACTAGCCTCCTTTTTGAACAGAAAATGAAGACAACATCCTACACCTATATTATAAGCTTTTACAGCTAAAAGCACAAATAATCTTGTAAGGAAACTATGGACTGGATAGAAAAAGACAAGCACCAAAATGGATACTTGTCTTGTGTAGAATATTTGAAATCTTAAATCGCAAACAAGTCATTCAAGTTCTCAGCCAAGGTTGGGTGAGTGAAGATTTGTTTTGTGAAGTAAGTGTAAGGGATCTTGTTGTCCATCGCAACAGTGATGATGTTGATGATTTCTTGAGAGCCTTCTGAGAAGATGCTTGCTCCGAGAATTTCTTTTGTTTCAGTATTGACAACAGCTTTGAAGGCTCCGCGAAGGTCGCCATTTACGTGACCACGAGGCATTGCTGCAACAGGAATTTCCTTCACAGCGTATGGAAGTTTCAAATCAGCTGCTTGGCTTTCTGTCAAACCAACTTGTGAAAGTGCAGGTGTGATGAACATGGTGTTTGGTACATTGAGACGGTCTTCAAGAGTGTAGCTGCCATCTCCAGCAAGATAGCTGTAGACAACACGGAAGTCATCAAGTGAAATGTAGGTAAATTGAGGTCCACCGTTGACGTCTCCAACTGCAAAGACACCAGGAACGTTTGTTTGACAGTGTTTGTCTACTTTAATAGCACCGCGTTCAGTTAGTTGAATATCGGTATTTTCAAGTTGAAGTGGTTCTACGTTTGGCTTACGTCCAGTTGCGTAGAGAAGGGCGTCGAAACGGTAGGTTTCATTTTCAGTTACGACAAGAACTTGGTCACCGTCGTTTTTGATTTCAGTAGTACGGATGTTTTGAAGCAATTCAATGCCGTCTTCTTCCATATATTGTTTAGCAAGAGCTGCAATGGAAGGCTCTGCACGAGGTAGGAAAGTATCCAAGGCATCTAGGACTGTGACTTTGCTACCAAGTTTGTTGTAGAGTCCAGCAAATTCAAGACCGATGTTTCCACCACCAAGGACTCCAAGTTTTTCAGGCAATTTGTCCAAGTTTTGGATACCTGTTGAGTCAAAGACATTTTTACTTGTAGCAAGTCCAGGAATTGGCAAGACGTTTGAAACAGCGCCAGTGTTGATGACGATTGTTTCAGCAGTCATTTCTTGTTTTTCGTCACCAGCCTGGATCTCGATCACCTTATTTGACACGAAATGTGCCTCTGCATCAATGACATCAACGCCATTATCGGCCAACATTTTATAATTTTTAGCGTTAAGACGACCAGTCACCGCACCACGCTCTTTCATGGTATCGTCAAATGACCAGCCCTTTTCAGCCGCTACAATCATAGTCTTGGTTGGGATACAAGCAATATTAATGCAAGTACCACCATACATCGCTTTACTGCGCTCGATGACAGCAACTTTTTTTCCAGCCGCATTCATCTTAGCAGCCAAAGTCTTACCGGCTTTACCAAATCCAATGACAATTAAATCGTATGTTAACATTTTTAAATCCTCCTATTTGATTTAATTCTAGCACAAGAAAAAAACTTTTGCACAAATCTGCTACGGGAAAAAATATTGGACTAAAATAGTCTAACGAAAGCTTTCGGGAATCAAGTTCAAAAAATAGAAAAATCGTTTACATGATTTTCCTTAAAGATTCTACTATCTTTTGCCCCGCTCTTGTGTTATACTAGATAGGTTGCAAAGAAACCAGTACTTTTCTTTCGTGGAAAAGAAGCAACACGGTATCTCGTTTTTGTTGAAGATACGTCATGAAAAGAAAAGTATAAACTAAAGCCCTATAGGGTGGCTTCGCACCACCTTTAGAAAGAAGAAAAACGTGAAATTTAATGAATTTAACTTGTCTGCTGAATTGCTAGCAGAGATTGAAAAAGCTGGATTTGTAGAAGCAAGTCCCATCCAAGAACAGACCATTCCATTGGCTCTTGAGGGGAAAGACGTTATCGGTCAAGCCCAGACTGGTACAGGGAAAACCGCGGCCTTTGGCTTACCAACCCTTGAAAAAATCCGTACAGAAGAAGCAACTATTCAAGCCTTGGTCATCGCTCCAACTCGTGAACTCGCTGTTCAAAGTCAAGAAGAACTCTTCCGCTTTGGTCGTAGCAAGGGAGTGAAAGTTCGCTCAGTTTACGGTGGTTCAAGCATTGAAAAACAAATCAAAGCCCTTAAGTCGGGTGCTCATATCGTTGTAGGAACACCAGGTCGTCTCTTGGACTTGATCAAACGCAAG
Source organism: Streptococcus oralis subsp. tigurinus (assembly GCF_002093545.1). Lineage (GTDB taxonomy): Bacteria > Bacillota > Bacilli > Lactobacillales > Streptococcaceae > Streptococcus > Streptococcus oralis_C. Next base: position 320,888 of record NZ_LNVF01000001.1, read on the forward strand.
GCTTTGAAATTGCACGATATTGAAACCCTCATCCTTGATGAAGCGGACGAAATGCTCAACATGGGCTTTCTTGAAGACATCGAAGCTATTATCTCTCGTGTCCCTGAAAGTCGTCAAACCTTACTCTTTTCAGCAACCATGCCAGATGCTATCAAACGTATCGGTGTTCAGTTTATGAAAGAACCTGAGCATGTGAAGATTGCTGCCAAAGAATTGACAACAGAGCTGGTGGACCAGTACTATATCCGTGTCAAGGAACAAGAGAAATTTGATACCATGACACGTCTTATGGATGTGGAACAACCAGAACTTGCTATCGTATTTGGTCGTACCAAACGCCGTGTAGATGAATTGACTCGTGGACTGAAAATTCGTGGCTTCCGTGCAGAAGGAATTCATGGTGATTTGGACCAAAATAAACGCCTTCGTGTCCTTCGTGATTTTAAAAATGGGAATCTTGATGTTCTAGTTGCGACAGACGTGGCAGCACGTGGTTTGGATATCTCAGGTGTGACCCATGTCTACAACTACGATATTCCACAAGATCCTGAAAGTTATGTTCACCGTATCGGTCGTACAGGTCGTGCTGGTAAGTCAGGTCAGTCTATTACTTTCGTATCACCAAATGAAATGGGCTACCTCCAAATCATTGAAAACTTAACTAAGAAACGCATGAAAGGTCTCAAACCTGCAAGTGCAGAAGAAGCCTTCCAAGCAAAAAAACACGTAGCTCTCAAGAAAATCGAACGCGATTTTGCAGACGAAGCAATCCGTGGGAACTTTGAGAAATTTGCTAAGGATGCTCGTAAGTTAGCTGCCGAATTTAGTCCAGAAGAATTGGCAATGTATATCTTGAGTCTGACAGTCCAAGATCCAGACAGCCTTCCTGAAGTGGAGATTGCGCGTGAAAAACCACTGCCATTTAAACCATCAGGTAATGGCTTTGGTGGCAAAGGCAAGGGAGGTCGAGGAGGTCGTCGTGGAGACGACCGTCGAGATCGTGATCGCCGTGGCAATGGTCGCCGTGATGACTTCAAGAAAGGCAACCGCGGAAACGATCGTTTTGATAAAGACAGACGTTACCGTAATAAAGACAATAAAAAACCTCACAACACTTCAAGTGAAAAGAAAACCGGCTTTGTTATTCGTAACAAAGGAGACAAATAGAAAAAAGCGATTCACACTGTGAATCGCTTTTATATATAAGGAGACCGATAGTAAAAGAAGATGGTGATAGTAAAGGATAGGTGAAACGGAAAGGGATTTACCATGTCATCTTCTTATAATGTTATAATATCAAAAATAAAATAGGATGTCAATAAAAAAATCGCTTTTTTCTAAAATATTTTTGCTGTTCAAAATTGCAATTAAATAAGCAATTTTCAGATAATAATTGAAAATTCACGCTCTTTATGTTATAATGGTAGCGATTAAATGCGAGGTAAAAAATGGCACACTTATTAGAAAAAACAAGAAAAATTACTTCTATTTTGAAACGCTCAGAGGAGCAACTTCAAGATGAACTTCCTTACAATGCGATTACACGCCAGTTGGCAGATATTATTGATTGTAACGCTTGTATTGTGAATAGCAAGGGACGCCTTTTAGGCTACTTCATGCGTTATAAAACGAATACAGATCGTGTAGAGCAGTTTTTTCAAACTAAGATTTTTCCAGATGATTATATTCAAGGTGCAAACATGATCTATGATACGGAAGCCAACCTTCCTGTTGAACATGATTTGACCATTTTCCCTGTAGAGAGCCGTGCGGATTTTCCAGATGGTTTGACGACCATTGCTCCGATTCATGTGTCAGGGATTCGCCTAGGTTCGTTGATCATTTGGCGCAATGATAAGAAATTTGAAGATGAAGATTTGATCCTTGTCGAGATTGCGAGCACGGTGGTAGGGATTCAACTGTTGAACTTCCAACGTGAAGAGGATGAGAAAAATATTCGCCGTCGTACTGCTGTTACCATGGCGGTTAATACCCTTTCCTATTCAGAACTTCGTGCCGTATCAGCTATTTTAGCTGAATTGGATGGAAATGAAGGGCAGCTGACTGCATCAGTTATTGCAGATCGTATTGGCATTACGCGCTCAGTGATTGTCAATGCGCTTCGTAAATTGGAGTCGGCTGGAATTATTGAGAGCCGTTCACTCGGAATGAAGGGGACTTATCTCAAAGTTCTAATTGGTGATATTTTTGAGGAAGTGAAAAAGAGGGACTACTAATGGCAAAGGCTTTAATCTCGATTGACTATACAGAGGATTTCGTAGCAGACCATGGAAAGCTAACTGCTGGAGCACCTGCTCAAGCAATATCAAAAGCCATTGATCAGGTAACCAGACTGGCTTTTGAACGTGGGGACTATATCTTTTTCACCATTGATGCCCATGAGGAGAAGGATACATTCCACCCAGAAAGCAAGCTCTTTCCACCGCACAACATCATCGGAACTAGTGGTCGTAATCTCTATGGTCCCCTAGCTGACTTTTATGCTGAGCATGAGGCGGATAATCGCGTCTTTTGGATGGACAAGCGTCACTATTCAGCATTTTCAGGAACGGATCTTGATATTCGTTTGCGGGAACGTCGGGTTGATACTGTTATCTTAACAGGTGTTTTGACGGATATTTGTGTTCTTCATACGGCTATTGATGCTTATAATCTAGGTTATCAAATCGAGGTTGTCAAGCCTGCGGTTGCCTCTATCTGGCCAGAAAATCATCAGTTTGCTCTTGGACATTTTAAGAACACTCTGGGAGCCAAATTGTTGGATGAAAACCTGTCTGAAATTAAAGAATGATTCCCTTGGAAAAATGAAAAAAATCTGAAAAAAGTGTTGACAAAGATTTTGAAAGTTGATATACTAGTTAGGTAATCGACGCGGGGATGGCGGAATTGGCAGACGCGCAGGACTAAGGATCCTGTGACCGCTTTAGGTCGTGAGGGTTCAAGTCCCTCTCTCCGCATAGGGTAAGAGTTGGCTTTTGCTAGCTCTTTTTTGTTAGTGTGCATAGTGATTATTCAACAAGTGAGGTCTGCCTTTCTTGTTTTTTTCTTTTCTTTTAAATGGTGCTATAATATAGATAGAAAGTAACTGCAAAAACTCTTATACGAAAGATAATAGAGTAATGGATACTAATAGGTTTAGTTAAAGCGGATATATAAGTTAGGAAAGGAGGAGTAGATAGTCGTTTGGTATTTGAAATGAGTATTTCAAAAGTGTAAAGGAGGATTACGATGGGTAATGAACTTCAACGAATAATGAGCGCCTTTATTCAAATTCTCTTTATTATTTTACTACCTTCTATCTGGTGGTTTCTGACTGTGAGGGGGAAGGTCCCATTTATGGAATGGATGGGGCTAAAAGCTATCAAAAGAGTAAAAACTTTACAACTGATTTTATGGATAGTGGGGGGATTTTCCTTATTTACTATTTTTCTATCCTTATCTTTCCTCTTACTCGTGGTCTAGCAACAGCCACTTCGGCTTTTTCTGCTATGGGTTCTAAGGCTTTACCAAGTATTCTAATTTACAGTATTTTGCAAACATCTTTACCAGAGGAGCTATTATTTAGAGGTTTTCTACTGAAACGAATGGCAAATCACATGCCGTTTGTCTTTGCAAATACCATACAGGCCTTCGCTTTTGGATTGCTTCATGGAGTATTGTTTGCTTCAGTAGTAAGTTTGGAAGTCACTTTTTTCATTGTATTTTTTACTGGAGCAATAGCGGCTTATCTTGGTTTTGTTAATGAAAAGAAAGCAGGAGGATCAATTATACCAAGTTGGCTAATGCATGCCACAGCCAACATCCTCTCTGGTTTAGTTTCTGCATTTTCTTTGCTTTGAGTGGATAAAGTTATAAAAATGGAGCTGGTAGAAATACCAGCTTTTTTTCAAAAAATAAATCAAAAAGTTTTTTCGATTTCATAAACATTTCATATTTGGATTTTATAATAGTCTTACAAATATGGAGGTGACAAATGAATCCAATCCAAAGAGCTTGGGCTTATGTCAGCAGAAAACGACTGAGAAGTTTTATTTTATTTCTGATTTTATTTGTCCTTTTAGCAGGAATTTCAGCCTGTTTGACTCTGATGAAGTCCAACAAAACAGTAGAAAGCAATCTTTACAAATCACTCAATACTTCTTTTTCTATCAAAAAGATCGAAAATGGACAGACCTTCAAGTTGTCTGACCTTGCATCCGTGAGCAAGATTAAGGGACTGGAGAATGTCTCTCCTGAACTCGAAACGGTCGCAAAACTGAAAGACAAGGAAGCGGTGAGTGGTGAGCAGAGCGTAGAACGTGATGATTTGTCAGCTGCAGACAAGAACTTGGTTAGCTTAACGGCTCTCGAGGATTCATCCAAGGATGTCACCTTTACCAGTTCGGCTTTCAATCTAAAAGAAGGGCGACACCTTCAAAAAGGGGACTCCAAGAAAATCCTCATCCACGAAGAGTTGGCCAAGAAGAATGGTCTTTCGCTTCACGACAAGATTGGCTTGGATGCTGGTCAGTCCGAAGCTGGAAAGGGGCAAACAGTAGAGTTTGAAATTGTCGGCATCTTTTCTGGTAAAAAACAAGAGAAATTCACAGGCTTGTCTTCCGACTTCAGTGAAAACCAGGTCTTTACAGACTATGAAAGTAGCCAAACCCTTCTGGGAAATAGTGAACCGCAGGTCAGTGCAGCGCGCTTCTATGTAGAAAATCCTAAGGAAATGGACGGACTCATGAAGCAGGTGGAAAACTTGGCTTTGGAAAGTCAAGGCTACCAAGTCGAGAAGGAAAACAAGGCCTTTGAGCAAATCAAAGACTCAGTGGCAACCTTCCAAACCTTCCTCACCATCTTCCTTTATGGGATGTTGATAGCAGGAGCAGGAGCCTTAATTTTGGTCTTGTCCCTCTGGTTGAGAGAAAGGGTCTACGAAGTGGGGATTCTACTCGCACTTGGAAAAAGCAAGATCTCAATCTTCCTCCAGTTCTGTTTAGAGGTAGTTTTGGTATCTCTTGGAGCTTTGCTTCCAGCATTTGTTGCAGGAAATGCCATCACATCCTATCTACTCCAAACTGTACTAGCCAGTGGAGATCAGGCAACCTTACAGGACACGCTGGCCAAAGCAAGTGGTCTATCAACCAGTCTCCTATCCTTTGCAGAATCCTATGTCTTTCTGCTCCTGATTGGTTGCTTATCAGTAGCCCTTTGTTTCCTATTCTTATTTAGAAAATCGCCGAAAGAAATTTTATCATCTATTAGTTAAGAAGGAGAAATCATGACTTTATTACAATTGCAAGATGTTACCTACCGTTATAAGAACACTGCTGAAGCAGTTTTATATCAGATCAAGTATAATTTTGAACCCGGAAAATTTTATAGTATCATTGGTGAGTCAGGAGCAGGAAAATCCACTCTCTTGTCCCTACTGGCTGGTCTAGATAGTCCTGTTGAAGGTTCTATCCTTTTCCAAGGAGAGGACATTCGGAACAAGGGGTATTCATACCATCGCATGCACCATATTTCCCTGGTCTTTCAAAATTATAACTTGATAGATTATCTTTCTCCGCTGGAAAATATCCGCTTGGTCAACAAAAAAGCAAGCAAGGATACACTTCTTGAGCTTGGTTTGGATGAAAGTCAGATCAAGCGGAACGTTCTCCAGTTATCAGGTGGTCAACAGCAACGTGTAGCCATCGCTCGCAGTTTAGTCTCAGAAGCTCCAGTTATTCTAGCTGATGAGCCAACAGGAAATCTGGACCCTAAAACTGCTGGAGATATTATCGAACTGCTCAAATCACTTGCCGAGAAAACAGGTAAATGTGTGATCGTCGTCACCCACAGTAAAGAAGTGGCACAAGCGTCAGATATTACACTTGAATTGAAGGACAAGAAACTGACTGAAACTCGCAATACAACAAAATAAGATGAGCTTGTTTTGATAGAATTATTAAATCAAATCTAGAAAGGGAACCTATGTTACACAACGCATTTGCCTATGTTACAAGGAAGTTTTTCAAATCGATTGTTATCTTCCTGATTATTCTCCTCATGGCGAGCTTGAGTTTGGTCGGCTTATCGATCAAGGGAGCTACTGCCAAGGCTTCTCAGGAGACCTTTAAAAATATCACCAATAGCTTCTCCATGCAAATCAATCGTCGCGTCAATCAAGGAACGCCACGTGGTTCTGGGAATATCAAGGGTGAGGATATCAAAAAAATCACCGAAAATAAGGCCATCGAGTCTTATGTTAAACGCATCAACGCTATCGGAGATTTGACTGGATATGACCTCATTGAAACGCCAGAAACCAAGAAAAATCTTACTGCTGACCGAGCAAAACGGTTTGGAAGCAGCTTGATGATTACAGGTGTCAATGACTCCTCAAAAGAAGATAAGTTTGTCTCTGGCTCATATAAGCTGGTTGAAGGTGAGCACCTAACCAACGACGACAAAGACAAGATTCTTATGCACAAGGACTTGGCAGCTAAACACGGCTGGAAAGTCGGTGATAAGGTCAAATTGGACTCCAATATCTATGATGCAGACAATGAAAAAGGAGCCAAGGAAACAGTTGAAGTGACAATCAAGGGACTCTTTGATGGTCACAATAAGTCGGCAGTAACCTATTCGCAAGAACTCTATGAAAACACAGCTATCACAGACATTCACACTGCTGCAAAACTTTATGGATACACAGAAGACACAGCTATTTATGGGGACGCAACCTTCTTTGTAACAGCGGACAAGAACTTAGATGACGTCATGAAAGAGTTGAATGGTATCAGTGGTATCAACTGGAAGAGCTACACACTTGTGAAGAGCTCCTCTAACTACCCAGCTCTAGAGCAATCCATCTCTGGTATGTACAAGATGGCCAATCTCCTCTTCTGGGGTAGCTTGAGCTTCTCAGTCCTTCTCCTTGCACTCTTGCTCAGTCTTTGGATCAACGCCCGTCGCAAGGAAGTGGGAATTCTCCTCTCTATCGGTCTCAAGCAGGCAAGTATCTTGGGGCAATTCATCACCGAATCTATCCTGATTGCCATCCCTGCTCTCGTTTCTGCTTACTTCCTAGCCAACTATACAGCTCGTGCAATCGGAAACACCGTCCTTGCCAATGTTACTTCAGGTGTTGCCAAGCAAGCCAGCAAGGCTGCTCAAGCCTCTAACCTTGGTGGTGGTGCTGAAGTAGATGGCTTTAGCAAGACCTTGTCGAGTTTAGACATTTCTATTCAGACATCAGACTTTATCATCGTCTTTGTCCTTGCCTTGGTTCTAGTGGTTCTCGTTATGGCACTTGCCTCAAGCAATCTCCTCAGAAAACAACCAAAAGAGCTCTTGCTCGATAGCGAATAACAAACTTGCTACCTATTCTCCCCTAAATGGGGTATAATATAGGTAGCATTTTTATCTATTTTGCCTTGATAGGAAGAGGTCTTATTAAGGCAAAATAGAAAGATTAACAAGAAATTTAAAGGAATGTGAAACGTTTTTTCTATGAAAATTTTGATTGTAGAGGATGAAGAGATGATCCGTGAGGGGATCAGTGACTATTTGACGGATTGTGGTTATGAAACCATTGAGGCAGCAGACGGTCAGGAAGCTCTGGAAAAATTTTCCAGCTATGAAGTTGCTCTGGTACTGCTGGATATCCAGATGCCCAAGCTTAATGGCCTCGAAGTCCTAGCTGAGATTCGTAAAACCAGTCAGGTTCCTGTCTTGATGCTGACCGCCTTTCAGGATGAGGAATACAAGATGAGTGCCTTTGCCTCTCTGGCAGATGGTTATCTGGAAAAGCCCTTCTCTCTCTCCCTTCTAAAAGTGAGGGTAGATGCAATTTTCAAGCGCTACTACGATACGGGACGAACCTTTTCCTATAAGGATACCAAGGTGGACTTTGAGAGTTATAGTGCAAGCCTAGCAGGAGAAGAAGTGGCTATCAATGCCAAAGAGTTGGAAATTCTGGACTATCTGGTGAAAAATGAAGGACGGGCCTTGACTCGTTCTCAGATAATTGATGCCGTCTGGAAGGTGACAGATGAGGTTCCCTTTGACCGTGTTATTGATGTCTATATCAAAGAACTGCGGAAAAAGCTAGACTTGGATTGTATCCTCACTGTACGCAATGTTGGTTATAAATTGGAGCGAAAATGAAACGAACAGGTCTATTTACTAAAATATTTATCTATACCTTCTCGATTTTTAGTGTTCTGGTTATTTGTCTTCATTTAGCCATTTATTTTCTCTTTCCATCAACTTATCTAAGCCATCGTCAGGAAACCATAGGTCAGAAAGCGACAGCCATTGCCCAGTCCCTAGAAGGAAAGGATAGGCAGAGTATCGAGCAAGTGTTAGATTTGTATTCCCAGAGCAGTGATATCAAAGGAGCTGTTAAGGGAGAAATGACTGAGGACAAGTTAGAGGTCAAGGATAATCTTCCACTAGACGCGAATCGCCAGACTACTTCCCTCTTTATTGAAGAACGCGAGGTAAAAACGCAAGATGGTGGAACTATGACTCTCCAGTTTCTAGCGTCCATGGATTTGCAAAAGGAAGCAGAGCAGATTAGTCTTCAGTTTCTCCCCTATACCTTGTTGGCATCCTTTCTGATTTCCCTCTTGGTGGCCTACATCTATGCTCGGACCATTGTTGCCCCGATTTTGGAAATCAAGCGGGTGACCCGTCGGATGATGGATTTGGATGCCCAAGTGCGATTGCGCGTGGATTCTAAGGATGAGATAGGTGATCTCAAGGAACAAATCAATAGCCTCTACCAGCACCTTTTGACAGTTATTGCGGACTTGCATGAGAAGAATGAAGCTATTCTCCAGCTGGAGAAGATGAAGGTCGAATTTCTACGAGGGGCTTCTCATGAATTGAAAACTCCTCTGGCTAGTTTGAAAATCCTAATCGAAAATATGAAAGAAAATATCGGTCGTTATAAGGATAGAGACCACTATCTTGGAGTTGCCTTGGGGATTGTGGATGACCTCAGTCACCATGTTCTCCAGATATTGTCTCTTTCCTCTGTTCAGGAATTGCGAGAGGAGAAGGAGAACATTGACCTAGTCCAGATGACGCAAAATCTAGTCAAGGATTATGCTTTGCTCGCCAAGGAGAAAGAACTTCAGATAGACAATCGCTTGACCCATCAGCAGGCTTACATAAACCCATCTGTCATGAAACTAATCCTATCGAATCTCATCAGTAATGCTATCAAGCACTCCACTCTAGGCGGCTTGATCCGTATCGGAGAAAGAGAAGGGGAACTCTTTATCGAGAATAGCTGTAGTCCTGAAGAACAAGAAAAATTGGCCCAGTCTTTTTCTGAAAATGCCAGTCGCAAGGCCAAGGGTTCGGGGATGGGACTCTTTGTGGTCAAAAGTTTATTAGAACACGAGAAATTACCTTATCATTTTGAGATGCAAGATGAGCGTTTGACCTTCTTCATGCGTTATCCTAAAGTCGTGCAAGACTAGGGGGAAGAAAGGGTTTACATTAATCGGATTAGAAGAAATTCAATCTAAAGCATGGGAAAAACTAGCTTTTTTTATCAAAAAGTGATAAAATGAACAATGTAAATGGGTTGACCCATAAAAATATACAGGAGGCCTGATAAAATGGCAATCGTTTCAGCAGAAAAATTTGTCCAAGCAGCTCGTGACAACGGTTATGCAGTTGGTGGATTTAACACAAACAACCTTGAGTGGACTCAAGCTATCTTGCGCGCAGCAGAAGCTAAAAAAGCTCCAGTTTTGATCCAAACTTCTATGGGTGCTGCGAAATACATGGGTGGTTACAAAGTATGTAAACTTCTCATCGAAAACCTTGTAGAATCAATGGGAATTACTGTACCAGTTGCTATTCACCTTGACCATGGTCATTATGAAGATGCACTTGAATGTATCCGAGTTGGTTATACTTCAGTTATGTTTGACGGTTCACACCTTCCAGTTGAAGAAAACCTTGAAAAAGCTCGTAAAGTTGTAGAATTTGCCCATGCAAACGGCGTATCAGTAGAAGCTGAAGTTGGTACTATCGGTGGTGAAGAAGACGGAATCATTGGTGATGGCGAATTGGCTCCAATTGAAGATGCTAAAGCAATGGTTGCAACTGGTATTGACTTCTTGGCAGCTGGTATCGGTAACATCCACGGTCCTTACCCAGCAAACTGGAAAGGTCTTCACCTTGATCACTTGCAAAAATTGACAGAAGCAGTTCCAGGCTTCCCAATCGTATTGCATGGTGGTTCAGGTATTCCTGATGACCAAATCCAAGCAGCTATCAAACTTGGTGTTGCGAAAGTTAACGTTAATACTGAATGCCAAATCGCATTTGCTAACGCAACTCGTAAATTTGTTGCTGAATACGAAGCAAACGAAGCAGAATACGATAAGAAGAAACTCTTTGACCCACGTAAATTCTTGAAACCAGGTTTCGAAGCAATTACAGAAGCTGTTGAAGAACGTATCGACGTATTCGGTTCAGAAGGTAAAGCTTAATCTAGCTGAACAATACATACAGAACCTGCCCATTGGGTGGGTTTTTTTGGTGTTCTAGGGAAATTATCAAACCAGAATTTTTGATTTAAAAGTATTAGTTTAAGAGAGAAATCTCTAATTTCATAACCCATAAGCAAACGCTTGCATTCTAGTTTTTATTGGATTATAATAGGTTGGTATAAAGCCTTCTGTAGTAATAAAATGTAGAAGTTGTAGAAAGTAAGGATTTAGATATTTGTAGTTAAAAATACAATGTTGCTATTCCTTGCTATAGGGAGAGATTTATGGCAATGATAGAAGTGGAACATCTTCAGAAAAATTTTGTGAAGACAGTAAAGGAGCCGGGGTTAAAGGGGGCTTTGCGCTCTTTTATTCACCCTGAAAAGCAAACCTTTGAAGCGGTTAAAGATTTGACCTTTGAAGTTCCAAAAGGCCAAATTTTAGGCTTTATCGGAGCTAATGGTGCTGGAAAGTCGACAACCATCAAAATGCTGACAGGAATTTTAAAACCGACATCTGGTTTTTGTCGGATTAATGGCAAGATTCCACAGGACAATCGCCAAGACTATGTCAAGGATATTGGGGTTGTCTTTGGACAACGCACCCAGCTATGGTGGGATTTGGCACTGCAAGAGACCTACACGGTTTTGAAAGAGATATACGATGTGCCAGACTCGCTCTTTCATAAGCGCATGGACTTTTTAAATGAAGTCTTGGATTTGAAGGAATTTATCAAGGACCCCGTGCGCACTCTTTCACTGGGTCAACGGATGCGGGCGGATATTGCGGCTTCCTTACTTCATAATCCCAAGGTTCTCTTTTTAGATGAACCGACCATTGGTTTGGATGTGTCGGTCAAGGACAATATTCGTCGGGCAATTACTCAGATCAATCAAGAGGAAGAAACAACCATTCTCTTGACCACTCACGACCTGAGCGACATTGAGCAACTTTGTGATCGGATTTTCATGATTGACAAGGGGCAAGAGATTTTTGATGGAACGGTTAGCCAGCTCAAGGAGACCTTTGGCAAGATAAAGACTCTTTCTTTTGAACTGGTACCAGGTCAAAGTCATCTCCTTTCTCACTATGAAGGTTTTTCGGATATGACCATTGATAGACAAGGAAACAGCCTCAATATTGAATTCGATAGTTCCCGCTACCAGTCGGCTGATATTATCAAGCAAACCCTGTCTGATTTTGAAGTCCGTGATTTGAAGATGATGGATACAGATATCGAGGATATTATCCGTCGCTTCTATCGAAAGGAGCTCTAAGATGGTCAAATTGTGGAGACGTTATAAACCCTTTATCAATGCAGGGATTCAGGAGTTGATCACCTATCGAGTCAACTTTATTCTCTATCGGATTGGCGATGTCATGGGGGCTTTTGTGGCTTTTTATCTCTGGAAGGCTGTCTTTGATTCTTCGCAAGAGTCTTTGATTCAGGGCTTTAGTATGGCAGATATCACCCTCTACATCATTATGAGTTTTGTGACCAATCTTCTGACTAGGTCAGATTCGTCCTTTATGATTGGGGAGGAGGTCAAGGATGGTTCCATTATCATGCGCTTGTTGAGACCAGTGCATTTTGCGGCTTCTTACCTCTTTACCGAGCTTGGGTCCAAGTGGTTGATTTTCATCTCTGTTGGGCTGCCATTTTTAAGTGTCATTGTGTTGATGAAAATCTTATCTGGGCAAGGGGGTATAGAAGTACTGGGATTAACTATCCTTTACCTCTTTAGCTTAACCCTAGCCTACTTGATCAATTTTTTCTTTAATATCTGCTTTGGATTTTCAGCCTTTGTGTTTAAGAATCTATGGGGTTCCAATCTACTCAAGACTTCCATAGTGGCCTTTATGTCTGGAAGTCTGATTCCCTTGGCTTTCTTTCCTAAAATCGTTTCAGATATTCTGTCCTTCTTGCCTTTTTCATCCTTGATTTATACTCCGGTCATGATTATTGTTGGGAAATACGATGCCAGTCAGATTCTTCAGGCGCTTTTGCTACAGTTCTTCTGGCTCATAGTGATGGTGGGCTTGTCTCAGTTGATTTGGAAACGAGTCCAGTCATTTATCACCATTCAGGGAGGTTAGTATGAAAAAGTATCAACGCATGCATCTGATTTTTATCAGACAATACATCAAGCAAATCATGGAATACAAGGTGGATTTTGTGGTGGGCGTGTTAGGAGTTTTTCTGACTCAAGGGTTAAACCTCTTGTTTCTCAATGTACTTTTTCAACACATCCCCTCGCTAGAAGGCTGGACCTTTCAAGAGATTGCCTTTATCTATGGATTTTCCTTGATTCCCAAGGGATTGGACCATCTCTTTTTTGACAATCTCTGGGCTCTAGGGCAACGCCTAGTCCGAAAAGGGGAGTTTGACAAGTATCTGACGCGTCCTATCAATCCTCTCTTTCATATTCTAGTTGAGACCTTTCAGATTGATGCCTTGGGCGAACTCTTGGTCGGTGGTATCCTACTGGGAACAACAGTGACTAGCATTGCTTGGACTCTTCCAAAATTCCTGATTTTTCTAGTCTGCATTCCTTTTGCGACCTTGATCTATACTTCCTTGAAAATCGCGACTGCCAGCATCGCTTTTTGGACCAAGCAGTCAGGAGCCATGATTTACATTTTTTATATGTTTAATGACTTTGCCAAGTATCCGATTTCCATTTACAATTCGCTCCTTCGTTGGTTGATTAGCTTTATCATCCCCTTTGCCTTTACAGCCTACTATCCTGCCAGCTATTTCTTGCAGGATAAGGATGTCTTCTTTAATATCGGTGGTTTGATTCTGATTTCCCTTGTCTTCTTTATCATTTCTTTGAAACTATGGGACAGGGGGTTGGACGCCTATGAAAGTGCGGGTTCGTAAAAGGAAGAAACTCAAAGCCTCGTCTCAGGACAGGCTTTTTTAATGGTGATGAAAATTTCTTGACATCTATTCTCAGAGTGCTATACTAAAAGGGTAATCGCCGATTTAGCTCAGTTGGTAGAGCAACGCACTCGTAACGCGTAGGTCACAGGTTCAAGCCCTGCAATCGGCAGAATCAAGAAGCCCATTAGGGCTTCTTTTTTGTAAACACAGAAAAGGTGAAATATTTGAGATGTCTTCTGTTTAAAAAACATATCCTCGGCTTATAAAAAAATAATTACAAACAGTAGTTTATATTTTGTGGTATAATATATTTTAATAAGCACTTGTTTTCGTTCCGTTATAGAGGACTATAGGCTGTTAGTCATTCTAGAATTTTTTGTATAGGTTTTCTAAAAATTATAAAAATCCATGGATAATAACGAATGAAGTCTCGCAAGCTTGGCTGAATATAAATCAAAAAGGAGAAAATTATGAATAAGAAAGAATGGGTAAAACAATTTGAGGAGGCGAATGGCCGCAAGCCGACTGCATCAGAATTAGCAGAGGCGCAGTCAACTAAAAAGTTTGCGAGAGGAACTAGAAACATTAAAATCTATATTGGGTTAGTCCTCGGTATTTTGGTTGCTCTAATCCTAGTAAGTGTTTTCTCGCATTCTTTGATTGGAAAGAAAGAGTCAAATCAAGCATCGTCTGCTGTTTCAACTACAGAGTCAACAAGTCAATCGTCTACAAGCCAAGGAAAAACAGATGAGACTGATAAGGATAAACAAGAGGAAATTCAGAAACTCAAGAATCAACTGACTGCTTTAGATACCAAAATTACTGAAGCAGAAGCACTTGTTAGCAAGTTGAAGAAAGAAACTACCGTTCCAAAACTAGATATTGAAGCAATCAAGAACAATGATCTGTCTAGTTTAGAAGGTACTTGGCGTAGTCAATCTGGTAATGAATACATTATTAATGATTCTGGAGAAGTACGTGCGACTTGGTTTGCAAATGATCAAAAGTACGAATCTGTAGTTGGATTAAAGGTATCAAAAGGACAAGATAGTCGTAACCCTGAGACAGCGTCTATCAGTGCATGGGTAAAAGATTCTGTTGCTGGAGGATTTGTAGTAGTAGCTGTGCCAAGTGGAGTTGTTATGCAACCTGCTGATGACGGAAAGATTACAGATAAAAGCAATCATGCTGAGGAAAGACTACTTTCTGGGCAAGAGTATGGAGCGATGTTAATGAAACCAGAAGATGTTTATTATCGTGTGAAACCAGATACCAGTAAACTTGAGGAAGCAGAAAAGAACTTAGCTAAACTACAAGCAGATCGTGAATCAATCAAATCTTCTCTAGAGTCAAAGGAAAAGAAAAACTAGATTGTATTCGTTCAAAAATACTGTTACAATCGGCAGAATCAAGAAGCCTAATGAAGGCTTCTTTTTTGTTGTCGATAATATTCAACCACTTAGACTGAGATAGAGACCAGATAGGCAAAAGAGGTTGTTCTGGGGGAAACCCTCTGCTATAATGAATTTTGTAAGGGACGTGAAGAGTTGGTGTCAGACAACTCAAGTTCCCAAAAAAGAAAATGGAGACAAAAAATGAAAAAATTATTGGGACTTGTATTTTTAGTAGCAGCAGCGCTAGTATTGTATTTTGGTTCTATTGGATGGCCAAGTTTGGATATCAACCTCTGGTCACTCATTCCGGTAGGATTGTTCCTCTATTTTACGCTGGAAAACTTTTTGAAAAAAGACTACAAGTCCAGTCTTATGTGCTTGATCATTGCCTTTATCATTGCAAATGCTATTTTTGATCTCTTGCCAATTTCAAGTGGTTTGGTAATTGCTGCCGGTGTGCTAGCATGTGTAGGACTTGGCTACCTCTTTCCTGATAAAGATAAACAATAAGATAGATAAAAAGTCTCGAGATTTCTCGAGACTTTTTTTACTGACCAGCGTAATATTTTTGGATCCCCTTTACGATGCCTGCGACCAGTTTATCTTGGTAGTGGCTATCTCTGATTTGTTGGTTTTCGGAGAAATTATCCATATAACCAAGCTCTAGGAGAACGGCTGGTTTTGCTGTTTCGCGTAGGACAGCAAAGCTACTCTCCAACAGACCAGCATCCTTAGCTCCTGTTTCTGCCAGAAGAGAGGAGTGGATGGCAGCGGCGAGGCGTTTGCTTTCACTCATACGATCAGGGTGATTGTGCCAGTATTGATTAATCTTACTTGGATAATCAGGTTCATCTCTATAGGAGTAGGTTTGAATACCGCTCGCTTTTGAGTAGGGATTACCAGTAGCGTTGAAGTGAATACTGATAAAAATATCAGAGTTGGTCTTATTAACCATACGAGAACGTTCGGTAACAAAATCAACGTCAATATCACTATCACGAGAGGTGAGGACCTTGTAGCCCAGTTCTTCTAACTTAGCACGAAGTTTACGGTAAATCTGCATGTTGAGATCTTTTTCAGCGACATTGTAGTAAAAAGCACCGGAATCTCGACCACCATGCCCAGGATCTAGGAAAATGGTATTGCTGTATTGACCTTTTACAAATCCACCTTCTGTTGAAACTTCAGAAATCCATTGGCCGTATTTTTGGAACAAATGTTCCTTTCCGTCTATCTTGTAGGTCCCTGATACATAATGTCCGCTATCGTCCAAATAGTAACGAGCCTTGTAATAGTCGTCATAAATCCACTCATTCTTGGCCATATAGCCACCAAACTTGAGATAGTAGGCTCCAATCCACTCCTGATTTGCATAACGGCCATCAGCTTTTAGATAGAACCAGCTATTGTAGGATTTATCAAAAATCCACTCTTTTTCCGCCATGGCTCCACTGGCTTTGAGGTAGTAGCTTTCTTTCCATTTATTGGAAAGCATGACTCCATTTTGTTCAAAAGCATACCAAGAACCATTGATTTTCTCCCATTTGTCTTGGCTATATTTCCCATATGCATTAGCGTAATACCAATTTTCATTGATTCTCACCCAAGAGTTTTCTGCCATGGCTCCGCTACTGTCAAGCAGGTAGGCACCAATTGTTGTCTGGCTGAGCATCACGCCGCTTTTGTCAAAATAATACCAAGCACCGTTTACTTTTTCCCATTTGTCTTGCGAGATTCTGCTAGATGGTGTGACATAATACCAATTTTGGTCTAATTTAGTCCAGCCCTTTTCTGCCATAGCTCCGCTTTTTGTGAGCAGATAGCCGTCGACGGCAGTGTTGCTGAACATGCTTCCAGTTTGGTCAAAATAGTACCAAGAGCCGTTAATTTTTTTCCAACTGTTCTGAGCTAGTCGTCCAGAAGAATCAGCATAGTACCATTGATTGTCCAGTTTGGTCCAACTATTTTCTATCATGACACCATCTTGGTCAAAGGCATAACCTTTGTAGACAGTAGAATGAAGACGATTACCATCTTGATCGAAGTAGTACCATTTGCCTTGGATTTGTTTCCAGTTCAAAGCAGGTTTATCATCTTGGTAAAAACGCCAGTGGTGATTTTCTTGGTACCACCCTTCTTTTTTTGTCTTGTCTTCTTGCACATCTACTTTCGGAAGAACTTCTGATTTAGAGTTTTCCTCAACACTCGACTCTTTCTTTTCTTCTTTGGCAATTGCTTCCTTGACAGCAGATGTGGATTGAGTTGTGTTTTCTTCTCCTAAGACGGATGCGGGTGCCAATCCTGCGATTGAAAGGATTAAAGCACTAGTCAGTAGTAACTTTTTCACTTTCTATTTCCTAACTTTTTCTTTTTCCTATTAATTATCGAATTGAACTTCTTCTATTAAGTATTCGATAAAGCGTTCGCCCATCTTAGACAGGCTGGTTTTTTCATGTTGGATATAGACTAGTTCAATCGGGTCGTCAATGTCCAGCGGAATGGAAACGATATTGTCTCCGTTGAGGTTACTGTTCAAAATCCCTGTTGCAATGGTGTAACCATCCAAACCAATCAAAAGATTAAAGAGGGTTGCTCGGTCACTGACTACGATGGATTTCTTGTGGTGCTCTTGTGAAAGAATCTCCTCTGAAAAGTAGAAGGAGTTGTGCGTCCCCTGGTCATAACTCAGATAAGGGAAGTCTTCCAAATCAGCCAGTTTGACCTTGTCTTTTTTAGCTAGAGGGTTGGTCTTGCTGACAAAGATATGAGGTTGCGCAGTAAAGAGGTGGTGGGCTAAGAGGTGATTGTCATCCAGCATTTTCGTTAAAACATCGCGGTTGTAGCTGTTTAAAAAGAGGACACCGACCTCGCTACGGAAGTTCTTGACGTCATCGATAATCTCCCAAGTCCGAGTTTCACGAAGGAAGAGCTCGTATTTTTCCATATCACTTTTCTTGAGCAAAGAAACAAAGGCATTGACTACAAAGGCATAGTGCTGAGAGGAAACGCTGAAAAGTTCGCGGTGGGCGATAGGATTTTTATAACGTTCCTCAAGAAGCTGCGTTTGCTCAACGACCTGACGGGCATAGGAGAGAAACTCCATCCCATCACGAGTCAAGGTAATGCCCTTGGGATTGCGGATAAAGATTTCAATGCCCATTTCATTTTCCAAGTCTCGAACGGCATTAGAGAGACTGGGTTGAGTGATAAAGAGTTGCTTGGCTGCTTCATTCATAGAGCCAGTTTCGACGATTTTGATAATATAGTGTAGTTGTTGAATTCTCATGTTTTTATTGTACCACACTTGCGGAAGAATGGGCAATGAAGACGAAGAAAATAGGGGGAAAGAGCCGGTCCAGTATTGAAAAAAAGTCTAAAATCTGTTAGAATGAAAGCTATGAAAACATTCTATGATGTGCAGCAATTTCTCAAACAGTTTGGCATTATTGTTTACATGGGGAAGCGCTTGTATGATATTGAACTGATGAAGCTTGAACTCTCTCGGATCTATGATGCCGGTCTGATGGACAAGCTAGATTACCTAGAAGCGGAAGCTGTTCTCCGCAGGGAGCACAAGATAGAATTAGACTACATAGAGAAAAATGGAGATAAGAACTTATGACAATTTGGATTGTTTGGGGAATCGTATTGGCAATGGTGGCATGGATGGGTTATAACTACCTTCGTATTCGTCGTGCGGCTAAGATTGTGGATAATGCTGAATTTGAAGCCTTGATTCGGAAAGGGCAATTGATTGATGTCCGTGAACCAGCAGAATTTCACAGAAAACATATCCTCGGAGCTCGCAATATTCCTTCAAATCAGTTGAAGTCAAGCCTTGCAGCCCTTCGCAAGGATAAACCTGTCCTTCTCTACGAAAACCAACGTGGACAACGAGTGACCAATGCAGCACTTTATCTGAAAAAACAAGGTTTTTCTGAGATTTATATCCTTTCTTATGGGTTGGATTCTTGGAAAGGGAAAGTGAAGACTAGCTAAGATTCTTTAAAAAACTGTCGAATGATAGATAAAGCTAGTATCTTAAGGTATCATCATTTATAATAAATTTAAGGAGATTTTATAATATGAATTCACAACAAAAGAAAAAACCTTCACTTATTTTAGGTATCTTATCTATCGTCCTTGGTTTGCTATTTCCAATAGTAGGTCTGATTTTGGGGATTATAGGATTGGTCTTGGCTTTTTCATACCAAAAAGAATCTGGACTGGACTATAAAACAGAAAAAATTCTCAATATCGTAGGACTTGTGGTTTCTGTACTTAACTGGATTGTAACTGTCGCAGTATTTTTTAGAATTGTAGCTGTCGCAGTATTTTTTAGATAAGCAATAAACAAAAAAGCTTTAAATTTAAAGCTTTTTTATTTTATCGACTCATCTCTAAGTAGTTTTTTATGATTTCCAATTCCTCTGGATTTAAGGGACGGTATTGCCCTTCTGATAGCTCTGAATTTAATGTAAAATCGCCGAACTGGACTCTTTTTAAGGCAGTCACCTTGACACCAACTGAGAGGAACATTTTTTTAACCTGATGAAATTTTCCTTCTGAGATGGTAATAGAGGCATGGCTCTCTGTTGGGCTTGCGGATAGAATTTCTAGTTTGGCTGGTTTGCAAGTGGTCCCATCTAAAAAGACGATTCCATCCTTGAATTTTTGGATATGATCTGACGTGAGCGGTCCGTTTACTACCACTTGATAGGATTTATCGACATGGTACTGGGGATGAAGGAGTTGAAAACCAAGAGGTCCATTGTCTGTCAAAAGGAGCAGTCCCGTCGTATCACGGTCTAATCTGCCGACAGCATAGAGCTGGTCAGACTGGATGTCAGGTGGAAGGAGGTCCATGATGGTTGGGAGTTTCTTATCCTGACTGGCTGTCACCACTCCACCTGGTTTATGAAGCATGAGGTAGCTGTGCTCGTAACCTTGGATTTGCCGTCCTTGAAAGACTAATTTTTGTAATCCAGTGTCAACATTTTGAGCGAGGGAGCTGGCTGGACAATTGTCCACTAGGATTTCTTTTTTCAAAAGTGCCTGTTTCATAGCCTTGCGACTGACCTTTTCTTGGGCTAATAATCTATCTAAACGCATACCAGCTTATCTTATCATAAGTCTCTAACTTTGAAAAGAGTTGCCTTGACTAGAAAAGCAGAGTGAAAACATTTACACTTAGCTGAACTGTGATTTTTGAATGAGACTGTGGTATAATTGTTCAGTTAGAAATAAAAATTTAAATATTATAGAGGAAATCATGACAAAATTAAGAGAAGATATCCGTAACGTAGCCATTATTGCCCACGTTGACCACGGGAAAACAACCCTCGTTGATGAATTATTGAAACAATCAGAAACGCTTGATGCACGTACTGAATTGGCAGAGCGCGCTATGGACTCAAACGATATCGAAAAAGAGCGTGGAATTACCATCCTTGCTAAAAATACAGCCGTTGCCTACAACGGAACTCGTATCAATATCATGGACACACCAGGACACGCGGACTTCGGTGGAGAAGTTGAGCGTATCATGAAAATGGTTGACGGTGTTGTCTTGGTCGTAGATGCCTACGAAGGAACCATGCCACAGACTCGTTTCGTATTGAAAAAAGCCTTGGAACAAGACCTTGTTCCAATCGTGGTTGTCAACAAAATCGACAAACCATCAGCTCGTCCAGCAGAAGTAGTGGACGAAGTTTTGGAACTCTTCATCGAGCTTGGTGCAGATGATGACCAGCTTGATTTCCCAGTGGTGTATGCTTCAGCGATTAACGGAACATCTTCCTTGTCAGATGATCCAGCTGATCAAGAAAAAACAATGGCGCCAATCTTTGACACCATCATCGACCATATCCCGGCTCCAGTGGATAACTCAGATGAGCCTTTGCAGTTCCAAGTGTCACTTTTGGACTACAATGACTTCGTAGGTCGTATCGGTATCGGACGTATTTTCCGTGGTAGTGTGAAAGTTGGGGACCAAGTTACCCTTTCTAAGCTAGATGGTACAACGAAGAACTTCCGTGTAACAAAACTCTTCGGTTTCTTTGGTTTGGAACGTCGTGAAATCCAAGAAGCTAAAGCAGGTGACTTGATTGCCGTATCCGGTATGGAAGATATCTTTGTTGGTGAAACTATTACTCCGACGGATGCCATTGAACCTCTTCCAATCCTACATATCGATGAACCAACCCTTCAAATGACCTTCTTGGTAAATAATTCACCATTTGCAGGTCGTGAAGGGAAATGGGTGACTTCTCGTAAGGTAGAAGAACGCTTGCAAGCAGAATTGCAAACAGACGTTTCCCTTCGTGTTGACCCAACGGACTCACCAGATAAATGGACTGTTTCAGGACGTGGAGAATTGCACTTGTCAATCCTGATTGAAACCATGCGCCGTGAGGGTTATGAACTTCAAGTATCTCGTCCAGAAGTTATCGTAAAAGAAATTGACGGTGTTAAATGTGAACCATTTGAACGTGTTCAAATCGATACTCCAGAAGAATACCAAGGATCTGTTATCCAAAGCCTTTCTGAACGTAAGGGTGAAATGTTGGATATGATTTCAACTGGTAATGGTCAAACTCGTTTGGTCTTCCTTGTTCCAGCGCGTGGTTTGATTGGATATTCAACTGAGTTCTTGTCAATGACTCGTGGTTACGGTATCATGAACCATACCTTCGACCAATACTTGCCATTGATTCCGGGTGAAATTGGTGGACGTCACCGTGGTGCCCTTGTTTCTATCGATGCTGGTAAGGCTACAACATACTCAATCATGTCTATCGAAGAACGTGGAACTATCTTTGTCAACCCAGGTACTGAGGTTTATGAAGGAATGATCATCGGTGAAAACTCTCGTGAAAATGACTTGACAGTTAACATCACAAAGGCCAAACAAATGACCAATGTTCGTTCAGCTACCAAGGACCAAACAGCGGTTATCAAGACACCTCGTATCTTGACCCTGGAAGAGTCTCTTGAATTCTTGAACGATGATGAGTACATGGAAGTAACGCCTGAGTCTATCCGTTTGCGTAAGCAAATCCTCAACAAGGCAGAGCGCGAGAAAGCCAACAAAAAGAAAAAATCAGCTGAATAAGAGCTAGAAAGAGATAAAGATGGTTTATTTAATCATAGGGATACTCTTATTACTACTCTATGTATTTGCGACACCTCAAAGTATCAAAGGAACAGTCAACATCGTTATCTTGGTCTTTGTAGTTGTTGCACTCCTGATTTTGCTGATGTTGTCCATCTTGCAAATCTTCCAATTACCGACAGAATTCTTTGTCACAATCGCCATGCTGGCTCTAGCTTATTTTAGCTTGAGAGACATTACGCTCATGTCTGAAAAAAAGAGCAAAAGAAGATAAATTGAAAGAGAGCTTCGGCTCTCTTTTTCAATGTCAGAATGAGGACTAGAGCATTTTCGCTTAGTATTATTTCCATAAAAATGGTAAAATAGTAGGAGTAGAAATGGAGTTTGAGACATGAAAGTAATCGATCAATTTAAAAATAAGAAAGTACTTGTTTTAGGTTTGGCTAAGTCTGGTGAGTCTGCAGCCCGTTTGTTGGACAAGCTAGGTGCCATTGTGACAGTAAATGACGGCAAGCCTTTTGAGGAAAATCCTGCTGCTCAAAGCTTGCTAGAAGAGGGAATCAAGGTTGTCACTGGTGGGCATCCTTTGGAATTGTTGGATGAAGATTTCGCTCTGATGGTAAAAAATCCAGGTATTCCGTATAGCAATCCCATGATTGAAAAGGCATTGGCAAAGGGAATTCCAGTCTGGACTGAGGTGGAGTTGGCTTACTTGATCTCGGAAGCGCCAATTATCGGTATCACAGGTTCAAATGGGAAAACAACCACAACGACTATGATTGGGGAAGTTTTGACTGCTGCCGGTCAACATGGTCTCTTGTCAGGGAACATCGGCTATCCTGCCAGTCAAGTGGCTCAAACTGCAACAGCCAAGGACACACTTGTCATGGAACTTTCTTCTTTCCAACTGATGGGTGTTCAAGAATTTCATCCTGAGATTGCGGTTATTACCAACCTCATGCCCACTCATATCGACTACCATGGTTCTTTTGAGGCCTATTTGGCAGCTAAGTGGAATATCCAAAATAATATGACAGCAGCTGATTTCCTTGTCTTGAACTTTAACCAAGACTTGGCAAAAGAATTGGCTACCAAAACACAGGCTACTGTTGTACCATTTTCAACAAAGGAAAAGGTTGATGGGGCCTATTTGGAAAATGGTCAACTCTACTTCCGTGGGGAAGTGGTCATGACAGCTAGTGAAATCGGTGTTCCAGGTAGCCACAATGTAGAAAATGCCCTTGCGACCATTGCAGTAGCCAAGCTACGTGGTGTAGATAACCAAATCATCAAGGAAACTCTTTCAGCCTTTGGTGGTGTCAAGCACCGTCTCCAGTTTGTGGATGAAATCAAGGGGGTCAAATTCTATAACGATAGCAAGTCAACCAATATCTTGGCTACTCAAAAAGCCTTGTCAGGATTTGACAATAGTAAGGTCATCTTAATTGCAGGTGGTTTGGACCGTGGGAATGAGTTTGATGAATTGGTTCCAGATATTACTGGGCTCAAGAAGATGATCATCCTCGGTCAGTCTTCAGAACGTGTCAAACGGGCAGCAGAGAAGGCTGGTGTGACTTATGTAGATGCGACAGATATTGCAGATGCGACCCGCAAGGCCTATGAGCTTGCGACTCAAGGAGATGTAGTCCTTCTCAGTCCTGCCAATGCTAGCTGGGATATGTATGCTAACTTTGAAGTACGTGGCGACCTCTTTATCGACACAGTAGCGGAGTTAAAGGAATAATATGAAAAAAATTGTCTTTACAGGTGGGGGGACGGTTGGACATGTCACCCTCAATCTTTTGTTAATGCCTAAGTTCATCGAAGACGGCTGGGAAGTTCACTATATTGGTGATAAACACGGAATCGAACACCAAGAAATCCTCAAGTCAGGTTTGGATGTTACTTTCCATTCTATTGCGACTGGGAAGTTGCGTCGCTATTTTTCTTGGCAAAATATGCTGGACGTGTTTAAAGTTGGTTGGGGAATTGTCCAATCGCTCTTTATCATGTTACGACTGCGTCCACAGGCTCTTTTTTCTAAGGGAGGATTTGTGTCTGTGCCACCGGTTATCGCAGCGCGTGTGTCAGGGGTACCTGTCTTTATTCACGAATCGGACCTATCTATGGGTTTGGCTAATAAAATTGCCTACAAATTCGCAACCAAGATGTATTCAACATTTGAGCAGGCTGCTGGTCTCGCAAAAGTCGAGCATGTGGGAGCAGTAACAAAGGTTTCGGAGCAAAAAACTTCAGAACCAGATGAATTGGTCGATATCCAAACCCACTTTGATCTTAAATTGCCAACCGTATTGTTTGTTGGTGGTTCTGCAGGAGCTCGTGTTTTTAACCAATTGGTGACTGACCATAAGAAAGAACTGACAGAGCGCTACAACATTATTAATCTCACTGGAGATTCAAGCCTCAATGAATTGAGTCAAAATCTCTTTCGTGTTGACTATGTGACGGATCTCTATCAACCCTTGATGGAGATGGCAGATGTGGTGGTGACGCGTGGCGGTGCCAATACGATTTTTGAGCTCTTAGCCATGGCGAAACTCCATCTCATCGTACCATTGGGTCGTGAAGCAAGTCGAGGAGACCAGATTGAAAATGCAGCCTACTTTGTTAAGAAAGGCTATGCAGAAGAACTTCAAGAAAGTGACTTGACCTTGGAAAGCTTGGAGGCGAAACTCAGTCACTTGCTTAGTCACAAGGATCAGTACCAAGCTAGCATGAAAGCTTCGACTGAATTGAAATCTCTTGCAGATTTTTACGATCTACTAAGAAAAGACCTATCATAAGGAATATCAATGTCAAAGGATAAGAAAAAAGAATCAAACCAGAAGCAAGAATTGTCTGAATGGCAGAAACGAAACCAGGAATACCTGAAAAAAAAAGCTGAGGAAGAAGCTGCCCTAGCTGAGGAGAAGGAAAAGGAAAAACAAGCTCGAATGGGGAAAAACTCTAAGTCGTTAGAGGAAAGTAAGAAGTCATCAAGTGATTCCGACCAGAACGAAACTGTTCCAGACGAAGAATCATCCGAAAAAGAAGAAAAATCTAAAAAAGATGATCCTAAAGTCAAAGAAGAAAAAGAAAAGAAGAAAAAAGAAAAACCCGAGAAACCAGCCAAACCTAAAATTGCGCCTGTTCATATTTGGCGAGCTGTGAGTATCTTAGTGCCAAGTATTCTGGTACTTCTTCTCTCAGTCTATCTGTTGACTCCGCTATCGACCATCAAAAATATCGAGGTTAAGGGAAATAGGAACACCCAGGCGGACGACATTAAACAGGCTTCTGGAATTCAAGATAGCGACTATACTTTAGCCCTATTGTTGGATAAGGAAAGATACGCCGAGCGTATCAAGTCCAACCATTGGATAGAATCAGCGAAGATTGACTATCAATTTCCAACTAACTTTACGATTGAGGTCAAGGAATTCGATATTGTCGGTTATTATGTGTCTGGTGAAGAACATTATCCTATTCTGTCTAGTGGGACAGTAGAGTCAACTCCTGTTGATCGCTTAAACTTACCTGAGACTTATCTGACAGTTACCTTTAATGACGAGCAGCAGGTGAAAGAACTGATCACAGGATTATCTACCATCAGTGAGGATATCAAGAGTCAAATCCAGAAAATCGAATTAGCGCCAAGCAAGGCAACAGCAGATCTTTTAAAAATTACTATGCTGGACACAGATGAGATTTTGGTTCCCTTGTCAGAATTGAGCAAGAAATTGCCTTATTACAGCAAAATCAAGCCACAATTGACAGAACCGAGTGTAGTCGATATGGAGGCTGGAGTATACAGCTATACGATAGCGGATAAACTGATAGAAGAAGCAGAGGAAAAAGCCAAAAAAGAGGCCCAGGAAGCTGAGAAGAAAAAACAGGAAGAAGAAAAGAAAAAACAAGAAGAACAGGGAAGTCAAAGTCAAACGAGCCAGCAATCACAGAGTCGTTAGACTAACTTTTCCTCTTGATTTTGAAAGGTATAGAAGTCCAGATTCGAGTTTTTGCTTGACAAGTCCTACTATAAATAATAGAATAGAAAAAAACCTTTAAAGCAGTCCGGAGAGGCAGCTAAGGTTAGACGGTGAAAGGGTGGAGACTACCCATTTTTCGTGGAACCTTGCTGTTGGCAGGTTCCTTTTTTCGTGGTTTGTTTTTAACCATACTCTCTTGCTCGTAAAGGTAAAAGGAGAAAGGTATGCGTGAACATCGTCCAGTTATTGCTCTTGATTTTCCTAGTTTTGAGGCAGTCAAGGAATTTTTATCTCTTTTCCCAGTAGAAGAAAGTCTTTATCTAAAAGTGGGAATGGAGCTTTATTATGCGGAGGGTCCAGAAGTTGTCCGCTATTTGAAATCATTGGGACATAGTGTCTTTCTGGATCTCAAGCTACATGACATTCCAAATACAGTAAAATCTGCCATGAAGGTCTTATCTCAGCTTGGTGTAGACATGACCAATGTTCATGCTGCTGGTGGTGTAGAGATGATGAAGGCTGCGCGTGAAGGTCTTGGGACACAAGCTAAATTGATCGCTGTGACCCAGCTTACATCAACGTCGGAAAGTCAGATGCAGGATTTTCAAAATATCCAAACCAGTCTGCAAGAGTCTGTGATTCACTATGCCAAGAAGACAGCTGAAGCAGGCTTGGATGGTGTCGTTTGCTCGGCTCAGGAAGTGCAAGTCATCAAGCAGGCCACCAATCCAGATTTTATCTGTCTGACACCTGGTATTCGTCCAGCGGGAGCTGCGGTAGGAGACCAAAAACGTGTCATGACACCTGCTGACGCCTATCAAATCGGTAGTGACTATATCGTAGTGGGACGTCCCATTACCCAAGCTGAAGATCCTGTTGCAGCTTATCATGCTATCAAGGATGAATGGAACCAAGACAGAAATTAAAGAAATAGATTATAAAAATAAAAGGAGAATACCATGACACTTGCTAAAGATATCGCTAGCCACCTCTTGAAAATCCAAGCCGTTTACCTCAAACCAGAGGAGCCTTTCACTTGGGCATCTGGTATCAAGTCACCGATTTACACTGATAATCGTGTGACATTAGCCTATCCAGAAACTCGTACCCTAATTGAAAATGGCTTTGTGGAAGCTATCAAAGAAACTTTTCCTGAGGTAGAAGTGATTGCAGGAACTGCGACAGCAGGGATTCCACACGGAGCTATCATTGCTGATAAGATGAACTTGCCTTTTGCCTACATCCGTAGCAAACCAAAAGACCACGGAGCTGGTAATCAAATTGAAGGCCGTGTAGCTCAAGGGCAAAAAATGGTAGTGGTTGAAGACCTTATTTCAACAGGTGGTTCTGTTCTTGAAGCCGTAGCAACCGCTAAACGCGAAGGAGCCGATGTGCTTGGAGTTGTAGCGATTTTCAGTTATCAATTGCCAAAAGCAGATAAGAACTTCTCAGATGCAGGTGTCAAACTTGTGACGCTTTCGAACTACAGTGAACTCATTCACCTAGCCCAAGAAGAAGGATATATCACACCAGAAGGACTCGACCTTCTAAAACGCTTTAAAGAAGACCAAGAAAATTGGCAAAACGCTTAAAACATAGAAAATCAGGTAGTCGCTAGGATTACCTGATTTTGTTTTTAATACTAAAGTTGAGCGATAACTTCCTCAGTTGTCAAAACTTGGTTGGCAATGTAGCCATAGTTTGTCAGGGCAGCTTGGTAGGCTTCTTCACCTGGAGCACCGACAGCATCGTTAACAACAATGACATTGTAGCCTAATTCTATGAGTTCACGCATATGTGAATCCACGCAGAGATTAGCATTCATACCAGCCAAGATGACGGTGTCGATACCATTTTTGCGGAGTTGAAGGTTAAGGTCGTTGCTTTCTGGGCCAAAGATTTTATGTCCGTTGACAACAATAGTATCTTCATCCAAAAATGGTTTAATCTCTTCAATCATATCTGCTCCAGAGCCTTCTGGAATTGCTGAATACTGGCTATCACGCCAAAACATTTCGTTTTCAATCATCATCGTTTCACCAGCAGCTTTAAATTGCCACTTGTGATCGTGTGGATAGAAGTAGTGCGGTGAGATAAAACGCTTGTAGCCACGCTCTTGAGCAAGAGCGAAAAGCTTTGTCAGATTTTCAATAGTATTAACTTTTTCAAGAACGTCTTTAGTTGCTCCGAATCCTTTACCAGTATGTTTTAGGAATTCAACTTGTGGGTCTGTGATAACAAATGCGACATTTTTCTGATTGAACATGAGGTTCCTCCTAATATGATTTGATTAACAGCCAATAGGAATTTAGACTGTTAGTTTGATGATTTTCCAAATGGTAGTTTTAGTTATATACTGACCATTCGGTACAATTATAATAACATCTAAAATTGAATTTGTAAATTAATTTGCTCAGAACAAAAATTTTAATGATAAAACAGTGGCAAAAGGAGGTGGTTTCAATTGTTTGGTTTCAGGCTCTGAATCTGCTATAATAGGAAAAAGAGAGGTGAGCAGATGAGTGTTAAAGAGCGTATTTTACAAAGTGCTGAGAAATTGATTTATCAGAAGGGATATGTGGCCACCTCCATCAGTGACATCATGGAGGCAGCTGATGTTGGCAAGGGGCAGCTTTATTATTATTTCAAATCTAAGAAGGAAATTGGTTTGACGGTCATTCAAGATATTTTAGCAAATTGGCGAAAAGAGCTTTTTGAAGATATTTTTGAAGCAGACAAGTCTGACAGTGACAAGTTTTCGGATATGATTGACTGGGTTTGTCAATTTCATGAAAGTCAGACGGTCTTTTATGGTTGCCCAATTGGTAATCTGATTGTGGAATTGTCCACAGAAGATGAGAACTTCCGCTTTCCTCTCAATGATTTTATGACCCAGTGGACAGAGAAGTTAGCCAGCCTCTTGCAAGACCTGCATGCTGACTGGTCAGAAGAGCGGGCGCAGTTGCAGGCCCGTCAAGTCATCTCCAGTATTCAAGGAAGCATTGTCATTCTCAAAGTCAGCCAAGACATCCAAGTTTTGGAAAATAATATGACGGATTTGAAAAAGAATTATTGTTAATTTTTAGCCGAAGAATTAAAAGTATGTTAATTTATGGATTGTGGTTAAGAGGTAAGAATGACAACAGATATTAAAACTGAAATTGGTCATAGAGTAAGACAGGAACATGAACGTCACAAATTGACGAGAGAAGAGGTCTGTGGACAGAAGCTGACTTAATAATCAAACAGCTGATGCGTACTGAGCTTGGGCAATCCTTGCCAACAATTACTAAGTTACAATATTTATCTAAGCGATTAGAAGTTCCGATAGATACTTTTCTTGAAAATAAAGAACTAGCTCTTCCTGAGGAAGAGTTGCTGAGTCTAGACTTGATTGAAAGAATATTAGACTTGATAAGGACAGGGACAGGTAGTTTCGCTGAAGATATTTTTGATGATTATTTTAAGCAAGTAACACTAAAGCAAGTTTACACATTCAATGATTTACTATTAATTGATTATTTTGCTATGCAATGTCAAGACTTGATTTATAGAAGAGAGCATTAGATGATTTTCGGATTAAGTTGTTGAAACAGCAATTAGTTAGTGATGAAATGTATAATGTAGAGCTACTATCAGTTCTTTGTGCCATAGCGGGTGTTTATGTTGTTCATAGTGACTATAAGCATATGATATCTCTAGTAAAAAAGATGAATGAAATTTTATCAGTAACAATGTTGCAAGTCTATAAATCTGGAATTTCAGTATTTGAAGCTAAGTGCTATCTTTATTTTGAAAATGATAAAAATAAAGCAAAGGAACTTTATCACTCAGCAACTATACTAGCTGAACAATTTGATGATAAAGTATTAGAAAATGAAAAGATTATTTGAATTTCCATAACTTAAGAAAGTTCATCATTTTTAATTATCTCTGTAAAATGATTGAAAGCATGAAATTTCCAAACAAAATATTTGAAAAATTTTGAAAAAAGAGTTAGAATATTTTTTGTAATATACAAAGTAAACGCTTACTTATCAAGGAGGACATTTTATGTCATACAAAACAAGCAATGCAGAAGGTCATGTAGATTTCATCAATACCTATGATTTGGAGCCAATGGCGCAACAAGTTATTCCTAAAGCAGCATTTGGCTATATCGCTAGTGGGGCGGAGGATACTTTCACTTTGCGTGAGAATATTCGTGCCTTTAACCACAAACTCATCGTTCCTCATACACTTTGCAATGTAGAAAATCCAAGTACAGAGATTGAATTTGCAGGCGAAAAATTGTCTTCACCAATCATTATGGCGCCTGTTGCGGCTCATAAATTGGCAAATGAACAGGGTGAAGTGGCGACTGCGCGTGGTGTGCATGAGTTTGGTTCTCTCTATACAACCAGCTCTTACTCTACTGTCGACCTTCCAGAAATTACGGAAGCCCTTCAAGGGACACCTCATTGGTTCCAGTTTTACTTTAGTAAAGATGATGGTATCAATCGCCACATCATGGACCGTGTGAAGGCTGAAGGTTATAAAGCGATTGTCTTGACGGCTGATGCTACGGTAGGGGGCAATCGTGAGGTCGATAAGCGTAATGGTTTTGTCTTCCCAGTTGGCATGCCGATTGTTGAAGAATACCTGCCAGAAGGTGCTGGTAAATCAATGGACTTTGTTTACAAATCAGCTAAACAGCGCCTATCTCCACGAGATGTAGAATTTATCGCTGAATACTCAGGACTTCCTGTTTATGTCAAGGGGCCACAATGCCGTGAGGACGTTGAACGTTCGCTTGCTGCTGGAGCTTCTGGTATCTGGGTAACCAACCATGGTGGCCGTCAAATCGACGGTGGGCCAGCTGCCTTTGACTCACTTCAAGAAGTAGCAGAAGCAGTTGACAAACGCGTACCAATTGTCTTTGACTCTGGTATTCGTCGTGGCCAACACGTCTTTAAAGCCTTGGCTTCAGGAGCAGACTTGGTAGCTATTGGCCGCCCGGTTATCTATGGCTTGGCTCTCGGCGGTAGTGTTGGTGTGCGTCAAGTCTTTGAACACTTGAATGCAGAATTGAAGACAGTTATGCAGTTATCTGGAACTCAGACTATTGAAGATGTCAAACACTTCAAACTCCGTCACAACCCATACAATCCAACCTTCCCAGTTGACCCTCGTGACTTAAAATTGTATTGATAAAATAGCTTGCCTCCACTTGATGTGGAGGTTTTTCTTCGTCTATAGGAAGAATAAATCACCATTGAAATCTATATAAATATATTTTTCAGTCAAATATCTTGCTAGGGCTTTCATTTTTTGCTATACTGGTGCAGTAATTAAATAATAAAGACATTTGGGGTGCTTTAGGCTGAGATGATACCCATTGAACCTGATACAGTTAAGACTGGCGAAGGGAAATGTGAAACGTTTTTTCGTATGGCGAAATGAACGATCTAATCTTGTAAGCTAAACTCTAATTCTTGATTGTAATTGGAGTTTTTTTGTTTATATAAACTGGATGAAGGTGATACAAAGCATTTAGGTAGCTTTTCTTGAACGCCCTTGATTTTCTTTAAAAAGGTCAAGTAAAACTAGGATTTTCTTGATGTTTTGTTGATTACGAACGAGTAAAGAGAGGAAAAGTAAATATGGAAAGACAAGACTATGCATTTCAGCCAGGTTTGACTGTTGGAGAATTATTAAAAAGCAGTCAGAAGGATTGGCAGGCTGCAATCAATCATCGTTTTGTTAAGGAACTTTTTGCGGGGACAATTGAGAATAAGGTCTTAAAAGACTACCTAATTCAAGATTATCACTTCTTTGATGCCTTCTTATCCATGCTGGGTGCTTGCGTAGCCCACGCAGACCAGCTTGAATCCAAGCTTCGTTTTGCCAAGCAACTAGGCTTTCTTGAAGCAGATGAAGACGGTTATTTCCAAAAAGCTTTCAAAGATTTAAAAGTATCTGAGAATGACTATCTGGAAGTGACCTTGCATCCTGTAACAAAAGCCTTTCAGGAGCTTATGTATTCTGCTGTATCATCATCAGACTATGCCCATCTTTTAGTCATGCTGGTCATTGCAGAAGGTCTCTATTTAGACTGGGGTTCTAAAGATTTGGCTCTACCTGAAGCCTATATTCATTCGGAATGGATTAATCTCCACAGAGGTCCTTTCTTTGCAGAGTGGGTTCAATTTCTGGTTGACGAACTCAATCGTGTCGGAAAAGGTCGAGAAGATTTGACAGAACTTAAGCAACGCTGGAACCAAGCAGTCGCTTTAGAATTAGCCTTTTTTGATATTGGTTATGATGCTTAGGGAAAGTTCAGGATACTGACAAATTTGATGAGGTAAATCATTCAATGTAACTGAAAAATTTCTTAACGAAAGATAGAGATAAATCGAAATCAGTAGATCGTATAAAGTGAAAAGGAAGGATTTCAATATGACAAGTTTAAAATTATTAAAAGAAAAAGCACCATTAGTAATCTGTATCACCAATGATGTTGTAAAAAACTTTACAGCAAATGGATTAGTAGCACTGGGTGCCTCACCAGCTATGAGCGAGTACCCAGCAGACTTAGAAGATCTATTAAAATATGCTGGAGGATTATTGATTAACATTGGGACTTTAACGGATAATAATTGGAAGCTGTACCAAGAGGCACTAAAAATTGCTGAAAAATATAATGTTCCTGCAGTTTTAGATCCTGTAGCCTGTGGAGCAGGAGAATATAGAAAAAAAGTAGCAGATGATCTAATCAATAATTACAAACTGGCAGCGATTAGGGGAAATGCTGGCGAGATTGCCTCTTTAGTAGGAATAAATGTGGCATCTAAAGGAGTAGATAGTGCAGGCGTAGATAATATTGATGAAATTGCTCTAGCAGCAAATAAAAAGTTCAATATTCCAATAGTAGTAACAGGTGAAGTGGATGCCATTGCGGTTAATGGAGAAGTTGTAACGATTCATAATGGTAGTGCCATGATGCCAAAAGTTATTGGGACAGGATGCTTATTAGGTGCTGTAGTAGCAAGCTTTATCGGACTTGAAAAAGGTCAAGAATTGAAATCATTAGAAACAGCAATGTTGGTTTACAATATCGCTGGAGAAATGGCAGAAAAACGTCCAAATGGGCATCTTCCTGGAACATTTAAAGTTGAATTTATAAATGCCTTATACGAGATTACAGACGAAGATGTAAAGGAATTCAAAAGAGTGAAGTAAGATGTTTCATAAAGAATTACTAAAACTATATTTTATTTGTGGAACGACTACTTGCCAAGGAAAAGATATATATAGAGTCGTTGAGGAAGCCTTAAAAGGTGGTATAACCTTATTTCAATTCCGTGAAAAAGGTGAGGGAGCCTTAGAAGGTAAAGAAAAAGTCGAATTAGCAATTAAACTACAGGATCTTTGTAAAAAATACAATGTTCCGTTTATTGTTAATGATGATATTGATTTGGCAATGGAAATTGATGCTGATGGTGTACATGTAGGACAGGATGATCTTGGTGTTGATGAAATTAGAAAATTGATGCCAGATAAAATAATTGGTCTTTCTATAAAAAACGAGGAAGAATTTCAACAATCAAAAGTTGAATATGTAGATTATGTTGGTGTTGGTCCTGTATTTGATACCCAGTCAAAAGATGATGCTGGTGGTGCTATAGGTTATGAAGGTCTTAAATTGATGAGAAAACTATTGCCACAAATTCCCTTAGTTGCAATTGGTGGGATACAGACGCAACATATTAAAGATATTATGAAGACCAATGTTGACGGCGTTTCAATCATTTCAGCAATATCGTATGCAAAAAATATAGAAAAAACTGTTCGGGAAATGAGTGAACAATAGGCATCAATTTTTCCTTGGATTCTGAGGGAGTAGGATTTTCTTTTTTCTAAAAAGATATGTCCAGATTCAGTTCAAATAGCTAATCCATCAAATAAGTCATTTATTTTTTGCAAAAGAAAGATCTGCTGTCTTTTTGAGTACAAGGCTGTATTTCCAGTTCAATTCCTTGAACTAGAATAAATCGTCTGTTAAAATAATTATATAATTAAATAATAAAGACATTTGGGGTGCTTTAGGCTGAGATGATACCCATTGAACCTGATACAGTTAGTACTGTCGAAGGGAAATGTGAAAAGGTTTTTTTCGTATGTCGAAAAGAACTGTCTAATCTTGTAAGGTAAACTCTAATTCTCGTTTGTAATTGGAGTTTTTTTGTTTATCAAAAGAGGATAGGCTGGACGTTAAGCCTTTCGGTAGCTCACCTTGAATACCCCACTTTTCTTTAAAAAAGGAGTTTTTTATGTTGAAAAAATGGCAGTTAAAAGATGTTATCTTGCTTGCTTTCTTGTCTATCTTTTTTGGTGGCGTTTTTGTGGGTTCCGGCTATCTGTTTGATATCCTCACCTTGATCTTGGCCCCTCTTGGTTTGCAGGCCTTTGCCAATGAAATCCTCTTTGGTCTCTGGTGTATGGCTGCGCCCATTGCGGCTATCTTTGTTCCAAGAGTCGGAAGTGCAACGATTGGAGAAGTGCTTGCTGCACTTGCTGAAGTCCTTTATGGTAGCCAATTCGGTCTAGGCGCTCTTTTGTCCGGCTTGGTTCAAGGTTTGGGAAGTGAATTTGGCTTTCTTGTGACCAAGAATCGCTATGAAAGTTGGCTCTCTCTAACTGCCAATAGTATTGGGATTACACTTTTTAGCTTTGTCTATGAATACATTAAGTTAGGTTACTACGCCTTCTCCCTTCCTTTTGTCCTTTCCTTGCTTGTGGTGCGTTTTATTTCCGTCTTTTTCTTCTGTACCATCTTGGTTCGTGCCATTGTCAAACTCTATCATCAGTTTGCAGCTGGAGGAAAGGCGTAGATGGGGCTGGAACTACGGGGGATTCAGTCCCCAATCTTTTCGGAGCCGATTGATTTTACTTTTCATGCGCAAGCCTTTACCTTGTTAGTTGGGAGCAGTGGTTCAGGAAAATCCAGTCTCTTTCAAATTATTGCTCAAGTCAGTTCTCTTCCCTATAGTGGTCAAGTCCTGATAGATGGGAGCGAGGTTAGTCAGCTTTCTACCGTTGAACGTGTTCAGACGGTTGGTATTCTCTTTCAAAATTCCAATCATCAGTTCACCATGGAGAACTTGTTTGAGGAGCTGATTTTTACCTTGGAGAATATCGGCCATCCTGTTCAAGAGATTGATGCTAAAATAGCAGAGGTGGTCCGGCAATGTCGTTGCGAGGTAATCTTGAACCGTCCCATTCATCACTTATCAGGTGGGGAAAAGCAGAAGGCTGCGCTAGCTGTTCTCTTTGCTATGAATCCTAGGGTCTATCTTTTGGATGAGCCCTTCGCTTCTATTGATCGAAAGAGTAGGCTGGAAATCTTGGAGATTCTAAAAGAGCTGGTCTCTAATGGGAAGACAGTCATCCTGTGCGACCATGATTTATCAGACTATGGAGCCTACATTGACCATATGGTTGAGTTAAGAGACGGACAGCTAAGGGAAGTGTTTCAAATCCCTTGCTCTGAGATGATACAGGTTTCTTCAAAGGAAGTTGCTTCTAGTCCAGAACTATTCCATATGGATCGTGTGACTTGTGAGCTGGGGAATCGCCCTCTCTTTTCGCTTGCGGATTTCACATTTTACCAAGGGATTTCCTGTATCTTGGGTGACAATGGTGTCGGGAAATCAACCCTCTTTCGGTCTATTCTTCAATTTCAAAAGTATAAGGGGCGCATTACTTGGAAGAGTTGTGTTCTAAAAGAGAAAAAAAGTTTGTATCGCGATCTGACTGGTGTTGTTCAGGAAGCTGAGAAGCAGTTTATCCGAGGCAGTCTGAGAGAGGAACTGCAACTAGATAGCCCAGACTCTGAAAGAAATCAGCGGATTCTCCAAGCTTTAGGATATTTTGATCTGGAGCAGGCGCTTGATAGGAGTCCCTATCAATTAAGTGGTGGTCAGCAAAAGATACTTCAGCTTTTGTCCATCTTGACCAGCAAGGCTTCTGTGGTCTTGCTAGATGAGCCATTTGCTGGTTTGGATGATAGAGCCTGCCATTATTTTTGTCAGTGGATGTTGGAGGATAGAAATCAAGGAAGAAGTTTTTTGATCATTAGCCATCGTTTAGATCCCTTGATCTCTGTGGTTGATTATTGGATTGAGATGACTAGTCAGGGTCTTAGTCATGTGAAAGAAGTGACCATCAGCAAACCTCTCCCATCTCTGAAAAATGATACTCTAGGGGAGGTGAGGTAGTATGACCAAAGTAGCAACTAAGACACCGGTTATCAGTCTCTTCTTTCTAGTTTTATCCTTGGAAACATCTTTCATTCCTTCGATTAGTCTTAATCTTTCGGTAGTCGCATTTTGCATACTCTTTTTACTCTATTACCGTCGATTTAAAATATTGGCTTGGATGATTTTGCTCGCCATTTTACCTTCTTTCGCCAACTACTGGGCGGTTCAGTTACATGGGGATGCTTCGCAGGCAGTGATGCTTGGAACGAGAGCCTTTGTGACAGTTTGTATCGGCCTTGTCTTTGTTTCCTCTATTTCCCTAAAAGAGCTTCTCTTGTACTTGGGTCAAAAGGGGGTATCACGTTCTTGGGCTTATGCCTTGATTGTGGTATTCAATTCCTTTCCCCTCATTCAGCAGGAAATCAAGTCCCTCAAGGAAGCTTGTTTATTGCGCGGTCAAAAATTGCATGTTTGGTCTCCCCTGATATACAGTAAGGTTCTGATGACGGTTTTTAGGTGGCGCCATCTCTACTTGAGAGCTTTGTCTGCACATGGATATGACGAACATGCGCAGTTGGAGAATCGCTATCGGACTTTTTATATTTCTAAAAAAACAAAATTAATCTACCTACTTTTCTTTTTATTGCTTCAAACCAGTTTATTTCTATAAAGGAGTTATTATGGAATTTACAGATATTGCGATGGAATTATCCAGGGAAGTTTGGCAGGCTTCCTTTCACCATCCCTTTGTTTTACAGTTACAAGAGGGAAATTTAGAACCTTCTATTTTCCGCTATTACCTGATTCAGGATGCCTACTATCTGAAGTCTTTTTCAGAAGCCTATCACCTCTTGGCTGATAAGACTTCAAACGAGGAGATGAAAAGACTCTTGAAACAAAATGCCCAGAGTCTAGTGGAGGGTGAATTGTTTATCCGTCAACAATTTTTCAAGGAATTAGGAATCAACGACCAGGAAATGGAGCAACATCCAATCGCTCCAACCTGTTATCATTACATTTCGCATATTTATCGACAGTTTGCAGAGTCAAACTTGGGCATTGCTTTTGCTAGTTTGCTTCCATGTCCTTGGTTATACCATGATTTGGGCAAGGCACTTAATCGCAAACCATCCCCGAATCCTCTTTATCAACAGTGGATTGAAACCTATATCACCGATGAGTTAGAACAGCAGATTAAAGAGGAAGAAGCCATGGTCAATCAGCTCTATCAAGAAAGTGACGAGACGGACAAACAAAAAATGCTAGAGGCCTTCCATCGAAGTGTCCATATGGAAGCCAAGTTTTGGGAGATGGCTTACCAACATCAAACCTGGACAAGTGATTTGCAGTCCTTAGAAAAAGAGAAGAAATAGAAAATGAGAAACCACCAACTACAAGTTCACAAATTAACCATTTTATCCATGATGATTGCTCTTGACGTAGTTCTTACACCCATCTTTCGAATTGAAGGGATGGCACCGATGTCCAGTGTAGTCAACATTCTTGCAGGAATTTTGATGGGACCTGTTTATGCCTTGGTCATGGCTACAGTCACAGCCTTTATCCGTATGTCTACTCAAGGCATTCCGCCTTTGGCCCTAACAGGAGCTACCTTTGGAGCCCTCCTTGCAGGTCTCTTTTATAAGTACGGTAGAAAATTTTACTTTTCTGCCCTAGGAGAAATCTTGGGAACGGGGATAATCGGTTCCATTGTTTCCTATCCTGTCATGGTTCTCTTTACCGGATCTGCGGCCAAGCTCAGCTGGTTTATCTACACCCCTCGATTTTTCGGAGCAACCTTGATCGGTACAGCCATAGCTTTCCTCGCCTTTCGATTTTTGATCAAGCAGGAATTCTTTAAAAAAGTGCAGGGATATTTCTTTGGAGAAAGGATAGAATGATGCAGAAATTGACAAATCCTTTCCCTCTGGCAACCAGTTCCTTGATTCACTGTATTACCAATGAGATTTCTTGTGAGATGCTGGCCAACGGCATTTTGGCTCTGGGATCTAAACCAGTCATGGCAGATGACCCTCGTGAGGTTCTTGATTTTACTAAGCAAAGTCAGGCTCTCTTCATCAATTTGGGGCATTTGTCAGCTGAGAAGGAAAAAGCAATCCGTATGGCAGCTACTTATGCAAACCAAGCTTCTCTCCCAATGGTAGTAGATGCGGTTGGCGTTGCGGCTTCCCCCATTCGTAAGGGACTAGTCAGAGATCTTTTTGAATACAAGCCCACGGTCCTTAAAGGAAATATGTCAGAAATCCGAAGCCTTGTTGGTTTAAAGCACCACGGAGTTGGGGTTGATGCTAGTGCTAAAGATCAAGAAACTGAGGATCTGCTTCAAGTCTTGAAAGACTGGTGTCAGACCTATCCTGGTATGTCGTTCCTAGTCACTGGCCCCAAGGATCTCATCGTTTCGGAGAACCAGGTTGCTGTATTGAGGAATGGCTGTGCAGAATTGGACTGGATAACAGGGACAGGAGACCTGGTCGGAGCCTTGACAGCCGTTTTTCTCAGCCAAGGAAAGACTGCTTTTGAAGCTTCTTGCCTAGCAGTTTCTTATCTCAATATCGCTGCTGAGAGAATAGTTGTTCAAGGAATGGGATTGGAAGATTTTCGATATCAAGTTCTCAATCAACTCTCTCTCCTAAAAAGAGACGAAAATTGGCTAGAAGCCATCAAAGGAGACTTTTATGAATAGAGAAGCACTTAGACTGTATCTAGTAACCAATCGCTACCAAGATTCCTTGGAAAGCTTTCTTGAAAAAGTCGAGACGGCCTGCCGTTCAGGTGTTACCATCATCCAATTACGAGAAAAAAATCTCACCACCAATCAATACTATCAACTGGCAAAACAAGTCAAGGAAATAACAGATGCCTACCAAGTACCCTTAATTATCGATGATCGGTTGGATATCTGTCTTGCAGTCGATGCTGCAGGTTTGCATATTGGCGACGATGAACTACCAGTTTCGGTTGCCCGCAAAGTCTTGGGTCCTGAAAAAATCCTCGGTGTCACTGCTAAAACGGTTAAAAGAGCTCTCGAAGCAGAAACATCGGGTGCGGATTACTTGGGAACAGGAGCCATTTTTCCGACTACGACCAAGGAAAATGCGCCTATCACCTTGATTTCAACCTTGAAAACAATTTGCCAAACGGTCGCCATTCCAGTAGTTGCTATCGGAGGCCTGACGTCAGAGAATATTGACCAACTTATCGGCACGGGTATAGCTGGAGTAGCTGTCGTACGTGATCTGATGCAGACAGAAGATATTGAAGTAAAAGCGCACGCCTTTTTAACAAAGCTGGATGACATGATTTCCTAATCAAAAACTCTCTAATTCCCTTAAAGTAGGAACTAGAGAGTTTTTTCTTAATCTTTAAAAGTTGTATGGTTGACTGGGCCAGAACCATGTCCGAGTTGAGGAGCGTCTTGGATGGCTTTTGTGATAAAGGCCTTGGCCTTATCAACTGCCTGATAAAGACTTCTGCCCTTGGCTAGTTCAGCCGTGATCACAGCAGCAAAGGTACATCCGGTACCATGGGTGTGACAGGTTTGAATTCGTGGACTTTCCCAGACAAATTGCTCATCCTTGGTAAAGAGGAAATCCTTGGCACCACCTTCAAGATGGCCACCTTTGATAACAACAGACTGAGGACCAAATTCTTTTAAAATCAGGCGACCAGCACGCTGCATGTCTTCTGGATCATGAATCGAAAAACCAACAATCTCTTCTGCCTCAGGAAGATTCGGAGTGATAATGGTTGCAAGGGGAAGCAGATTTGTCTTTAGGTAGTCTCTGGCACTAGAATCAATCAGGGTATCCCCACTCGTAGCGACCATAACAGGGTCCAGCACATAGGGACAGTCCAGCTTTTTAAGATAGGGTTGGATGATCTCCATGATCTCAGTAGTTGCCAACATCCCTGTTTTTACAGCCTGAGGCTTGATATCCGAAAAGACACTATCCAATTGAGCTTCCAGCATTTGGTTGGAGACGTGTTCGATTAATT
This sequence comes from Streptococcus oralis subsp. tigurinus, assembly GCF_002093545.1. Lineage (GTDB taxonomy): Bacteria > Bacillota > Bacilli > Lactobacillales > Streptococcaceae > Streptococcus > Streptococcus oralis_C. The sequence goes on from NZ_LNVF01000001.1 coordinate 361,038, forward strand.
GAACGCCTCTGGTATTTTGAGCGACAAGACTGGTCACAACGGCCATTCCATAGACATCTCTAGCTTGGAATGACTTTAAATCAGCCATAATGCCAGCACCGCCACTAGGGTCAGTCCCTGCAATAGTTAGAGCAACGGGTAAATAAGTCATCTAAAACCTCCCAACCAACTGAAGTTTGTATTCTTAAGAACAAGCTAGTCTGTTTCAGGAAAGCAATAGAAGACCAGCTAGTCCTCATTATCATTTCCACTTCCATCAGCTAGCATTACCTAGATTGAGTCAAAGGGATCTAACAGTCGTTAATCTCAGCTTTACGCCCCCCTAGTGGTTGTTTTCTTTTTTCTACAGTATAGCATATTTTTATAGTTTATATAGTGAAATTTGACTGCAAATCTCTCATCAAATGCTTAAAATTCTATTTTTCAAAGAAAAGATTAATTTTATAATTGACAAATGTAGATTTTCGGAGTATACTAATAACTGTAATCGACAAATGTAGATTTAGGAGGTGTGATTATGCAGATTTCAGATGCAGAATGGCAGGTCATGAAGATTATTTGGATGCAGGGGGAGCAGACCAGTAGGGATTTGATCAGGGTTTTGGCGGAGCGGTTTGACTGGTCCAAGTCCACGGTTCAGACTCTTTTGGCTCGCTTAGTAGAGAAAGAGTGCCTGACTAGGAAAAAAGAGGGCAAGTCCTTTGTCTATTCAGCCCTTTTAACTTTAGACCAAAGCCGAGACCTGCTTGTCCGAGATATCAAGGACAAGGTTTGTTCTCGTAGGATGAAGCAGTTGGTGGCTGACTTGATTGCGGAATGTGATTTCACTCAGGCTGATTTGGCAGACTTGGAAGCTGTGATTTCTGAGAAAAAAGCTAGTGCAGTTGCTGAAGTAAAATGTAATTGTATGTAAAGGAGACGTCATGTTAAATAGTATTGTAACCATTGTTTGTATTGCCCTTATCGCGTTTATCTTGTTTTGGTTTTTTAAAAAGCCTGAAAAATCTGGACAAAAGGCCCAGCAAAAAAAGGGCTATCAAGAGATTCGAGTGGAAGTCATGGGAGGCTATACTCCTGAGTTGATTATCCTCAAGAAATCAGTGCCAGCACGTATTGTCTTTGACCGCAAGGATCCTTCACCCTGTCTGGACCAAATTGTTTTTCCAGACTTCGGTGTGCATGCTGACCTGCCAATGGGGGAAGAGTATGTAGTGGAAATCACGCCTGAGCAAGCTGGAGAGTTTGGCTTTGCTTGTGGTATGAACATGATGCACGGCAAGATGATTGTAGAGTAGGAGAACATTATGACAGAAATTGTGAAAGCAAGCCTGGAAAATGGCATTCAAAAAATCCATATCACAGCTGAAAAAGGATATCATCCAGCCCATATCCAGCTTCAGAAAGGGATTCCGGCGGAAATTACCTTTCACCGTGCCACCCCTTCAAACTGTTACAAGGAAATTCTTTTTGAAGAAGAAGGAATCTTGGAACCAATCGGAGTAGACGAGGAAAAGGTGATTCGTTTTACACCTCAAGAGTTGGGTGAGCATGAATTCTCATGTGGAATGAAAATGCAAAAGGGCAGTTATACAGTTGTTGAGAAGACTCGAAAATCTTTATCACTTTTACAGCGTTTTTGGATTACTAGTATCTTTACTGTGCCTCTTGTGATTCTCATGATTGGGATGTTGACAGGTAGTATCAGTCACCAAGTCATGCATTGGGGAACCTTTCTAGCCACAACGCCTATTATGTTAGTAGCAGGTGGTCCTTATATCCAGAGTGCTTGGGCCAGCTTTAAAAAACACAATGCCAACATGGATACCTTGGTTGCTTTGGGAACTCTAGTGGCCTATTTCTATAGTTTAGTTGCCCTCTTCGCTGGGCTCCCTGTCTACTTTGAAAGTGCTGGATTTATCCTCTTCTTCGTTCTTTTGGGGGCAGTTTTTGAAGAGAAAATGAGGAAAAATACTTCCCAAGCTGTGGAGAAACTACTGGATTTGCAGGCTAAAACAGCGGAAGTCTTGCGTGATGATAGCTATGTTCAAGTTCCCTTGGACCAAGTCAAGGTAGGCGACCTGGTTCGAGTGCGTCCAGGTGAAAAGATTGCAGTTGATGGTGTCGTAGTGGAAGGTGTGTCCAGCATAGATGAATCCATGGTGACAGGTGAGAGCCTGCCAGTGGACAAGACAGTTGGAGATACTGTCATTGGCTCAACTATCAATAATAGCGGAACGCTTATTTTTAGGGCAGAAAAGGTTGGCTCAGAGACTGTTTTGGCACAGATTGTAGACTTTGTAAAGAAAGCTCAGACTAGCCGCGCACCGATTCAGGACTTGACGGATAAGATTTCAGGGATTTTTGTCCCAGCAGTTGTCATTTTAGGAATCGTGACCTTTTGGGTTTGGTTCGTTTTGCTCAGGGATAGTGTAGTCGTGCTTGGAGCTAGCTTTGTGTCTTCTCTTCTCTATGGAGTTGCGGTTTTGATTATTGCCTGCCCTTGTGCCTTGGGTCTTGCAACACCGACAGCTCTTATGGTAGGGACAGGACGCAGTGCCAAAATGGGGGTTCTTCTCAAAAATGGAACAGTCTTACAGGAAATTCAGAAAGTCCAAACTATTGTGTTTGATAAGACAGGGACTTTGACGGAAGGAAAACCAGTGGTCACTGATATCATTGGCGATGAGACAGAAGTGCTCGGCTTAGCTGCCTCCTTGGAAGAAGCTTCTCAACACCCACTGGCTGAGGCTGTTGTCAAGAGAGCAAGTGAAGCTGGACTTGAGTTTCAAACTGTCGAAAATTTCCAAGCCTTGCACGGAAAAGGTGTTTCAGGGCAAATAGCTGGGAAACAAGTCTTACTTGGAAATGCTAAAATGCTAGATAGTATGGATATTTCCAGCGCTTATCAGGAAAAACTAGAAGAACTAGGAAAAGAAGCTAAGACAGTTGTTTTCTTGGCTGTTGATAATGAAATCAAAGGCTTGCTTGCTTTGCAAGATATTCCCAAGGAAAATGCTAAGCTAGCCATCAGTCAGTTGAAAAAACGTGGTCTTAAAACAGTCATGCTGACAGGAGATAATGCTGGTGTGGCGCGTGCTATTGCAGATCAAATCGGAATCGAAGAGGTCATTGCAGGCGTCCTACCAGAAGAAAAAGCCCATGAAATCCATAAACTACAAGCAGCTGGGAAAGTAGCCTTTGTTGGTGATGGCATCAATGATGCTCCTGCCCTCAGTGTAGCAGATGTGGGGATTGCTATGGGAGCTGGAACGGATATCGCCATCGAGTCAGCAGATTTAGTGTTGACAACTAATAACCTCCTAGGAGTGGTTCGTGCCTTTGACATGAGTAAGAAAACCTTTAACCGTATTCTGCTCAATCTTTTCTGGGCCTTTATCTACAATGTCGTCGGAATTCCGATTGCAGCAGGAATCTTTTCTGGTGTTGGATTGGCCCTCAATCCAGAACTGGCAGGTCTAGCCATGGCCTTTAGTTCTGTATCTGTTCTGACCAGTTCACTCTTACTAAACTTTAGTAAAATAGACTAAAAGCGAGCTTGCTCGCTTTTTATTATAAAACAGTCACATAAAACATTTTCAAACTGTACTGCAATAGAGTATAAAAACTTCTGAGCAGATTCTTAGTAAAGTCAAAATAATTGTGATAAATTAGTAGAGTAAAAATTTGCTGAAACGTTTCCAAATAATATATGAAAACGGATGAATCAAGTTTTAAAAATATTTGAAGGAGAGTTATCATTATGACTCAAGGAAAAATTACTGCATCTGCAGCAATGCTTAATGTATTGAAAACATGGGGCGTAGACACAATCTACGGTATCCCATCAGGAACACTCAGCTCATTGATGGACGCTTTGGCTGAAGACAAAGATATCCGCTTCTTGCAAGTTCGCCACGAAGAAACAGGTGCTCTTGCAGCGGTTATGCAAGCTAAATTTGGTGGCTCAATCGGGGTTGCAGTTGGTTCAGGTGGTCCAGGTGCGACTCACTTGATTAACGGTGTTTACGATGCAGCTATGGATAACACTCCATTCCTAGCGATCCTTGGATCACGTCCAGTTAACGAACTCAACATGGATGCCTTCCAAGAATTGAACCAAAATCCAATGTACAACGGTATCGCTGTCTACAACAAACGTGTAGCTTACGCTGAGCAATTGCCAAAAGTAATCGACGAAGCTTGCCGCGCTGCAGTTTCTAAAAAAGGTCCAGCTGTTGTTGAAATTCCAGTAAACTTCGGTTTCCAAGAAATCGACGAAAACTCATACTACGGTTCAGGTTCATACGAACGTTCATTCATCGCTCCTGCCTTGAACGAAGTTGAAATTGACAAAGCAGTTGAAATCTTGAACAATGCTGAACGTCCAGTTATCTATGCTGGTTACGGTGGTGTGAAAGCAGGTGAAGTGATTACTGAATTGTCACGTAAAATCAAAGCACCAATCATCACAACTGGTAAAAACTTTGAAGCCTTTGAATGGAACTACGAAGGGTTGACAGGTTCTGCTTACCGTGTTGGTTGGAAGCCAGCCAACGAAGTGGTCTTTGAAGCAGACACCGTTCTTTTCCTTGGTTCAAACTTCCCATTTGCTGAAGTTTACGAAGCCTTCAAGAACACTGAAAAATTCATCCAAGTTGATATTGACCCTTACAAACTTGGTAAACGTCATGCCCTTGACGCTTCTATCCTTGGTGATGCAGGTCAAGCAGCTAAAGCAATCCTTGACAAAGTAAACCCAGTAGAATCTACTCCATGGTGGCGTGCAAACGTGAAGAACAACCAAAACTGGCGCGATTACATGAACAAACTCGAAGGTAAAACTGAGGGTGAATTGCAATTGTACCAAGTTTACAATGCTATTAATAAACATGCTGACCAAGACGCTATCTACTCAATCGACGTAGGTAACTCAACTCAAACATCAACTCGTCACCTTCACATGACACCTAAGAACATGTGGCGTACATCTCCACTCTTTGCGACAATGGGTATCGCCCTTCCTGGTGGTATCGCTGCTAAGAAAGACAATCCAGATCGCCAAGTATGGAACATCATGGGTGATGGTGCATTCAACATGTGCTACCCAGATGTGATCACAAACGTTCAATACGACCTTCCAGTTATCAACGTTGTCTTCTCAAACGCTGAGTATGCCTTCATCAAGAACAAATACGAAGACACAAACAAACACTTGTTTGGTGTTGACTTCCCTAACGCTGACTACGCTAAAATTGCTGAAGCACAAGGTGCTGTTGGATTTACAGTAGACCGTATCGAAGACATTGACGCAGTCGTTGCAGAAGCTGTGAAACTCAACAAAGAAGGTAAAACTGTTGTCATTGATGCCCGCATCACGCAACACCGTCCACTTCCAGTAGAAGTACTTGAATTGGATCCAAAACTTCACTCAGAAGAAGCGATCAAAGCCTTCAAGGAAAAATACGAAGCAGAAGAACTCGTACCATTCCGCCTCTTCTTGGAAGAAGAAGGATTGCAATCACGCGCAATCAAATAATTCCTCTCATCGAAAATCAAAGGTAAACTTTGCAGATTTTATTCTTTGATTTTCTTAGATCAGAACTTAAAAAGATAGGAGTAATCCGGTCTTTTTATGGAGGATAGTAAATGAATTTAAATCAATTAGATATCATCGTTTCAGATGTTCCTCAAGTCTGTGCTGACTTGGAGCGTATTTTGGATAAAAAGGCAGACTATGTTGATGACGGTTTTGCTCAGTTTACGATTGGCAGTCATTGTCTTATGTTGTCCCAAAATCATTTGATTCCTTTGGAAGATTTTCAGTCAGGAATCATTCTTCACATCGAGGTTGAGGATGTAGAGCAGAACTACCAACGATTGAAAGAGCTTGGTACCGAGATTTTACACGGTCCAGCTGTAACTGATTGGGGAACGGAATCGCTACTAGTTAAAGGCCCTGCTGGTCTAGTGATTGATTTTTATCGTATGAAATAGGGCGCTTAATCATTTAAAGCTAACCATAATTATTCTTAATACAGAATGTGAGAATATGCACTATTGAAAGATCGGAGAAATCCGGTCTTTTTCTTATCACAAGATTGTGATAGTTTACATCTTCATAACAAAAGCTTCAAAGTCTTGATTGTTTTGAAAAAAGATTATAAAATATGATTCATAAAAATGAAAGAGGTTTTGAAAATGTCTGAAAAACAAATGAAAGTTTTGGGTTGGGTAGCGACCTTCATGTCTGTTATGATGTACGTGTCTTACTTCCCACAAATTATGAACAACCTGGCTGGTCAAAAAGGGAACTTTATCCAGCCCTTGGTTGCAGCCATCAACTGTAGTCTCTGGGTTTACTACGGTCTTTTCAAGAAAGAAAGAGATATTCCCCTTGCGGCAGCGAATGCACCAGGTATCGTTTTTGGCCTGATAACGGCTATTACGGCATTGATATAAAAAGAAGACTGGTTTCAGTCTTTTTTCGTATATATAAAAGTAAGTTTAGTGCTATCATTATCCAGAGAGTTCAAAACTTTTTGCCTCCTTTTTAGTATAATAGAAGTAATAAATCAATCGAGGTAAAGTGATGATAGAAATACTACAATTTCCAGAAGGATTTCTCTGGGGTGGTGCAACGGCGGCTAATCAATGTGAGGGTGCTTATAATCAGGACGGTCGTGGTCTTGCTAATGTGGATGTGGTGCCGATTGGTCCAGACCGTGAAGCCATTATCACAGGTCAGAAAAAGATGTTTTCTTTTGAGGAGGGCTATTTTTACCCAGCAAAAGAAGCTATTGATATGTACCATCATTACAAGGAAGATATCGCTCTTTTTGCAGAAATGGGATTTAAAACCTATCGACTTTCCATTGCTTGGACTCGGATTTTTCCTCAAGGTGACGAAGCAGAGCCAAATGAAGCTGGTCTATCCTTTTATGAGAATTTGTTTAAGGAGTGCCACAAGTATGGGATTGAGCCTCTGGTGACCATCACGCATTTCGATTGCCCCATGCACTTAATTAGGGAGTACGGTGGTTGGCGCAATCGTCGCATGTTGGACTTTTACGCAAATCTCTGTCGCACCCTCTTTACCCGTTACAAGGGCTTGGTCAAGTACTGGCTCACCTTCAACGAAATCAATATGATTCTGCATGCCCCCTTTTTAGGAGCTGGGATCTGTTTTGAAGAGGGGGAAAATCAAGAGCAAGTCAAATACCAAGCAGCTCACCATGAGCTGGTAGCCTCGGCTATGGCGACTAAAATTGCCCACGAAATTGACCCAGAAAACAAGGTGGGATGTATGTTGGCAGCAGGGCAATATTATCCTAACACAGCCCATCCGAGAGACTACTGGGCAGCCATGGAAGAAGACCGTAAGAGTTACTTTTTCATTGATGTTCAAGCGCGTGGGGAATACCCAAACTATGCCAAGAAGCAGTGGGAGCGTGAGGGGATAGAAATTGAAATGACGATAGAAGATTTGGACTTGCTAAAGAATCACACTGTTGACTTTGTTTCCTTCTCTTATTATGCGAGCCGAGTGGCTTCGGGCGATCCAGAAGTGACAAACCTGACTGCTGGAAATGTCTTTGCCTCTATCAAAAACCCTTATCTGGAATTCTCAGAATGGGGTTGGCAGATTGACCCACTGGGGCTTCGTATCACTCTTAATGCCATCTGGGATCGTTATCAAAAACCCATGTTCATCGTAGAAAATGGACTCGGCGCTATGGATACGCCAGATGAAAATGGCTATGTAGCGGATGACTATCGGATTGCTTACTTAGAGGCCCACATCAAGGCTATGCGAGATGCTATTTACCAAGATGGCGTTGAATTGCTTGGTTATACGACTTGGGGTTGTATAGATCTGGTTTCAGCTGGAACAGGCGAAATGAACAAGCGCTATGGTTTTATCTATGTGGATCGTGATAATGCAGGTCAAGGAAGTCTCAAACGGAGCAAGAAGAAATCCTTCTACTGGTACAAGGATGTCATTGCCAGCAATGGTGCAAGTATTAAGTAGAGCACATTTATTCACTATTTTTATAAAATCTTCTCCCTACTTTATAAGATGTGAAAAAGAGTTCAATTAGATCTAGCTTTTTGCTATAATGAGGTGAGAAAAACAGACAGGAGAATAAGATGTCAGAACCATTATTTTTACAATCAGTTATGCAAGAAAAAATCTGGGGTGGAACCAAGCTACGTGATGAGTTTGGCTACGATATCCCAAGTGAAAAAATCGGAGAATACTGGGCTATCTCAGCACACCCAAATGGTGTTTCAAAGGTCGCTAATGGGCGCTTTGAGGGTACAGACCTGGCTACATTGTATGCAGAACACCGTGAATTGTTTGGCAACCGTCCAGAGCCTGTGTTTCCGCTATTGACCAAGATTCTCGATGCCAACGATTGGCTCAGTGTCCAAGTTCACCCAGACGATACCTATGGACTAGAGCACGAAGGTGAGCTCGGAAAAACAGAGTGCTGGTACATCATCGCAGCAGACGAAGGTTCAGAGATTATCTATGGCCATAATGCCAAGTCTAAAGAAGAACTTCGCCAGCAAATCGAAGATAAAAACTGGGATACCTTGCTGACAAAAGTTCCAGTTAAAGCAGGAGATTTCTTCTATGTACCAAGTGGTACCATGCACGCTATCGGGGCGGGTATCTTGATTCTTGAAACCCAGCAGTCTAGCGATACCACCTACCGTGTTTATGACTTTGACCGCAAGGACGACAAGGGCAACTTGCGTGAACTTCACCTTGAAAAATCTATCGATGTTTTGAACATTGGTGAGCCTGCCAATAGCCGTCCTGTAACTATCAAAGCTGATGATTTGCGTTCAACTCTTCTTGTGTCCAATGATTTCTTTGCGGTTTATAAGTGGGAAATCACTGGAAAAGTTGATTTTGAAAAGACAGCTGACTACAGCTTGTTGAGTGTCTTGGCTGGTCAGGGTCAACTGACTGTTGACGGGAAAAACTATCCAATCCAAAAAGGTAGTCACTTTATCCTACCAAGTGATGTTGAAGCTTGGACCCTAGAAGGGCAAGGCTTGGAATTGATTGTTAGTCATCCATAAAAAGAAAGGACTTGAGGTTGATTCTCAAGTCTTTTTACTATGAGTGATGCTAGTTGTCATATAGTAAGTCTGATAGCTTTAAAGGCAGATTAGTGCTTAGGCTGGTTATCCTGTCTTGGTTTAAAATTTTTTAAAAAAAACACTTGACTCCGACCTAAGGGAAGGGTTTATACTATCCATGTAAGGAGGAAATCATGTATCATATCAAAGAAGCTGCGCAGCTTTCAGGAGTCTCTGTCAAGACCCTGCACCACTACGATAAAATCGGACTTTTAGTCCCTTTAAAGTCGGAAAACGGCTATCGATCCTATAGTCAGGAAGATTTGGAGCGCCTACAAGTTATTCTCTACTATAAGTATCTTGGTTTTTCTTTGGAGAAAATAGCAGAGCTACTAAAAGAAGAAAAGTCAGACTTGTTACCTCATTTGACTAGACAATTGGACTATCTGACTCGAGAAAGAGAACGATTGGATACCTTGATTTCCACCTTGCAAAAAACCATTCAAGATCAAAAAGGAGAAATAAATATGACCCTTCAGGAAAAATTCACTGGATTCAGCTATCAAGACAATCAAAAATACCACCAAGAAGCGGTAGAGAAATATGGTCAAGAAGTCATGGATCAAGCCCTCGAGCGTCAAGAAGGTCGCGAAGATGAGTCTACGGCTACTTTTAACCAAGTCTTTCAAACTTTGGCACAAAATCTTCAAGCTAGTTTGCCAGTAACAGCAGCCGAAAACCAAGAAGAAGCTGGCAAGCTCTTACAAGCTATCCGAACTTATGGATTTGACTGTTCCTTAGAAGTGTTTGGACATATCGGTCAAGGCTATGTCTATAATCCAGAGTTTAAGGAAAACATTGACAAATTTGGGCCTGGTACAGCCCAATACACAGCAGATGTGATTGCTCACTATGTTGAAAAACAGAGAAAATAAAATAATCGGCAGAGAACTCTCTGCCGATTTTCTGTTACTTCAAATCATAAAGCCAGTCTTCGCCGTCTTTGTAGTAAAAGAATTCACTGAGATCTTCCTCTACAAATACACGAAGCATATCGGACATATCATCGGTTGCCAGTTTTAGACGAGATAGATTTTCAAAATCTTCCCACCATACCTTTCCTTCGTCTGAAGATTGGAGCTCACCAGTAAAGTGTTCGGTCTTGTAAAATAGAACGACGTAACGGTAATCCTCGTCGTCATACCAGTCTTTAATACCACAGAGTTGGGGTTTGGAAATGGTCAGACCAGTTTCTTCTTTCACTTCACGAATGACAGCATCGACAAAGGATTCGCCACGTTCAACATGCCCGCCAGGAAAAGTAATACCAGGCCAGTCGGGACTAACTCGATCTTGAACCAGAACCTTGTCTCCGTTTTGAATCATACACATGTTGACAAATTCGACTGTTTCTCTTCTGTTCATTTTTCACAACCTTTGATCTTTAATCATAATGCAGACTTCCTGCCACCCAGCCAGTACAGAGGGCAGAAGTAATGTTAAAGCCGCCTGTGTGGGCATTGATATCCAGTACCTCGCCAGCAAAGTGGAGGCCAGGAACGAGTTTGCTTTCCAGAGTTTTAGGATTTATTTCTTTGAGACTGACACCGCCTTTGGTGACAAAGGACTTAGCAAGGGACATTTTGCCAGTCACAGGAATTTTGAGGGCTTTGATGGACTGGAGAAGTTGTTCGCGTTCCTTTTCAGTTAGCTGTTTAACTTTGTCAGGATATTCTTGAACAAAAAATTCTGCCAAGCGTTCTGGCAACAAGGTTTTTAAAGCATTTTTCAAGGATTTTTCCCGATTTTTTTCTAGAAATGCAGCCAAGTCTTTCTCAGAAAGTTGAGGCAAAACATCCAGTGAGAGAACTTCCCCACCCTTGACAAAACTAGACATGCGTAGGGCAGCAGGTCCTGACAAACCAAAGTGGGTAAAGAGCAGATCGTGGGTGATGACATGCTTACCATAACTTAAGGTCACATCGTCAAGCGAAATCCCCTGAAGCGCTTTGTGTGGAAAATCAGTCAACAAAGGACTCTCAGCAGCTTCAAGCTCGGTAATGGTATGTTTGAAATGACGGGCGATTTCATGTCCAAAACCAGTCGAACCAGTAGAAGGATAGGATTTACCACCTGTTGTGACAATCAGTTTATCACAAGTGAAGCTTTGGTCTGCGGACTTGAGGATAAACTGGTCGTCTATCTTTTTAACCGAAACAATTTCCGTTTGAGTAGCAACTTGACCACCGAGCTCAGTGATTTTCTTTTCTAGCGTCTCGATAATGGTCCGAGACTTGTCACTAGCAGGAAAGACGCGTCCGTGGTCCTCGACCTTAAGTTTAACACCATTTTCTGCAAAAAAATTGATGATATCGTGGTTATCAAACTGGGAAAATACACTGTATAAAAAGCGCCCGTTACCAGGAATTCCAGACATTAGGTCATCTAAAGTTCCATTGTTGGTCACATTACAACGACCGCCGCCTGTACCAGCCAATTTTTTACCCAGTTTCCGATTTTTTTCGATGAGAAGAGTTTTCTGACCATAAAAGCTACTGGAAATCGTAGCCATCATGCCAGCAGGACCTCCACCGATTACAATAGTATCAAAATGTTTCATAGCTCTATTGTACCACAAAAAACAAGAGATGCTTGGCATCTCTTGTTGCTCATGATCTTAGTTGATTTCATATCCCATCAACAAACCGCCATCTTCTGCATAGAAACTGCAGAGACCAGATGTTGGAATGATTTTGATATTGGCTTGAGGGAAGGTTTCCAGCAAGCGTTCCGACAATTGCTGACAGAATTTTTCATTGCTGCGATGAGCCATGACAATTCGACCACCAGCATAGCCAGCCTTGATGAGCTCTTCATAGGCTGCTTGAAGGGATTTTTTTGGTCCACGCGCTTTCTGGAGCAGTTCTAAGGTTCCAGTTTCACTTGCTTCCCCGACCATACGAATGTTGAGAAGGCCAACGACTGTACCGATCAGCTTACTCAAACGGCCATTTTTTACCAAGTTATCGACCTTAGCAAGGACAAAGAGCAACTTGGTTTTTTCTTGGTAAGCTGTAATAGCTTCAACAATTTCCTCAAAAGAAAGTCCTTGATCAATCAAGTCATTGATTTTTTCTACAATTAGGTCAACTTCCCCACCAGCAGATAAACTATCAATCACATGAATCTGAGTGTCAGGGTGTTCTTCAAGGTAGATATTCTTAGCGAGCTGTGCACTATTATGGCTACCTGAAAGAGTACCAGTGATAGTAACGACAAAGATATGCTTAGCACCTTCAAATGCACGCAAGTAGTCATCAGGGCTAGGACAAGCTGATTTTGAAGCCTCAGAAGTTGCATACATAGTTTGCATCATGTGGTCAATGTCAAGATTGGCATCATCGATAAAGACCTGATCAGCTACTTGAATGGTTAAAGGAACACTAACAAATTCAGTATCAATAGCAGGAGTTGCCAGTTGACGATAATCACAACCCGAGTCAGCTACAATCTTCCAAGTCATAGAAATTCTCCATCTTTGTCACTTATACATTGACAAAGATTCTGTCTTTTTTTACAATTATATCATGAAAGCCCTTGAAACAAAAGTACCACCTCTCTGTTGTCACAAGTAGAAAGAAATTGTTATGTCTGAACGTAGAATGTCTGAAAAATCTCTTGAAAATCTCAGAAAATCAAATCAAGAATCCAATTTTTTAACCAGAGAAGCAATCGAGACGGCTCTTTTGCAACTTCTAGAAAAAAAAGATTTGGCTAAGATCAGCATTTCGGAGCTGGTCAAAAGGGCGGGAGTCTCTCGTGCCGCCTTCTATCGCAACTATGACTCCAAAGAAGAGATTTTGGAAAGCGTTTTTAAACGCAGTGTCCATAACATTATGGAACAGTTGAGCCACTACGATGTCAAAACCGATCTTTATCTGGTCTGGGTACACCTTTTCCGCGCAGCCAAGAAAGAAGCCAGGGTTATCCAACTTGCTCTGGACTACCACTTGGAAAAGATTCTCGTCCAAGCCATGCAGGAATTTCTGGAAAAATACCACGGAAAATCAAAAGGCGTTAGCAGCTACCTTCATGCCTTTTGGAGTTCTGCCATCGTATCGGTTTTGCTCAAATGGATCAAGGATGGCATGAAGGTTCCAGCTGAAAAGATTGCTGATCTACGCTTGCCATTTTTCAAAAAATAAAAGACGAGGAGAAGAATTATGAAAGAAAAAAGACTGGCTTGGGATGAGTACTTTGCAGCCCAGGCCCTATTAATTGCCAATCGTTCTACCTGCAAACGTGCCAAGGTGGGAGCTGTCCTAGTCAAGGATAATAAGGTGATTTCAACAGGCTACAATGGTTCCGTATCAGGAACAGAGCACTGTATCGATCACGAATGTTTAGTCATTGAAGGTCACTGTGTCCGTACCCTTCACGCTGAGGTCAATGCTATTCTCCAGGGGGCTGAACGAGGGGTTCCTAGAGGATTTACAGCCTATGTGACCCATTTCCCTTGTCTCAACTGCACCAAACAACTGCTTCAAGTTGGTTGCAAGCGCGTGGTTTATATCAACCAGTACCGAATGGATGACTATGCCCAGTACCTCTATCAAGAAAAAGGGACCGAGTTGACCCATTTACCATTAGAGACTGTTCAGACAGCTCTTCAAGAGGCAGATTTGATTTAAAAATTAATAAAAATAAATGGTTTAGAAAGCTTTTTAAACCGTTTTTTGATATAATAAGAAGAATAAATTGAAAGAAGGAACTCAGAAAATGGGAAAAATTGAAGTCATTAATCATCCACTCATTCAACACAAATTGTCAATCTTGCGACGTACAGATACTTCTACAAAAGCTTTTCGTGAGCTAGTAGATGAGATTGCAATGTTGATGGGATATGAAGTACTTCGTGATCTTCCACTTGAAGACGTGGAAATCGAAACACCTATCACAAAGACCGTTCAAAAACAATTGGCTGGTAAAAAATTGGCGATTGTCCCAATCTTGCGTGCAGGTATCGGGATGGTAGATGGGCTCTTGAGCTTGGTTCCAGCAGCAAAAGTTGGCCATATCGGTATGTACCGTGATGAAGAAACACTTCAACCAGTTGAGTATTTGGTGAAATTGCCTGAAGATATTGACCAACGTCAAATCTTTGTCGTCGATCCAATGTTGGCAACGGGTGGTTCAGCAATCTTGGCAGTAGATTCACTTAAAAAACGAGGCGCTTCAAATATCAAGTTTGTCTGCCTAGTATCTGCTCCAGAAGGAGTGAAAGCCCTCCAAGAAGCACACCCGGATGTAGAAATCTTTACAGCAGCCTTGGATGAACGCTTGAACGAACACGGTTATATCGTTCCAGGTCTTGGAGATGCTGGAGACCGCTTGTTCGGTACGAAATAACCTAGAGAAGAGAGAAATTTAATATGGGATTTGATTGGGAAGAAATTTTAGGTGAGGAAGAAAATATTGCCGAAGCCTATGATGAACTAGTAAATAAAGCTATGGAAGATAATGATGACCTGTATGTATCTGGTGATTGGAATGGGGAGAATGTTCGTTTTAAACGTAAATGGTGTAATCATGAATTTTCTGAACAAGAAATAAATGATTTATTAAGTGGTAAAGAGATTCGTTTTCGATGTACTGTGACTAAAAATGAGCAGGATGTTATTGGGAAATTAGAGCATTTAGAATACAAGGGAACTAAGTACGTAGGTTTTTCTCCTTCTAATTGGAAAAAGTGATTTTTGATACTAAATTTAATGTTTGTTATAAATTAAATTTGACCTTTTTTGACCAAAAAGATATAATAGTTCTGTATTGAGTCGTAAGACTAAGAAAATTCAACATAAAAGGAGAAATGAATGATTCCTGTAGTTATTGAACAAACAAGCCGTGGAGAACGTTCCTATGACATATACTCTCGTCTTCTGAAAGATCGCATCATCATGCTAACAGGTCCGGTTGAAGATAACATGGCTAACTCCGTTATCGCCCAGTTGCTCTTCTTGGATGCCCAAGACAGCACAAAGGATATTTACCTTTATGTCAACACACCTGGAGGCTCTGTTTCAGCTGGTTTGGCAATCGTTGATACCATGAACTTTATCAAGGCAGATGTCCAAACAATCGTTATGGGGATGGCTGCATCCATGGGGACTGTCATTGCATCAAGTGGCGCAAAAGGCAAACGTTTCATGCTTCCAAATGCAGAGTACATGATTCACCAACCAATGGGTGGCACAGGTGGTGGTACCCAACAAACAGATATGGCAATTGCTGCAGAACACTTGCTCAAAACTCGTAAGACTTTGGAGCAAATTCTTGCAGATAACTCTGGTAAAACAGTTGAGCAAATTCATGCAGATGCAGAACGTGATTACTGGATGAGTGCCCAAGAAACGCTCGAATATGGCTTCATTGATGAAATCATGGCTAACAATTCTTTGAGCTAAGCAACCTAGAAAGCAAACTCGACGGAGTTTGCTTTTTTTGATATAATTAGGAGAAGATTTCTTAGAAAGAGGATTCACCATGTTTGAAAAGGTCAATCGTTCAGGATTAATCATCTATCTTTACTATAATCGAGATGCAAAAAAACTTCAGGAATACGGTGATATCTGTTACCATTCCAAAAAACATCGTTACTTGCAGCTCTATGTTCCAACTGAGGAGCTAGATGACTTAGTTGAGAGATTAGGTAAGGAAAGATATATCAAGAAAATTAGACGGTGTCACATTCAAGAGTTAGAAACTCCTTTTGTTGGCAATCTCTATCGAAATGAAGAAAACGTTATCATTTAAAAAAGTGAATAAAAAGGTTGACAATTTTCTGATAATTCGGTATATTCTTAACATACTATTTTTGAAACAACTATAAGGAGATTAAAAATGAAGAAAAAATTTGCCCTATCTTTTGTGGCTCTTGCTAGCGTAGCTCTTCTCGCTGCCTGTGGAGAGGTCAAGTCAGGAGCGTCAAATACAACTGGTAACCCAGTAGACGAAAAGACTATCAAAATCGGTTTTAACTTTGAAGAAACAGGTGCTGTAGCTGCCTATGGTACTTCTGAACAAAAAGGGGCCCAACTTGCCGTTGATGAAATCAATGCAGCAGGTGGTATCGATGGAAAACAAATCGAAGTTGTAGACAAAGACAACAAGTCAGAAACTGCCGAAGCAGCTTCTGTTACAACGAACCTTGTAACCCAATCAAAAGTGGCAGCTATTGTAGGACCTGCGACATCTGGTGCAACTGCTGCAGCTGTAGCTAACGCTACCAAAGCAGGAGTGCCATTGATCTCACCAAGTGCTACTCAAGATGGATTGACTAAAGGTCAAGATTACCTATTTATCGGAACATTCCAAGATAGCTTCCAAGGGAAGATTATTTCAAACTATGTGACAAACAAATTGAATGCTAAGAAGGTTGTTCTTTATACTGACAATGCTAGTGACTATGCTAAAGGTATTGCTAAATCTTTCCGTGAAACCTACAAGGGTGAGATTGTAGCAGATGAAACGTTTGTAGCAGGTGATACAGACTTCCAAGCAGCCCTTACTAAAATGAAAGGGAAAGAGTTTGACGCTATCGTTGTCCCAGGCTACTACACAGAAGCAGGTAAAATCGTAAATCAAGCCCGTGGTATGGGAATTGATAAACCAATCGTTGGTGGTGATGGATTTAACGGTGAAGAATTTGTTCAACAAGCAACAGCTGAAAAAGCATCAAACATTTACTTCATCTCAGGATTCTCAACTACAGTTGATGTTTCTGAAAAAGCTAAAGCCTTCCTTGAAGCATACCGTGCTAAATACAATGAAGAGCCTTCAACCTTCTCAGCCTTGGCCTATGACTCAGTTTACCTAGTAGCAAATGCTGCAAAAGGTGCTAAAAACTCAGGTGAAATCAAGGACAACCTTGCTAAAACCAAAGATTTTGATGGTGTAACTGGTCAAACAAGCTTTGATGCTGACCACAATACAGTGAAAACTGCTTACATGATGACTATGAACAATGGTAAAGTAGAAGCAGCAGAAGTTGTAAAACCATAACATTAGAATAGTAGTTGAAATAGGGAATGAGCCTTTGACTCACTCCCTGTTTCGGTGTTTATGAACTTGTGAAAATGATGAAAATTTTCTAAAAAATAACGATAGAAAAGAGTGAATGCTATGCTCCAACAACTTGTGAATGGTTTAATTCTGGGTAGTGTTTATGCACTTTTGGCCTTGGGTTATACCATGGTTTATGGAATTATCAAACTCATCAACTTCGCCCACGGTGATATCTATATGATAGGTGCCTTTATTGGTTACTTTTTGATTAATTCCTTCCAAATGGATTTCTTTTTAGCTTTGATTATTTCAATGGCAGGAACCGCACTACTTGGTGTTGTGATTGAATTTCTTACCTACCGTCCTTTGCGACACTCTACACGCATTGCTGTATTGATTACTGCCATCGGAGTGTCTTTCCTACTGGAATACGGAATGGTTTATCTAGTAGGTGCCAATACTCGTGCCTTCCCTCAAGCAATTGAAACAGTCCGCTTTGACTTGGGGCCAATTAGCTTGACAAATGTTCAATTGATGATTTTAGCAGTTTCTGTACTATTGATGGTTTTATTACAATTGATTGTCCAAAAAACAAAAATGGGGAAAGCCATGCGTGCGGTATCAGTTGATAGTGACGCAGCTCAATTGATGGGAATTAATGTAAATCGTACAATCAGCTTTACCTTTGCTTTGGGTTCAGCCCTTGCCGGTGCGGCAGGTGTCCTCATTGCCCTTTACTACAACTCTCTTGAACCTTTGATGGGCGTGACTCCAGGTCTAAAATCATTCGTTGCGGCCGTACTTGGTGGTATCGGGATTATTCCTGGTGCAGCTCTAGGGGGATTTGTAATTGGTTTGTTGGAAACATTTGCTACTGCCTTCGGTATGTCTGATTTCCGTGATGCTATCGTATATGGAATCTTGCTTTTGATTCTGATTATTCGTCCTGCAGGTATCCTTGGTAAGAATGTGAAAGAGAAGGTGTAAACAATGAAGACAAATCTTAAAGTAAATATTCTCTGGTTATTCCTTCTGTTAGCGGGTTATGGATTGATTAGTGTACTGGTTTCTGCTGGTGTTCTCAATCTATTCCATGTTCAAATTTTAGAACAAATTGGGATTAATATCATCCTTGCAGTAGGTCTGAACTTAATCGTTGGTTTTTCAGGACAATTCTCACTCGGTCATGCAGGTTTTATGGCGATTGGGGCTTATGCAGCAGCGATTATTGGTTCAAAATCACCAACCTATGGTGCCTTCTTTGGAGCAATGGTCTTGGGTGCCTTGATTTCTGGTGCAGTTGCTTTGCTTGTTGGGATTCCAACTCTACGCTTGAAGGGTGACTATCTGGCTGTTGCAACACTAGGTGTTTCAGAAATCATCCGTATCTTTATCATTAATGGTGGCAGTTTGACCAATGGTGCCGCTGGTATCTTGGGTATTCCAAACTTTACCAACTGGCAAATGGTTTATCTATTTGTGGTGATCACAACTATTGCAACTCTCAACTTCCTACGTAGTCCAATCGGACGCTCTACTCTATCTGTTCGTGAGGATGAGATTGCTGCAGAATCCGTTGGGGTAAACACTACAAAGATCAAGATTATCGCTTTTGTCTTTGGGGCCATTACAGCAAGTATTGCTGGTTCACTTCAGGCTGGTTTTATCGGATCTGTTGTGCCAAAAGATTACACCTTTATTAATTCCATCAATGTGTTGATTATCGTTGTATTTGGTGGACTTGGATCGATTACTGGTACCATCGTTTCAGCGATTGTTTTAGGAATTTTAAATATGCTCCTTCAAGATGTTGCTAGCGTACGTATGATTATCTACGCCTTGGCTCTTGTATTGGTCATGATTTTCAGACCAGGTGGACTTCTTGGGACATGGGAATTGAGTCTATCACGTTTCTTTAAAAAATCTAAGAAGGAGGGACAAAACTAATGGCACTACTTGAAGTTAAACAGTTAACCAAACATTTTGGCGGTCTAACAGCTGTTGGAGATGTCACTCTTGAATTGAACGAGGGAGAATTGGTTGGTCTGATTGGACCAAACGGGGCAGGTAAAACAACCCTTTTCAATCTCTTGACCGGTGTTTATGAACCAAGCGAAGGTACTGTGACACTAGATGGTCACCTCCTAAATGGGAAAACTCCCTATAAGATTGCTTCACTTGGTCTCAGTCGTACCTTCCAAAATATTCGTTTGTTCAAAGACTTGACAGTTTTGGAAAATGTTTTGATTGCGTTTAGCAATCATCATAAACAGCATGTCCTAGCTAGTTTCTTACGCTTACCTGCTTTCTATAAGAATGAGGAAGAATTAAAAAGCAAAGCTTTAGACTTGCTGAAGATTTTTGATTTGGATGGTGACGCAGATACTCTTGCCAAGAATCTGGCCTATGGCCAACAACGTCGATTAGAAATCGTTCGTGCTCTGGCAACTGAACCTAAGATCCTCTTTTTGGATGAACCTGCAGCTGGGATGAATCCTCAAGAAACAGCTGAATTGACAGAATTGATCCGTCGTATCAAAGATGAATTTAAAATTACCATCATGCTCATCGAACACGACATGAATTTAGTTATGGAAGTCACTGAGCGTATCTATGTTCTTGAATATGGTCGTTTGATTGCTCAGGGAACTCCTGACGAAATTAAGACGAATAAACGTGTTATCGAAGCTTATCTAGGAGGTGAAGCCTAATGTCTATGTTAAAAGTTGAAAACCTCTCTGTGCATTACGGTATGATCCAAGCAGTTCGTGATGTAAGTTTCGAGGTTAATGAAGGTGAAGTTGTTTCCTTGATTGGTGCCAATGGTGCTGGTAAAACAACCATTCTTCGTACCCTTTCAGGTTTAGTTCGTCCAAGTGCTGGTAAAATTCAGTTTTTAGGAAAAGAAATTCAAAAGTTGCCAGCTCAAAAAATTGTTGCAGGTGGCCTTTCACAAGTTCCTGAGGGACGCCATGTTTTTCCAGGTTTGACTGTTATGGAAAACTTGGAAATGGGAGCCTTTTTAAAGAAAAATCGTGAAGAAAATCAAGCCAACTTGAAAAAAGTCTTTTCACGTTTCCCTCGTCTGGAAGAACGCAAAAACCAAGATGCGGCAACTCTTTCAGGCGGTGAACAGCAGATGCTGGCTATGGGACGCGCTCTCATGTCTACACCTAAGCTCCTCCTCTTGGATGAGCCGTCAATGGGACTTGCCCCTATCTTTATACAAGAAATTTTTGATATCATTCAAGATATTCAGAAGCAAGGAACAACAGTTCTTCTAATTGAACAGAACGCTAACAAGGCCCTCGCTATCTCTGACCGTGGTTATGTCCTTGAAACAGGAAAGATTGTCCTATCAGGAACAGGAAAAGAACTCGCCTCATCAGAAGAAGTCAGAAAAGCATATCTAGGTGGCTAAAAAGGTCCGGGGGACCTTTTTAGTCGGCAGATAAGGATTGCGTAAGCAATTCTCCTCTAGTCTGGGAGACTAGTTTAGGTTGCAGATGGAGATTACGAAGTAATCATCATTATAGTCCAGTGGATTGTTTTAGTCGGCAGATAAGGATTGCGCAAGCAATTCCCTTATAGTCCGGGGGACCTTTTTAGTCGGCAGATAGAGATTGCGTAGCAATCATCAGAACCAGTAGATTGTTTTAGTCGGCGGATAAAGATTGCGTAGCAATTTCCTAAGTGATGAAATAAAACCGAATGAGGATTATTAAAGCCTCATTCACAGAGCTCGAAATCAGACCTCTTTTTTGTAAGAGGTTAGCTTTTTTAGAATCTTTAAAAGATCTGAAAGCGTTTGATAGATTTTCTAAGAAAGTGTATAATAAAAGTAGCAATATAGAAGGAGAAGTCCCATGGCAGTTAAAGATTTCATGACCCGTAAGGTAGTTTATATCAGTCCAGATACGACTGTAGCACACGCAGCAGATTTGATGCGCGAGCAAGGTTTGCACCGTTTACCTGTTATCGAAAACGATCAATTAGTCGGATTGGTAACAGAAGGAACCATTGCGGAAGCCAGCCCATCTAAAGCAACCAGTCTTTCTATCTATGAGATGAATTATCTTCTGAATAAAACCAAAGTAAAAGATGTAATGATTCGAGATGTCGTGACTGTTTCTGGCTATGCAAGTCTAGAAGATGCGACCTACCTGATGCTGAAAAATAAAATTGGGATATTACCAGTCGTAGACAATCATCAGGTCTACGGCGTAATTACAGATCGCGATGTTTTTCAGGCTTTCTTGGAAATCGCCGGGTACGGAGAAGAGGGTATTCGTGTTCGTTTCATTACAGAAAATAAAGTCGGAGTACTGGGGAAAATTGTAGCTCTAATTGTAGAAGAGAATTTAAATATTTCCCATACTGTTAACATTCCACGTAAGGATGGCAAGGTCGTCATCGAAGTTCAAATTGATGGAAAAATCGATTTGACTTCATTAAAGGATAAGTTTGAAAAAGAAGGAATTCAAGTGGAGGAGATTACTCATACCTCTGCTAAAGTCCTTTAAACAAGAGGCTTTATAGCCTCTTTTCTTCTGCCATCAAAAGCGGTGAAAAGCAAAATATGGAAAGAAATGAGAGATTATGGTATAATAAAACGATATGAAAAGGAGTATCTATGGACATTTCAGAAATTCGTCAAAAAATTGACGCAAATCGTGAAAAATTAGCTTCTTTTAGGGGGTCTCTTTGACCTCGAAGGCTTAGAGGAAGAGATTGCCATCTTGGAAAACAAGATGACAGAACCTGATTTTTGGAACGATAATATCGCGGCCCAAAAAACGTCGCAAGAATTAAATGAATTAAAACACACCTACAACACCTTCCGTAAAATGGAAGAGTTGCAGGATGAAGTTGAGATTTTGTTGGACTTTTTAGCAGAAGACGAGTCAGTCCATGATGAACTGGTCGAACAGTTGACAGAACTGGATAAGATGATGACCAACTACGAGATGACTCTTCTCTTGTCAGAACCTTATGACCATAATAATGCCATCTTGGAAATTCATCCAGGATCTGGTGGTACTGAGGCTCAGGACTGGGGCGATATGTTGCTCAGGATGTACACTCGTTATGGAAATGCCAAAGGCTTTAAAGTAGAAGTCTTGGATTACCAGGCTGGTGATGAAGCGGGTATCAAATCTGTGACCTTGTCTTTTGAAGGTCCCAATGCATACGGCCTACTTAAATCAGAAATGGGTGTTCACCGTTTGGTCCGTATTTCACCATTTGACTCTGCCAAACGTCGCCATACTTCATTTACATCCGTAGAGGTTATGCCTGAGCTGGATGATACTATCGAAGTGGAAATTCGTGAAGATGATATCAAAATGGATACCTTCCGTTCAGGTGGTGCTGGTGGACAAAACGTCAATAAAGTTTCAACAGGTGTGCGTTTGACACACATTCCTACGGGAACTGTCGTCCAATCAACGGTCGATCGTACCCAGTATGGAAATAGAGATCGTGCCATGAAGATGTTGCAGGCTAAACTCTATCAGATGGAGCAAGAAAAGAAAGCTGCGGAAGTTGATTCCCTCAAAGGTGAGAAAAAAGAAATTACATGGGGAAGTCAGATTCGTTCTTATGTCTTCACACCTTATACTATGGTAAAAGATCACCGTACAAGCTTTGAAGTTTCCCAAGTAGATAAGGTTATGGATGGAGACCTTGATGGTTTCATCGATGCCTACCTCAAGTGGCGAATTAGCTAAGAAAGAAAGGAACTCATATGTCAATCATTGAAATGAGAGATGTTGTCAAAAAGTATGACAATGGAACGACTGCCCTGCGTGGTGTCTCTGTTACCATTGAACCAGGAGAGTTTGCCTATATCGTAGGACCTTCTGGGGCAGGTAAGTCAACCTTTATTCGAGCTTTATACCGAGAAGTAAAGATCGAAAAAGGAAGCCTATCAGTTGCAGGCTTTAATCTAGTTAAAATCAAGAAGAAAGATATCCCGCTTCTACGTCGTAGTGTCGGGGTTGTCTTTCAAGATTACAAACTCTTGCCTAAGAAAACGGTTTATGAGAATATTGCCTACGCAATGGAAGTTATCGGAGAGAATCGCCGTAACATCAAAAAACGTGTTATGGAAGTATTGGACCTAGTAGGTTTAAAACACAAGGTTCGTTCTTTCCCGAATGAACTCTCAGGTGGAGAACAGCAACGGATTGCGATTGCCCGTGCGATTGTAAACAATCCTAAAGTATTGATTGCTGATGAACCAACAGGAAACTTGGACCCAGATAATTCGTGGGAAATTATGAATCTGTTGGAACGCATCAATCTTCAAGGTACAACTGTTTTGATGGCGACCCACAACAGCCAAATCGTAAATACCTTGCGCCACCGTGTCATTGCCATTGAAAATGGCCGTGTCGTTCGTGACGAAGCTAAAGGAGAATATGGATACGATGATTAGTAGATTTTTTCGCCATTTATTTGAATCATTAAAAAGTTTAAAACGAAATGGCTGGATGACAGTAGCAGCAGTGAGTTCGGTTATGATTACCTTAACACTCGTTGCCTTGTTTGCATCTGTAATTTTTAATACAGCAAAACTGGCTACCGATATTGAAAACAACGTTCGTGTTATGGTCTACATTCGTAAGGATGTAGCAGATAACAGTGAAACGATTGAAAAAGAAGGTCAGACAGTTACCAATAATGACTACCACAAGGTCTATGATGCTTTGAAGGCGATGCCTGCTGTAAAAAGTGTTACCTTCTCAAGTAAAGAAGAACAATACGAGAAACTGACGGAAACCATGGGTGACGATTGGAAGGTCTTTGAAGGGGATGCAAATCCTCTCTATGATGCCTATATCGTCGATACAAATTCTCCAAGTGATGTTAAAACAGTAGCTGAAGAAGCGAAGAAAATTGAGGGAGTATCAGAAGTTCAAGATGGTGGAGCCAACACTCAACGACTTTTCGAACTGGCTTCCTTTATCCGTGTTTGGGGATTGGTTATTGCAGGACTCTTGATTTTTATCGCAGTCTTCCTCATTTCCAATACCATCCGTATTACCATTATTTCACGTAGTCGTGAGATTCAGATCATGCGTCTTGTTGGAGCGAGAAATGGTTATATCCGTGGCCCATTCTTGCTAGAAGGTGCTTTTATTGGCTTGCTTGGCGCAGCGATTCCCTCAGTTCTTGTATTCTTTGTTTACAATATCGTTTATCAATCGGTCAATAAATCCTTGGTAGGTCAAAACTTATCAATGATTACGCCAGATGTGTTTGTCCCTTTGATGACAGTTCTACTATTTGTAATCGGAATTTTCATTGGTTCAATTGGTTCAGGAATTTCGATGCGTCGATTCTTGAAAATCTAATTGGATATAAATGCAAATTGCAGAACAAATCAGAAAAATGATACATTTTTAAAAGAGAAGTTTTCGTAAACTTCTCTTTTTTCTTCTAAAAATTAAAAAAAGTAGACAATTTTTTTATAAAAGCCTTTACAAAAAAAAATAAAGTGGTATAATTGAATTATAAATAAGTGCAAACGTTTTCGTAAAACGTTTGCCTAAAAAATATAAAGGAGATTTGAATGATGAAAGATACATTCAAAAATGTCTTGTCTTTCGAATTTTGGCAAAAATTCGGTAAGGCATTGATGGTGGTTATCGCTGTTATGCCAGCGGCTGGATTGATGATTTCAATCGGTAAGTCGCTTGCATTGATTGACCCAAATCTTGCCCCACTTGTTATTACAGGTGGAATTCTTGAGCAAATCGGTTGGGGAGTTATCGGTAACCTTCATATTTTGTTTGCTCTTGCTATCGGTGGTAGCTGGGCTAAAGAACGTGCAGGCGGTGCATTTGCAGCAGGACTTGCCTTTATCTTAATCAACCGTATCACTGGTACTATCTTTGGAGTTACAAGTGATATGCTGAAAAACCCTGAGGCTATGGTCACTACCCTCTTTGGAGGCTCAATCAAAGTTTCTGATTACTTCATCAGTGTTCTTGAAGCACCAGCATTGAACATGGGTGTTTTTGTAGGGATTATCTCTGGTTTTGTAGGGGCAACTGCCTTTAACAAATACTACAACTACCGTAAACTTCCTGATGCGCTTTCATTCTTCAATGGGAAACGCTTCGTACCATTCGTTGTCATCCTTCGTTCAGCTATTGCAGCAATTGTACTTGCAGCTTTCTGGCCAGTTGTTCAAACAGGTATCAACAACTTTGGTATCTGGATTGCCAATTCACAAGAAACAGCACCTGTTCTTGCACCATTCTTGTATGGTACTTTGGAACGTTTGCTCTTGCCATTTGGTCTTCACCACATGTTGACTATCCCAATGAACTATACAGCTCTTGGTGGTACTTATGACATTTTAACTGGTGCAGCTAAAGGTACTCAAGTATTCGGTCAAGACCCACTATGGCTTGCATGGGTAACAGACCTTGTAAACCTTAAAGGTACTGATGCTAGTCAATACCAACACTTGTTAGATACTGTTCACCCAGCTCGTTTCAAAGTTGGTCAAATGATCGGTTCATTCGGTATCTTGATGGGTGTCATCGTTGCTATCTACCGCAATGTTGAAGCAGACAAGAAACACCAATACAAAGGAATGATGATTGCAACAGCTCTTGCAACTTTCTTGACAGGGGTTACTGAACCAATCGAATACATGTTCATGTTTGTTGCAACACCTCTTTATCTTGTATATTCTGTTGTTCAAGGTGCTGCCTTCGCTATGGCTGATATTGTTCACCTTCGTGTGCACTCATTCGGTTCAATTGAATTCTTGACTCGTACTCCGCTAGCTATCAACGCTGGTCTTGGTATGGATATCATTAACTTTATCTGGGTAACTGTCCTCTTTGCAGTCATCATGTACTTCATTGCCAACTTCATGATTAAGAAATTCAACTATGCAACTCCAGGACGTAACGGAAACTATGAAACTGCTGAAGGAGCATCAGAAGATGCAACTCCAGGAGAAACAAAAGTTGCAGCAGCTTCTCAAGCTGTAAATATCATTAACCTTCTTGGTGGTCGTGCAAACATCGTAGATGTAGATGCATGTATGACTCGTCTTCGTGTAACTGTTAAGGATGCAGATCGTGTTGGTACTGAGGAACAATGGAAAGCAGAAGGCGCTATGGGTCTTGTCATGAAAGGACAAGGTGTCCAAGCTATCTACGGACCAAAAGCTGACGTATTGAAATCTGATATCCAAGACATCCTTGACTCAGGTGAAGTAATTCCTGAAACTCTTCCAAGCCAAATGACAGAAGCTCAAAAAAATACTGTACATTTTAAAGGTGTAACTGAGGAAGTTTACTCAGTAGCTGACGGTCAAGTTATTGCCTTGGAACAAGTGAAAGATCCAGTCTTTGCTCAAAAAATGATGGGTGATGGTTTTGCAGTAGAACCAGCAAATGGAAACATTGTATCTCCAGTTACAGGTACTGTATCAAGTATCTTCCCAACAAAACATGCACTTGGACTTGTTACTGAATCAGGTCTTGAAGTACTTGTTCATATTGGTTTGGATACTGTAAGCCTTGAAGGAAAACCATTTACTGTTCACGTTTCTGAAGGACAAAAGGTTGCAGCAGGTGATCTTCTTGTTACAGCTGACTTGGATGCTATCCGTGCAGCAGGTCGTGAAACATCAACAGTGGTTGTCTTTACAAATGGTGATGCTATCAAATCAGTTAAATTAGAACAAACAGGTTCTCTTGCAGCTAAAACAGCAGTTGCTAAAGTAGAATTGTAATATACTCGAGGTTGGAAGCTGTTTTCCAACCTCTTGTTTTAGGAGAAAAGCATGAAATTTTTAACACTCAATACTCATAGTTGGATGGAAAAAGAAGCAGAGGAAAAATTCCAGCTCTTGCTCCAAGATATTCTTGACAAAGATTATGATTTGATCTGTTTTCAAGAAATTAATCAAGAAATGACTTCGCCGGAGGTAGAGGTTAACAATCACTATCAAGCTTTGCCATCAGCAGAACCTATTCATCAGGATCACTATGTACGACTTCTGGTTGAAAAATTGGCTGAGAAAGGGAAAAACTACTACTGGACTTGGGCTTATAATCATATTGGCTATGACCGCTACCATGAAGGTGTAGCTATCTTATCCAAAACACCTATTAAGGCGCGTGAGATTTTAGTATCAGATGTAGATGATCCAACGGACTACCATACTCGCCGTGTTGTCTTAACTGAGACAGAGGTTGAAGGCAAGGAACTTGCTCTTGCAAGTGTCCATCTCTCTTGGTGGGATAAAGGTTTCCAAGAAGAATGGGCACGATTTGAGGCTGTATTAAAAGAGTTAAACAAACCTCTGATTTTAGCTGGAGATTTCAACAACCCAGCTGGTCAGGAAGGCTATCAAGCGATTTTAGCTAGCCCATTAGGATTACAAGACGCGTTTGAAGTTGCGAAAGAAAGAAGTGGTAGCTATACCGTTCCACCAGAAATTGATGGCTGGAAAGGCAATACCGAATCACTACGAATCGACTATGTCTTTACGACAAAAGACTTAGAAGTGGAAAGTTTGCATGTAGTTTTTGATGGCCAAAATGGTCCACAAGTCAGTGACCACTATGGTTTGAATGCTGTATTGACCTGGAAATAATGAAAGAGGTTGGAATCAGAGGTTCCAACCTTTTAAGCTACTTGAATCTTTAATACAGGACTGAGATTCAAATGAAGCTACTGAAATAGGACAAAATATGGTATAATTGAAAGTATAGAATCGAGGATAGTATGTCATTTAAGAAATTTCAATTTAAAAATTATATAGCAGAAGCCTTGGAGGAGTTGAAGTTTACGACTCCTACCGAAGTTCAGGAAAAGTTGATTCCTATTGTCTTGGCAGGTCGTGACTTGGTGGGCGAGTCAAAAACAGGTTCAGGAAAGACCCACACTTTCTTACTACCCATTTTTCAGCAATTAGATGAAACTAGCGATAGTGTGCAGGCGGTCATTACTGCACCAAGTCGTGAGTTGGCTACTCAAATTTACCAAGCAGCTCGTCAGATTGCAGCTCACTCAGATGTCGAAGTTCGTGTGGTTAATTATGTGGGTGGTACGGATAAGGCGCGTCAGATTGAAAAACTGGCCAGCAACCAACCACATATCGTTATCGGAACGCCAGGTCGCATCTATGACTTGGTCAAATCTGGTGATTTGGCTATTCACAAGGCTAAGACATTTGTAGTTGATGAAGCCGATATGACCTTGGATATGGGATTCTTGGAGACAGTCGATAAGATTGCAGGGAGCCTTCCAAAAGACTTGCAATTCATGGTCTTTTCAGCGACCATTCCACAAAAATTGCAACCGTTCTTGAAAAAATACTTGTCAAATCCTGTCATGGAAAAAATCAAGACCAAGACAGTCATCTCAGATACCATTGATAACTGGTTGATTTCGACCAAGGGTCGCGACAAGAATGCTCAAATTTATCAGTTGACTCAGTTGATGCAACCGTATTTGGCAATGATTTTTGTTAACACTAAAACGCGTGCTGATGAATTGCATGCATATTTGACTGCTCAAGGCTTGAAGGTAGCAAAGATTCATGGAGATATTGCTCCTCGTGAACGCAAGCGGATCATGAATCAGGTGAAAAATCTGGATTTTGAGTACATTGTCGCAACGGACTTGGCAGCGCGTGGAATTGATATTGAAGGTGTTAGTCATGTCATCAATGATGCCATTCCGCAAGACTTGTCCTTCTTTGTACACCGTGTTGGACGAACTGGACGCAATGGTCTACTTGGTACAGCTATTACCCTTTACCAGCCAAGTGATGATTCGGATATCCGTGAGTTGGAGAAATTAGGAATCAAGTTTACTCCTAAGATGGTCAAAGACGGAGAGTTTCAAGATACCTATGACCGTGATCGTCGTGCCAATCGTGAAAAGAAGCAGGACAAGCTTGATATTGAAATGATTGGCTTGGTTAAAAAGAAAAAGAAAAAAGTCAAACCAGGCTACAAGAAGAAGATTAAATGGGCGGTGGATGAAAAACGTCGCAAAACCAAGCGTGCTGAAAATCGTGCTCGTGGCCGTGCAGAGCGGAAAGCCAAACGCCAAACATTTTAAGAACAAAATTGGAGCTGAATGGCTCCTTTTTGTACCTTCGTTTTATAAATTTTCGAAAAGAATGCAAAAATGAGTAAAAAGTGGTATAATGATAAGGTTATATAGTCCCGATAAGATGGTAGAAATTTCTATCAGTACTTTGTAACTCTATAACAATATTTTTTAAGGGGGGACATTTTTATGTCAGAACGTAAATTATTCACGTCTGAATCTGTATCTGAGGGGCATCCGGATAAGATTGCAGACCAAATTTCAGATGCGATTTTGGATGCTATTTTAGCAAAGGATCCAGAGGCGCACGTTGCTGCTGAGACAGCTGTATACACTGGTTCTGTCCATGTTTTTGGTGAAATTTCTACAAATGCTTATGTGGATATCAACCGTGTGGTTCGTGATACCATTGCAGAGATTGGTTATACGAATGCAGAATATGGTTTTTCTGCGGAAACAGTTGGAGTTCATCCATCGCTTGTTGAGCAGTCGCCGGATATCGCCCAAGGTGTTAACGAAGCCTTGGAAGTCCGTGGAAGTGCAGATCAAGATCCGCTTGACTTGATTGGTGCTGGTGACCAAGGTCTCATGTTTGGATTTGCAGTGGATGAGACAGAAGAACTCATGCCATTGCCAATCTCACTCAGCCACAAGTTGGTTCGTCGTTTGGCAGAACTTCGTAAGTCTGGTGAAATCAGCTATCTTCGTCCTGATGCTAAATCACAAGTTACAGTTGAGTATGATGAAAATGACCGTCCGGTACGTGTGGACACAGTCGTTATTTCAACTCAGCACGACCCAGAAGCTACTAATAAACAAATCCACAAAGATGTGATTGACAAGGTCATCAAAGAAGTTATTCCAGCTTCTTACTTGGATGAGCAAACAAAATTCTTCATTAATCCGACTGGCCGCTTTGTAATTGGTGGACCTCAAGGAGACTCAGGTTTGACTGGTCGTAAGATCATCGTGGATACCTATGGTGGCTATTCTCGTCATGGTGGCGGTGCCTTCTCTGGTAAGGATGCGACGAAGGTGGACCGTTCAGCCTCTTATGCGGCTCGCTACATTGCCAAGAATATCGTGGCAGCAGGTCTTGCTAAGAAAGTAGAAGTGCAATTGGCCTATGCTATCGGTGTGGCGCAGCCTGTCTCTGTTCGTATCGATACTTTCGGTACAGGAACAGTAGCTGAAAGCAAACTTGAAAAAGCAGCGCGTCAAATCTTTGATCTTCGCCCTGCAGGAATTATCCGAATGCTGGATCTTAAACGTCCAATTTATCGTCAAACAGCGGCCTATGGACATATGGGACGTACAGATATTGACCTTCCATGGGAACGTTTGGATAAGGTAGATACTTTGAAAGAAGCTGTGAAATCATAACCACCCGTTAGGTGCGAGACGGACTAATAGTCACATAATAAAAAAGATTGGTAGTTGTGTACTACCAATCTTTTTTGTAAGTGAAAACCAGCTTTTAAGCTGGTCTTCTTATTTTATAGGGATTGAAATCTCAATCAATTTATCCGAATAGAGGGTTTTGATATTGGCTTCATCGATGCTTCCTTTGTCAATTTTACGTTTCAAGAAGAAGTCTTGGATGGTTTCAATTTCGGGTTCACGAATAGCACGGTGTTTGTTGGAAATGAGGATTTCATAGTGAAGCGGGGCTTGTGTGAAAACCACATCTGTATTTCCGGCCGAATAGACCTCGACAAGAGTTGCATCAGTACTTTCTAATTGGCTTTTAACAAGTTGCGAGTGTGAATTAGTCGTGTTGATAAGCTTCATAACAGTTCCTCCGATTTTCTAACTCTATTATAGCACTTTTTGGATAAAATCGTGTATTTTAGCCAATTCCATGCTGGATTTTCCAAGCTTCTATTCCCCATTTATGGCTACCACGTTTGAGTTTTTCAATTGCTTCATCAATAGGAAACCAAGCAATATGATTAAAATCTTCCAATGGCTTTTGTACTTCTTGGAAAGAAATAGCTTCATAGAGATAAGCTGGGTTATAGTAGTAGGTATCACGGTGGCGAGAGTAGAAATACTCGTCAGCTTGCCCATAATAGGTTCCAATCTCAGCTGTAAAGCCAAGTTCTTCGATTAGTTCTCTCTTCAGTGCTTCTTGATGAGCCTCGCCTGCTTCAATCTCTCCACCTGGCAAGAACCAAGCACCATTGGGAGCTTGAACTAAGACAATTTGTTTTTTTTCTTCATCAGGAATAACTGCGTACACACTGTAGCGGGGCTGGTAGGTCACATTCTCTTTTTTTTCACCAAAAGTTGGGTTTACCATTGCATTTTCCTCATTCTCTAGTATCTTTATTATTATCATAATGGACGAGGGGCAAGCTGTCAAGAATTTACAGTTATTTTAGTAAAAAAGGTGCAGAAAATGATAGACTTCCTGCACCTGTTAGATCGTTTTATTCTTCTTTTTCAGAAGCAATCTCTTCTATTTTTTCAGTTTTTTTGGCAGATTTGATTTGAATCTTACCATTGCTTGTCATGACTGCCTTGAGGGCTTTCTCACTTGGATTTTCAAGGTAGAAGTCAGTGATGGCATCCTCGATATGGTCTTGAATGGTGCGACGGAGTGGACGAGCTCCCATTTTTGGCTCATATCCTAGGTCAACTAATTTTTCTTTGACCTTGTCTGTTACATCAAGATGGATGTTGTTGCTAGAGAGGCGTTTGTTGACATCTGCTAGCATGAGTTCGACGATTTGGAGAAGGTTGTCCTTGCTGAGAGGTTTAAATTCGATGATGCCGTCAAAACGGTTCATAAACTCAGGACTAAAGAAGTTGCCGAGTTCACCGAGAACAGAGTTGGTTCGACCTTCACGAGCAGCTCCAAAACCAACGCTGGCTTCGGCCTTACCAGTACCCGCATTTGAGGTCATGATAATGATGGCATCCTTAAAGCTAACTGTTCGTCCTTGCCCATCAGTCAAACGACCATCGTCCAAGACTTGGAGGAACATGTGCATCACATCTGGATGGGCTTTCTCGACCTCATCGAGAAGGATGAGTGAGTAAGGATTGCGACGAACTTTTTCCGTTAACTGACCCGCTTCATCGTAGCCAACATAACCTGGAGGGGCTCCGACTAATTTAGCCACACTGTGT
Organism: Streptococcus oralis subsp. tigurinus; assembly: GCF_002093545.1. Lineage (GTDB taxonomy): Bacteria > Bacillota > Bacilli > Lactobacillales > Streptococcaceae > Streptococcus > Streptococcus oralis_C. Next base: position 393,426 of record NZ_LNVF01000001.1, read on the forward strand.
TTTTCCATGTATTCACTCATATCAAAGCGAATCATGCTGTCAGCAGAACCAAAGAGTTCAATGGCTAGTTGTTTGGACAGTTCTGTCTTACCGACACCAGTTGGTCCGACAAAGAGGAAACTTCCGATTGGGCGGTTAGGAGTTCCAAGACCAACACGATTACGACGGATGGCTTTGGCAATCTTATCGACAGCTTCATCTTGACCAATGACATGAGCTTTGAGGTCGTCTGCTAGATGGATAAGCTGAGACTGTTCTTTTTCTTTGAGTTCTCCGACAGGAATATTGGTTTTCTGCTCAATGATATGCTCAATGGTTTTCTCGCTAATGATAGGAGTATCCTGGTCAGTCACCTTGTTTTTCTGCATTTCCTTGTACTTGGCAATCTGATCGCGGAAATAGGCAGCCTTTTCAAAGTCTTCCTCTCGAGTAGCTTGAGCCTTGAGATTCTCAGCTTCAATTAAACGCTGATCAATCACTTTAGGATCAACAAAGTTCAGCGTCAAATTCATCTTAGAACCAGCTTCATCTAACAGGTCAATAGCCTTGTCTGGCAAGAAGCGGTCTTGGATATAGCGATTGGAAAGATTTGCAGCAGCTTCGATAGCAGCGTCTGTGTACTTGACGTGATGGTAGTCTTCGTATTTCTTTTGAACCCCTTTGAGGATGGTAATGGTTTCTTCAACAGTTGGTTCATCTACCTTGACAGGTTGCATACGGCGTTCGAGGGCAGCATCTTTTTCAATGATACGGTATTCATTGAGAGTAGTGGCGCCGACCAGTTGCAATTCACCACGGGCAAGGGCTGGTTTCAGGATATTGCCTGCATCCATATTGCCATCACCTGCTGACCCTGCACCAACAATTTCATGGATTTCGTCGATAAAGAGGATGATGTCCTCGCGTTTGCGAATTTCTTCCATGAGCTTTTGCATACGTTCTTCAAATTGGCCTCGAATCCCTGTTCCTTGAACTAGACTGACCACATCCAGACGGATGACCTGTTTGCCTTGGAGTTTATGGGGAACATCGCCATCGACAATCTTCTGAGCTAAACCTTCGACAACAGCTGTTTTACCAACACCTGGTTCTCCGATAAGGACAGGATTGTTTTTGGTTCGACGGTTGAGAATTTCGATAACGCGGATAATCTCCTCGTCTCGGCCGATAACAGGGTCAATATCTCCCCGACGAGCTATTTCAGTCACGTTGATACCATATTCCTCTAGGAGCCCTCTTTCTTGGCTAGGAGGAGGTGTTTGAACAGGTCCGCGGTTTTGAGGTCCGTATCCCCCATTGCCTCCGTATCCCCCACCGGATTGAGTTGGAGGGACGTTATTTGAAGAAGCCCTGAAATTGTTCAAATCATTGAAAAAGTCTCCGAAAGGATCAAAGTCATGATTGTTTAAGTCAGTCATTCCTTTAAAGAGGGTATTATTTGGATCTGTTTTGATAATTTTATAGCAATTTTGACAGAGATCAATTTGCTTTTGCTGCCCATTGATATTGGTATACAGATGAATTGTTGAGTCGTTAATTTTACAGTTTTGACAGAGCATAACATCTACCTCATTTCATTCTTATTCTTGGCCTAAGAAAAAGGTCAAGAATAGTCAAAGTTTTATACTCTCATTATAGCATGATTAAGGTGTAAAGCAAGTAAAAAGATTGGGAAGTGGTCGTTTTTAAAAGAAGGATTTATGGAGAATCCAGCGACATTGAAGGTAAGAAAAAATCCCATTTGTGGTGACAAAAAGGATTCTCATTCATCGGGCCTTACTGCCCGTTGTTTTTATATTAGTAAAGGAGTTCGTAGATTTCCATTGCAATCAAATCAATGCTATCAAAAGTATAAGTTTCACGAGCCTCTACATCGCGAAGGGTGAAGAGTGATCCGTTTTCTTCGTCGTGGCTGTATGCAACTTCTGCGACAACAACACCTTCACGTTCAAAATTACGTTTTAGATTTCCACCATCTTTTGTCATTGCTTCTAGGCGGTTAATGATTCTAACCAAATGTGATTCCATTTTGATTCTCCTCCATTTCTTATCGTTTCTATTTTACCATAAACAAGAGGTAGTTGACTAGAAAAAAACTGTGATTTCTCTCTATTTCTCTATTCTATCAAGTTAATTGTCAAAATCAGAGAAAAAGAATTGCATTTTAATTCAATTTGTGTTATAATCATACAATCTAATACATAGAAAGTTGATTGAATATGAATTTTTCTTTTTTACCAAAGTATTTACCTTATTTTAATTATGGTGCTCTGATTACCGTATTGATTTCCATCCTTGTTGTTTGCTTAGGGACCATTATAGGTGTGTTACTGGCCTTTGCCCAACGTTCACGCTTTAAACCGCTCGTTTGGTTTGCAAATGTGTATGTTTGGATCTTCCGTGGAACTCCAATGATGGTTCAGATTATGATTGCCTTTGCTCTTATGCATATCAATGCTCCGACTATCCAAGTGGGAATTTTAGGAGTTGATCTTTCTCGTTTGATTCCTGGTATTCTGATTATTTCTATGAATAGTGGAGCTTACGTTTCGGAAACTGTTCGTGCGGGGATTAATGCGGTTCCTAAAGGGCAGTTAGAGGCAGCTTATTCCTTAGGTATTCGTCCCAAAAATGCTATGCGTTATGTTATTTTGCCACAGGCAATTAAGAATATTCTGCCAGCATTGGGAAATGAATTTATCACCATTATCAAGGATAGTTCCCTCTTGTCAGCGATTGGGGTGATGGAGTTGTGGAATGGTGCAACGACAGTAGCAACAACAACTTATTTACCCTTGACTCCCCTTTTATTTGCGGCCTTTTACTACTTGATTATGACCTCTGTTTTGACAGTGGCGTTGAAAGCATTTGAAAAACATATTGGACAAGGAGACAACAAATAATGACAGAAACCTTGATTAAAATTGAAGAACTACATAAGTCTTTTGGGAAAAATGAAGTTTTAAAAGGCATCAACCTTGAGATTAAACGAGGAGAAGTTGTGGTCATTATCGGTCCGTCAGGTAGTGGGAAGTCAACTCTACTTCGTTCGATGAATCTCCTTGAAGAAGCAAGTAAAGGTAAGGTTATCTTTGAAGGAGTTGATATCACTGATAAGAAAAATGACCTTTTTGCTATGCGTGAAAAGATGGGCATGGTATTCCAACAATTCAACCTCTTTCCTAATATGACGGTTATGGAAAATATTACTTTGTCCCCGATCAAAACTAAAGGTGAAAGCAAGGAAGTTGCGGAGAAAAGAGCACAGGAACTGTTAGAAAAAGTTGGTTTGCCAGATAAGGCAACGGCCTATCCACAGAGTTTGTCAGGTGGTCAGCAACAACGGATTGCCATTGCACGTGGACTTGCTATGGAACCAGATGTTTTGCTCTTTGATGAGCCGACTTCAGCTCTAGACCCTGAGATGGTTGGAGAAGTCCTAGCTGTGATGCAAGACCTCGCTAAATCAGGGATGACTATGGTGATTGTGACGCATGAAATGGGCTTTGCGCGTGAGGTAGCAGACCGTGTTATCTTTATGGCAGATGGAGTTGTTGTCGAAGATGGAACGCCTGAGGAAATTTTCGATCAAACAAAAGAACAACGGACCAAGGAATTTTTGAGTAAGATTTTGTAAGACCTCATTTTTAGAAGAAATGGAGTAGGCATCATGGCTTCCAGTAAAGAATATTTAGATTTTGTTCTTGAACAGCTATCAGAGCTAGAGGAGATGAGTTATCGTCCAATGATGGGAGAGTATATCCTTTATTATCGTGGGAATATTATTGGGGGAATCTATGATAATCGTCTGTTACTGAAGCCTGTGAAGCTGGTCATGGATCAACTGGGACAGACTAGGCTCGAACGTCCTTATGAAGGAGCCAAAGAGATGATTTTACTAGAAGACCTTGAAGATAAGTCATTTCTAGCGAGACTAATCAGGGATATGTATGAAGTCTTACCGGCTCCAAAAGTTAAAAAGAAAGCATGACAGATTTACCTAATATCAATAGGCACTAAAAGCTCGACAAGAGCTTTTTCTTATAGTTTCAAACTATAAGGTTTATTAGTCAAGAAGTGTTAGAATGGCAAGGTATTTTTTGATATAATAAAGGATATTTGATAGAAAAGAGAAGAGGTATGGCACAGATTATTGATGGGAAGGCTCTTGCAGCTAAGTTACAAGGACAGTTGGCTGAAAAGACTGCCAAACTAAAAGAAGAAACAGGTTTAGTTCCAGGCTTGGTGGTGATTTTGGTTGGGGACAATCCAGCCAGCCAAGTCTACGTTCGCAACAAGGAACGGTCGGCTCTTGCTGCAGGATTCCATAGTGAAGTAGTGCGAGTTCCTGAAACTATTACACAAGCGGAATTGTTAGACTTGATTGCCAAATACAATCAAGATCCAGCTTGGCATGGGATTTTGGTTCAGTTACCATTACCTAAACATATTGACGAAGAGGCTGTTTTGTTTGCCATTGATCCAGAAAAGGATGTGGATGGTTTTCATCCGCTAAACATGGGACGCCTCTGGTCTGGTCATCCAGTTATGATTCCTTCGACACCTGCAGGAATTATGGAAATGTTTCATGAATATGGGATTGATCTAGAAGGTAAAAATGCGGTTGTTATCGGTCGTTCCAATATCGTTGGGAAACCAATGGCTCAGCTTCTTTTGGCTAAGAATGCAACAGTGACCTTGACTCACTCACGCACCCATCATCTTGCCAAGGTGGCTGCTAAGGCAGATATTCTGGTGGTTGCAATCGGTCGTGCTAAGTTTGTGACTCCTGACTTTGTCAAACCAGGAGCGGTTGTCATTGACGTTGGGATGAACCGAGATGAAAATGGCAAACTTTGTGGAGATGTTGATTATGATGCCGTTGCACCACTTGCTAGTCACATCACACCTGTACCTGGTGGAGTTGGTCCTATGACTATTACCATGCTGATGGAGCAAACCTATCAGGCAGCGCTTCGAACACTAAACAAGGACTAGGAAGATGAAATTCGTATTTGACCTGGATGGGACGCTGTCTTTCGACTATATGACCATAGATGAGGAGATTCAGCAGGTTCTTTTAAAGGCTGAAGATTATGGGCATGAGCTTGTATTTGCCTCAGCTCGCTCATATCGGGATTGTTTGGGCTTATTAGGTACCGATCTCAGTCAGCGCTTGGTTATAGGTTTGAATGGTGGTGTAGCCTATTATCTGGGGAAAGCCATCTATGAGAGAAATCTCGATGCTAGAGTTTATCAGGCGCTAGTGGATTATTGCCAGACCTATAATCTCCCTTTCTTTGTAGATGATTGCTTTGACTATAGTGGTCAGATTGTGGAGAAGATTCCATTTATTTCCAGTGTGGATCCCCTGAAGGTAGCTTGTCATCAGAAACTCGAGGACTTGGGGGCTCCGATTAAGGTAGTCGTTTATATGGGCGACCATGAGGAGTTGCTTGATGATCTGCTTGGTCAGCTAGAAAGACTAGGACAGGCTCATCTCTCCTATCATGCGCATGAAAAGTGCCTTTATGTTAATCCCTTGGATACTCATAAGGCAACAACTGTTGAAAAGTTATGTGGGGAGAACTTCATCGCTTTTGGAAATGACCAAAACGATATTGAACTGTTTAAGACATCTCTTTATTCAGTTCAGATAGGAGATTTTGCTGGCCTTACTCCATATGCAGATGACACGTTAGAGCTAAAAGGAGCACCTTCTCCAGCAGTGGCAGCTAAAATCTTACAGACTTTTGCGGAATTTAAGGGAAAATAGTGTAGAAGGAGGTTCGAGCCTCCTTTTGTAGTATAATGGAGTGAGGTGATTAGATGATTTTAAAAATTTATAATGGAGAATATAGTTTACAATGGGATGGAATATACTACTTAGCACTAATTGATTATCCAAATATTCAAGAGTGGGAATTAGAAAAAATTGCTAAATTTATAGCTTACGAAAAACTTCATAAACGTCAAACAAGTATCGAGTGTGCTGATTCTTGTTTAAAAAAAGAGATTTTAGATTACATCTGTCAGCATCCCTTTCTTCCACCATTTACCCCTACAGACAAAAGAGTAGCTTCGACTTATGATCTACATAAGAGGCTAGTGACTTCAGACTACTGTAGCCATACTACGACTATAGATGCAGCGATTTCTATTTTTAAAACAGGTCAGCTCTTATCTGCTGTGAAAGCCTTTAGGCGAGATGCTGAGGAGTTGGTTTTGGATAGTCGAAATGCTGCATCTGATCCGAAAGATTATTTTGACTATGTCATGTTAGGATGGTCAAATACAAGTTCTGGTTATCGATTGGCGATGGAGCGTTTATTAGGTCGAGCTCCTTCAGAGAAAGAATTACAAGATAAGTTTATTCCTGGAGTAAGTTTTCATTTTATCTATACAGATTTGATTAAAGTTCCTGGTTATATTTTTGATGGTTACCATGCTGTAAAAATTAAGGACATGCTTAATTTATTAAGTGAGTTGTATATTTGCATTATTCCAACTCATAATAAGTGCCAATTTGAAAATATTATTCCAACTAAAATACAAGATAGGGTGCATTATCTTGACTATGATGGAGAAGACTTAGAAGAGTGGACTAAGAAAGTCTATCAAGTTGTTTTAAAACAATCAGATAAAGGATAGTTGAGGAAAAAACGATGAAAGTGATTGATCAAACTTTATTAGAAAAAGTCATTATTGAACGTTCTCGTACCAGTCATAAAGGAGACTATGGCCGTCTGCTCTTGCTTGGTGGGACCTATCCTTATGGTGGAGCCATCATCATGGCTGCCTTGGCAGCTGTCAAAAGTGGTGCAGGGTTGGTGACTGTTGGCACGGATAAGGAGAACATTCCGGCTCTGCACAGTCATTTACCTGAGGCCATGGCATTTTCTCTTCAAGACCAGCAATTGTTAAAAGAACAGTTAGAAAAGGCAGAGGTTGTCTTGTTAGGTCCGGGTTTGCGAGAGGATGCATTCGGAGAAGAACTCGTAAAATGGGTTTTTAACAACCTCAGAAGTGACCAGATTTTGATTGTAGATGGTGGTGCTTTGGGCATCTTAGCAAAAGGCCAGTTACCACTTCCTTCCAGTCAGCTCATCCTAACTCCCCACCAAAAGGAATGGGAAAGACTGTCTGGTATAGTTCTTGACCATCAAAATACAGAGGCGACTGCCAGAGCTCTTTCTGCTTTTCCTCAAGGAACGATTCTTGTCGAGAAAGGTCCAGCGACTCGTATCTGGCAAGCTGGTCAGTCTGAATATTATCAGTTACAGGTTGGAGGACCCTATCAAGCAACTGGTGGGATGGGAGATACTCTGGCTGGGATGATTGCAGGTTTTGCAGGTCAGTTTGACCAAGTCAGTCTCTATGAGAGAGTGGTGGTAGCAACCCACCTTCATTCAGCTATCGCGCAAGAACTTGCTCAAGAAAACTACCTTGTCTTGCCAACAGAAATTAGCAAGCTACTTCCGAAAGCAATGAAAAAAATATCTCAAAAAGACAACTAATACCTTGGTTGTCTTTTTATGTTGATGTAGGTTTGTTGATAAGGTTTTCAAATACCTCAGAACCAGTGACCAACTGCTGAACTTGTGTGAAATTCTCACTTTTAAGGTCTTGATTTTTACTCAAACTCGCAAGAAAAGCGAGATTGTTATCAAAGTTGAGGGGTGTCAAATCATGCTTTTTTTGATATAATTTTTAATGATGAATGCAAGAAATGATCGGTATGTGGTCGTTGATTTAGAGGCGACCAGCACCGGAAGCAAGGCAAAAATTATTCAAGTTGGCATTGTGGTGATTGAGAATGGTGAAATCATCGATCAGTATGCGACCGATGTCAATCCCCACGAACCCTTGGATTCTCATATCAAAGAATTAACAGGTCTGACCGATCAGCGTTTGGCTGCAGCGCCAGAGTTTTCTCAGGTGGCTGGAAAAATTTTTGAATTGGTTAAGGACGGTATTTTTGTTGCGCACAATGTACAGTTTGATGCTAACCTTCTTGCAGAATTCCTCTTTTTTGAAGGATATGAATTGCGCACACCGCGGGTGGATACAGTTGAGCTTGCTCAAGTTCTATATCCTCAGTTTGAAAAGTATAACTTAGGTATCCTTTGTCAAGAGTTGGGCATTGAGCTGGAACATGCCCATACTGCCCTGTCAGATGCTCAGGCAACAGCAGAACTCTTGCTTTACATGCGTCAAAAACTTTTTGAGTTACCAAAAGGGCTCTTAGAAAGCTTATTAAACCTTGCAGACAACCTTCTCTATGAAAGTTATCTGGTGATTGAGGAGGTCTATCAGCAACAATCTCTCTTGTCTTTACCGGACTTGATGGAGCTTCATGGACTTTTCCTCAGAAAGGAAAGCAAAGGCTTAGTCCCACGAAAGTTATCCAAAGATTTTGCTAAAAATATTTCTTTATTGGGGCTGGAGGAGCGTCCGCAACAGTTGGAATTTGCGGAGAAGGTTGAGCACTTATTGGAAGAACACCAGACTTCCTTCATCCAAGCTCAAACAGGACTGGGCAAGACTTATGGTTATCTCCTCCCAGCTTTGAACTTGGAGAGTCAAGCAGGTGTCCTAGTGAGTGTTCCGACCAAAATTCTTCAAAATCAAATCATGCAAGAAGAAGGTCAGCGCTTAAAAGAGGTCTTCCATCTGGAAATTCATAGTCTCAAGGGGCCTAAAAATTATTTAAAACTGGATGCCTTTCACCGAGTTCTCCATCGACCGGAGTCCAATCGCCTTTTCACACGCTTTAAAATGCAACTGCTCATCTGGCTAACAGAGACAGAGACTGGCGACTTGGACGAAATCGGGCAACTTTATCGCTATCAGCACTTTCTGCCTGAACTAGTCCACGATGGTAAGCTTTCAAAGAAAAGCCTATTTGCTACAGAGGATTTTTGGAAACGAGGGCAGGAAAAGGCCAAGACCAGTCGTGTTCTCTTGACCAATCATGCCTATCTGATCACTCGTTTGGAAGACAATCCAGAGTTTGTCGACAACCGTTTGCTGATCTTGGATGAAGCTCAAAAAATGCTACTAGCTCTCGAAAATTTAGCCCAGCAGGCTTATCGCCTTGAGGAACTTGTAACCCAGCTTGATAAGTCCTTGGAGACAGATGAAGATTTGGTTCAGAAACGCTTGCTTGAGAGTATCGGCTTTGAATGTCGTTACTTGATGGAGCACTATCAGTCGGGCCTTAGGAATGGAAAGTGGTTGGATTCTCTTGAACAGTTGCGCCAGCATTTTTCGGAGCTAGCTCTCCCAGAGTATAGAGAGCTTGCAAACTTTTTCACCTCGGACCGTGAATTTTGGCTTGCTACAGCAGAGAAATCTAGCAAGGATGTCTTGATTTGTTCAAGCAAAAAAGGTCGCTTTATACTAGCAGACTTATTGCCAGAAGATTGTAGGCTCCTAGGAGTATCAGCTACTCTTGAAATCAGCAATCGAGTTTCCCTAGCAGATTTATTGGGCTTTCCAGATGCTCCGCTTGTTAGGCTTGATGTAGCAAAACAGGAGCAACAAGAAGTCTTTCTAATTGATGACTTTCCTCTTGTGACGGAAGTTTCACCTTTTGACTATGCTAGTGAAGTGGCTTCTGTTATCCGAGGTTTACAAGCCTTCCAAGAACCTTTATTGGTTTTGTTTACCTCAAAAGAAATGTTGCTGGCAGTTTCGGACCTGCTCGACCAACCGCATCTAGCTCAGTATAAAAATGGGGAACCAAGTCAACTGAAAAAACGTTTTGAAAAGGGTGAACGCCAGATCTTGCTTGGAACAGGCAGTTTCTGGGAAGGAGTTGATTTTTCAACCCATCCTTGCGTGATTCAAGTGATTCCGAGATTGCCTTTCCAAAATCCCCAAGAGCCGTTAACCAAAAAGTTAAACCAAGAACTGCGTCAAGAAGGGAAAAATCCTTTCTATGATTATCAGTTACCGATGGCGATCATTCGGCTAAAACAAGCCCTTGGTCGTACTGTTAGACGGCCCAACCAAGGTTCGGTTGCTGTAATCTTAGACAGTCGTGTTGTCAGCAAGCGTTATGGTAAACAAATCGCCCAGACCTTGTCAAAAGAAAGGGCTGTTCAAGTTCTTTCTAGAGAACAGTTAGAGCCTGCTGTAGCAGATTTTCTCCAATCCCGTCGCAATAGAATGAAAGAAAAATCCAAGAAAGAGAAAAGGTAAAAAATATGAAACGTTCCTTCGACTCTCGAGTCGACTATAGCCTCCTTCTGCCAGTGTTTTGCTTACTGGTGATTGGAGTAGTAGCCATTTATATAGCAGTTAGCCATGACTATCCAAATAATATATTTCCAATTCTAGGCCAGCAAATCGCTTGGATTTCCTTGGGCCTTGTCATTGGTTTTGTGGTCATGTTCTTTAATACCGAGTTTTTATGGAAGATGACTCCTTATCTCTATGGTTTAGGTCTAGCCTTGATGGTCCTCCCTCTTGTTTTCTACAATCCAAATCTTGTAGCGTCAACAGGTGCTAAAAACTGGGTGTCGATTGGGGGAACGACGCTCTTTCAACCATCTGAGTTCATGAAGATTTCCTATATCTTGATATTGGCTCGAGTCATTGTACAATTCACTCAAAAGCACAAGGAGTGGCTCCGAACCATCCCTTTGGATTTCCTGCTGATTATTTGGATGATTGGCTTTACTATTCCGGTGCTGGTTCTTTTAGCCCTACAAAGTGACTTAGGAACTGCCTTGGTCTTTGTAGCTATTTTTTCCGGTATGGTTCTTCTTTCAGGTGTTTCGTGGAAGATTATCATTCCAGTTTTTGCGACAGGAGTGACTGCAGTTGTAGGCTTCATGGTCATCTTTATAAGCAAGGATGGACGTGCCTTCTTGCATCAGATTGGGATGCCGACCTACCAGATCAACCGCATCTTGGCTTGGCTCAATCCCTTTGACTTCGCGCAAACAACAACTTACCAACAGGCGCAAGGGCAAATTGCGATTGGAAGTGGTGGCTTGTTTGGACAAGGGTTCAATGTGTCCAATCTCCTCATTCCAGTACGTGAGAGTGATATGATTTTCACTGTGATTGCTGAAGATTTTGGCTTCATTGGTTCAGTCTTTGTGGTTGCCCTGTACTTGCTTCTTATTTACCGGATGTTGAAGATTACGATCAGGTCAAATAACCAGTTCTACACCTACATTTCGACTGGGTTTATCATGATGTTGCTCTTCCATATCTTTGAAAATATCGGTGCCGTGACAGGCTTACTTCCTTTGACAGGGATTCCTCTGCCTTTCATTTCTCAAGGGGGCTCCGCAATTATTAGTAACCTCATCGGAGTTGGTCTCCTCTTATCTATGAGTTACCAGACCAATCTTGCAGAAGAAAAGAGCGGAAAAATTCCATTCAAACGAAAGAAAGTCGTCTTAAAACAAATCAAATAAGGAGGTCACTATGGCAAAAGTTGCAGTTATCTTAGCAAATGGCTTTGAAGAAATCGAAGCCTTGACAGTGGTCGATGTCTTGCGTCGAGCAAACATTTCCTGTGATATGGTAGGATTTGAGGAGCAGGTGACAGGATCACATGACATTCAAGTAAAAGCCGATCGTGTCTTTGATGGTGATTTATCTGACTATGACTTGCTCGTTCTTCCAGGTGGCATGCCTGGATCAGCAAATCTACGGTATAATCAAGCTCTTATTTCTGAGATTCATGCCTTTAACCAAGAGGGAAAGAAGATCTCGGCTATCTGTGCAGCCCCAATCGTCCTCCATCAAGCAGGTGTCCTGAAAGACAAGTGCTTTACCTGTTATGACGGTGTTCAGGAAAACATCAGTGATGGAATTTATCAAAAACAAACAGTGGTTGTGGATGGCAATCTAACAACCAGCCGAGGACCGTCAACCGCACTTGCCTTTGCCTATGAGTTGGTAGAGCAATTGGGAGGAGATGCTGAAAGTTTACGAGACGGCATGCTCTATCGAGATGTCTTTGGAAATCAACAGTAAGACGAGAGTTCGGCTCTCGTTTTTGCTTGGAAAAATCTAGGAAATCATCGCTTTTTTCATAAAAAAATGGTATAATGAAGGGTATGAAATATCACGACTATATATGGGATTTAGGTGGTACCCTATTGGATAATTATGAGACTTCTACAGCAGCCTTTGTAGAGACCTTAGCCCAATACGGAATAGAGCAAGAACACGACCGTGTTTACGAAGCCTTGAAGGTTTCGACAGCTTTTGCCATTGAGAAGTTTGCCCCAGCCATCGAGAATTTTTTAGAAAACTACAAAGAGAATGAAGCGCGTGAGCTAGAGTACCCAGTTTTGTTTGAGGGAATTCCAGAGTTACTAAAAGACATCTCTGACAAGGGTGGCCGTCATTTCTTAGTCTCTCATCGAAATGACCAAGTGCTAGAACTTCTTGCAAAGACTCAGATAGCTGACTATTTCACAGAAGTCGTTACTGCCAGTTCTGGTTTCAAACGGAAACCAGATCCAGAGTCTATGATTTATTTACGTGATAAATATCATATCTCATCCGGTTTGGTCATTGGAGACAGAAATATTGATGTAGAAGCAGGTAAAGCTGCCGGCTTAGATGCCTATCTTTTTAAAAACGTTGCGACATTGAGACAAGCAATAGACATGTAAGAAAAGGGAAAAAATGACAGAAGAAATCAAAAATCAACAGGCACAGGATTATGATGCCAGTCAAATTCAAGTTTTGGAGGGGCTGGAAGCTGTTCGTATGCGTCCAGGTATGTATATTGGATCGACTTCAAAAGAAGGTCTTCACCATCTAGTATGGGAAATCGTTGATAACTCAATTGACGAAGCCCTAGCTGGATTTGCCAGTCATATCCAAGTCCTTATTGAGCCAGATAATTCCATCACCGTTGTGGATGATGGACGTGGTATCCCTGTTGACATTCAGGAAAAGACAGGACGTCCTGCTGTTGAGACCGTCTTTACTGTTCTTCACGCTGGAGGAAAGTTCGGCGGTGGCGGATATAAGGTATCAGGTGGATTGCACGGTGTGGGTTCATCAGTAGTAAATGCCCTCTCAACTCAACTAGATGTTCGGGTTCATAAAAACGGAAAGATTTATTATCAAGAATACCACCGTGGGAATGTCGTTGCTGATCTTGAGGTGATTGGAGATACGGATAGAACCGGAACAACAGTTCACTTCACACCGGATCCAGAGATTTTTACAGAAACAACGACCTTTGATTTTGACAAATTGAATAAACGTATTCAAGAACTAGCTTTTTTGAACCGAGGTCTTCGAATCTCCATCACAGATAAGCGTGAAGGTCTCGAACAGACTAAACATTACCACTATGAGGGCGGAATTGCTAGCTATGTTGAATATATCAACGAGAACAAGGATGTGATCTTTGACACACCAATCTACACAGACGGTGAGATGGATGATATTACTGTTGAAGTAGCCATGCAGTACACAACCGGTTACCACGAAAATGTCATGAGTTTCGCCAATAACATTCACACCCATGAAGGTGGAACGCATGAGCAAGGTTTCCGTACAGCACTGACGCGTGTTATCAACGATTATGCTCGTAAAAATAAATTACTAAAAGACAATGAAGACAACCTAACAGGGGAAGATGTTCGTGAAGGCTTAACTGCAGTTATCTCTGTCAAGCATCCAAATCCGCAGTTTGAAGGGCAAACCAAGACAAAGCTGGGCAATAGTGAAGTAGTTAAGATTACCAATCGCCTCTTCAGCGATGCCTTCTCTGATTTTCTCATGGAAAATCCACAGATCGCCAAGCGTATCGTGGAAAAAGGGATTTTGGCTGCCAAGGCTCGTGTAGCTGCCAAACGTGCGCGTGAAGTCACTCGTAAAAAATCTGGTTTGGAAATTTCCAATTTGCCAGGAAAACTAGCAGACTGTTCTTCAAACAACCCAGCCGAAACAGAACTCTTCATCGTCGAAGGAGACTCAGCTGGTGGATCAGCTAAATCTGGTCGTAACCGTGAGTTCCAAGCTATCTTACCAATTCGTGGTAAAATCTTGAACGTTGAAAAGGCTAGCATGGATAAAATTCTTGCTAACGAAGAAATTCGGAGTCTCTTCACAGCCATGGGGACAGGATTTGGCGCAGAATTTGATGTTACTAAGGCTCGTTACCAAAAACTCGTTTTGATGACCGATGCCGATGTCGATGGTGCCCACATTCGAACTCTCTTGCTAACCTTGATTTACCGCTACATGAAACCAATCCTAGAAGCTGGTTATGTTTATATTGCCCAACCACCGATTTATGGTGTTAAAGTTGGAAGTGAGATTAAAGAATACATCCAGCCAGGTACAGATCAAGAAATTAAACTCCAAGAAGCCTTAGCACGTCATAGTGAAGGGCGCTCAAAGCCAACCATCCAACGTTATAAGGGATTAGGAGAAATGGATGATCACCAATTGTGGGAAACAACCATGGATCCAGAACATCGCTTGATGGCGCGTGTTTCGGTAGACGATGCTGCCGAAGCAGATAGAATCTTTGATATGTTGATGGGAGATCGGGTAGAACCTCGTCGCGAATTTATCGAAGAAAACGCTGTTTACAGTACACTTGACGTCTAAAAAATGTGGGAAATAGTTCCCTTGGTTTAAAAAATATGATATAATCATTACGATTGTTTCTAGTATAAAAGGAGTTTGATATGTCTAATGGACAACTAATTTATCTAATGGTTGCGATTGCGGTCATTTTGATTTTAGCTTATGTAACAGCCATTTTCCTACGTAAGCGTAATGTAAGCAGATTAACGGCGCTTGAAGAAAGAAAAGAAGAACTCTACAATCTTCCTGTAAATGATGAGGTTGAAGCCGTTAAAAATATGCACTTGATTGGTCAAAGTCAGGTAACCTTTCGTGAATGGAATCAAAAATGGGTTGATTTATCTCTGAACTCATTTGCAGACATCGAAAATCACCTCTTTGAAGCTGAAAACTACAATAATTCTTTCCGTTTCTTTAAAGCGGCTCACAAGATTGATCAAATTGAAAGCCAGATTAGTTTGATTGAAGAGGATATTGCAGCTATTCGCAATGCCCTTTCTGAACTCGAAAAGCAAGAGTCTAAGAACAGTGGTCGCGTCCTACATGCTTTGGACTTGTTTGAAACCCTTCAACATACGGTTGCAGAGGACTCAGAGAAATATGGGAAAGCTCTTCCTGAGATTGAGAAACAATTGGAAAATATCCAATCGGAATTCTCTCAATTCGTTACCCTTAACTCATCTGGTGACCCAGTTGAAGCTGCAGCAATCCTAGATGATACTGAAAATCATATTCTTGCTCTAACGCATATTGTTGATCGTATTCCAGCTCTTGTTGAAACCTTGACAAAGGAATTACCAGACCAATTAGCAGATTTGGAAGAGGGCTATCGTAAGCTGTTGGATGCCAAATACCACTTTATTGAAACAGATATTGAGTCACGTTTCCAACTTTTGCATGAATCTTTGAAGAATAATCAAGAAAACATTCGTCAGTTGGAGTTGGACAATGCAGAGTATGAAAATAATCGCATTCAAGAAGAAATCAATGCACTTTATGATATTTTCACTCATGAAATTGAGGCTCAAAAAGTCGTTGAGAATCTCCTCTCAACACTTCCAACCTATCTCAACCACTTGAAGGAAAATAACCAGGTGCTTGTTCAGGATCTTGAACGCCTAAATAAAACTTATCTTCTTCCAGAAAGTGATGGGAATCATGTCCGCCGTCTTCAAAAAGAATTAGCTGCACTTGATACCGCTATTTTAGAAGTAACAGAGGACCAAAGAGAATCTGCTCAAGCCTATTCTGTTCTTGAAGAACAGTTGGAAATGCTTCAAAGCAATCTCAAAGATATTGAAGATGAGCAAATTTCTGTGAGCGAACGACTTGCGCAAATTGAAAAAGATGACCTCAATGCTCGCCAAAAAGCAAATGTCTATGTGAATCGTTTGCACACCATCAAACGGTACATGGAGAAGCGAAACTTACCAGGAATCCCTCAAAGTTTCTTGAAACTCTTCTTTACTGCAAGTCATAACACTGAAGATTTGATGGCGGAGCTAGAACAACCGCAGGTTAATATTGAATCTGTTAAGCGAATTCTTGAAATTGCAACGAATGATATAGCAGTACTTGAGACAGAAACATATGACATTGTTCAGTATGCAACTTTGACAGAGCAACTTCTCCAATACTCAAATCGCTACCGTTCATTTGATGAACGCATCCAAGAGGCTTTCAACGAAGCACTTGAAATTTTTGAGAAAGAGTTTGACTATCGGGCATCATTTGAGAAGATTTCTCAAGCCTTGGAAGTTGCAGAACCAGGAGTTACAAATCGTTTTGTGACTTCATATGAAAAAACACGTGAAGCAATTCGCTTTTAAAATAGAAGCTTAGAGAATTCTAAGCTTTTTCTTTATTTTTTGAAATGGAGCTAGATTATCTGTTTATCATTGAAATAATAGCTTTGATTTGATATGATGGAAATATGAAGAAAAATATGAACCGTGTTTCTCACGATAAAAAGAGAAGTATATTGCTTTCCTTTGTTGGAATCTTAGGAATCGCTATGATTCTTTTGGGAAGTGCCATTGGCTACAAGGTTCTACAAAAGCAATCTTATGAACAAAAAATTGAAGCGTTAAAAAGCGAAAAGGACCAGCAATTCAACTCAGGTAGTCAGAAGGACCATTTCCGAAAAGGGCAAGCTGAGGTGATTGCCTACTACCCTCTGCAAGGAGAGGAGGTCATTGCGTCTATTAGAGAAAAAATCAACCAAGATATCAAAGAAAATATAGAAGATAAAGAGGATCTGGTCTTTTATTATACTGAGCAGCTGGATCCTGTCCTTAAGGGAGTTGTTGCTCGTAATATCAGTAAGCAAGTCTACGATTTGTCTGCAGCAAAGGTTGAAGAAAAAGAAAAGACTTCCTTAGGGAAAATTTTCTTGACAGAAGATGGGAAAGCTTTTGACCTCAGTAAACTCTTCAAAGATGCAAGCAAGGCTAAGGAACTCTTACTGAGTCAAATCAAATCAACTCTAGAAGATAAGAAACTTGACCAGGCAAAAATTGATCAAGTTATAAAGAGCTTCACAGATCAGGATTTGGCATCTTGGAGTTTTGATTATAAAGATAGTCAAATCATCCTTTATCCTGCTAATTCTGGAGAGGCTGTTGAGGAAATTGCTTTACCAATATCCAGTTTCTTTGATGTCATTGAGTCCTCTTATCTGTTAGAAAAGGATGCGGAACTCTACCAATCTTACTTTGCTAAGAAAAATAAAAAGGTTGTAGCCTTGACCTTTGATGATGGTCCAAATCCGACTACAACTCCACAAGCTTTGGATACCTTGGCTAAGTACGGTGTAAAGGCAACCTTCTTTGTACTTGGAAAAAACATAGCAGGAAATGAAGATCTTCTGAAACGAATGAAATCGGAAGGTCATGTTGTGGGAAATCATAGCTGGGATCATCCTGTCCTTTCTAAATTATCTCTCGAAGATGCTAAAAAGCAAATCACTGATACAGAAGATTTGTTAACTCAAGTTTTAGGATCAAGCTCTAAACTGATGCGCCCACCTTATGGTGCCATCACTGATGATATTCGAAATAGCCTTGACTTGAGTTTTATCATGTGGGATGTGGATAGTTTAGACTGGAAGAGTAAGAATGAAGCTGCTATTTTGACAGAAATTCAACACCAAGTTCGTAATGGTTCTATCATTCTCATGCATGATATCCATGGTCCTTCTGTTAATTCTCTACCAAGTGTCATTGAGTATTTAAAGGGTGAGGGTTATACATTTGTAACTGTTCCCGAATTGCTCAATTCTCGTTTGAAGGCTCACGAGATCTATTACGACCGTGATCAATAATTGTTAAAATCTAAAGGAGCAAGTGTCCTGATAATCAGGATTTTGTTTCTTTAGATTTTCTTCACATAGAAAGGAAAAAGGATGAAATCATATACCCTTAATAATGGAGTTTCAATTCCTGTTCTAGGATTTGGAACATGGAAAGCTGAAAATGGAGAGGTGGCCTACCAAGCTGTTTTAGAAGCTTTAAAGGCTGGTTATCGTCATATCGATACTGCAGCTATCTATAAAAATGAGGAAAGTGTTGGTCGTGCTATACGAGATAGCGGTATTCCACGACAAGAAATCTTTGTAACGACTAAACTTTGGAATACCATTCACAGCTATGATGAAACTCGCCATGCATTTGAAGAATCAATGGAAAAACTGGGATTGGATTATCTAGATTTGTACCTTATTCATTGGCCAAATCCAAAACCACTAAGAGAAAATGACGAATGGAAAATTCGCAATGCTGAAGTCTGGCGAGCGATGGAGGATCTTTACAAAGAAGGCAAAATCCGTGCTATCGGCGTTAGTAATTTCCTTCCCCATCATTTGGATGTTTTGCTTGAGACAGTAAGAGTCATTCCGGCGGTCAATCAGGTACGCTTGGCACCAGGAGTTTATCAAGAGGAAGTGGTTGACTACTGTAGAGAGAAAGGAATTCTCCTAGAGGCTTGGGGGCCTTTTGGGCAAGGGGAGTTGTTTGAACAGAAAGAAGTCCAAGAAATTGCTGCTAAGTATGGGAAATCAGTGGCTCAAATTGCCTTGGCTTGGAGTTTGGCAGAAGGTTTTTTACCTCTACCTAAGTCAGTGACAGCCTCTCGTATCCAGAGCAATCTTGATTGTTTTGGAATTGAACTCAGCAAAGACGAGCGAGAAGTCTTAAAGACAATTTCAGTGACTTCTGGTGCACCACGTGTGGATGAGATGGATTTTTAGTTTGTGAAATCTATTTATATCGAAATGATGAAGACTAGGAATTTTTAATCCTAGTCTTTTTGTGTATAAAAGTCTAGATTGTTTGTATAATAAAATAGTTTTATAAATTGAAATAAATGAATAAATCTAAAAGATGTTGCTTTGATAGAGCAAATAACACGAACAATAAAACTAAATAAGAACATTACATACGCAAATATTACATTTTTGTGACAATTCAGATTTTTATGAAAATTTTTGATTATTTGCGTTATAATGGGTATACTTTAAAGAAAAAGGAGATTATTTATGGATAGACGACAACGTTTTTCATTACGGAAATACAAATTTGGTCTTGCTTCAGTTTTGCTGGGGACTGCTTTGGTTTTTGGAGCAAGTCAAGTTAATGCCAATGAGCAGAGTACAGGTGAAAATCAAGCTCAAACTCAGGAAATCAAGACAGAGTTAAAAGATGATAAACACTCAAACTCTGCGACTGACTTAACTACCGCTAATGGGATAGCTCCAGTAGTTGGAGAGAAACAAGAAGCTGAAACTTCTAAAGAGGATGCTAGTAAACAAGATGCTAGGGTAGAAGCCCCAGTTGATAAAACTGTCGAATCTCAAGAATCAGGAAAAGATAGCGCAGTTGCAAAAGAAGAAAATCAAGGTATCGTTCAGAAAGAAACAACAGTAGATACCAGTCCAGCGCCTGCTACTGAGAAGGCTTCTGACTTGGAGGAAAAAGAGGCTCAAGTAACGAC
This sequence comes from Streptococcus oralis subsp. tigurinus, assembly GCF_002093545.1. GTDB lineage: Bacteria > Bacillota > Bacilli > Lactobacillales > Streptococcaceae > Streptococcus > Streptococcus oralis_C. The sequence continues at coordinate 413,001 of NZ_LNVF01000001.1, forward strand.
AGCTCCGAAAACTACTGGCGAGACAGCAACTACTGAAAAGGAAAAACAAAATGCTGAATCTGCAAAACCCAATAGTATTTCAAGTAATGATATCATCACAGTACCGAAAACTTGGAAGGCTGGTTACAAGGGGACAGGGACCGTTGTTGCCATTATTGACTCAGGGCTTGATTTGAATCATGAGGTTCTTCGAATTTCGGATCCGTCAAAAGCAAAATTTAAAAACAAGGAAGCCATCGAAGCAGCTAAAAAGGCTGCTGGAATCGATTACGGTAAATGGTATAGCGATAAGGTTGTCTATGCCTATGACTACTTTGACGGAACGGATAAGATCAAAGAAGCAGAAAGAACTTCTCATGGGATGCACGTAACAGGGATTGCTGCTGGAAACCCTGATAAAGAAGCACCAAATGGTGAAAAGGTCTATGGTGTGGCGCCAGAAGCTCAAGTTATGTTTATGCGTGTCTTTTCAGACCGCCAAAAAACGACCAGTTCTGCCCTTTATGTAAAGGCGATTGATGACGCAGTTGCCTTGGGAGCAGATGCCATTAATATGAGTTTGGGATCTAGCACAGGTTCTATGGTGGATGCTGGTTCTGATATTGTGGATGCCATCAAACGGGCTCGTGCCAAGGGAGTTTCTGTTCTTATCTCAGCAGGAAATAGCAATACATTCGGAAATGGTTATTCAAAACCGCTAGCCGAAAACCCAGACTATGGCTTGGTTGGAAATCCATCCACTGTTGAAGACTCAATTTCAGTTGCTTCTGTCAACAATAAAACATTGACAACAGCCGTTTTTGAAGTTAAAGGTCTAGAGGGAAATGCCGGCCTTCATAACGGCAAATTTGATTATAATCAACCTGAGGCAGATAAGGATTTTGAAAAAGGAAAAGAGTACGAATACGTCGAAGCAGGGTTAGGTCGTGAAGAAGACTTTGCGAAGTTGGATTTAACTGGGAAACTTGCCCTCATTCAGCGAGGAGCTATGAACTTTTCAGAGAAGATCAAAAATGCACGAAAACACGGTGCAGTTGGTGCATTGATCTACAATAATGTAGAAGGTGCAAACATCAATATGTCTATTGATGATGAAGCAAAGAAAATTCCTTCTGTATTTATTTCTAAACAGTATGGTGAAGCCTTAAAATCAGGAAACTACAAGATTGTTTTTAATGGTAAGATGGATAATCGCCCATCTGATGTAGCCAATCAGCTATCTGACTTTTCAAGTTGGGGAGTGACCACCGATGGACAATTGAAACCGGATGTGACAGCTCCTGGTGGCAATATCTACTCATCCTTTAACGACAATACCTATGGTAGTATCAGCGGAACCAGTATGGCGGCTCCTCATGTTACGGGTGTTGCAGTTCTGGTTAAAGAATACCTCCAAAAACACCATCCAGAATTGACTCCTGAGCAAGTATCAGAGACTGTCAAGGCCTTGATTATGTCAACTGCAAAACCACATGTTCATAAGGACACAGGCACTTATACCTCTCCTCGTCAGCAAGGTTCTGGTATTGTGGATACAGCTGCTGCAGTGTCAACAGACCTCTATGTAACGGGTGAAAATGGTTATCCAAGTGTAACTTTAGGAAATGTTGGAGACCAATTTACTTTTAAGGTCACTGTACACAACATTTCAGATACTGACCGTACTCTCAAGATGGTAGTGAATACCAATACAGACGAGGTCCAAGATGGAAAATTCACCCTTCGACCTCGAAAACTAACGGAGACAGTCTGGCCTGAAGTGACGGTCAAAGCCCACAGCAGTCAAACAGTCACTGTAAAAGTGGATGCTCGAAAATTTGCTGCTGAACTCAGCAAACAAATGCCAAATGGCTATTTCCTTGAAGGTTTTGTTCGCTTTGTAGATCCGGCAGATGATGGGGATATTGTGAGTCTTGCATTTATGGGCTTCCGAGGTGAATTCCAAAATCTCCCCGCTGTCGAAAAACCAATTTACAACCTTATTCGAGAAGGGAAAAATGGATTTTACACGGAAGTAGACAAGGAAAATCCTGCCGTTAACTACTCTAATGATGCCACCTATCTCGCAACCTTGCAAAATGACCTTCTAGTTTCTCAAGGTCAACGCCAAGGACGCCGAATTACTGTTCTTGGGATCGAACAAAATGCTGAAGGTAAGCATGTTCTTCAGTTGGACGAAAAAGGGAATGTCCGTATTGCTATTTCTCCAAACGATGATGGAAACAAAGATCTGGTTGAATACAAAACGGTTGCTTTGAGAAATCTTGTAAATCTTCGGGCTACAGTTTATGCTGCTACGGATACCAAGCATGAACATCCTATTTGGGAGGGCGATGCAAAGGATCTCCGTAAGAACTATTTTGATGGTGACAGTAGAAATCTGAAGAGTTATATTCTAGATAATACTGCTTGGAGAGGTCAGGATTTTGATGGCAATACTGTTGCGGATGGTTTATATGACTATGTTATTAGTTACACACCAGACGTTCCAGGAGCCAAAGAACAATACACGACCTTTAAAATTCAAATTGATACTCAAAAACCTGTCATCACAAGTGGTTATATTCGCTTTAAAGATGGAAACCAAGAATTCGTAGCTCGCAAACCAAAAGATGTGGGTCAAGGCGGTATCCTTTCAGAAAAAGTCTTCTACCTCACACCATTTGACCAGAAAGGGACCATGGTTCTAACTGGGAAAGACCAGTCTGGAACGCGTGCGCTTGAGAACACCCATCTGATTAAGGCCAATGCTTATGGTAGTTATACACTTCCTAAGGATGTTGACAAGGCTAATATTTACTATCTTGTAGAGGACTATGCAGGGAATGTAGACTATATCTCGCTTGCTGAACTTGTGCGCGATCAAAATAGTGGTCGAGTGAAAATCGCCTTGAAGGATGCGAAAACAAACCAAGATATTGATACCCTATACGTCTATCGAATCAAAAATAGCAAGGGACAATATGTCGATGTCGACAAGTCAAAAGCGATTCATTTCTTACAGTTTGGTCATTATACGGCAGAAATTTTCAGTTATGACCGAACAGAATTGAAGTTTATCAGTGCCTTGTCCCAAGAGTTTGACCTGACGGAAGAAAATAGTTTCCAAACCATTACCTTCCTAGCAAATCTCCTAGAGTATGCTCCGGTATCTGTTTCTTTCAATCAAGCCGTTCCAAAGACGACTACAGTGGTTCTGAAAGGAGAAGATGGTACAAGGATCGCTCTTCCTGCTGAAAAATATGGTCAATACGCCTTCGGCAAGAAAGTTGCTATAGGTCGTTATACTGTAGAGATCGGCTTACCGACTGGATATGAACTCCTTGAAGATCTCGTTTCCTTGCTCGTTCATCCAGGTCGAAATAATGCTTTGCGCCTATCTGTCGTGTCTAAGTTGGCCTTGATTGCTGCGGTAAATCAACAAAAAGAACTGGTAGAAACATCTCGTTACTTTAATAGTAGTGCAGATAAGAGAAGAGCTTATGACCAAGCTTTCCAAGTGGCACAGTCAGCCTTGTCAAGCAAGTTGAAACAAGAATTGATTGATGGAGTTCTCGCTAGTCTTGAAGCTGCTGGTAAGGATTTGGATGGAAAAGATTCGAACGTGGCAGCCTTGAAAGAAGCTATGAAAGCTTACTATGCAACGACTAAAACGGGACGATATGCTAATGCCAAGGAAAAAGTACGTAGAGCTTATGATCGTGCCTTCCAAGAAATCGCCTTACTTGCTGTGGATCCTAAAGTCAAACAGGATCAAATTGACCAATCTCTCATTGCCCTTGCAACAGCTAAAAGTAAACTGAATGGCAAAGCTACTGACTTCTCTAGTCTGAAGAAACTGGTCAAGGATGAACGCCTTTTCCAAGAAAAGAATGCGAGATTTATCTATGCAGACAAGAAAGAAAAAGCAGCTTATCTTTTAGCCTTTAAAGAAGCTCAGGAACTCCTTAATGATCCAGGAGCGAGCCAAGAAGATGTCAAAGATGCCATTACAGTCTTGAAACAAGCCAAGAGAAATCTGCATGGCAAAAAACCAAAAGCAAGAAGACATCCTTAAACAGGAGTTTCTGAAGCTTTACTGATAAATGAGTCTGAAACTTTGTTTTCAGACTCATTTTTGGTTTACACTAGCTAGGAAATCTGCTATAATACTAGCTAGGAAAGAAAGTCTTATGGCGTTCTTCAAGCGAGCTTGGGATAGTGGGAGCCAAGTAGGACAAGGTAAGAAACTGGCGCTTTCTGTCGTATTTTAAAAAACAATGAAGTAATAAATTAGGGTGGAACCGCGTTTCTGACGCCCCTAGGTCACAGACTTAGGAGTAAAGACACGGTTCTTTTTCGTGTTTACGGAGATATAGAATGGATATAACATATAAATTTTTAGATAATCCAAAAGAAATTAACCTTTCTATTGAAGGGTTTTCAGTCCTTTATGGTGATAATGGTGTTGGAAAAACTAGAATATTAAGAACATTAAGTTCAATTGCAAATTTAAAGAAAATAAGTTCAAGTGTTTTAGAATTATTAGAAAAAAATAATTTAGAATATATAAAAATTAATAATGAATCAATATTGAGCATATTTGATGGCGAGAATAGAGAAAATAAATTAGCTGATAACTTATATGATAATTTTATTAATGATCATTCAGATGCATTTAAAGATTTGTGTATTGTATTCTCTGAAATTATTAACCAAAATAGATTTGTGCCTTTTTTTCCAATTTCAAAATTTGTTGGATATAGCAGGAGATTAGAGAGAATATTAGAAAGAGGAACTAGAAGGAATCTATATCAGGAAATCAGCATGTTAATAAATGGGATTACACATTTATTACGAGAAATTGAAAGGTCTGTTAGAAATATAGATATTGATGTTGAATTTGATATGGAATTGATTAATCTATCTAAAGATATCTTAGAGTATATCAGTTGGAATTTTGATAATTATAAATTTAAAAATAGTTTTAGAAGTGAAATCAGTGAGTCTCTAAATGAAAATTTCTTCTCTGAACCTTTATTTCAAAATAAAAATTCAAAATATATTTCTCCTGAATTGAGTGAGTTTAAAGCCGCGGAATCTCTTATGACACAAGAGCTTTTAATTGCCAAACAAAATTGTGCTAATTATAAATTAAAGTGTTCTTATGATGCTGAGGCCACAGAATATATCAAAGATATCGCATATTATATAGAAAGATTAGCGTTACTTAATGACTTTTTGGCTAGATACTCTAACATTAAACTAGAAGTGAATATGGAAAATTACTCTAGTTTAATTGCAAAGAAAAACGGGGATGAAATTGAGTTGAGTTTTTTATCATCTGGAGAACAACGATTAATTACCCTACTAGCTAATTGTATTTTTAGTGATGAGAAGATTATTTTGATTGATGAACCGGAAATATCTCTTTCAATAAAAAATCAAAGTAAATTAATGCTTGATATGAGTAATATATTAAAGAAGGCTAATAAAACATTGATAATCGCTACTCATGCACCATATATATTTAAGGCGTGTAAAGAATTAGGATTTAATAGGGTTGAACTATAATGAGAAAAGATTCAAATATAGATATTAGCTTAGATACGATTATTGATCCGGAAATAGAGAATGAGTTAAGTACAAATTCTATTGTTATTTATGCTGAAGATCCAGAATTCTATAGATATTATGTGTCTCCAAGTTCGATGGTTAGCATGGAAAAGTTAGATTGTATTGAGGTCCGTAAGTTAGTTAAAAGAGCTACAAGTGGAGTGATAGGTATTGTGGATGGAGATTTTGATGATAGTTTTGAACATGAAAATTTATTTAAACTAGATTATTATTCTATTGAAAATGTGGTGTTAATTTACCATAAAGGAGTACAAAAATTAAAAGAAAAAACACTAGTTTATTTAGAGAATAATTTAGAAAAAAAATTTAGAATCGATCATACGAGTGATGGTGAAAATATCACAATTAGAAAATCTTCCAGAATAGATTCAAGATTTGATGATTATGTGAGAAGAAAAATAATAGATAAAGATAGTTATATTAGATATATGGACTTGAAAAATTTTGTTAATGGTTTTAGTAGTAAAAATTATCAAAGCACTCTACCAACACAAGTAAAATTTGAAGAATTGTTTTCACAAGACTCGTTCGAAAGATTTGTTGAAGTTTTTACTAAATTTTGTGGAGATACTGATGATATAATTATGGATTATCCGCAAATATTTGATTTTTCTTTTCGTACATAGTTATAATTAAAGAAATTTTTATTAATTAGCGTAAAAAAATTTCAACAGTTTCTTTGAAATTAGTAATTCATTCTTGTCTAGTATGATTGACTAGGCAGACTCGTGTCGCAAGTAATTTATAGAAAAAGGAGTAAACAATGTCTAAAAAATTGACTTTCCACTGCGTCAGTGGCAGAGACCTCCTTACAGTCGGACTGCCCCACGCTCAGCACTAGAGTGCCTGAGCTAGACGCAGTACTAACTCGTCTTGCCTCGTATAATCGACAAGGCAGACTCGTGTCGCAAAAAATCATTTTTTATTAAGGAGTATTCAATGTCTAAGAAATTAACATTTCAAGAAATTATTTTGACTTTGCAACAATTTTGGAATGACCAAGGTTGTATGCTTATGCAGGCTTATGACAATGAAAAAGGTGCAGGTACAATGAGTCCTTACACCTTCCTTCGTGCTATCGGTCCTGAGCCATGGAATGCGGCTTATGTGGAGCCATCACGTCGTCCTGCTGACGGTCGTTACGGAGAAAACCCTAACCGTCTTTACCAACACCACCAATTCCAAGTGGTTATGAAGCCTTCTCCATCAAATATCCAAGAGCTTTACCTTGAGTCTTTGGAAAAATTGGGAATCAATCCTTTGGAGCACGATATTCGTTTCGTTGAGGACAACTGGGAAAACCCTTCTACTGGTTCAGCTGGTCTTGGATGGGAAGTTTGGCTTGATGGTATGGAAATCACTCAGTTCACCTATTTCCAACAAGTTGGTGGATTGGCAACTGGTCCTGTGACTGCGGAAGTTACCTATGGCTTGGAGCGCTTGGCTTCTTACATCCAAGAAGTAGACTCTGTTTATGATATCGAGTGGGCTGATGGTGTAAAATACGGAGAAATCTTTATTCAGCCTGAGTACGAGCATTCAAAATATTCGTTTGAAATTTCGGACCAAGAAATGTTGCTTGAAAACTTTGATAAGTTCGAAAAAGAAGCTGGTCGTGCCTTGGAAGAAGGCTTAGTTCACCCTGCCTATGACTATGTTCTCAAATGTTCACACACCTTTAATCTGCTTGACGCGCGTGGTGCCGTATCTGTAACCGAGCGTGCAGGCTATATCGCTCGTATCCGTAACTTAGCCCGTGTCGTAGCCAAAACCTTTGTCGCAGAACGCAAACGCCTAGGATACCCACTTTTGGATGAAGCAACACGAGCTAAACTCTTAGCTGAAGACGCAGAATAAAGAGAGTGACAGTTTACGAAAATGGGCGAACAGAGTGAGCCTTGAGCCAGTTGCCGTAGTGATGAAGGTATCCTTGGTGAAGCTAAGGATACTAGGCAAAATTGGAGACTTTCGGCTCCAATTTTAGCAATGAAACAACGAAGTTGGTTGCTTGCGTGCCAATCACATAAGGCAAACTGGAAAATAAAAAGATACTTTTCGGAGAAAAAACATGACAAAAAACTTATTAGTAGAACTCGGTCTTGAAGAGTTACCAGCCTACGTAGTAACTCCAAGTGAAAAACAACTAGGTGAAAAAATGGCAGCCTTCCTCAAGGAAAACCGCCTGTCCTTTGAAGCCATTCAAACCTTCTCAACACCACGTCGTTTGGCTGTTCGTGTGACTGGGCTTGCAGACAAACAGTCTGATTTGACAGAAGATTTCAAGGGGCCAGCAAAGAAAATTGCCTTGGATGGTGATGGAAACTTCACCAAAGCAGCTCAAGGATTTGTCCGTGGGAAAGGCCTGACGGTTGAAGATATTGAATTCCGTGAAATCAAGGGTGAAGAATATGTCTATGTTACCAAGGAAGAAGTGGGTCAACCAGTTGAATCTATTGTTCCAGGTGTTGTGGATGTCTTGAAGTCAATGACTTTCCCTGTCAGCATGCACTGGGCTAACAACACTTTTGAATACATCCGCCCTGTACACACTTTGACAGTTCTCTTGGACGAGCAAGAATTTGATTTGGATTTCCTTGATATTAAGGGTGGTCGTGTGGGCCGTGGTCATCGTTTCTTGGGACAAGAAACCAAGATTCAGTCAGCATTGAGCTATGAAGAAGACCTTCGTGCACAGTTTGTAATCGTGGATCCTCGTGAACGTGAGCAAATGATTGTTGACCAAATCAAAGAAATCGAGGCAAAACATAGTGTACGTATCGAAATTGATGCGGACTTGCTGAACGAAGTCTTGAACTTGGTTGAATACCCAACTGCCTTTATGGGAAGTTTTGATGCTAAATACCTTGAAGTTCCAGAAGAAGTCTTGGTGACTTCGATGAAGGAACACCAACGTTACTTTGTTGTTCGTGATCAGGATGGTAAACTCTTGCCAAACTTCATTTCTGTTCGTAATGGAAATGCAGAGTATTTGGAAAATGTCATCAAGGGTAACGAAAAAGTTTTAGTTGCCCGCTTGGAAGACGGAGAATTCTTCTGGCGTGAAGACCAAAAATTGGTCATTTCAGATCTTGTTGAAAAATTGAACCAGGTGACCTTCCATGAAAAGATTGGTTCCCTTCGTGAACACATGATTCGTACAGGTCAGATTGCCGTCCTTTTAGCGGAAAAAGCTGGTTTATCAGTGGATGAAACGATTGATCTTGCCCGCGCAGCATCCATTTATAAGTTTGACTTGTTGACAGGGATGGTTGGTGAGTTTGATGAACTCCAAGGAATTATGGGTGAGAAATATGCCCTTCTTGCTAGGGAAGCTCCAGCAGTTGCGGCTGCCATTCGTGAACACTACATGCCTACATCAGCGGACGGAGCTCTCCCAGAGAGCAAGATTGGAGCCATTCTAGCCATTGCAGACAAATTGGATACGATTTTGAGTTTCTTCTCAGTAGGCTTGATTCCATCAGGTTCTAACGATCCTTATGCCCTTCGTCGTGCAACGCAAGGTGTAGTTCGTATCTTGGATGCTTTTGGTTGGCACATTGCTATGGATGAGTTGATTGATAGCCTTTATGCTTTGAAATTTGACAGCTTGACTTATGGAAATAAAGCAGAGGTCATGGACTTTATCAAGGCTCGTGTTGATAAGATGATGGGTTCTACTCCAAAAGACATTAAGGAAGCGGTCCTTGCAAGTTCGAACTTTGTCGTGGCGGATATGTTGGAAGCAGCAAGTGCTCTCGTCGAAGCAAGCAAGGAAGAAAACTTCAAACCGTCTGTAGAATCTCTTTCACGTGCTTTCAACTTGGCTGAGAAAGCAGAAGGATCTGAAACAGTTGATCCTGCTCTCTTTGAAAATGAAGAAGAGAAAGCCTTGGCGGAAGCAGTAGAATCACTCGTTTTATCAGGGACTGCAAGTCAGCAATTAGAACAACTCTTTGCGCTTAGTCCAGTTATTGATGCTTTCTTTGAGAATACTATGGTAATGACCGATGATCAAGATATTCGTCAAAATCGATTGGCTGTTTTGTCGCAATTAACCAAGAAAGCAGCTAAACTTGCACGCTTTAACCAAATCAATACCAAGTAGACTCTCTATTAAACGAACTGTATCTTTTTACAAAGGAGATAAACATGGATTCAAAAAAAATCGCTCGTATCAACGAGCTCGCTAAAAAGAAAAAAACAGAAGGCTTAACTTCTGCTGAAAAAGTAGAACAAGCTAAACTTCGTGAGGAATACATCGAAGGCTATCGTCGTGCTGTTCGTCACCATATTGAAGGAATTAAGATTGTTGATGAAGAGGGAAATGACGTCACACCAGAAAAACTACGCCAAGTGCAACGTGAAAAAGGTTTACACGGTCGCAGTTTAGATGATCCTAACTCATAAAATGAAAGGGGGCTGTAGATGATTTACAAGCCCTTTTTCTGTTGTAATAACAAAAGGAGCCAAATGGCTCCTTTTTGGTTTCTTAGTTGCTTGCACCAGAAGTAGCGTCTGCGCCACCACCGTGGCCTCCAGCATCACCTGAATCAGAAGCGCCAGAAGTAGCATCAGCGTCTCCATGACCTCCAGCAGCAGGAGCAAATGGTCCGCTACCACCTACCAAACGTTGACCCGTTTCTTTTAGGTACCAGTCAAGCCATGGTTGGAAGTTAAAGACAATTTCATTGATACCAGCGTATGATCCGTCAGGATAGTACATCGCTTGGTAGTTGTGAGTATTGATGACGCCTGCAGGAGAACCTGGAACGATCGTACGGACGTATTCTTGGTTTCCGTTACGAAGTGTTCCGATAACCCACTCTACATTCTTCATACGTGCTGGTGGAAGAGAATTGTGAACAGTCGACATACGGTTACCTGATTGAGGTGGTACACGTTTGGCAAACATGGTGTCTGGATCTTGGTGAGCGTTGTTGTAGTAGAGGAATTGGTTGTTGTCATCAGCGTATGTCAATTCAAATGGCATAGCTTTCAAGAACATATCAATTTGGTTAACCGTCAAGATACCGTGGTCCAATTTGACATAGGTATCACCAGAAACAGCTCCAGTGATTGCAGCAACTTTTTCTACCCATTCTGGATCGTCAGGATCAACTTCTGTAATGGTTGTAGCGATTGGTTTTCCACAATCCAAGTCTTCTGGTTCAATTGGTTTTGGTTTTTTCAATTTTGAAACGACTCCTACGTATTTTACAAAGTTATCTAAGCAAGTTTCAAGGAATTTAACAGTTCCTTCATTAGTGATATTTCCGTCGTTATCAAAAGCTTCCTTAGCTTTACCAAGAAGGAATTCATTACCTGGAAGCGTGTAGGCATTAACACCTGGAGCGTCAAGGATTTTACGAAGGTGAACTTGGGCACGTGATGTTCCTTGGTCATAGTATGATGCACCCACAATCATAACAGGCTTGTTTTCAAATGGATGAACTTCGTATGAAAGCCATTCGAGTACAGATTTGAGTGAAGCTGAGATAGTGTGGTTGTGCTCAGGAGTAGCGATAATGACACCATCAGCACGTGTAATCTTGTTATACAAGAAACGCAATTGGAAGCTTTCGTCCCATTTTTCGTCTTGGTTAAACATTGGAACTTCGTCAATTTCAAGAACTTCTAATTCAAATTTGAATTTGAAATTACGACGGATAAATTCCAAGAGTTTGCGGTTATATGATTGATCGTAGTTTGATCCAACAAGTCCAACAAATTTCATTCTTTCGGTCTCCTATCTTACAAATTTTCCCAGTCAAATTCTTCTGCATCTTTGCGAAGCAATTCTTGTGCATTGCGCAATTTTTCAGTAATCTTCACAAAGATACGGAAGTCATCAAAGATGGCATCCAATTTTTTGATGACATCAAGGTCAACCAAGTCACCACTTGGGTTAAATGCTTGAAGAGAGTGTGAGAGCAAGAATTCATCTGGAAGAACATTTGCCTTGATTTCAGGAGCATTCAAGATTTGACGAAGTTGCAATTGGGCACGAGATGAACCAAGTGTACCATAGGAAGCACCAGTGATCATGATTGGTTTGTTCAAAAGTGGGTAGATACCGTAAGATAGCCAAGCAAGAGCGCTCATCAAAACTGCAGGGATAGAGTGGTCGTACTCAGGAGTACCGATAATCACACCGTCAGATGCTTCAATTTTAGCAGCAATCTCAAGAATTTCAGCTGGAAGTTGCTTATCTGCTGGTTTGTTGAAAACAGGGATATCCTTGATTTCAACGAGTTCAATTTCAGCTTTATCCGCAAAGTGTTTTTGCATGTATTGGAGCAATTGGCGGTTTGTAGAACGTTTAGAGTTCGTTCCAACAATGGCAATAAGTTTTAGCATGAGATTTCCTTTCTCTTTTTACATAATACAATTTTGAAGGCCTGAAGAACATGCAAGGCGTCCCTCCTTGTCGATGAGAATGGCTTCGATACCATCTAAACTTTCGACTTGCCAGAGGATAGAAGCGCTACGTTCTCCAAATAGGCGGGTTGTCCAAATCTCACCATCAACGGATTTATCAGAGATAATCGTTAGGCTAGCAAGATCGGTTTCGACAGGGAATCCTGTCTCACTATCAAAGATATGGTGATAGTCTTTTCCATCTACTGTCAGGTGGCGTTCATAGATACCTGAAGTGACAACGGATTTGTTAGAAGCAGGAATGGTTAGGAGATGGTTGCCACGAGGATTTCGCGGATCTTGAATCCCAATCTGCCAGGCTTTCCCTTCTTTGGCTTGGTTATCCCCGATGGTGAGGATATTTCCTCCGAGATTGATCAGTGCAGAGGTGACACCGTGTTCTTTCAAATACTGGGCAACCTTATCTGCACTATAGCCCTTGGCTAAACAACCTAAATCAAGCTTCATTCCTTTCTTCTTTAAAAAAACAGTAGAGTTAGTCGGATCCAACTTGATAAAATGCGGGTCAATTAGAGGCAAGACAGCTTCGATTTCTTTAGAGTCTGGAAGCCGTGCATCTGCAAATCCGATTCGCCAGGTTTGAATCAAGGGACCAATACTGATATTTAGATGGCTAGACGGAGCTAGGCTATGCTTAAGTCCAAGAGCAATCAGTTCAAACAGGTCAGGATGAACCTTAACAGGTGCGATTCCAGCCTGGTAGTTGATTTCCATCAGTTCGGATTCTTGACTATTGGCGTTGAAGCGGTATTCGAGCTCCTTGAGCAAATCAAAGACTCCTTGAAGTAGGCAATCAGCCTGTTCATCTACTAATGAAATCGTGATAGTTGTTCCCATTAGCCGTTCCGAACGTGAATGAAGAGGCAAGCTACCAGCTCCTTTCTCTTTATAGGAAATCATTTAATATAAGTTGGTTAAAGAAAAATTAAACCCCTTACATTTTCTTTCCATGTATCTAGCATATCATAAAGTCAGCGTTTTCACAAATGAATTTTGACAAAAAGTCAAGAAATATGCTCAAAATTAGCATGAAAACGATAGAAAAATAATGTTTGTTAATATTAAGTGTATTTTTTCTGAAAAAAAGAGAATTCTGAGCAAATACCTTGTAAACGCTAACAGTAAATGATATACTAGAAAAGTAAATCAAAAATTAAAGGTAGGAATTTTTCTATGAGTAAAATTGTTGTAGTTGGTGCTAACCATGCTGGTACAGCTTGTATTAATACGATGTTGGATAACTTTGGTCATGAGAACGAAATCGTAGTATTTGACCAAAACTCAAATATTTCATTCCTTGGTTGTGGAATGGCGCTTTGGATCGGGAAACAAATTGATGGCCCAGAAGGTCTCTTCTACTCTGATAAAGAAAAATTGGAAGCAAAAGGTGCTAAAATTTACATGAACTCACCAGTTCTTTCAATTGACTACGATAACAAAGTTGTGACTGCAGAAGTTGAAGGAAAAGAGCACAAAGAGTCTTATGACAAATTAATCTTTGCAACTGGTTCAACTCCAATCTTGCCTCCAATCGAAGGTGTAGAAATCGTTAAGGGCAACCGCGAATTCAAAGCGACTCTTGAAAATGTTCAATTTGTTAAGTTGTACCAAAATGCAGAAGAAGTAATCGAAAAACTTGCTGACAAGAGCAAACACCTTGAGCGCATTGCCGTTGTTGGTGGTGGTTACATCGGTGTTGAGCTGGCTGAAGCTTTCGAACGTCTTGGAAAAGACGTGGTGCTTGTTGATATCGTAGACACTGTTTTGAACGGCTACTATGACAAAGACTTTACCCAAATGATGGCGAAGAACTTGGAAGACCACAACATCCGCTTGGCGCTTGGTCAAACAGTTAAAGCCATCCAAGGTGACGGTAAAGTTGAACGCTTGGTAACAGACAAAGAAACATTTGATGTGGATATGGTGGTTCTTGCAGTTGGTTTCCGTCCAAACACAGCTCTTGCTGACGGTAAGATTGAACTCTTCCGTAACGGTGCCTTCCTTGTAGACAAGAAACAAGAAACATCTATCCCAGGTGTATACGCTGTTGGTGACTGTGCGACTGTTTATGACAATGCTCGTAAAGACACTAGCTACATCGCTCTTGCATCTAACGCTGTACGTACTGGTATCGTTGGTGCTTACAATGCTTGTGGACATGAATTGGAAGGAATCGGTGTGCAAGGATCAAACGGTATTTCAATCTATGGTCTTCACATGGTTTCAACTGGTTTGACTCTTGAAAAAGCCAAAGCTGCAGGCTATAATGCAACTGAAACTGGCTTTAACGATCTTCAAAAACCAGAATTTATGAAGCATGACAACCACGAAGTTGCCATCAAGATTGTCTTTGATAAAGACAGTCGCGAAATCCTTGGTGCACAAATGGTTTCACATGATGCTGCAATTAGTATGGGAATCCACATGTTCTCACTTGCTATCCAAGAGCATGTGACAATTGATAAATTGGCTTTGACAGACCTATTCTTCTTGCCACATTTTAACAAACCATACAACTACATTACAATGGCTGCACTTACAGCTGAAAAATAACAATAGCTGAGCTATCTGGCCTTAAGTTAAGGTCAGATAGTTTTTTTAATCCATCTGTACCCAGACAATTATTATTTTTCTATCTTGTACTTCATTCTAATCTGGCTTAAAATGAAATGGTAGCTACCAATACAAATGATGAGGATTAAGAAATGACTGAAAATCGTTATGAACTAAATAAAAACTTGGCACAGATGCTCAAAGGTGGGGTTATCATGGACGTTCAGAACCCTGAACAGGCTCGTATCGCAGAGGCTGCTGGTGCGGCAGCTGTTATGGCCTTGGAGCGGATTCCAGCTGATATTCGTGCAGCTGGTGGAGTTTCTCGTATGAGTGATCCAAAGATGATTAAGGAAATCCAAGAAGCGGTCAGTATTCCAGTGATGGCCAAGGTCAGAATCGGGCATTTTGTTGAAGCTCAGATTTTAGAGGCTATTGAGATTGACTATATCGATGAGAGTGAAGTGCTGTCTCCAGCAGACGATCGTTTCCATGTGGACAAGAAAGAATTCCAAGTTCCTTTTGTCTGTGGAGCTAAGGATTTGGGTGAAGCCTTGCGTCGTATCGCTGAGGGAGCTTCCATGATTCGGACAAAAGGAGAACCGGGTACAGGAGATGTCGTCCAAGCCGTTCGCCATATGCGTATGATGAATCAAGAAATTCGCCGCATTCAAAACCTCCGTGAAGATGAGCTCTATGTGGCTGCCAAGGACTTGCAAGTCCCTGTTGAATTAGTCCAATACGTCCACCAACATGGAAAATTACCAGTTGTCAACTTCGCAGCCGGAGGTGTGGCAACACCAGCAGATGCTGCGCTGATGATGCAATTGGGAGCAGAGGGTGTCTTTGTCGGTTCAGGTATTTTCAAATCAGGAGACCCTGTTAAACGAGCAAGTGCTATTGTTAAAGCCGTAACCAACTACCAAAATCCTCAAATTTTGGCTCAAATCTCTGAAGACCTAGGGGAAGCCATGGTTGGAATCAATGAGAATGAAATCCAAATTCTCATGGCTGAGCGAGGAAAATAGATGAAAATTGGAATATTGGCCTTGCAAGGCGCCTTTGAAGAGCATGCAAAAGTGCTAGAAAAGTTAGGTGTTGCTAGTGTCGAAATCAGAAATTTAGAGGATTTTCAACACCATCAGAGTGACTTGTCCGGTTTGATATTACCTGGCGGTGAGTCTACAACAATGAGCAAGCTCTTGCGTGACCAGCAGATGTTGATTCCCGTCCGAGAAGCCATTCTTTCTGGACTACCAGTCTTTGGAACTTGTGCGGGCTTAATTTTGCTGGCTAAGGAAATCATTTCTCAGGAAGAAAGTCATCTAGCGACTATGGACATAGTAGTTGAGCGCAACGCCTATGGGCGCCAACTAGGAAGTTTTTATACAGAAGCAGAATGTAAGGGAGTTGGTCAGATTCCCATGACCTTTATCCGTGGACCGATTATCAGCAGTGTTGGAGAGGGTGTAGAAATTCTAGCAACAGCTGATGATCAAATCGTTGCTGCGCAAGAAAAAAATATGCTGGTAACCTCTTTTCATCCTGAGTTAACAGATGATGCTCGCTTGCACCAGTATTTTATCAATATGTGTAAAGAAAAAAGTTGAGAAAAGATTCTCAACTTTTTTACATGTAATAAACAATAGCGATGTACTGAAGTGCAGATGCTGCTAGGATAAAGAGATGCCAAATCATGTGGAAATAAGGTTTTTTCTTAGCGTAAAATCCAGCTCCAACTGTATAACAGAGTCCACCAGTTACCATGAGACTCCAGAAAATTGGCGTTGTTTGACTGATAATGGCTGGAATGATAGCCAGAACCAACCAGCCCATGATCAAATAAAGAGCAAGGCTGAATTTCTCATTGACCTTTTTAGCAAAGATTTTATAGAGGATGCCAAAGATGGTCGTTCCCCACTGAATGGCAATAATCAGATAGCCAAACCAGTTATTCATCAAAGTTAATACGACTGGTGTATAAGAGCCCGCTATGGCCACATAAATCATAGAGTGATCGATGATTCGCAAAACGTATTTGTGGGTCGAACCATAGGCCATAGAATGGTAAATGGTTGACGAAAGGAACATGAGAAATAGACTGATAACAAAGATAGAAACACCAAAAGATGATAAAAACCCATGTGCTTCGTAACTATAGGTGGATGAAATGGGGAGTAAGATGAGCATGATAACTGCACCCACAGCATGGGTCACACTATTGGCGATTTCTTCTCCAAAACTGAGTTTTTTACTGAGTTTTAAGCTGGTATTCATTGGATTTCCTCCTCTTCTTTGATAAGGATTAAGTCTAGAGTTTGATGATAGAGTTTAACCGTTTGACAGCTAGTTTGGATAATAGGATTTTCTGGATCAATCCCATGATTCATGTAGTCCACAAAAGCATCGTAGAGCTGGTCTGAGTTCGCTTGAGTTTGTAGAGTATTAAGTGTTTGAGCGATTTCTTGGATCGAAAAGACAGACTTGAGAGTGGTGATGGCAATCAAACGAGCAATCTGTTTGCGTTGGTATTTCTTCTTGTCAGGCTTTGTCAGGTAACCATGTTTGACATAGTTATTGACCATAGATGCGGTCAGGCCCTTTTCTTTATCTGGAGAGATGGGGGCGCAGACTTGATTGACATAAAGCAAAACCTGATCCAGATAGAGGTCAATGTTTGGGATGTCTTCCCATTTTGGGTAGGAAAAGTTAGAATTCATTTCCAACTCCTTTTTATCTAGTTTTAATAACTAGATTATAAAATAATAAAAAACAAAAGTCAAGTTTCAACTGCTTGTAGAAAGCTTTAAATTATGCTATGATGAGAGAAAATAGTTAGAAATGAGGAGAAAAGATGGAGATTCGTTTAGCTTTTCCAAACGAAGTAGATGCAATTATGCAGGTGATGGAGGATGCTAAAAAGTGCTTAGCTGAGTCTGGTAGCGACCAGTGGCAAAATGGCTATCCAAATGCTGACATCATTATTGACGATATCATCTCAGGCCAAGCCTATGTTTCCTTGGAAGAAGGAGAACTGCTAGCCTATGCTGCTGTGACCAAGAGCCCAGAGGAAGCCTATGAAGCCATTTATGAAGGAAGTTGGCAGGGGGGAGAGTCAGAATATCTGGTCTTTCACCGTATCGCTGTGGCAGCAGATGTCCAAGGACAAGGTGTTGCTCAGACTTTCCTAGAAGGCTTGATTGAAGGTTTTGATTATCTAGATTTTCGTTCAGATACACATGAAGAAAACAAGGCCATGCAGCATATTTTTGAAAAGCTAGGATTTCAGCAGGTCGGAAAAGTTCCAGTTGATGGGGAACGTTTGGCCTATCAGAAATTAAAAAAATGAAGCAGAAAAAGTACGCAAAAATGCTCTACCCGTCGCCAATTGGAACCTTATCCTTAGTTGCTGACGAGCAATATCTGTATGGAATTTGGGTACAGGGCCAAACTCATTTTGAAAGGGGATTAGGAGACGAAACGATAGAAGAAGTTGCTAGCCATCCTGTATTAGAGCAAGTTATTTCCTATTTAGATACCTATTTCGAAGGCAGTGTTCAGGATCTATCTGACTTACCCTTGGCTCCCATTGGAACAGATTTTGAAAAGCGAGTCTGGGCTTACTTACAGGACATTCCTTATGGTCAAACAGTAACTTACGGACAAATAGCTCAAGACCTGCAAGTGGCTTCTGCCCAAGCGATTGGCGGAGCAGTGGGGCGTAATCCTTGGTCCATCCTCGTACCCTGCCACCGTGTGCTGGGATCAGGCAATCGTCTGACAGGCTATGCATCTGGAGTCGAAAAGAAAGCCTGGCTCTTGCAACATGAAGGTGTAGCATTTCAAGAAAATAAAAAATAGAAAGAAAAGAAGATGTTAGAATTTATCGAATACCCAAAATGTTCAACTTGTAAGAAAGCAAAAAATGAATTGGATAAACTTGGACTGGAATACCAAAATATCCACATCGTAGAAGAAACCCCAAGTGAAGACGTGATTTTGAACTGGTTGGAAACTTCTGGTTTTGAAGTGAAACAATTTTTCAATACTAGCGGGATCAAATACCGTGAACTGGGCTTGAAAGATAAGGTGGGAAGTTTGTCAAAACAAGAAGTAGCCAAGCTTCTAGCGAGTGATGGCATGTTATTGAAACGTCCAATTTTGGTGGAGAATGGTGCTGTTAAACAAATCGGCTATAGAAAAACCTATGAGGACTTAGGTTTGAGATAGTTTTTATTTATCTCCTTGATAGGTAAAATATATAGCCTCCCTGTTTTAAAGTGTGATAAACTAGAAGATAGACAAAGTCTGATCAGCCCGTAGCAAATAATTTGCTTGCGAGCAGAAGTATGATAGAATGAATCATTATCAGGAGAGGATGTTTTTATGACTGTTACAACATTTTTAGCATCAGATTGGTACCAAAGTTTGATGCAGCTCATTCCGGATGGTAAGCTCTTTAGCTTGCGTTCGGTTTTTGATGGAATTCCAAGGATTGTCCAACAACTGCCTACAACCTTGATGTTGACGCTTGGAGGTGCGATTTTTGGCTTGGTGCTGGCCTTGGTTTTCGCCATTGTTAAAATCAATCGTGTTAAGATTCTATATCCCTTGCAGGCCTTTTTTGTCAGCTTCTTAAAAGGCACCCCAATCCTAGTCCAACTTATGTTGACCTACTACGGGATTCCACTTGCTCTGAAAGCACTCAATCAACAATGGGGAACTGGTTTTAATATCAATGCGATTCCAGCGGCGTTTTTTGCGATTGTGGCCTTTGCTTTTAATGAGGCGGCTTATGCAAGTGAAACGATTCGTGCAGCCATCCTTTCTGTTAACCCAGGTGAAATTGAGGCGGCGCGTAGTCTGGGTATGACTCGTGCTCAAGTTTATCGTCGTGTGATTATTCCCAATGCAGCGGTGGTAGCGACACCGACTTTGATTAACTCTCTTATCGGTTTGACCAAGGGAACTTCTCTAGCCTTTAGTGCGGGGGTTGTGGAAGTCTTTGCCCAGGCTCAAATTTTGGGTGGAGCAGATTATCGTTACTTTGAGCGTTTCATCTCCGTAGCCCTTGTTTATTGGGTAGTCAATATCGGAATTGAAAGCCTCGGTCGTTTCATCGAGAGAAAAATGGCTATTTCAGCGCCGGGTGCAGTATCTACAGATGTGAAAGGGGACCTTCGTTAATGATTAAGATTTCAAATTTAAGCAAATCCTTTTCAGGACAGACAGTCTTGAATCATCTAAACTTAGATATCCAAAAAGGTGAGGTAGTGGCTTTGATTGGTTCATCTGGAGCTGGGAAATCAACCTTTCTTCGTAGTTTGAACTACCTTGAAACTCCAGATAGTGGAACGATTCAGATTGACAATTTTAAAGTTGATTTTTCTCAGATTAGCCAAGAAGAAATCCTAACCCTTCGTCGCAAGTTGTCTATGGTTTTCCAACAGTTTAATTTGTTTGAGCGCCGAACTGCTCTTGACAATGTCAAGGAAGGTTTGGTTGTTGTTAAGAAATTATCGGACGAGGAAGCAACCAAAATCGCTAAGGAAGAGTTGGCCAAGGTTGGTCTTTCTGACCGTGAAAACCATTATCCTCGCCACTTATCAGGTGGACAGAAGCAACGGGTTGCCCTCGCGCGTGCGCTTGCTATGAAACCAGATGTCTTGCTCTTGGACGAACCCACTTCAGCCCTCGACCCAGAATTGGTCGGTGAGGTAGAAAAGTCTATTGCAGATGCTGCCAAGTCAGGTCAGACCATGATTTTGGTTAGTCATGACATGTCTTTTGTAGCCCAAGTTGCAGATAAGATTTTGTTCCTAGATAAGGGGAAAATCATCGAGTCTGGCACACCGGATGAAATCATCAATCATCCGAAAGAAGAACGAACAAAAGAATTCTTCGCTAGTTACAAACGGACTTATATTTGATATAATAGAAAAAGGAAAACTCAGTTAGTTGGACTAGCTGAGTTTACTCTTTAAAAAAGATAGAAACGAGAGAGATCATGCTGCTGCAACTGTTTTCTTTATATTTCGAGAGTTTGATCTTAACGACCATCCTGGTTGTAATTTTTTTGGGGATTTGGATTGGATTGAGAGCCATGTCTGGTGTGGACAAGACAGCCAAGGCTCGTCAAGCTCATCTCTATGATATGATTATGATTGGAGTTTTGGTCGTTCCGGTGTTATCCTTTGCCGTCATGAGTTTGCTCTTGGTTTTCAAGGCATAATCCTTGCGTGATCAGCAAGAATGAGTTAGAATAAAGATAGTTACAACAAGAAAGAAGGAATCAAAATGTACGATACGATTATTATCGGTGCTGGGCCTGCGGGAATGACGGCTGCCTTATATGCTGCCCGAAGCAATCTGAAAGTGGCTTTGATTGAAGGTGGTCTGCCGGGCGGGCAAATGAACAATACATCTGATATTGAAAACTATCCAGGTTATGCCAACATCAGTGGCCCTGAATTGGCTGAAAAAATGTTTGAACCACTTGAAAACCTTGGAGTGGAGCATCTTTATGGCTATGTTGAAAATATTGAAGACCAGGGGGACTATAAGAAGGTAATCACTGATGATCAAGTTTACGAAACCCGTACTGTCATCGTGGCAACTGGGTCAAAACACCGTCTCTTGGGTGTTCCCGGAGAAGAAGAACTGAATAGTCGTGGTGTTTCTTACTGCGCAGTCTGTGATGGAGCTTTCTTCCGTGACCAAGACTTGCTCGTAGTCGGTGGTGGAGATTCAGCGGTAGAAGAAGCTCTCTTCTTGACTCGCTTTGCCAAGACTGTTACTATCGTTCACCGTCGTGACCAACTTCGTGCTCAAAAGGTCTTGCAAGACCGTGCTTTTGCAAATGAGAAAGTCAACTTTATCTGGGACTCTGTAGTTAAGGAAATCAAGGGTGAAAACCGAGTAGAATCTGTCGTATTTGAAAATGTGAAAACAGGTCAAGTAACAGAGCAAGCCTTTGGAGGTGTCTTTATCTATGTTGGTTTGGATCCTGTTAGCGATTTTGTTAAAGAATTGAATATTCAAGACCAGTCAGGCTGGATTGTGACAGACAATCACATGAAGACTGCTGTTGACGGTATCTTTGCGGTTGGAGATGTTCGCCAGAAAGACCTTCGCCAAGTGACAACAGCAGTTGGAGATGGGGCGATTGCTGGTCAAGAAGCCTATAAATTTATCACAGAACATAGTTAAGCAAAAAAGTTTCCAATCAAGTGATTGGAAACTTTTTTATAGTCGATTTCGGAAAACTTCGTACATGAGAATGGCTGCAGCCACACTTGCATTGAGACTTTGAACATGTCCATTCATGGGAATGGTAATCATCTCATCGACCTGTTTTTTGATGTTGCTAGAGATGCCTTTTCCTTCATTTCCGATGATGAGGGCGATTTTCCCTTTTGTATTCCACTTGTGGCAAGGAGTACCGTTCATATCCGTTCCAAAGGTCCAGAATCCTTCATCCTTGAGTTTTTCTAGGGTTTGACTGAGGTTGGTCACTCGGGCAATCGGTACATGCTCAATAGCACCTGTGGCCGTTTTGGCAACGACAGGAGTCACTCCGACAGCACGGTGCTTGGGAATGATGACACCTGAAACATTGGTCGCATCAGCAGTTCTTAAGATAGAACCTAGATTATGGGGGTCAGTTAGACCATCCAGAATCAATAGAAGTGGATTTTCCTCTTGACGTGTTTTTGCAAGGATGTGATCCAACTCGCTATAGGCAAATTCGGACACTCGTAGAACAAAACCTTGGTGGACGGCACCTTCGGTCATTTCAGAGAGAGATTTTTTTGAAGTCCAAGAAATGGATACCTTCTTTTCTGTAGCCAGTTCCTTGATTTTTTCAACATTTTTGCCTCTGAGATCATCTTGGAGGTAGAGTTTGTTTCCTGTATTTGCAAGGAGGGCTTCTGTAACGGCGTGGACGCCATAGACAATATCATTTGTTTTCATGCCTCTATTATAACACAAAACCCCGTCTTGCAACGGGATTTTCTTTATTCGAGGATGAGGAGTCCATCTTTGACAGCAAATGGGTCTTTTTCATTGATACGATCGTAGAACATGATTCCGTTGATGTGGTCAATTTCATGTTGGACAACGATAGAGTTGTATCCTTTAAGCTTGATGCGGTGTTTTTCTCCGTCCTTGTCAAAGTAATCAACAGTGACGCGGGCATGACGAACAACATAGCCTGGAACTACACGGTCGACAGATAGGCACCCTTCTCCTTCACCGAGGGCGGCGTCCTGAACAGAGTGAGAGACGATTTTTGGATTGTACATAACAGCTTGCAGGTCGTAGGCTCCCTGTGGAGTTTCACCTTCTTCCACAATATTTGGCACTAAAACAGCGATAATGCGTTTTGAGATATCTAACTGAGGAGCGGCCAATCCAACCCCACCGCGGAGCCCCATCTTTTCAGCCATAACAGGATCCTGAGAATTTTTGAGGAATTGCATCATCTTTTCTCCAAGGATGATTTCCTGGTCAGACAGTGGGAAAGTGACCTCCTCAGCAACTGCGCGTAAAGTTGGGTTCCCCTCGCGGATAATATCGTTCATATTAATTAAATGAGCAGCTTTTGTAATACGTTCTATAGCAGACATTTTCTCTCCTTTCATTACCTCTACATGATAACACAAAATAGGCGAGAAAGAAAGTCACAGAAGTTCCTAAAAAAAAATATAATAAACGGTATTCCTCTTTTGTCTGTGGTATAATAAAAGAAAAGACTTGCAGTAAAAGCAAGGGGGGAATAAAGATGGAAAAGCGACAAGATAGACGGTCTCATGATTCTCTTTATGAGGTGTGGAAGACTTGTGTTGATTTTTTTCGGAATTATAAATCTTGGACCAATGCCCAGTTTATTATTGTGTTATTGCTTGCAGTTACCTTATCTATGGGATTGAACTTGCTGGTTCGAACAGTACAAGGCAGCAAGGAAACAAGCCCTAACAGTCAGACTATGGCGTCTAGTCAGTCCAAGGAAAATGAATCTGGCGAAACGACGGCGCGTATCATGGCAAATGGTGACCTTCTCTACCATATTCCTATCTACCGAACAGCTCTGAAAGAAGACGGTAGCTACGATTTCCACGAAAATTTTGAATATGTAAAACCATGGCTCAAGCAAGCGGATTTAGTGCTTGGTGACTTTGAAGGAACGGTGAACAAGGATCACTATTTGGCAGGTTATCCTCTCTTTAATGCACCTGGAGAAGTCATGGATGCGATCAAGGATGCAGGCTATCAAGTTCTAGACTTGGCTCACAATCACATCTTGGATTCTCAGATAGAGGGAGTGGTTTCGACAGCAGAAGCTATCGAAAAGGCAGGGATGACACCCATAGGGGTCTACACACATGAATCCCGTGACCAAGCTCCACTAGTTATCAAGGAAGTCAATGGTATCAAGGTAGCTCTTTTGGCCTATTCTTACGGTTTTAATGGCATTGAGCAGTATATCTCACAAGAGGACTATAATCGCTATCTTTCTGACCTGAATGAAGATAAGATGAAGGCGGAAATCGAACGAGCTGAGCAAGAGGCGGATATCACTGTCATCATGCCTCAGATGGGAATTGAGTACCAGCTAGAACCGACGGAAGAACAGAAAACACTGTACCACAAGATGATTGACTGGGGAGCTGATATTATCTTTGGAGGGCACCCTCACGTCGTTGAACCTGCTGAGACAGTTGAAAAAGATGGTGACAAAAAACTGATCATCTATTCCATGGGGAATTTCCTCTCAAATCAGCGCATTGAAACCATGCAAGACGAGGAAAATGCCAAGTGGACGGAGCGCGGTGTTCTCATGGATGTGACCATTAAGAAAAAAGATGGCAAGACTAGGATTGAAACTGCCAAAGCGCATCCTACTTGGGTCAATCGAACACCCAAAGGGACTTACTCTCCAGAAGGTTATCCGCTCTTCCTCTATCAGACCTATATCCTAGAGGACTTCATCGAGGGAGGCAGTTACCGTGACAAGTTGGATGAGGCGACCAAGGAACGCATTGACACGGCCTATAAAGAAATGAATGAACATGTAGGGTTGAAGTGGTAGGTGCTCACCCTAAAGGAGATATGATGACGATTAAATTAATTGCAACAGACATGGATGGAACCTTGCTAGACTCGAGAGGTCAGCTAGATCTGCCCCGCTTGGAAAAGATTTTAGATCAGTTGGATCAAAGGGATATCCGTTTTGTCATTGCGACGGGGAATGAAGTTCATCGTATGAGAGAACTATTGGGACACTTGGCTGAACGAGTGATCCTAGTAGTTGCCAATGGGGCGCGTATTTTTGAAAACAATAAACTGATTCAAGCTCAGACCTGGGATGATGCTATGGTTGACAAGGCTCTCCTTCATTTTAAAGGGAGGGAGTGTCGAGATCAGTTCGTCGTCACTAGTATGAATGGGAGTTTTGTCAAGGAAGGAACTGTTTTTACAGACCTAGAAAAATTTATGACTCCAGAGATGATTGAAAAACTTTACCAAAGGACCAATTTTGTGTATGAGCTAAACTCAGACCTCTTTGGAGGAGTTCTAAAGATGAGCATGGTCGTTGGTGAAGAACGTTCTAGTTCAGTTTTGCAGGAAATCAATGACCTCTTTGATGGTCGTGTAAGAGCTGTTTCTAGCGGTTATGGCTGTATTGATATCCTGCAAGCTGGTGTTCACAAGGCTTGGGGATTGGAAGAATTACTCAAGCGCTGGGATTTGACATCAGAACAAATTATGGCTTTTGGTGACAGTGAAAATGATGTCGAGATGTTGGAGATGGCTGGTATTGCTTATGCGATGGAAAATGCAGATGATGAGGCCAAGGCAGTTGCGACTGCCCTAGCACCAGCTAACAGCCAGGCTGGTGTTTATCAAGTTCTAGAAAATTGGTTAGAGAAAGAGGGATAAGGTGGCAGTACAGTTATTAGAAAATTGGCTCCTAAAAGAGCAGGAGAAGATTCAAACCAAGTATCGTGAATTGAATCAAGTTTCTGTTCTAGAGCCAGATGTAATTTTTATCGGCGATTCGATTGTAGAATACTACCCATTGCAAGAGTTGTTTGGGACTGCAAAGAAGATTGTTAATCGTGGCATCCGAGGCTACCAGACGAAACTGTTATTAGAGAATCTAGATGCCCATCTTTATGGTGATGCTGTGGATCAAATTGTTCTCCTAATTGGGACAAATGATATCGGAAAAGATATTCCTATAAATGAAGCCTTGGATAATCTTGAGCGAGTGATCCAATCAATTGCCCGAGATTATCCGTTGTCACAAATAAAGCTCCTATCCATTTTGCCAGTCAATGAGGGAGAGAAATACAAGCAGACTGTTTATATCCGAACCAATGAAAAGATTAGAGAATGGAATCAAGCCTATGAGGCTCTAGTATCCGCCTATATGCAGGTAGATTTTGTGCCGATTTATGATAGTTTGACAGATTCAGAAGGGCAACTCAAAAAAGACTATACAACAGATGGCCTCCATCTAAGTGTAGCCGGTTATCAAGCCTTATCGGAAGCCTTAAAAGAGTATCTTTTCTAAAGAGGTGGCTTGATTTTGCATTTTTTATGAAGATAGGTTATAATGGTTCTATTGTCTTTTGGGGTCGTTACGGATTCGACAGGCATTATGAGGCATATTTTGCAACCCGTGTGGCGACGTAAACGCTCAGTTAAATATAACTGCAAAAAATAACACTTCTTACGCTTTAGCTGCCTAAAAACCAGCAGGCGTGACCTGATTTGGATTGCTCGTGTTCAATGACAGGTCTTATGATTAGCGAGATACGATCAAGCCTTGTCTAGTGGTTTGATAAGAGATTAATAGACTCGCAGTTCCTAGGCTTGAGTTATGTGTCGAGGGACTGTTAAAACAATACATAACCTATGGTTGTAGACAAATATGTTGGCAGATGTTTGGACGTGGGTTCGACTCCCACCGGCTCCATGATTCTTTCACCAACCTTGGAAAAACGTTGTTAAATCAACGTTTTTTATTTTTTCCTTTGGTATTCCTTGGTATTCTTTTTTTAAAAAGGGATACAAAAAAAGATACAACATTTGTTGTATCTAAAAAAATAATTTTTCTTTTCTACGGAAGACATGGGATTCGAACCCACGCACGCTGTTACACGCCTACCGCGTTTCCAACACGGCCTCTTAAGCCTCTTGAGTAATCTTCCAATACTTACTCAAATAGTCTACCATAAAGCCACTTATCTTGCAATAAAAATTTTGGAAATGAGAAAAATGATAGATTTTGAAAGAAAATGATAAAAAATGCTTGACTTTGGTAGAGATTGTGCTAGAATGAATAGTGTAAACGATAACAGGAGGTGATTTGGTGTTAAAAACTGAACGGAAGCAACTGATTTTAGAGGAGTTAAATCAACATCATGTAGTTTCCCTAGAAAAATTGGTTAGTCTATTAGAAACATCAGAATCGACAGTACGAAGGGATTTGGATGAGTTGGAGGCGGAAAATAAACTTCGTCGTGTGCATGGTGGAGCAGAATTGCCCCACTCCTTGCAGGAAGAAGAAACCATTCAAGAAAAATCTGTCAAAAACCTTCAAGAGAAGAAGTTACTGGCTCAGAAAGCAGCCTCTCTCATTAAAGAAAAAGATGTCATCTTTATCGATGCTGGAACAACAACTGCTTTTTTGATTCATGAATTGGTCAATAAGAATGTTACAGTTGTGACCAACTCAATTCACCATGCTGCTCAGTTGGTTGAAAAGCAGATTCCAACTGTCATGGTTGGAGGTAGTGTCAAGATGACGACAGATGCATGTATTGGTGGGGTTGCTCTTAACCAGATTAACCAATTGCACTTTGACCGTGCCTTTATAGGGATGAACGGTGTAGATGAAAACTACTACACAACGCCAGACATGGAGGAGGGAGCTGTTAAGCGTGCTATTTTGGAGAATGCCAAACAAACCTATGTCTTGGTGGATTCGTCTAAAATTGGACAAACTTGCTTTGCCAAAGTAGCACCACTCAAACGCGCTATCGTTATCACAAGTCAAGGGCATGAGCTCTTGCAAGCCATTAAAGAAAAAACGGAGGTAATAGAAGTATGATTTATACAGTCACACTCAATCCATCCATTGACTATATCGTTCGTTTGGACCAAGTCCAAGTTGGTAGTGTCAATCGTATGGACAGTGATGATAAGTTTGCTGGTGGGAAAGGAATCAATGTCAGTCGTATTTTGAAACGGTTAGACATTCCAAATACAGCTACCGGGTTTATCGGAGGGTTTACTGGTAAATTTATCACAGATACCTTGGCAAAAGAAGAAATCGAGACTCGTTTTGTCCAAGTAGCAGAAGATACTCGCATCAATGTTAAGATTAAGGCCGATCAAGAAACAGAAATCAACGGAACAGGTCCCAATGTTGAACCTGCTCAGTTGGAGGAGTTGAAAGCTGTTTTATCTAGTCTGACAGCAGATGATACGGTTGTGTTTGCAGGTTCAAGTGCTAAAAATCTAGGTAATATTATCTATAAGGATTTGATTGCCTTGACCCGTCAGACTGGTGCACAAGTAGTTTGTGACTTTGAGGGTCAGACCTTGATTGATAGTTTGGACTATCAGCCACTTTTGGTTAAACCAAATAATCATGAACTTGGAGCGATTTTTGGGGTTAAACTCGAAAGTTTGGTTGAAATTGAGAAGTACGCTCGTGAGTTGCTGGCTAAAGGTGCTCAAAACGTGATCATCTCTATGGCTGGGGACGGTGCCCTTCTGGTCACATCTGAGGGAGCTTACTTCGCTAAACCTATCAAGGGAACAGTGAAAAACTCTGTCGGAGCTGGTGACTCTATGGTTGCTGGATTTACAGGTGAATTTGTCAAATCAAAAGACGCAATAGAAGCCTTCAAATGGGGAGTGGCTTGTGGAACAGCAACCACCTTCTCAGATGACTTGGCAACAGCGGACTTTATTAAAGAAACATATGAAAAAGTTGAGGTAGAAAAACGATGAAAATTCAAGACCTATTGAGAAAAGATGTTATGTTGCTGGATTTGCAGGCAACTGAAAAAACAGCAGTTATTGAAGAAATGATTAATAGTCTAGTAGAGCATGGCTATGTGACAGATTTTGAAACCTTTAAAGAAGGAATTTTGGCACGTGAAGCTCTAACTTCCACTGGTTTGGGTGACGGAATTGCTATGCCTCACAGCAAGAACTCTGCTGTAAAAGAAGCGACCGTTCTTTTTGCAAAGTCAAACAAGGGTGTTGACTATGAGAGTTTGGATGGGCAACCAACTGATCTCTTCTTCATGATTGCGGCTCCAGAAGGTGCCAATGATACTCACTTGGCTGCCTTAGCCGAATTGTCTCAATACTTGATGAAAGACGGTTTTGCTGACAAACTTCGCCAAGTAACATCAGCTGACCAAGTTATCGAACTCTTTGACCAAGCTTCAGAAAAAGCTGAGGAGACTGTCCAAGCACCTGTAAATGAATCTGGTGACTTTATCGTTGCTGTTACAGCTTGTACAACAGGAATCGCCCACACTTACATGGCCCAAGAAGCCCTTCAAAAAGTGGCTGCTGAAATGGGTGTTGGCATTAAGGTTGAAACGAATGGTGCTAGCGGAGTCGGTAACCAACTAACTGCAGAAGATATCCGCAAGGCTAAAGCTGTGATTATCGCAGCAGACAAGGCCGTTGAGATGGATCGTTTCGATGGCAAACCTTTGGTTAACCGTCCAGTTGCTGACGGTATCCGTAAGACGGAAGAGTTGATTAACTTGGCTCTTTCAGGAGACGCTGAAGTTTATCGTGCTGCCAATGGAGCAAAAGCTGCAACAGCAAGCAATGAAAAACAAAGTATCGGTGGAGCTTTCTACAAACACTTGATGAGTGGTGTATCCCAAATGTTGCCATTCGTTATCGGTGGTGGGATTATGATTGCCCTTGCCTTCTTGATTGATGGTGCTATGGGTGTGCCAAATGATAGCCTTGGAAATCTTGGTTCCTACCATGAGCTAGCTTCTATGTTCATGAAAATCGGTGGCGCTGCCTTTGGTTTGATGCTCCCAGTCTTTGCAGGATACGTAGCCTACTCTATCGCTGAAAAACCAGGTTTAGTAGCAGGTTTTGTGGCTGGTGCTATTGCCAAAGAAGGTTTTGCATTTGGTAAAATCCCTTATGCCGCAGGTGGAGAAGCAACTTCAACACTTGCAGGTGTCTCATCTGGTTTCCTAGGTGCTCTTGTTGGTGGATTTATCGCAGGTGCCTTGGTTCTTGCTATCAAGAAATACGTTAAAGTTCCTCGTTCACTTGAGGGTGCTAAATCAATCCTTCTCTTGCCACTTTTTGGAACAATTCTGACAGGATTTGTCATGCTGGCTGTCAACATTCCAATGGCAGCAATCAACACTGCTATGAATGACTTCCTTGGCGGTCTTGGAGGAGGTTCAGCTGTCCTTCTCGGTATCGTTCTTGGTGGAATGATGGCTGTTGACATGGGTGGACCTGTCAACAAAGCAGCCTATGTCTTTGGTACAGGTACGCTTGCAGCGACTGTTTCCTCAGGTGGTTCTGTAGCCATGGCAGCAGTTATGGCGGGAGGAATGGTGCCACCACTTGCTATCTTTGTCGCAACCCTCCTCTTTAAAAATAAATTCACCAAAGAAGAACGTAACTCTGGTTTGACAAACATCATCATGGGCTTGTCATTTATCACCGAGGGAGCGATTCCGTTTGGTGCAGCAGACCCAGCTCGTGCGATTCCAAGCTTTATCCTTGGCTCTGCAGTGGCAGGCGGACTCGTTGGTCTTGCAGGAATCAAACTCATGGCGCCACACGGAGGAATCTTCGTCATCGCCCTTACTTCAAATGCTCTTCTTTATCTTGCCTGTGTCTTGGTAGGCGCAATTGTAAGTGGTGTGGTTTATGGTTACCTTCGTAAACCATTAGAAAAATAATCACAAATACTCAAATGACTGAACACGAAAGTGGGCAGTCATTTTTTGATGATGGAGTTAGGGAGAACGGTCTTCAAAGTGATATAATAGAGGTAAATCTTAGAGAATTTAAATGCTAGAATGCTGAAGTTCTACAAATATCTTAGAGGAGATAAGTGTCATGAGTGATTCTAGAAAAGAAGGAATCGACAAACTAGAAAAGGAACAGTTCGGTCACAAAAGTCTTACCAAAGAAGCGTTACAAGGAACCTATGCCAGCTTGGTGGAGGAAGATTTTCCTGATTCTAAACGAATTCATTTTATAGCTGATTTAGGTAGGAGTCCAGAAATTGCCTTTCATTTTGAACTCATTTGCAACGATTGGGAGGAAGGAACTGACCTAAATTTTGAAGCAAGTTTTGACCAGCATGGGCAGGAGGGAATAGACTATCTTTTGGAAACTCTCAATCAAGAGGAAGATGAGAGTCAACGCATTTTGATTGTTTATTTCCTAGCGAAAATCCTTTCCAAAGTAAGACATAGAGATTTTTATGCACCTTCTTGCAAGCAAGTACTTCCTGTTCTAATCTCTCTTTTACCTAGTTCAGAAGCTTCGAATCGTAGAAAGCTAATCGTTGCCCTAGGTTGGATTGGTTCAATAAGTGAGATAGAAATCTTAGGGCAACATCTCTTGACTGACCAAGATGCACTTTGTCGTGCCTGGTCTGCCAGTAGTTTGATGCAATTATCTTTTCATCAAGTTGAAAAAGAAGTCTTGATGGAGAAAACGAAGGATTTGTTTCGAGAGGCGATTCCAGAAGAAAAGGACTTTCGGGCTTGTGCTCTGATGATAGAAGCAGCTCAAGTTTTATTTGGGAAAAAATGGATTCCTACATCTGCTGTAGAGAAGTTGGAAATCGAGAAGATTGAGAAGGCAAGAAAATCAGCAATTAGATTTTTGAAGAAGTAGTGAGACAAGGTTGTTGAAAAATCATATAGAATAGAAAATTCAGAAATATCAACGAAAGATGATTGTGTCTAGTAGATGCAGTCATTTTTTTGATTTCTCTAGATGTTTCTGAAATATGGTATAATAGAAGCATGGCAAACAAAAATACAAGTAAAACAAGACGGAGACCGTCTAAAGCAGAACTCGAAAGAAAACAGGCTATCCAGAGGATGTTGATTTCTTTAGGAATTGCCTTATTGTTGATTATTGCAGCCCTCAAACTCGGTGCAGCTGGTATCACTCTTTACAATCTCATTCGACTGTTAGTCGGAAGTTTAGCTTATGTGGCTATAGGTGGCCTCCTCATTTATCTTTTTCTATTTAAATGGATCCGTAAGCAAGAGGGGCTTCTGTCAGGATTTCTCTGTATCTTCGCTGGCTTGCTCTTGATTTTTGAGGCCTATCTTGTCTGGAAGTTTGGTTTGGAGCAGTCAGTTCTAAAAGGGACCTTGGCTCAAGTTATGACGGACCTTACTGGTATCCGGGTGACTAGCTTTGCTGGTGGAGGTCTGCTAGGTGTTGGACTTTATATCCCCATATCCTTTCTTTTCTCCAATATCGGATCGTACTTTATTGGAGTTCTTTTGATTCTAGTTGGGGCTCTCTTGGTCAGTCCTTGGTCTATTTATGATGTTGCAGCCTTTATTGGAGCTCAGTTCAGATCCTTCATGGAAAAACAGGAACAGAGAAAACAGGAACGCTTCATCAAGAGAGAAGAAGAGAAGGCTCGTCAAGAAGCTGAAGAAGCTGCCAGAATCAAGAGAGAACAAGAAGAACAGGATGCACTACCGCTTCCTCCTGTAGATCCTGAAACGGGAGAAATCTTATCAGAAGTTCCAGACGATGATCTTCCACCAATTTCTGAAAAAGAATGGAGTGAACCGGAGATTATCCTGCCTCAAGCTGAATTTGAAGTTCCAGATGAGGAAGAAGATTTTGAGGATGAAGAGGTGCAGGTTGATTTTTCGGCCAAAGAAGCCCTTGAATACAAGCTACCAAACTTGCAACTCTTTGCGCCAGATAAACCCAAAGACCAGTCCAAGGAAAAGAAGATTGTTCGAGAAAATATCAAAATCTTAGAAGAAACCTTTGCCAGCTTTGGTATCAAGGTAACGGTTGAACGGGCTGAAATCGGCCCATCAGTAACCAAGTATGAAGTCAAGCCAGCAGTTGGTGTGCGGGTCAACCGCATTTCCAATCTGGCAGATGACCTCGCTCTAGCTCTGGCGGCCAAGGATGTCCGGATTGAGGCTCCAATCCCTGGTAAATCCTTAGTCGGGATTGAGGTTCCTAACTCTGAAATTGCGACCGTTTCCTTCCGTGAGCTCTGGGAACAGTCACAGACTAAACCAGAAAATCTCCTCGAAATTCCTCTAGGTAAGGCTGTCAATGGAACTGCTCGCACCTTTGACCTTTCCAAGATGCCCCACCTACTGGTTGCAGGTTCGACAGGATCAGGAAAATCAGTCGCAGTTAACGGTATTATCGCTAGCATTCTGATGAAAGCAAGACCAGACCAGGTCAAGTTTATGATGGTGGATCCAAAGATGGTTGAGCTATCGGTTTACAACGACATTCCTCATCTCTTGATCCCAGTTGTGACCAATCCACGCAAGGCCAGCAAGGCTCTCCAAAAGGTCGTGGATGAGATGGAAAACCGTTATGAACTCTTCGCTAAGGTTGGTGTACGAAATATCGCTGGTTACAATGCCAAGGTCGAAGAATTCAATGCTCAGTCTGAGTACAAACAAGTACCCCTGCCTTTGATTGTTGTCATTGTGGACGAGTTGGCTGACCTTATGATGGTAGCCAGCAAGGAAGTGGAAGACGCCATCATTCGTCTCGGACAGAAGGCGCGTGCTGCAGGGATTCACATGATTCTCGCAACGCAACGTCCATCAGTTGATGTCATTTCTGGTCTCATCAAGGCCAATGTCCCATCTCGTGTGGCTTTTGCAGTTTCATCGGGCACAGATTCACGAACCATCTTGGATGAGAATGGAGCAGAAAAATTGCTTGGTCGAGGAGACATGCTCTTTAAACCAATCGATGAAAATCACCCAGTCCGTCTGCAAGGATCCTTTATCTCGGATGATGATGTTGAACGCATCGTAAACTTCATCAAGGCTCAGGCGGATGCGGACTACGATGAGAGTTTTGACCCAGGTGAGGTTTCTGAAAATGAAGGAGAATTTTCAGATGGTGAAGCTGGTGGCGATCCGCTTTTTGAAGAAGCTAAGGCTCTGGTTATCGAGACGCAGAAAGCCAGTGCCTCTATGATTCAGCGTCGTTTGTCGGTTGGATTTAACCGTGCGACCCGCCTTATGGAAGAACTCGAAATGGCGGGTGTTATCGGTCCAGCTGAAGGAACCAAACCACGAAAAGTATTGCAACAATAAAAAAATAGCTTCTTTCCAAAGCTGGAAGGAAGCTATTTTAGTGGTTATTGATTGCTTTTGTTTTCGGAACTAGTCGTTTTGGACGAGTTTCCACTATCAGTTGTTTCTTTTGTTGAGGAAGGTGTTGAAGAATCCTGAGTTGTTGTTTTCTTCTCTTCTTTTTGCTCTTCCTTCTTATTGGATTGAGGAGTTTCTTCCTGCGGGGTATTTTCTTTAGTAGAAGTGTTGTCCTTGTTAGGTGTAGTATTTTCCTGAGGGGATTCCTTTTGAATCTCCTTGACAACAGTTGTTTGAGTTGTCGTTGGTTCTTTTTTGTTGTTTTTGTTATTATCCATAGCGTTCATGATGGTAATAGTAGCGGTAATTAGGCCAAGGATACTACCGATGGTAGCAATCGTTTTTTGAAAGACAGTAAATCCCTTTTTGATGTGTTCTGTTTTTGGTTTTGAAGTTCTATGATAGTTAGACATGATACTCTCCTTTAATTATGATTTATTATACCTCATTTCTTTAAAAAAATCTTAAAAAAAGAGGACTTGCCCTTTCTTGTCGCAAGCTTCGTTTCATGATACAATAGAAGGAGTGATTTTAGAAAGCGTGAGAAAACATGATCTACTTTGATAATTCGGCAACGACCAAGCCTTATCCTGAAGCACTTGAAACTTATACTCAGGTCGCTTCGAAAATTGTAGGAAATCCATCCAGTCTCCATCGTTTGGGAGATCAGGCAACACGAATTTTAGATGCTTCCCGTCAGCAAATTGCAGATTTGATTGGCAAGAAGAGTGATGAAATCTTCTTTACCTCTGGTGGAACAGAAGGAGATAACTGGGTCATCAAAGGTGTGGCCTTTGAAAAAGCCCAGTTTGGCAAGCACATCATCGTATCAGCCATTGAACATCCAGCAGTTAAGGAATCAGCCCTCTGGCTGAAAAGTCAAGGTTTTGAGGTGGATTTTGCTCCAGTTGATGAGAAAGGGTTTGTGGATGTTGAGACTCTAGGAGCTTTGATACGACCTGATACGACCCTCGTTTCCATTATGGCAGTAAACAATGAAATTGGGTCTATTCAGCCTATTGAGGCTATCTCAGAACTTTTGGAAGACAAGCCAACTATTTCCTTCCATGTTGATGCAGTTCAGGCACTCGCTAAGATTACGACTGAAAAATATCTGACAGATCGAGTGGATTTTGCGACCTTTTCGAGTCATAAGTTTCATGGTGTCAGAGGTGTTGGCTTTGTCTATATCAAGTCTGGTAAGAAAATTACGCCTCTGTTGACTGGTGGTGGTCAGGAGCGAGACTATCGTTCGACAACTGAAAATGTGGCAGGGATTGCAGCGACAGCCAAATCTCTCCGTTTATCTATGGAAAAGTTAGATATCTTTACTAATAAGATAGGGCAGATGAAGGAAGTTATTCGCCAAGCTCTTTTAGATTATCCAGATATATTTGTCTTTTCAGATGAGGAAGACTTTGCACCTCATATCCTGACTTTTGGAATCAAAGGTGTTCGTGGTGAAGTCATCGTTCACGCATTTGAAGACTATGATATTTTCATTTCCACAACCTCGGCTTGTTCGTCCAAGGCTGGAAAACCTGCGGGGACCCTGATTGCTATGGGAGTGGACAAAGATAAGGCCCAGTCAGCTGTGCGTCTAAGCTTAGACCTGGAAAATGACATGAGTCAGGTCGAGCAATTTTTGACCAAGCTAAAATTAATCTACAATCAAACTAGAAAAGTAAGATAGGAGCATTCATGCAGTATTCAGAAATTATGATTCGCTACGGAGAGTTGTCAACCAAGGGTAAAAATCGTATGCGTTTCATCAATAAACTTCGTAATAATATTTCAGATGTTTTGTCCATCTATCCCCAAGTTAAGGTAACCGCTGATCGCGACCGTGCTCACGTTTACCTGAATGGAGCTGACTACACAGCAGTAGCAGAATCTCTCAAACAAGTCTTCGGAATTCAAAATTTTTCTCCAGTATATAAGGTTGAAAAGTCAGTTGTAAGGCTTAAGGCTGCTGTCCAAGAGATTATGCAGGACATCTACAAGGAGGGCATGACCTTTAAAATCTCTAGTAGACGTAGTGACCACAACTTTGAACTCGACAGTCGTGAACTCAACCAAACGCTTGGTGAAGCTGTTTTCGACGTAATCCCAACTATTCAAGCCCAGATGAAAAATCCTGATATCACTCTTCAGGTGGAGATTCGTGAGGAGGCGGCCTATCTTTCTTATGAAACTATTCGGGGAGCAGGTGGATTGCCAGTGGGAACTTCCGGTAAGGGTATGCTCATGTTGTCAGGAGGGATTGACTCACCTGTAGCAGGTTATCTAGCTCTTAAACGTGGGGTGGATATTGAAGCCGTTCACTTTGCCAGCCCACCATACACTAGCCCTGGAGCTCTCAAGAAGGCCCAAGATTTGACCCGTAAATTGACCAAGTTTGGTGGCAATATCCAGTTTATCGAAGTACCTTTCACTGAGATTCAAGAAGAAATCAAGGCCAAGGCGCCAGAAGCCTACCTCATGACCTTGACACGTCGCTTTATGATGCGCATTACTGACCGTATCCGTGAAGTGAGAAAGGGTCTGGTCATTATCAATGGAGAAAGCCTTGGTCAAGTAGCTAGCCAAACCTTGGAGAGCATGCAGGCTATCAACGCTGTGACCAACACTCCTATCATCCGCCCTGTGGTTACTATGGACAAATTGGAAATCATTGACATTGCTCAGGAAATTGATACCTTTGAAATTTCAATCCAGCCTTTTGAAGACTGCTGTACTATTTTTGCGCCTGACCGTCCTAAGACAAATCCTAAGATAGAGAATGCAGAGCAGTATGAAAAACGGATGGATGTCGAAGGTTTGGTTGAGCGAGCAGTGGCTGGAATTATGATCACTAAGATCACGCCTCAGGCTGAAAAAGATGCTGTCGATGAGTTAATTGACAACCTCCTCTAATCAGAAAATCCAGAAGAATTCAGAAAAATAAATGAAAAAGTTAGTTTTTAATCCAAAAAAGGGAGCAAAACTGACTTTTTTTCTATTTTTATGGTATAATGAGATAAAATTTTGAATATAGAGAGTTTTCTGACAATGAATCATTCCTACTTTTACTTAAAAATGAAAGAACACAAACTCAAGGTTCCTTATACAGGAAAAGAGCGTCGTGTGCGTGTTCTCCTGCCAAAGGATTATGAGAAAGATACAGACCGTTTTTACCCTGTTGTTTACTTTCATGATGGGCAAAATGTCTTTTACAGCAAGGAGTCTTATATCGGGCACTCTTGGAAGATTATTCCGGCTATTAAGAGAAATCCTGACATCAGTCGCATGATTGTTGTTGCTATTGATAATGATGGAATGGGACGGATGAATGAGTATGCAGCTTGGAAGTTTCAAGAATCTCCTATTCCGGGCCAGCAGTTTGGCGGTAAGGGTGTGGAGTATGCTGAGTTTGTCATGGAAGTGGTCAAGCCTTTTATCGATGAAACCTATCGTACCAAAGCTGATCGCCAGCATACTGCTATGATTGGTTCGTCTCTAGGAGGCAATATTACCCAGTTTATCGGACTGGAATACCAAGACCGAATTGGTTGTCTAGGAGTCTTTTCATCTGCCAACTGGCTCCACCAAGAAGCCTTTAACCGCTACATCGAGCGTAAGAAATTGTCGCCTGAACAGCGCATTTTCATTTATGTAGGAACAGAAGAAGCAGACGATACGGACAAGACCTTGATGGCTGGCAATATCAAGCAAGCCTATATCGACTCGTCGCTTCGCTATTACCATGATTTAATTGCAGGTGGAGTACACTTGGGTAATCTTGTCTTGAAAGTTCAGTCTGGTGCCATCCATAGTGAGATTCCATGGTCGGAAAATTTACCAGACTGTCTCCGATTTTTTGCAGAGAAATGGTAAGTTAAGAAAGGAGAAAGCCAATGCATATTGAAAACCTCAGCCACTGGAGTGGTCACCTCAACCGTGAAATGTACCTTAACCGTTATGGACACGCTGGGATTCCAGTTGTTGTTTTTGCTTCATCTGGTGGTAGTCACAACGAATACTATGATTTTGGCATGATTGATTCCTGTGCTTCCTTTATCGAAGAAGGCCGTGTTCAGTTCTTTACTCTCTCCAGCGTTGATAGTGAGAGCTGGTTGGCTACTTGGAAAAATGGTCATGACCAGGCGGAGATGCATCGCGCTTACGAACGCTATGTGATTGAGGAAGCCATTCCTTTTATCAAACATAAAACTGGTTGGTTTGACGGTATGATGACGACGGGTTGTTCGATGGGCGCCTACCATGCGCTCAACTTTTTCCTCCAACATCCAGATGTCTTTACCAAGGTGATTGCTCTCAGTGGTGTTTACGACGCGCGTTTCTTCGTTGGAGATTACTACAATGACGATGCCATTTATCAAAACTCACCAGTTGACTATATATGGAACCAGAATGATGCTTGGTTTATCGACCGCTACCGTCAGGCAGAAATTATAGTTTGTACCGGACTTGGTGCTTGGGAACACGATGGTTTGCCATCGTATTATAAGCTAAAAGAAGCCTTTGATCAAAAACAAATCCCTGCTTGGTTTGCAGAGTGGGGACATGATGTTGCCCATGACTGGGATTGGTGGCGCAAACAAATGCCCTACTTCCTCGGTCACCTGAATCTATAAAAGGAGTTGCCTATGAATTACCTTGTTATCTCTCCCTACTATCCACAAAATTTTCAGCAGTTTACGATTGAGCTAGCAAATAAGGGGATTACGGTGCTGGGTATCGGTCAAGAGCCCTATGAACAATTAGACGAGCCCTTGCGCAATAGCCTGACTGAGTACTTCCGTGTAGACAATCTTGAAAATTTGGACGAAGTC
Source organism: Streptococcus oralis subsp. tigurinus (assembly GCF_002093545.1). Classification (GTDB taxonomy): domain Bacteria; phylum Bacillota; class Bacilli; order Lactobacillales; family Streptococcaceae; genus Streptococcus; species Streptococcus oralis_C. The sequence goes on from NZ_LNVF01000001.1 coordinate 451,870, forward strand.
AAACGTGCGGTTGCTTTTCTTATTTACAAGCATGGTCCTATCGACCGTATCGAATCGCACAATGAATACTGGCTAGAGCTAGACGCAGCCCTACGGGAGCAGTTCAATGTCTTTGGTGCCAAACCCGATGACCTCAAAAAGACCAAGTTTAAATCTGAAATGAAGAAACATTTCCAAAAGGCAGGGGTACCTGTTGTTCCGGGAGCTGTGATTAAGACAGAAAATGATGTAGACCAGGCTGTGGAAACAATCGGTTTGCCATTGATTGCCAAACCAGATAATGGTGTGGGAGCAGCAGCAACCTTTAAACTTGAAGACCAAGCAGATGTGGATCGTTTCAAAGCAGAGTGGGATCATTCAACCGTTTATTTCTTTGAGAAATTTGTCACTTCCAGCGAAATCTGTACCTTTGATGGACTAGTGGACAAGGATGGTCAGATCGTATTTTCAACGACTTTCGATTATGCCCACACACCACTGGATCTCATGCTTTACAAGATGGATAATGCCTATTATGTCCTTAAGGATATGGATCCAAAATTGCGCAAGTACGGCGAAGCTATCGTCAAGGAATTTGGCATGAGGGAGCGTTTCTTCCATATCGAGTTCTTCCGTGAGGGAGACGATTATATCGCTATTGAGTATAATAACCGTCCGGCGGGTGGCTTTACGATTGATGTTTACAATTATGCCCACTCCTTTGATCTCTACCGAGGTTATGCAGCTATCGTAGCAGGAGAGCCCTTCCCTGTCTCTCAATTTGAACCTCTCTATTGCTTGGCGACGGCTCGACGTTTAAGTTCTCATTATGTTTACTCAGAAGAGGAGTTACTAGCTAAATATCAAGGAGGTTTTAAGGCTAGAAAAATCATGCCTGAAGCCTTTGCGGAGTTACAAGGAGATATCCTCTACATGCTGACGACTCCAAATCGCGAAGAATTGGATCAGATGTTAGCTGACTTTGGCCAACGTCAAGAATAAAATAAAAGGGTAAAAGGAGTTGCACTTCTTTTACCCTTTTCTTAAACATAAGTTAAATAAAGCGTTTTCCATAGATTCTTTTAGAAAATCTGTTGCTAAAAGGTCTAAAAATTGATAGAATAAGGATTGTCTAAAAAAATTGAAGGAGAATCTATCAAATGGATTTTACATGGGCTATTAAATATGCCACTGAATTTTTGGGAACTGCTATTTTGATCATTCTTGGTAATGGTGCAGTTGCTAACGTTGAACTTAAAGGTACGAAAGGTCACCAAAGTGGCTGGCTCGTTATCGCGGTTGGTTACGGTATGGGGGTTATGATCCCAGCCTTGATGTTCGGTAATGTATCTGGTAACCACATCAACCCAGCATTCACTCTTGGTCTTGCAGTTAGCGGACTTTTCCCTTGGGCTCAAGTAGTGCCATACATTATCGCACAAGTTTTGGGAGCAATCTTCGGACAAGCTTTGGTTGTTGCAACTCATCGTCCTTACTACTTGAAAACAGAGAATCCAAATAATATCTTGGGAACTTTCTCAACTATTTCTAATGTTGACCAAGGAACAAAAGAATCACGTTTCGCAGCAAGTGTAAATGGTTTTATCAATGAGTTTGTCGGTTCGTTTGTTCTGTTCTTTGCAGCCCTAGGAATGACTAAAAACTTTTTTGGTGCGGAAGTAATGCAATACATGAAGCAAATGGCAACGCAGGCTAATCAAACAGTTGACTTTTCTGAATTAGCTATTAAGGCTCAAATAGCACCACACACAGCAGCAGGTCTTTCAGTTGCTCATTTAGGACTTGGTTTCCTAGTAATGGCCTTGGTAACATCTCTTGGTGGTCCTACAGGACCAGGTTTGAACCCAGCCCGTGACTTGGGACCACGTCTCCTTCACGCTGTTCTTCCAAAATCAGTTCTTGGTCAACACAAGGGTGATTCAAAATGGTGGTATGCATGGGTACCAGTTGTAGCTCCAATCGCAGCGGGTATTGCAGCAGTAGCAGTATTCAAACTACTTTATCTATAATAAAAGAAACTGGGGAAACCCAGTTTTTTTACTGGAAATTTTTGCAAAAAATTCTAGAATTTAAGTAGAATAGCTTGTAAAAAATCTTAAAATCCTTTAAAATAAAAGAGTTGGAGGAATTTATGAGTGTGAATGAGATTGTTCGGATCATTCCGACTGTGAAAGTTAATAACCGAAAATTAAATGAAAAATTTTACATTGAAACCCTAGGGATGAAACCCTTGTTAGAAGAGTCGGCCTTTCTTTCCTTGGGAGACCAGACAGGTACGGAGAGGTTGATTCTAGAAGAAGCTCCGAGCATGCGAACACGCAGAGTTGAAGGAGTTAAGAAGTTAGCTAGACTCTTGGTAAAAGTTGAGAATCCTTCTGAAATCGAGGACCTTCTTTCACAGATGAAGTCCCTTCCTCGCCTATTTAAAGGAAGCTGTGGTTATGCTTTTGAGATTGTTTCTCCTGAACAGGATGTGATCCTTGTTCATGCGGAAAATCATATTGAAGACTTAGTTCCGCTAGATACGATTCCTGAATTTTATTCAAATAAAAGTATAAAATACTTGAGTCAATTTGAGGTTTCTATGGAGTTGCGTTTGCCTGAGGGGACAGAGAGCTTACTTGATCCTGAAGGAGTAGCGCAAGCAGTCACCTTTACTAAAGGGCAAGGGCCAGATTTGGCTGTTGAAAACAATGTCACTTGGGACCTGACGATGTTGAAATTTTTAGTAAGAAATTTTGATCTAACCAGTCTTCGTCAGAAATTTGAAAAGACAGGCTACTTTGTCCCTAAGTCTGAAAAATTCTTCCTGGGTAAAGATACTAATAACATTGAATTGTGGTTTGAAGAAGCATGAAGTTGGAAAAAATTCTAAGAAAAATAGAAAATCAAATCGAGGCAGGGGTCTATCCCGGGGCCTCTTTTGTGTATTATAAGGATGGTGAATGGAGAGAGTCTTATCTGGGCTTGAGTGATCCTGAGAAAGGTTTGAAAACAGAGTCAGGGTTAGTCTATGACTTAGCCAGTGTGAGTAAGGTTGTGGGAGTAGGGACAGTCTTTACCTTCTTGTGGCAGCAGGGCAAATTCGATATTGATCGACCGGTGACGGATTTTTTACCGGAGTGTGATTATCCTGATATCACTATACGGCAACTTCTGACCCATGCCACAGACTTAGACCCCTTTATTCCAAATCGGGATCTCTTGACTGCCCCTGAATTAAAAGAAGCCATGTTTCACCTCAACAGACGAAATCAGCCAGTCTTCTTATACTCGGATGTCCACTTTTTACTCTTGGGTTTTCTTTTGGAAACAGTCTTTAACCAAGACCTGAATCAGATTATAGAAGAGCAAGTTTTGGAACCATGGGGAATGAAGGAAACCATGTTTGGCCCCGTTGAGCGAGCTGTTCCAACAGTGAGAGGAGTAGAGGCTGGAAAGATCCACGATCCCAAAGCCCGTCTTTTAGGCAAACATGCTGGGAGTGCAGGTCTGTTTTCAACTGTTAAGGATTTGCAAATCTTTCTGGAACATTACTTGAAAGATGATTTTGCAGCAGATTTGAGCCGAAATTTCTCTCCTTTAGATGATAAGGAGCGTTCCCTAGCCTGGAATCTGGAAGGAGCTTGGCTCGACCATACGGGTTATACAGGTACCTTTATTATGTGGAATCGGGAGAAGCAGGAAGCTGCCATCTTTCTGTCCAATCGAACGTATGAAAAGGATGAGCGTGCCCAGTGGATAGTTGACCGAAATCAAGTGATGGAAATGATTCGTCAAGAGGAGTAGGGAGAAGCATGTCAAAAACCGTAAAAGGAACTCTGTATACAGTAGTGGCAGGGATTGCTTGGGGTTTGTCTGGAACCAGTGGCCAATACCTGATGGCACACGGGATTTCTGCTCTAGTCTTGACCAATCTGCGGCTTATCATTGCAGGTTTGGCACTGGTAGTCTTATCCTATATGACTGCAAAGGATAAACTCTATGCTTTTTTAAAAGACAGAAAAAGTCTTTTATCTATGCTGTTGTTTGCCTTGTTTGGACTTTTCTTAAACCAGTTTGCCTATCTTTCTGCCATTCAGGAAACCAATGCTGGCACGGCGACAGTTCTCCAGTATGTATGCCCCGTTGGGATCTTGGTTTATACTTGTATCAAGGACAAGGTGGCGCCTACTCTGGCTGAGATTATTTCGATTGGTTTAGCAATTGGAGGAACGTTTCTTATCGCGACGCATGGGGAACTTGACCAGTTGTCTGTCACACCTGCTGGTCTTTTCTGGGGCCTCTTTTCTGCCCTAACCTATGCCCTCTATATTATCCTTCCCATCGCTTTGATTAAGAAGTGGGGCAGTATTTTGGTGATTGGTGTCGGGATGGTTATTTCTGGTGTAGTGGCTATTCCTTTCACAGGAGTCTTACAGGCCAGCATACCGACCAGCTTGGATTTTCTCTTTGCATTTGCTGGGATTATCATCATCGGAACTGTCTTTGCTTATACAGCTTTTCTAAAAGGAGCTAGTCTGATAGGCCCTGTTAAGTCTAGTTTATTAGCTTCCATAGAGCCAATTTCTGCCGTTTTCTTTGCCTTTCTGATTATGAAGGAACAGTTTTATGCGATTGATTTTGTCGGCATGGCCATGATTTTACTAGCCGTGACCATTATTTCTTTGAAAGATTTACTGCTGGAAATAAAGAGTAAGTAATTAAAAAATCCACTCAATCGAGTGGATTTTGTGTGTATAGATGATTAGTCTTTATTTTCGTGTGGCAAAATCAAGTTTAAGATAATTCCTGTCATGGCTGATAGAGCAGTACCTGAAAGTGTAACTGGGCCAAGTTTGAGGATGGCTCCACCAAGTCCAAGTACCAACATGGCACTAGCAATGATGAGGTTACGCATTTGACTGAAGTCAACGCGCTCTTTAATCAAAACTTTTAGACCGTTGCTGGCGATAACTCCGTAGAGAAGGATGGACATGCCACCAAGCACAGCACTTGGGATTGTTGAGATCAAGGCAGTGAATTTACCAAGGAAGCTAAGTGCAATGGCGATGAAGGCCGCGTTACGGATAACAGAGACAGAAGCGATACGAGTCATCCCGATAACCCCTGTATTTTCGCCGTAGGTCGTATTAGCTGGTCCACCGAGGAAGGCTGATACAGATGTCGCGATACCGTCACCGAGAAGAGTACGGTGAAGTCCTGGTTCTTTCAGGAATTGACGGCCACAGATTTGGCTCAAAACTGTGTGGTCTCCGATGTGTTCTGAAATTGTTACAATAGCGATTGGCAAGATGGCGATTGTTTCAGGACCGAAGTACAAGTTGTACTCTTTAAAGGCTCCACCTGTACTAAATGGCAAGTAGAAACCAGGAATTTCAAACCAGTTGGCTTGAAGGACTGGGGTAAAGTCAACCAAACCAAGAAGCATTGCGAAAATGTACCCACCAATGATGGCGAAGAGGAAAGGAATGATACGAAGGAAACCTTTTCCTTTTGTATTGATAAAGGCTGCAATCAAGAACGTAACAACGGCTACAAGGGCATTTTTCCAGTTTCCATCTGCTACAAGTCCAGCATTCGTTACAGCAGAACCAGCAAGACCAAGACCGATAACGATAATCATAGGTCCGATAATGATTGGGGGCAAGAGTTTGTCAATCCATTTCGTACCTGCAAAACGAACACTTGTCGCTACAAGAACATAGACTAAACCAGTCAGGATAACCCCAGTTTGAGCGGCAGATACATCGCCTCCCATTTCTTTCATGGCTAAAGACATAGCTGTGATAAAGGCGAATGAAGAACCTAGATAAACTGGAACCTTAAAGCCAGTAGAAATCATGTAGATAAGTGTTCCAATACCGGAAGCAAAGAGAGCAACCGACACGGGCATTCCCAAAATTAAGGGAACGAGAATGGTTGCACCAAACATGGCAAACACGTGCTGGAAGCTTAGAAGAATACCTTTACCAGCAGAAGGACGTTGATCAACGTCTAGTAACAAGTCAACAGTTGATTCCTGTTTCATAAAAACCTCACTTTTGGGCACCAAAAAAGAGCCCATTATTTTGCAGCAATAGGCCCTCAGAGTAAGACTTTTTAAAAAATAGCTATCTTTTAAAAATTTATATAAATCTGCGCCTTCGTCACCTCACAGGATGACATTAAAAACCTTTGCTTAGGATAGTATAGCAGAAAAAATTCGTTTTGTAAACGAATTTTTCCCGAGCCCATAAATGCGAGAGAGAGGCAGATTTTGTAAATTGTTTTATGAACTTTAAACAAGGGCACACCATTGTTTAAAGCGGGCGTTTATTGGGCATGCCAGGCTTTCTTGGGTACTTGTTAGGCGTCTCCTTTTTCTTTTCGACCACAGTGATGTAGCGCGGATCTCCATTTGGTAGGGCATAGCTGAGGTTGTCCTCTACCTTGCTAAAGAGGAGATTGAGGGCATTCTTGGCTTCTAGCAATTCTTCAGGAGCATTGCTGGCCTTGAGTGCCAAGAGTTTTCCGCCGACTTTAAGATAAGGAATGGTCAGCTCAGACAAAACCTGCATACGGGCAACCGCACGAGCCGTCACCACATCAAACTGGGCACGGAAGTTCTTGTCTTGAGCAAAGTCTTCTGCCCGTCCATGGTAGAAGTGAACTCCGTCCAAATTCAGCTCTTGAGCCAATAGTTGGAGGAAGTTGATGCGCTTATTTAGCGAATCAATGATGGTCACATCTAACTGAGGATAGAGGATTTTCATAGGAAGACTAGGAAATCCTGCCCCAGCTCCGATATCAAGAAGTTTGATATTCTCATTTTGGATCAAGCCTTGCAGAATAGGTGCAATCGAATCATAAAAATGTTTGAGATAAACTTCTTCTTTATCTGTAATAGCGGTCAGGTTAATCTTTTCATTCCACTCGACTAAGAGTTCAAAATAGCGTTCAAATTGATTCTTTTGCTGGTCCGAAAGTGGAAGATTTTGCTCAGCTAGTAGGCTGTAAAATGTTTCTGGTTTCATAGTAGTTTCCTTCTCTAGTATCATCTTATTTTACCATATTCGTTAAAATTTTGATATACTGGTAGTAATCTAAAAGCAGAAAGGAATAAGATTATGACTTGGATTATTCTTGGAGTTTTGGCTCTGATTGTTATTTTTGTGATTGTTAGCTATAACGGTTTGGTTAAAAATCGTATGCAGACCAAGGAGGCTTGGAGCCAGATAGATGTTCAGTTGAAGCGTCGTAATGATCTCCTCCCAAACTTGATTGAAACAGTCAAAGGCTATGCGAAATATGAAGGTTCTACCTTGGAAAAAGTGACAGAACTTCGTAGACAAGTAGCCGCAGCAACTTCACCGGCAGAAGCTATGGAGGCCAGTGATGCCCTTACCCGCCAGATTTCTGGTATCTTTGCAGTAGCAGAGAATTACCCAGACTTGAAAGCTAGTGCTAACTTTATCAAATTGCAAGAAGAGTTGACCAATACAGAAAATAAAATTTCATACTCACGCCAACTCTACAACAGTGTTGTCAGCAACTACAATGTAAAACTTGAAAGTTTCCCAAGTAACATCATCGCAGGACTATTTGGCTTTAAAGCTGCAGACTTCCTTCAAACACCTGAAGAGGAAAAGGCAGTTCCTAAAGTTGACTTTAGCGGATTAGGTGACTAAGATGTTGTTTGATCAAATTGCGAGCAATAAACGAAAAACTTGGATTTTGTTGCTGGTTTTCTTCCTACTCTTGGCCTTGGTTGGTTATGCGGTTGGCTATCTCTTCATGCGCTCAGGTATTGGGGGCATGATTATTGCCTTGATTATTGGTCTTATCTACGCTCTGACCATGATCTTTCAATCGACAGAGATTGTCATGTCTATGAATGGGGCGCGTGAGGTTGATGAGCAAACAGCTCCAGACCTCTACCATGTAGTAGAAGATATGGCTATGGTGGCTCAGATTCCCATGCCGCGTGTTTTCATCATTGAGGATTCATCTTTAAATGCCTTTGCAACAGGTTCAAACCCGCAGAATGCAGCAGTCGCAGCCACTTCGGGTCTCTTAGCTATCATGAATCGTGAGGAGTTAGAAGCTGTTATGGGCCATGAAGTCAGTCATATCCGGAACTACGATATCCGCATTTCGACTATTGCTGTAGCGCTTGCTAGTGCCATTACCCTTCTGTCTAGTATGGCAGGACGGATGATGTGGTGGGGTGGCGCTGGTCGCAGACGGAGCGATAATGATCGTGATGGAAATGGTTTGGAGATTATCATGCTTGTTATCTCTCTCTTAGCCATTGTTCTAGCACCTCTCGCAGCAACCTTGGTGCAATTAGCCATTTCCCGTCAGAGGGAATTTTTGGCGGATGCATCCAGTGTGGAGCTGACTCGCAATCCTCAAGGGATGATCAATGCTTTGCGCAAGTTGGACAATAGCGAGCCAATGCATCACCATGTAGATGATGCCAGCAGCGCTCTGTATATCAATGATCCCAAGAAAGGTGGCGGACTCCAAAAACTATTTTACACCCACCCACCTATCTCAGAACGAATTGAGCGTTTGAAACATATGTAGAAAAAATGGCTCTTTGTCAACTGTAGTGGGTTGAAGAAAAGCTAAAATAAGCTCCATAATATCCATAGGGGATTTACCCACTACAAATATTATAGAGCCGAAAAATATTTGAAGCAGGTGGATAGAAGAAATCACCTGCTTTTTTCTCGTCTTTTGAAAATGATGGACATTTTGAGGATAGTATAGTTGATGAGGGTTTTGATGTAGATAAAAACGTTCAGACACAGAGGATGATTGAGGCAGTGCGAGATGCACTATCAAAATTAAATGATGAAGAAAGAGAAATCATTGATAGACTTTATTTCAATGATGAAACTATTCGTTTGGTGGCTGAAATGAAAAAAATATCTCATCCAGCTCTCATAAAGAGAAGAAATAAGATATTGGAAAAGCTAAGAGAGTTGCTGAAAGAATTTAGATAGTAATGAGAAGAAGCGGGAAAAAATTTTTGTCTGCTTCTTTTTAGATATTGCAATGTTTTAACTGTTATGCTATAATAATAACAGTTAAAACACAAATAACAGTAGGGGGTTGATGATGAATATACAGATAAATAATTCCAGTGATGAACCAATATATCTGCAAATAAAAAATCAAATTAAAGCACAAATCATTTCTGGAGATTTGAAAGTGGGAGAACAACTACCTTCGATAAGATTCTTAGCGAAAGAAATAAGAGTAAGTATGTTAACTGCAAAAAGAGCTTTTGATGAATTAGAGTTAGACGGGTTTATAAATTCGGTACAAGGAAAAGGTAATTTTGTTGCAGCACAAAATAAAGAACTAATTCGAGAAGAATACTTAAAGAAAATTGAATCGAAGCTTCAAGAAGTAGTTGAACTTTCAGAAATTGCAGATGTATCCAGTGATGAATTGATAAAAATGTTAAAGAGTTATGTGGAGGGTGAATATGAGTAAATATGCTATTGAAATTAAAGATTTAGTAAAAACATTTGACAGTTTTAAACTAGGACCGGTAAATCTTACTATTCCGAAAGGAACAATAGTTGGATATATCGGACAGAATGGAGCTGGTAAAAGTACAACTATAAAATTGTTACTTGGGCTTTTAAGAAAAGACTCTGGCGATATAAGACTTTTAGATGAGGAAAATCCTAATAGTGTTGAACTGAAAGATAAACTTGGAGTGGTATTTGATGATTTGTTAGTGCCGGAAGAAATGACATTAATCGATGTTGAAAAGTTTTGTCATAGAGTTTATTCAAAATGGGATAAAAAGCAGTTTTATGGATTCGTTGAAAAATTCAATTTACCACATAAAAAGATGATTAAAAACTATTCTCGTGGTATGAAAATGAAACTTTCAATGGCTGTTGCTTTATCTCACAATGCTGAACTTTTGATTTTAGATGAAGCAACAAGTGGGCTTGACCCAATTGTAAGAGAGGAAATCTTGGATTTGTTATTAGATTTTATGCAAGATGAAAATCATACAATTCTTATTTCTTCCCATATTTTATCTGACTTAGAAAAAGTGGCAGATTACATTGCTTTTATTCACAATGGAAAAATCTTATTTATGGAAACAAAAGATGAGTTAAAAGAAAACTACGGTATATGTACTTTATCCAATGAAGAAGTAAATAACATTGATGAAGAAGCCATTGTAGGAAGAAGAATACATTCTTTTGGGCAAGAGTTACTTGTTAAAAAGAGTCTTGTACCTGATGGTATCAAGTTACAAAAACCGTCAATTGAGGATATTATGATTTACTTTGTGAAAGGAGTGAGACAATAATGACATCATTAATTTTGAAAGATATAGCAACTTTAAAAAAGACATTATTATTAACGGTTACTATCAGTATTGCACTGGCTGTATATGGAATTTATGAAAATGAATTGTTTATGGTTCCGTTAATATGTGTAATGATTCCGCTCATACTTACTGCAATCGCCTTTGGCTATGATACAAAATCAAATTTCGAACAGTTTGCATTTTCGATGCCAATAAAAAAGAGCAGTTATGTGTTGAGCAAGTTTTTCTTTGCATTTGCCTTTGGTTTGGTTGGTTCAATCTGCATTTTTGTACTGTTGATGACAAAAAATCAAATGTCATTGGATAATATAGTGTTTATTGCTTTAATTACATTAGCTGCTAGTATACTTATGTCTGCCATTCAATTACCATTTATTCTTAAATATGGTGCTGAAAAGGGTAGACTCATTATGGTAATCACTTATTTCTTAATATTTGCTTTATCAACACTGTTAAAAGAAAAGTCAAATTTTCTTGCAGAACTAATGGAGATTTTTAGTAAGAATTCTATATCAATGATTTGCTTAGGAATTTTAGTTGTAAGCATATTAATCATAGGGCTTGCAGTAAAATTGTCCGTTATGATTATGGAGAAAAAAGAATACTAGTTATAAATTATTTAATTTGTAGTTAAGTGGCAGAGATGGAAAAACAATTTTTTCCTTAATTGTCAAGTCAAGTGCAACAAAGTTGTTCTTCTGATTAAGTGAGTATCTTTCAAGCTGTTTGAGTTAGCTCAAACAGCACAAAGAATCCAGAGTTCGCCTCTGGATTTTTGCTATGTTCAAAAGTTATAAATCTTGTAAATCAACGACTTCCAAACCTTCCTCTGTCAAACGATAGATACTCGTACAAATCTCTTTTAAGAAACGTCTGTCATGCGAAACAGTGACCAGACCACCTGGATAAGAGGCAAAGAGTTTTCTGATTTCGGGTTGGGAAGTGGGAGAGAAATTTCGTGTGGGTTCATCCAGAATGAGAAAGTTTGGTTTGCGCAGAACTAAATCCAATAGAAGTAGTTTGCCTTGTTGCCCACCAGATAAGGAACGGATTTGGTGTTGCATCTCTGGATAACTGAAATTGAGACTGGCTAAGTGGGATTGGATTTTCTGTAATTCCTCTTTTTGCCCTGTCTGGCTGAGAAAGGCTACTGGCGATAGATCCAATTCCAGTTTTTTGTGGTAATCTTGTGGCATATAACCAAGCGAAATTTCTCTTTTGTCGCTTAGGAGTTGTTGCAACTTGGCTAACAGAGTCGATTTTCCAACACCATTGGGCCCGATAATACCGATTTTATCTTGACCACGGATAGTTAGTTGTAACTCCTGAGCTAAAATGCGCTCGCCAATGGACAAATTTTCCTTTTCCAGTTGGACTAAAACTTTAGAAGCCGGTAATGGTTGGATATCTGAAAAGAAAAGTTGGATTTGCTCCTCTTCAAGTGGCTTTTGTGTCATGGACTGAGCTGCCTTTTCGTAGCGTTTTTCTTGAGAAAGAACAGTTTTCATCTTTTTAGCCAGTAGGCGCCCAGCAACATCATTTTTAGTATTTCGCAAAGCATTTTCTACATTCTGCTTAACGCGACGATGTTTTTCCATGGTTTTATCATGGGCTCGTTGGTCGTTAGCAGCTTGCTGGCTTTGTCTGGCAAAAATAGCCTTTCTCTGCTCACTATAGCGATCATAGTCTAAATGCTCGACTAGCGTTTCTGCTTCTTTCCGATGCTTGACCAGTCGCAAGTGGACAATAGTATCCGCAGTTTGAGAAAGAAAGTCTTCATCATGGGAAATGAAAATAACAGTTTGCCTAATCTTTCGAATTTGACCTTTTAGCCAATCAATCGTTTCAAGGTCTAAGTCATTTGAAGGTTCATCTAAAAATAGAATCTCAAAAGGCTTTGCCAACTCATGGATGAGTTGAACTTTCAAAGCTTCGCCCCCTGATAGACTGCCAATTTCTTGGTCGCTAGCAAAACGGTCGCTATCAAAGTGCAACTCCTCCGCCAAACGATAAAGAATACTGTAGTCTAAATCAGCAGAATCCAAAAAGAAGTAGTCATGTAGAGTTTTCTTTTTCAGGTCCTCAGCTAGTTTTTGAGGAATGTAGGCCAGTGATTGAAGGTCAGACTGAATGTCGCCCTTGATAGTAAAATCAGGTAATGCTTCCCCCATTAAAGCTCGTAGTAAAGTCGATTTACCATTTCCTTCTTCACCAATAATAGCAACCTTTTCTCCGTCTTGGATAGTCATGGTTAGGTCAGATACAAGATCTCGTAGATCTTTGTTTTGCGTGATGGTTAGATGATTGATTTTTATCATATTGTTGCCCTTTCTAGAATGTCCATAGTGCATAACAAAAAGCTCTACTTTATCTAGTAGAGCCCAAAGTCACTGTCAAAACTCTATTATCCTCGTTGAAAAGCTTGTCAAACTAGCTTGAAGCTGCCTAACCCAACCCAAGAGGAGCATAGCTTTCTAGTTTTTTGATTTTCAATGGGGACAAGATACTAGAAAATCTAGTATAAAAAGAGCACACAAAAAGAGACAAAAACAAGATCTACTAAATAAAGGTTCTTTATTTGATAGACTTAGTTGTTCATGTCTCCCTTACCTCCGAGTATTAGTACCTCTATCCTATACTTTTGAGGAAATTTTGTCAATAGAAAACAGGAAATTCTAGTTTTTATACTCAATGAAAATCTAAGGGCAAACTAGGAAGCGATCCGAAGACTGCTCAAAGCACAGCTTTGAGGTTGCAGATAGAGCTGACGAAGTCAGTAACCCATACCAACGGCAAGGCGAAGCTGACGTGGTTTGAAGAGATTTTCGAAAAGTATCAGAATCCAAAAACAGGTCCATAGAGAGTTAGTACGTGTTTGACGTGCTCGTAATGGAACTTGTCATAGTTGCGCCAAGCAGTTCGAGCTTGATCGTTCAGTTTTAGGCTACCAAGTCCAATCAATAGACTGGTACGTTGGTAAAATTTCTCAAGGTCGATTAAGAGACTGTTGTCAAGCTTTTCCGCTTTTTTAAGTTCCTTGAGAGTGCTGTTCAGCTGTTCTTGTAGACGGAAATCATCGGCTGTACCTTGTTTGCAACTTTGGTAGCTTTTATTTAACTCGGAAAGGAGTTGGTAAGCTTCGTTAATCAGTGCTTTGTCTTCTATATGAGCATCCTCCTTGCTCTGATGTATTCTTGCCTATAGTATAGCACTAATCAGAAAATATGCCATAGTAAATATGTTAAAAAATGAAATTTTAATATCAAAGTTTGGGAGGCTGACTTATAGCCTTTTCATGGTATAATCAAGTGAGTACATCTTTATGGAGGAAATATGAAGTTAAATATTCAAGAAATTCGTAAGCAGCCTGAAGGTCTACACTTTGAACAAGCTTTAGACCTGGCAGCAGACTTGCGTAAACGAAATCAAGAGATTTTAGATGTCAAAGATATCCTTGCTGTGGGGAAGGTGCAGTACGAAGACCGTCTGTATTTCTTAGACTATCAGTTGTCATATACCATTGTCCTTGCTTCCAGCCGCAGTATGGAGCCAGTTGAGTTGGCAGAATCTTATCCAGTGACAGAGGTTTTCATGGAAGGCGCAACCAACCAACTAGATCAGGAAGTTTTAGACGATGACTTGGTCCTACCTATCGAAAATGGGGAAATCGACCTTGCTGAGAGCGTAGCAGATAATATCTTGCTCAATATTCCAATCAAGGTCTTGACGGCAGAAGAAGAGGCGGGCCAAGGTTTTGTGTCAGGGAATGACTGGCAAATCATGACTGAGGAAGAATACCAGGCCCAACAAGCAGTCAAGAAAGAAGAAAATAGTCCTTTTGCAGGTTTACAAGGACTATTTAATGGAGACGAGTAGATGGTTTTATCCAAGAAACGTGCCCGTCATGTCATAGAGGAAATTATTGCCCTTTTTCCAGATGCTAAGCCTAGTCTTGATTTTACTAATCATTTTGAACTACTGGTTGCAGTGATGTTGTCAGCCCAGACCACAGATGCCGCAGTAAATAAGGCCACACCAGGCCTCTTTGCAGCCTTTCCAACGCCTCAAGCCATGTCTGTCGCGACTGAAAGTGAAATTGCCTCACATATTTCCCGTCTAGGACTGTATCGAAATAAGGCTAAATTTCTTAAAAAATGTGCCCAACAGTTACTAGACGATTTTGATGGTCAAGTGCCTCAGACTAGAGAGGAATTAGAAAGTCTAGCTGGTGTTGGTCGTAAAACAGCAAATGTAGTACTGAGTGTGGGGTTTGGAATTCCTGCTTTTGCAGTGGACACCCATGTGGAGCGTATCTGTAAGCATCACGATATCGTTAAAAAATCAGCTACGCCACTTGAAGTAGAAAAACGTGTCATGGACGTTCTACCACCAGAAGAGTGGTTAGCAGCCCACCAGGCCATGATTTACTTTGGACGAGCTATTTGCCATCCCAAAAATCCAGAATGTGACCACTATCCCCAATTATATGATTTTAGTAATGTTTGAGGGGGCTCTGAAAAAGTTTTTGCTTGATTTTAAGGGGGCTTTGTGCTATATTAAATGATAACTAAATATTCCTTTAAACCTGTCCCGTGAGGCAGGCAAGGAGCGCGATAAAGTAGAAGGGTGAAGTCTATACTGTTTCCAGTAAGGCTCGCTTAGCTATACATTTCAAGTCTCCTTGTTTAAGGAGACTTTTCTTTTTGGAGGTTTGTCATGAAGACAAAAGAAGTTGTAGACGAATTGACTGTCAAACGAGCGATTACGCGAATTACTTATGAGATTATTGAGCGCAATAAAGATTTGAATAAGATTATCCTAGCTGGGATAAAAACGCGTGGTGTTTTCATCGCTCATCGTATCAAAGAACGCTTGGAGCAGTTGGAAAATATCACTGTTCCTGTTGTGGAATTGGACACCAAACCTTTCCGTGATGATGTTAAAAGCGGAGAAGATACTTCTTTGATTTCTGTTGATGTGACAGACCGTGAAGTTATCTTGGTGGATGATGTGCTTTATACAGGTCGTACCATCCGTGCTGCTATCGATAACATTGTCGGACATGGTCGTCCTGCGCGCGTGAGTCTTGCGGTGCTAGTAGATCGTGGACATAGAGAATTGCCAATCCGTCCAGATTACGTTGGGAAAAATATCCCAACCAGCCGTTCTGAAGAGATCATCGTAGAGATGACAGAACTTGATGGCCAAGACAGAGTTCTGATTACTGAAGAAGCTTAGAAAGCTGAAGGAGTAGCCATGTCAGAAAATCAACAAGCATTGAACCATGTGGTTTCCATGGAAGACCTCACTGTTGATCAAGTGATGAAATTGATCAAACGAGGGATTGAGTTTAAAAATGGAGCCCAGCTTCCTTATGAAGACCATCCGATTGTTTCCAATCTTTTCTTTGAAGATTCTACACGGACGCATAAATCTTTTGAAGTGGCAGAGATTAAGCTAGGGCTGGAGCGACTGGACTTTGATGTGAAGACCAGCTCAGTAAACAAGGGTGAGACACTGTATGACACAATCCTAACCTTGTCTGCGCTTGGTGTAGATGTCTGCGTGATTCGCCACCCAGAGGTCGATTATTACAAAGAATTGATTACGAGTCCAACCATTACGACTTCCATTATCAATGGTGGAGATGGTTCAGGTCAACACCCTAGTCAGAGCCTGCTTGATTTGATGACCATTTATGAGGAATTTGGTCACTTTGAGGGTCTCAAGCTTGCTATTGCAGGTGACTTGGATCATTCACGTGTTGCCAAATCCAATATGCAAATTTTGAAACGCTTGGGAGCTGAACTTTTCTTTGCAGGACCTGAGGAATGGAGAAGTCAAGAGTTTGCGGACTATGGACAGTTTGTAACTATTGATGAGATTGTTGATCAGGTGGATGTTTTGATGTTGCTCCGCGTTCAACATGAACGCCATGATAGTGGTGCAGTCTTTTCAAAAGAAGACTACCATGCCCAACACGGCTTGAACCAAGAACGCTATAATCGCTTAAAAGAAGAAGCCATTATTATGCATCCGGCTCCAGTGAATCGCGATGTGGAAATTGCTGACCACTTGGTTGAAGCGCCAAAATCACGCATTGTCCAACAAATGACTAACGGTGTCTTTGTTCGAATGGCAATCTTAGAATCCGTATTGGCGAGTAGAAACGCCAACTAAAACACAGGACGTTAAAAGACGCCAGTGAGCGTCCACGAGAGGTGAAAATATGACAAAAAGACTTCTAGTATTAGAAGATGGCACAGTTTTTGAAGGCAAGGCCTTCGGAGCAGATATTGATGTAACAGGCGAAATCGTCTTTAACACAGGGATGACCGGCTACCAAGAGTCCATTACAGACCAGTCTTATAATGGACAAATCTTGACCTTTACTTATCCTTTGGTGGGAAATTATGGAATTAATCGTGATGATTACGAATCCATTATTCCGACTTGTAAGGGAGTTGTCGTTTTTGAAGAAGCACGTCGAGCTAGCAACTGGCGCAACCAAATGACCTTGGATGAATTTTTGAAAGCCAAGAAAATTCCAGGGATTTCAGGAATTGATACGCGTGCACTTACCAAGATTATTCGTAAGCACGGTACTATGCGTGCAACCTTGACTCATGTTGGAGACAGTATGGACCATGTGACGGACCAGCTTCAAGCAACAGTCCTGCCGACAGACAATATCAAGCAGGTTTCTACTAAAACATCCTATCCAGCTCCTGGAGTTGGTTTGAGCGTGGTGCTAGTGGATTTTGGTCTTAAGCACTCAATTTTACGTGAACTTTCCAAACGCAACTGTAACGTGACCGTCGTTCCATATTCAACAACAGCGGAAGAAATTCTCCACCTCAATCCTGACGGAGTTATGTTGTCAAATGGTCCAGGTAACCCAGAAGATGTTCCAGAAGCACTGGACATGATTCGTGGTGTGCAAGGGAAAATTCCAATTTTCGGAATTTGTATGGGACACCAACTCTTTGCCATGGCAAATGGGGCTAAGACCTACAAGATGAAATTTGGTCACCGCGGATTTAACCACGCGGTACGTGAGATTGCTACAGGCCGTATAGACTTCACTAGCCAGAACCACGGTTATGCAGTTAGCCGTGAGGACTTGCCAGATCATTTGATCATTACCCACGAAGAAATCAATGATAAATCAGTTGAAGGAGTTCGCCACAGATACCAACCAGGTTTTTCTGTACAATTCCACCCAGACGCAGCTCCTGGTCCACACGACGCAAGCTACCTATTTGATGAATTTATCGAGATGATGGAAGCCTTTAAACAATCAAACTAAGAACGAGTAAAATCTCGTCGGAGAATTTATGTAACTGAACACGGACGGAAAGCTCGGAATTTAGAGAAACCGACTTGGATTGTCAATCCTTCCTTGGTTTCCTAAAATTCAATCGCTTTCTATTCGTCCTTTATATCTTATTTAATGTCGCTCTGTGAGGCGACGAATAGAAAGGCAGGGTGTTTCTTTTAGTCGCTATCGGGCGAACTAAAAACTCCCTGCACTAGATTTTTTATCGAAAAATATCGTTTCTCTAAAAAATCGTCGGAGAATTTATTTAATGGCAACCCGAGAGTTGCCGAATAGAAAGGAGAAGGGTGGTCCGTATTTGCTGAACTGAATACGGGCTACGGACGGTGCTAAAAAGATAGTTATTCCTAGAACTGATAGTTCTTCGTCATAACTCCTATTTTAGCTTTGTCCGCTTGACGCCCTTAATATCTTATAAATGCCTAAACGTACTGATATTCAAAAAATTATGGTGATTGGTTCTGGTCCGATTATTATTGGTCAGGCTGCTGAGTTTGACTACGCGGGGACCCAGGCCTGCTTGTCTTTGAAAGAAGAAGGTTATGAAGTTGTCTTGGTAAACTCAAACCCTGCCACCATCATGACGGACAAGGAGATTGCGGACAAGGTCTACATCGAACCGATTACACTCGAGTTTGTGACACGTATTCTCCGTAAGGAACGTCCAGATGCTTTGCTTCCAACTCTTGGTGGTCAAACAGGGCTCAATATGGCCATGGAATTATCTAAAAACGGTATTCTAGATGAGCTTGGTGTCGAACTTCTGGGTACTAAATTATCGGCCATCGACCAAGCTGAGGACCGTGACCTCTTTAAACAATTGATGGAAGAGCTTGAGCAACCCATCCCTGAATCTGAAATTGTCAACACAGTAGAAGAAGCTGTTGCCTTTGCGGCATCAATCGGCTATCCTGTTATCGTTCGTCCAGCCTTTACCCTTGGTGGTACTGGTGGTGGTATGTGTGCCAACGAGGAAGAATTGCGTGAAATCGCTGAAAATGGGTTGAAACTGTCACCTGTTACCCAATGTTTGATTGAACGTTCAATCGCAGGTTTCAAAGAAATCGAATACGAGGTTATGCGAGACTCAGCTGACAATGCTTTGGTTGTTTGTAACATGGAAAACTTTGACCCAGTTGGGATTCATACAGGGGATTCTATCGTATTTGCTCCTGCGCAAACCATGTCAGACTATGAAAACCAAATGCTACGTGACGCGAGCTTGAGCATTATCCGCGCCCTCAAGATTGAAGGTGGGTGTAACGTTCAGCTGGCCCTTGATCCGCATAGCTTCAAGTACTATGTTATCGAAGTAAACCCTCGTGTATCGCGTTCGTCAGCTCTTGCTTCTAAGGCGACGGGTTATCCGATTGCCAAATTGGCTGCCAAGATTGCCGTTGGTTTGACTCTGGATGAGGTCATCAACCCAGTTACAGGTTCAACTTATGCTATGTTTGAACCAGCTCTTGACTACGTCGTTGCTAAGATTCCACGTTTCCCATTTGACAAGTTTGAAAAAGGTGAGCGCCGTCTTGGGACACAGATGAAGGCCACTGGAGAAGTCATGGCTATCGGTCGAAACATCGAAGAATCTCTCCTTAAGGCCTGTCGCTCCCTTGAAATTGGGGTGCACCACAATGAAATGCCTGAACTTGCAGCAGTTTCTGATGATGCCTTGATTGAAAAAGTTGTTAAAGCCCAAGATGACCGTCTCTTCTACGTATCAGAAGCCATTCGCCGTGGCTATACTCCAGAAGAAATTGCTGAATTGACTAAGATTGATATCTTCTATCTGGATAAACTCTTGCACATCTTTGAAATTGAGCAGGAATTGGGTGCCCATCCACAAGATTTAGAAGTTTTGAAAACAGCTAAACTCAATGGTTTCTCAGACCGTAAGATTGCGGAGCTTTGGGAAACGACTGCCGACCAAGTTCGCCAACTTCGCTTGGAAAACAAGATTGTCCCAGTTTACAAGATGGTCGATACTTGTGCGGCAGAATTTGACTCTGAAACACCATATTTCTATTCAACTTATGGATGGGAAAATGAGTCTATCAAGTCTGATAAGGAATCCGTCCTAGTCCTAGGTTCAGGTCCAATCCGTATCGGACAAGGGGTTGAGTTTGACTATGCAACAGTTCACTCGGTGAAGGCTATCCAGGCAGCTGGTTATGAGGCCATCATCATGAACTCAAACCCAGAGACTGTTTCAACCGACTTCTCGGTATCTGATAAGCTCTACTTTGAGCCATTAACTTTTGAAGATGTTATGAATGTTATTGACTTGGAGCAACCAAAAGGGGTTATCGTTCAGTTCGGTGGTCAAACAGCCATCAACCTTGCGGAGCCATTGGCAAAAGCAGGGGTGACTATCCTTGGTACGCAAGTCGCTGACTTAGACCGTGCCGAAGACCGCGACCTCTTCGAGCAAGCTCTTAAAGACTTGGATATTCCACAGCCACCAGGACAAACGGCTACCAATGAAGAAGAAGCAGTGCTTGCAGCTCGCAAGATTGGCTTCCCAGTCTTAGTTCGCCCATCTTATGTCTTGGGTGGACGTGCTATGGAAATCGTTGAAAATGAGGAAGACCTCCGTTCTTACATGCGTACCGCTGTTAAGGCTAGTCCAGATCACCCTGTTCTTGTTGACTCTTACATCGTTGGGCAAGAGTGTGAAGTTGATGCCATCTCAGACGGAGAAAATGTCCTTATCCCTGGTATCATGGAGCATATCGAACGTGCCGGTGTCCACTCAGGTGACTCAATGGCCGTTTACCCACCACAAACCTTGTCTCAAAAGGTGCAGGAAACCATCGCAGACTATACCAAACGCCTAGCAATCGGTCTTAATTGTCTTGGGATGATGAACATCCAGTTTGTCATCAAGGACGAAAAAGTCTATGTTATTGAGGTCAATCCACGTGCCAGCCGTACGGTGCCATTCCTTTCTAAGGTAACTAATATTCCTATGGCTCAGGTAGCGACTAAGCTCATTCTTGGTCAAAGTCTTGAAGAACTTGGCTACCAAGATGGCCTTTATCCAGAAAGCACTCGCGTTCATATCAAGGCGCCTGTCTTCTCCTTTACGAAACTAGCTAAGGTAGATAGCTTGCTCGGTCCTGAAATGAAGTCAACAGGTGAAGTCATGGGTTCTGATACTACTCTTGAAAAAGCTCTCTATAAGGCCTTTGAAGCTTCTTATCTTCACTTACCAACCTTCGGGAATGTTGTATTCACTATTGCAGATGATGCTAAAGATGAAGCCTTGGACTTGGCTCGCCGTTTCCAAAATATTGGCTATGGTATCCTCGCAACAGAAGGGACAGCAACCTTCTTTGCCAGTCATGGACTAGAAGCCCAACCTGTTGGTAAGATTGGTGACGATGAACAGGATATCCCAAGCTATGTCCGTAAAGGAAAAATCCAAGCGATCATCAATACTGTCGGAACCAAACGAACTGCTGACGAAGATGGTGAGCAAATCCGTCGTTCAGCCATTGAACACGGTGTGCCACTCTTTACAGCCCTAGATACAGCTAATGCCATGCTTAAGGTGCTTGAAAGCCGTAGTTTTGTCACAGAAGCGATCTAGTTGAGAAATATTTTTCACAGTTTTAAAGCCAGCGTCAAAAAACTCTGGCTTTTACAATACTGATATTGTTTATTTCAACTATCATTTCTTTTATTAGGAATCATTCTAAAATGTGATATAATAAGGGTGAATTGGAAATAGGTAAACTATTTTCATCATTCTTTCAAAAAAATATTCTATTAAGAAATATGTAAAGACAGATTAGAAAGTGGGAAATCCCTATGTCCTCTTATGAAAAAGTCTCTCTTTCTGAGATCAATCAATCTATTGAGACTCCAAATAACAATCATTTTTGGCAAAATCTAAAAGCATTCTTAGGACCTGGTGCACTTGTGGCAGTTGGCTACATGGATCCTGGAAATTGGATCACCAGTGTGGTTGGTGGCGCCTCCTACAAGTACAGCCTTTTATTTGTTATTTTAATTTCATCCATCATCGCCATGCAGCTACAACAGATGACTGGGAAGCTCGGTATCGTGACTAGGATGGACCTAGCACAGGCAACAGCTCATCATGCTCCCAAGTGGCTTCGCTATAGTTTGTGGGTGATTTTAGAATTAGCTTTAATGGCGACAGACTTGGCTGAGGTTCTAGGTTCAGCGATTGCCTTAAATCTTTTGTTTAAAATACCGATTATGGTCGCTATCCTCCTAACCGTTTTAGATGTATTTTTGTTACTTTTATTGATGAAATTTGGTTTCAAAAAAATTGAATCTATTGTTACGACCCTTATTTTAACCATATTAGCCATCTTTACCTATCTTGTGGCCTTATCCAATCCAAGTATCCAGGGGATCATTGGTGGTTATTTGCCAACTTCAACTTTATTTGAAACACCGTTACCGGGTCATGAAAGTCAATTGACCTTGGCTCTAGGGATTGTAGGAGCGACAGTCATGCCCCATAATCTCTATCTCCATTCCTCTCTATCCCAAACAAGGAAAATCAATCACAAAGATAAGAAGGATGTTCGAAAAGCAGTTCGCTTTATGACCTGGGATTCAAATCTTCAGTTGTCCCTAGCCTTTATTGTCAATTCCTTACTTCTCATTTTAGGTGCCTCCCTCTTTTTTGGTCATGCATCTGAAATTTCAGCTTTCTCCCAAATGTACAATGCTTTACAGGATTCGACAATAGCAGGAGCGATAGCCAGCTCAACCTTGTCAACTTTATTTGCTCTAGCCCTCTTAGCAAGTGGTCAAAATTCGACCATTACAGGCACTTTGACAGGACAGATTGTCATGGAAGGTTTCTTACATCTAAGATTGCCTCAGTGGCTTATCCGTATCGGTACCCGTATTTTTGCCTTGCTACCTGTGATTATAGTCGCCGTTTTATTTGGGTATCAAGAAAAAACCTTGGATCAGTTATTGGTCTATTCACAGGTCTTTCTTTCAATCGCTCTTCCGTTTTCAATTTTCCCCTTGATTTATCTAACCTCTAAAAAGTCACTGATGGGAGAATTCACCAATGCCAAGTGGAACACAATCTTAGGTTACGCAGTTTCCATTATCTTAACCATTCTTAATATCAAACTTCTTTTTGATATTTTTTAAACTTGTTCAAATTAGTTTTCGGTACTAGCTTGAAGCTTGATATTGAGATAATAGTAGTGGTTGGTTCATTAAAACATAAAAAGAAGTAAAAAAAAGAACAGTGGTAACTGTTCTTTTTATGATTATTTGAGACCGTATTTTTTGTTGAAACGATCCACGCGTCCATCTGCTTGAGTGAACTTTTGACGTCCAGTGTAGAATGGGTGTGAGTCTGATGAAATTTCCACACGGATCAATGGGTAAGTTTCGCCTTCGAACTCAACAGTTTCGTTAGAGCGTTTTGTTGAACCGCTAAGGAATTTGTAACCAGTAGTTGTGTCCATGAAGACAACTGGGCGATATTCTGGATGGATATCTTTTTTCATTTTGCAATATTTCCTTTCTGCCATGGTCTCTTTGCGAGCCATAGATTGTTACCTTACTAGTCTATCAGATTCTGAAAAGTTTGGCAAGTATTTTATCAGTTTTTAAGCAAGTTTTTTAATTTTTGGTAGATGATTTCGTTTTCTTCTAGACTATAGGAATTGGCGCCACTAGCTAATGGATGTCCGCCCCCATCGTGACGTTTGGCAATCTCATTGATGGGAGTGATTTTACTGCGCATACGCACACGGAAGTGACCATCAGCTTGTTCAACAAAGATAGCCCAAGCCTTAACAGTATCAATTCGACCAGGTGCTCCTACAATCGCAGCTGTTTCAGCATCCGTAACCTTATATTCTTTCAAGATTTCTTGAGTAAGCAGAACGCGTGCGGCTCCGTTCTCATCAACTTCTAAGTGATCATAGACATAGCCTTGAAGTTTTGCAATCTTGAAGCTCATGGTATCCATTTGACGAGACAATCCAGCAAAGTCAAAATCAACTTCTCGGAGCTGGGCAGCTATTCTAAAGGTACGAGCACTAGTTGACGGGTAAAGAAAACGCCCTGTGTCCCCGACAATTCCTGCATAGAGAAGTCGTGCCGCTTCACTAGACAAAGCCAGCTGATTTTCTTGAGCAAATAGAGTAATCATCTCACTGGCACTGCTTGAACTTGTATCCACCCAAGATAGGTCACCATAAACATCATCATTTGGATGGTGATCGATTTTGATGGTAAAATCAGCTTGTTCATAACGTTTATCATCGATACGAGGACGATTTGCTGTATCACAAATAATAGCAAGAGCTCCTTGGTAGTCACTATCTTCAACAAGATCCATTTCCGCCATCCAGGTTAGAGTTGGTTCGTTATAACCGACTGCTTTGATAGTCTTTTCTGGAAAATGGTGTGTGAGAAGAGCTTTCAAGCCCACTTGACTCCCTAAGGCATCAGGATCTGGTTTCATATGACGATGAATGATAATAGTATCGTATTCTTTGATTTTCTCTAATATTTGCTGGCAAATTTCCATAAATAACCTCAATTCTTTCTCATTTCATTGTAGCACAAGAATTTTTATTTTTAAAATGAAAAAGATATGATATAATGGAGAAAGATAAATTGAGGAGGACGATATGGCATTAGCAAAAATTGTATTTGCCAGTATGACCGGTAATACCGAAGAAATTGCAGATATTGTAGCAGACAAATTACGTGACTTGGGCTTGGATGTCGATGTGGATGAATGTACGACTGTTGACGCTTCAGACTTCTTGGAAGCGGATATCGCAATCGTTGCTACTTACACCTACGGAGATGGAGAATTGCCAGATGAGATGATGGACTTCTACGAAGACCTAGCAGACCTCAACTTGAATGGTAAAATCTATGGAGTGGTCGGTTCAGGTGATACCTTCTACGACGAATTCTGTAAGGCTGTCGATGACTTTGATCGCGTTTTCGTAGCGACAGGAGCAGAAAAAGGTTCAGAGTGTGTTAAAGTTGATCTTTCTGCCGAAGAAGAAGACATCGAACGTTTGGAACAATTCGCAGAAGAATTGGCTGCAAAAGTAGGATAAGAATCAAACTGCGCTGACTGGAAGGAGTCGGTGCAGTTTTTTTATTAGTTTTTTGGATTTTACTAGCCTATTTAGAGGCTTTTTGATACAATAATTCAAATAAAGGAGGAGACTGTATGAATTTAGATATTATTCGCCAAGAAATTGATCAAATCGACGACCAAATTGTCAAGCTCCTAGAAGAACGAATGCATTTGGTTGAGGGAGTAGTTGCCTATAAGAAAGCCTCAGGAAAACCTATTTTAGATAGTAAGCGAGAAGAAGTCATTTTTGAAAAGGTAAGGAGTCGTGTAACCAATAAGAGTTACCAAGAAACCATTGTTGCGACTTTTTCAGATATTCTCAAACGTTCGCGTGATTATCAGGATCAAAACATCAAATGAAAAAAGAACAATTCTATCCGCTAGGGATATTTTTAGCTGCTATGTTGGGAGGCCTTGGCCGCTATCTGGTTTCCACTTGGTTACCAGCCAGTCCAGACTTTCCTTGGGGCACCCTCCTTGTCAACTATCTGGGAATTTTCTGCTTGGTCTATCTGGTAAAAGGTTATCTGGTCTATAAGGGAAGCAGTAAGGGCTTGGTTTTGGCGCTGGGTACAGGCTTTTGTGGTGGTTTAACAACCTTCTCTAGCCTGCTCTTGGATGCTGTGAAACTACTGGATGCCGGGCGTTATCTTAGTTTGGTCCTGTATTTGCTTTTGAGCATTGGAGGAGGCCTGTTCTTGGCTTATTTTCTAGGGAGGAAGAAATGGTAATGATCTATCTTGCAATCGCCTGCGGGCTTGGGGCCCTAGTACGGTATATCTTTTCTCGCTATAATCAAGATTCTAAATTGCCTTTAGGGACTCTCATAGCCAATCTTCTAGGCTGTTTTTTGATTGGCCTACTCTACAATCATGTGGAGTCCAAGGAAATCTATGCTATCCTAGCGACAGGTTTTTGTGGAGGGTTAACGACCTTTTCAACCTTGAATGACGAACTGCAAAAACTATTAAGTGATAAAAAGGTATTTTATAGCTATTTTATCTTAACATACCTAGGTGGTTTTCTAGCGATTTTTTTAGGAATTCTGCTATAAATTTCTTTACTTTTAGGTGGAAATTTGGTAAACTGTATCTTGTGTGTAATGGACGCACAAAAATACAGTTTATCCGCTGAGGAAGGTTCCTCAAGATTGACAAAGATAGGAGAATAAAATGAATCCATTAATCCAAAGCTTAACTGAAGGTCAACTTCGTACAGATATCCCATCATTCCGTCCTGGTGACACTGTTCGTGTACACGCGAAAGTTGTCGAAGGTAACCGTGAACGTATCCAGATTTTTGAAGGTGTTGTTATCGCACGTAAAGGTGCTGGCATCTCAGAAAACTACACAGTTCGTAAAATCTCTAACGGTGTAGGTGTTGAGCGTATCTTCCCAATCCACACTCCACGTGTTGAAAAAATCGAAGTTGTTCGTTACGGTAAAGTACGTCGTGCGAAATTGTACTACTTGCGTGCTCTTCAAGGTAAAGCAGCTCGTATCAAAGAAATCCGTCGTTAATTCGACTAAAAACTCTGCTTACCCAGCAGGGTTTTTCTCTAGCTCCCTTAGTTCAATGGATATAACAACTCCCTCCTAAGGAGTAGTTGCAGGTTCGATTCCTGCAGGGGGCATATAAACTATTGATTTTTATGTAGAAATCACTCAAGTTAAAATAGAACTTAAAAAGCGTGAGATCACGCTTTTTTGTTTTTTATAAATGATGAAAACGTGAGAATTTGCATATAATTATAAAAAGACAGGATATTTTAGTTAATTGCATATAATGATTTGATTTTTTAGGAAGTAAGGAGTAAAATTTAATTAATATGATGATTAGTTAGGAGTATAATTATGAATGGTTTGGTTTTAGGATTGGATATTGGTATTGCATCCGTAGGAGTGGGAATTCTAGAAAAAAATTCTGGAAAAATTATTCATGCTAGTTCTCGTCTTTTTCCAGCTGCAACAGCTGATAATAATGTTGAAAGAAGAAAAAATAGACAGGCTCGACGATTACATCGTAGAAAAAAACACCGTGGTGTTCGGCTTAAGGATCTATTTGAATACTATGGTTTGTTAACTGATTTTTCTAAGGTATCCATTAATCTTAATCCATATCGACTTCGTGTAGATGGCTTGGATCAGCAACTAACGAATGAAGAGCTGTTCATAGCTTTAAAGAACATTGTTAAGAGACGTGGTATTAGCTATTTGGATGATGCTTCTGAGGATGGGGGTACAGTATCGTCTGATTATGGTAAGGCAGTTGAGGAAAATAGAAAATTACTTGCTGAACAAGCACCTGGTCAAATCCAACTAGAGCGTTTCGAAAAATATGGTCAGGTAAGGGGAGATTTCACTGTTGTGGAAAATGATGAAAAACTCCGATTGATCAATGTTTTTTCAACATCTGCGTATAAAAAGGAAGCTGAAAGAATTTTAAGAAAACAGCAAGAATTTAATAATCAGATTACGGATGAATTTATAGAGGATTATCTAAAAATTCTTACAGGAAAAAGAAAATATTATCATGGACCAGGAAATGAAAAATCTCGGACGGATTATGGACGGTTTACTACTCATAAAGACTCTAAAGGGGAGTACGTAACATTAGATAATATTTTTGGTGTTTTAATTGGTAAATGTACATTTTATCCTAATGAATACAGAGCCTCTAAAGCTTCCTATACTGCTCAAGAGTTTAACTTACTAAATGATTTAAATAATTTAACAGTTCCTACAGAAACGAAGAAACTTAGTGAGGAACAAAAGAAAGTTATTGTTGAATATGCTAAGGAAGCTAAAACCTTAGGAGCTTCAACCTTATTGAAGTACATTGCTAAAATGATTGATACTTCAGTAGATCAGATACGTGGTTATCGAGTTGATGTAAACAATAAACCTGAAATGCATACTTTTGAAGTCTATCGAAAAATGCAATCGCTAGAAACAATTTCAGTTGGGGAATTGTCTAGAAATGTTCTAGATGAGCTTGCCCATATTTTAACTTTAAATACTGAACGAGAAGGTATAGAAGAAGCGATTAACACAAAATTAAAGGATTCTTTTAGTCAAGACCAAGTACTTGAATTGGTTCAATTTAGAAAAAATAATAGCGGTCTATTTAGTAAGGGATGGCATAATTTTTCTCTTAAACTCATAATAGAATTGATACCAGAACTCTATGAAACTTCAGAAGAGCAGATGACAATTCTAACACGATTGGGGAAACAAAAATCTAAAGAAACATCAAAAAGAAGCAAGTATATTGATGAAAAAGAATTAACAGAAGAAATTTATAACCCTGTAGTAGCAAAATCTGTCAGACAGGCCATAAAGATAATCAACGAAGCAACTAAAAAATATGGTATCTTTGATAATATCGTTATCGAAATGGCGCGAGAAAATAACGAAGAAGATGCTAAGAAAGATTATATAAAACGTCAAAAAGCAAACCAAGATGAGAAAAATACTGCTATGGAAAAGGCTGCATTCCAATACAATGGGAAAAAAGAATTACCAGATAGTATCTTTCAAGGGCATAAGGAATTGGCTACTAAGATTCGTTTATGGCACCAGCAGGGAGAGAAGTGTCTCTATACTGGGAAGAATATTCCAATTTCAGATTTAATTCACAATCAGTACAAGTACGAAATTGACCATATTTTACCTCTTTCTTTATCGTTTGATGATAGTCTATCTAATAAAGTATTGGTTCTAGCTACAGCAAACCAGGAGAAGGGACAGCGAACACCGTTTCAGGCTTTAGATAGTATGGATGATGGTTGGTCCTACCGTGAGTTTAAATCTTATGTAAAAGAGTCTAAATTATTAGGTAATAAAAAGAAAGAGTACCTTTTAACGGAAGAAGATATTAGTAAAATTGAAGTGAAGCAGAAATTCATCGAACGGAATTTAGTTGACACTCGATATTCTTCTCGAGTTGTTTTAAATGCTCTACAAGATTTTTATAAAGCGCATAAATTCGATACAACTATTTCGGTGGTACGTGGACAATTTACCTCTCAGCTAAGAAGAAAGTGGGGACTTGAAAAATCTCGTGAAACCTATCACCACCATGCTGTGGATGCCTTAATTATTGCTGCTTCGAGTCAATTAAGATTATGGAAAAAACAGAATAATCCTTTGATTTCTTATAAAGAAGGACAATTCGTTGATTCAGAGACTGGGGAAATTATTTCATTAAGTGATGATGAATACAAAGAGTTAGTGTTTAAAGCTCCTTATGACCATTTTGTTGATACATTGCGTAGCAAGAAGTTTGAGGATAGTATTCTATTTTCTTATCAAGTAGATTCAAAATTTAATCGAAAAATTTCAGATGCTACGATTTATGCA
Source organism: Streptococcus oralis subsp. tigurinus (assembly GCF_002093545.1). Classification (GTDB taxonomy): domain Bacteria; phylum Bacillota; class Bacilli; order Lactobacillales; family Streptococcaceae; genus Streptococcus; species Streptococcus oralis_C. The sequence goes on from NZ_LNVF01000001.1 coordinate 481,038, forward strand.
ACAAGAAAAGCAAAGTTGGATAAAGATAAATCCGAAGAAACTTATGTTTTAGGTAAGATTAAAGATATTTATAGTCAAGCGGGATATGATGCTTTCATTAAAATTTACAATAAAGACAAGAGCAAATTCTTAATGTATCATAAAGATCCACAAACATTTGAAAAAGTGATTGAAGAAATTTTAAGAACCTATCCTTCTAAAGAATTGAACGATAAAAACAAAGAGATTCCTTGCAATCCTTTTGAGAAATATCGACAAGAAAATGGGCCTATTCGCAAGTACAGTAAAAAAGGTAATGGACCAGAAATTAAAAGTTTGAAATATTATGATAAAAATATTCCTGAATCATTTATTAACATAACTCCTTCTAATAGTAAAAATAAAGTAATCCTACGTCAATTAAATCCTTGGAGAACAGATGTCTATTTTAATCATCAGACGGAGAAGTATGAGTTGCTTGGATTAAAATATGCAGATTTACAATTTGAAAAGAAGACTGGGACTTATTCTATAACTATTGATAAATATAATGAAATTAAAGAAAAAGAAGGAGTGGGCGAGCAGTCAGAATTCAAATTTACCTTATATAAAAATGACTTGCTTTTAATTAAGGATACGAAAAATGACGAGAAACAGATTTTTAGATTCTTATCTAGAACAATGCCAAATGTGAGACATTATGTAGAACTAAAACCTTATGATAAAGCCAAATTTGATGGTAACCAGTCATTGATAACAATCTTTGGAAATGTTGCAAAAGGAGGACAGTGTTTGAAAGGATTAAATAAATCAAATATTTCTATTTTTAAAGTTAAAACAGATGTTTTGGGTAAAAAACATATCATTAAAAAAGAGGGTGACGAACCAAAACTCAAATTTTAAAAAATATTAAAAAAAGAGTTGCAAACGCTTGTACAATGTATTATAATAGTAACTGTAAGGGACGCCTTACACAGTTACTTAAATCTTGCAGAAGCTACAAAGATAAGGCTTCATGCCGAATTCAACACCCTGTCATTTATGGCGGGGTGTTTTCGTTTTGTGAAAGAGGAAAATACGATGACTTGGAGAATTGTGCATATCTGTCAGAGTGAAAAAATGCAATTAAAGTTAGATAACCTTTTAATTAAGAAAATGGGTCAAGACTATATTATCCCACTGAGTGATATTTCGATAATTGTAGCAGAAGGAGGGGAGACTGTTGTAACTTTAAGGTTATTAAGTGCTTTAAGTAAGTATAATATTGCCTTGATTGTCTGTGATAATGAGCACTTGCCTACTGGAATTTATCATTCTCAAAATGGCCATTTTAGAGCCTATAAAAAATTACAGGAGCAATTATTGTGGACGCAGGAACAAAAAGACAAGTTATGGCAGATAGTAACCTATTTCAAAATAAACAATCAGCAAGATGTCCTTTCAATGTTTGAGAAGAACATTGATTGCATTCAATTATTAGCAAACTATAAAGATCATATTGAATATGGAGATAAAACCAATCGTGAAGGCCATGCTGCAAAAGTCTATTTTAACGAACTCTTTGGAAAAAAATTCGTACGTCTTACACAACAGGAAACGGATGTCATCAATGCTGGTCTAAATTATGGTTATGCGATTATGAGAGCTCAGATGGCACGTATTATTTCTGGGTATGGGTTAAATCCCTTAATAGGAATTTTTCATAAGAATGAATATAACCAATTTAACTTGGTTGATGACCTAATGGAACCTTTTCGGCAGATTATCGATGTCTGGGTCTATCAAAATTTACGAGATGAAGAGTATTTGAAATATGAATTTCGTCTAGCGTTGACAGATACACTGAACGCAAAGATACGTTATGGGAAAGAAACGTGTTCTGTAACGGTAGCAATGGATAAATATGTCAAAGGTTTTCTAAAATGTATCTCTGATAAGGATACTAGTAAATTTTACTGTCCAATGGTGTCGAGTGTAGAATGGAGCTAAAGAAATGAGGTATGAAGCATTGAGATTATTGTGTTTTTTTGATCTACCAATGGAAACAAATCAAGAAAAAAGAGTCTATCGTAATTTTCGGAAAGATTTAATTGCAAATGGTTTTGAAATGTTACAGTTTTCTGTTTATTATAGAACCTGTCCGAACCGAAGTTTTGCTAGTAAATTCTATAAAAAATTAAGTCAGAGTAATCTGCCAAGTGGGAATGTCCGTTTGCTAGCAGTGACTGAGAAACAATTTTCTGAAATGGTTTTAATCATTGGTGGAAAAACAAAGCAAGAAGAAGTAGTCAGTGATAATAAGTTGGTAGTTATATGAAAATGAATATTAGTCATCCATACAAGGATAATATTTCATTAAGTTTTGGTCAATTTACTCAAATTATAGGACAAGATCAGCAACTAAAGTACTATATTTGGCAGATACTATTATGGTATTTTGGAGGAAAAAAATATAGTGAGGAAGATTTAGTTCTATTTGAACAAAATGAACCTAAAATACTGATAGACGATACAATGGTTTCCCGGTCAGAATTCAGTATTATTCAAGTGTCCAGTATCAATGATTTAATTGAACAAATGGAATATAAAAAAGGAACAGTTGCCTATGATTATATAAAGAAAAAGATTAATTCTATAGAGATAATGGAGCAAATTGAAAATATCAATGACAATCTAGATAGGATTTCACTTTTATTGAATCAGAAGTTGAATCTTCAAATCGATGATATTATCTATCATACTGAAGCAAAATATTTTAATACGGATCAATTAATTCAAAAAAATTTTTTACCATACTTTGGAAAAAATGATAAAAATATATCCTTTGAATTTGTAGACAATAAGACAAAGTTTTTATTATTTCTTTCCATGTTAGAAGTTATTGCGACGAACAGTTCTGAAAAGTTCTTGCTTGTCTTACGAAATTTGGATGATTTTTTATCCTATAATGATTTTGTTGAATGTTGCGAAAAAATGGAGTTTCTTACCAATCATAGTAATTCATTATATATTGTGTTGTTTCCTTCAAATGAAGGTTACCTTCATGTAACTAAAGAAGTAATCGAGGAGATTAATATCGTTTCTGATTATGCCGATCATTTTTATTCTTTAGAATTTATGTATGAACGATTTAGTAATCAATATCCAATAAATCAAATACCTGATGAACAAGACTTTTTAACTTCTTTAAGAAAGGTTGGCCCCTATTTATTTAGTTCTGACATTCTCCACATGAGTTTATCTATAGAGGATCAAGTAGTCTTGAAAATTTTGAATAATTTGTATCAGTATGAAATGAAAACAAAATTTCGTATTGAATCAATCAATCCAATGTTATTGAAATATTTGAAAGAATAGTATTGACGAGTGGGATTTAAGAATTTATAATATTTTTGAGGGTACAAAAATCAAAATTGACGGATTTGAGGTTTTTGTACTCTCAAGATTTAAGTAACTGTACAACTGTATCCTACGGTATGTTCAGCGAGTGCCTGTTTTTGTACTCTCAAGATTTAAGTAACTGTACAACTGGGTGGCAATAAGTACAAGCCTAGCCAAGTTTTTGTACTCTCAAGATTTAAGTAACTGTACAACATAATAAAAAGGAGATAAACAATGAAACAGTTTTTGTACTCTCAAGATTTAAGTAACTGTACAACGTTGAGTGAGTGGATCGAGTTCTTCAATTTGTTTTTGTACTCTCAAGATTTAAGTAACTGTACAACTAAAACGATTAGTCAGCTAGGAGGATGAAAGTTTTTGTACTCTCAAGATTTAAGTAACTGTACAACTCTTTCATAAAATACCAACCATTTTCAGTCGTTTTTGTACTCTCAAGATTTAAGTAACTGTACAACCAAGCTGGGTCAAAAAGAAACCGACGGTGTGTTTTTGTACTCTCAAGATTTAAGTAACTGTACAACATGGTAAAGATGTATATGTAACGACACTTGGTTTTTGTACTCTCAAGATTTAAGTAACTGTACAACATGCTCGTGCAGCTCTAGTACTTACATCAAGTTTTTGTACTCTCAAGATTTAAGTAACTGTACAACATTATCGCTTGATTTTGAACGGTACACCCAGTTTTTGTACTCTCAAGATTTAAGTAACTGTACAACCTTTGGAATCTATTAGCTAACATTTCATCTGTTTTTGTACTCTCAAGATTTAAGTAACTGTACAACTGAAGCGCTTAGAATCCCTCACAGACGATTGTTTTTGTACTCTCAAGATTTAAGTAACTGTACAACCAGCAAGTTACAAGATGACGCTGGTTATCTGTTTTTGTACTCTCAAGATTTAAGTAACTGTACAACCTGGCAAGTCTGGTATTTCATTTACTCCTAGTTTTTGTACTCTCAAGATTTAAGTAACTGTACAACATTATTTGACTTTATTATAACACAAAAAGAGTTTTTGTACTCTCAAGATTTAAGTAACTGTACAACCTGTTGTAGCTTAAGGAGGTAGCGTATGAGGTTTTTGTACTCTCAAGATTTAAGTAACTGTACAACATCGCTTCTCTAAAATTGCTACAGAAGCTAGTTTTTGTACTCTCAAGATTTAAGTAACTGTACAACTCTGAGCCATTAGTTGCCCTCTCTTTCGTAGTTTTTGTACTCTCAAGATTTAAGTAACTGTACAACTTATGCTAGTGAAGTTCAGAAGAATTTGAAGTTTTTGTACTCTCAAGATTTAAGTAACTGTACAACTAAATATTTTAGAAGAAAAGTTAGGATATAGTTTTTGTACTCTCAAGATTTAAGTAACTGTACAACTAGATATCTTCAAAATCAAGTCAAAAAGGGGTTTTTGTACTCTCAAGATTTAAGTAACTGTACAACTCTTGAATTGATCAATGAGTTAGTAAATCCGTTTTTGTACTCTCAAGATTTAAGTAACTGTACAACAAAAATTGGAGAAAACAGCATGAATGAACAGTTTTTGTACTCTCAAGATTTAAGTAACTGTACAACTTTCACAACCTTTGCCAAAGCAGTTTCTCAGTTTTTGTACTCTCAAGATTTAAGTAACTGTACAACATGTTCTGCCATTCGTCTACTATCAGCACAGTTTTTGTACTCTCAAGATTTAAGTAACTGTACAACTACGAAGAAAAGAGAGGAAAAGTAAGATGAGTTTTTGTACTCTCAAGATTTAAGTAACTGTACAACTATGCCTTCTTTTCGAAATTATCACGATTTGTTTTTGTACTCTCAAGATTTAAGTAACTGTACAACTATACCAAATCATTGAGTTATCACCCTCGAGTTTTTGTACTCTCAAGATTTAAGTAACTGTACAACGAAAAAACGGATTTTACGGATCAGGAGAAAGTTTTTGTACTCTCAAGATTTAAGTAACTGTACAACTAATTGGTTGTATGTAATTATTCCAACCTTGTTTTTGTACTCTCAAGATTTAAGTAACTGTACAACAAGATAGATGAAGGAGAAATCAAAATGAAAGTTTTTGTACTCTCAAGATTTAAGTAACTGTACAACTTAATGGTCACCCACTGACCGACGTCCAGGTTTTTGTACTCTCAAGATTTAAGTAACTGTACAACGATATAGTTTTTTCGTTCCGTCCGATTGCTGTTTTTGTACTCTCAAGATTTAAGTAACTGTACAACAAAAATCCTTCAACGCCGTTATCATCGATTGTTTTTGTACTCTCAAGATTTAAGTAACTGTACAACTTACATATATTTACATCAAATTCCTATATAGTTTTTGTACTCTCAAGATTTAAGTAACTGTACAACAGTAGATACGAACATCGGAAAATCCGACTGGTTTTTGTACTCTCAAGATTTAAGTAACTGTACAACTCCTCTCAGTGGACAAAGTCAGTCAATTAGGTTTTTGTACTCTCAAGATTTAAGTAACTGTACAACCGACGGTAAACCATTATCAGACGACGATGTGTTTTTGTACTCTCAAGATTTAAGTAACTGTACAACATAGAGATTTTCAATTCGTTTGACCTCTATGTTTTTGTACTCTCAAGATTTAAGTAACTGTACAACTTATTTTCAAAGGGTTAGATAACCCTGAGAGTTTTTGTACTCTCAAGATTTAAGTAACTGTACAACTGCAATTCAATTTATTAATTTACTCTCATTGTGATATATTCATACAAAACCCGCTTAGCTGAGCGGGTTTTATCTATTCTTACTTTTTTACAATACCCACGTTCGGATAGCATGGGCAACGCCAGATTCATCATTTGTTTTGGTGATGTATTTGGCGATTTTTTTGAGTTCTGGATTTCCATTTTCCATGACAACAGGATTACCAACGACTTCCAGCATGGCACGATCATTTTCCTCGTCACCAATCGCCATGGTTTCATTTGTGGTCAATCCGAGTTTTTCAGCTAGGTGAGTGATTGCTGAACCCTTGTCTACATTCTTTTTAAGGAGTTCAAGGTAGAAAGGAGCAGATTTGTTGATGGAGTAGCGTTCGTAAAATTCTGCTGGTATCTTTTCAATCGCAGCATCGAGAATTTCTGGTTCATCGATAAACATACATTTGACAATTTCCTTGCCAGCCATTTCTTCAGGAGTACGGTAGAAGATGGGCATGCTGACGAGGGTTGATTCGTGCACCGTGTATTTTCCGATATTGCGATTGGCAGTGTAGATACCGTCCTTGGTAATGGCGTGCATGTGGACACCGAGTTTGCGACTGAGAAATTCGATATCTAGATAGTCTGCATAGTCCAAGGTTTCACGGATAATCTCATGACCTGTCGCTGTTTCTTGGACAAGACCTCCATTAAAGGTCACGACATAGTCTCCTTCGTCTCTAAGTTGTAAGTCATCAAGGAGTTTGGCAACGCCAGCGATGGGGCGACCGGTTGCAATAACGACTTTGACACCAGCTTTTTTGGCATCTTGGATAGCTGAAAATACTTCAGGTGTGATTTCTTTTTTACTATTGACAAGTGTGCCATCAATATCGACAGCGATTAATTTGATACTCATAAATTTCCTCTATTAGTTCTTATTTGGGGTAAAATGATCATTTTGAATTAAGCTTAGAAATTGCTGGGTGATGCTGGCAAAGATGCTATTTTCATCCAACATTTCTTTGGGAAAGTAGAAACGATTGTCTCCATGTCGACTGCCAGCTAAGGACTGAACGATAGGAGAAAGACTTGAGAGTTCTGCTAGCTCCCCATTTTTTTGCAAGATTTCGATTTGGGTTCGTGGTTTTTCAGACTCAGGTCGGTAAATATCATATGGCAGATCAAAGTTCTTATGGATTGCTGTATAATAATCAGGGTTAAATCCGACCTCCTCTACCAAGCTTCGTAAAGTAGCAAGCTGGTCTTGATCTTCCTTAGAAAAAGTTACGGATTTGAAGACCTTGCGGTTGACAAAACGTTGTGAAAGATCAGCTAAAATCTTGTCAGGGCTGGCCATCCAGAGCTGGAAGTAGGTATTCATCACGCCATCATCAAGAGATAAATAGTCAGCTAGAGTGACTTTCTTTTCAAAAAAAGGTAGCAAATGTGGGGATGTTCGCGCAAAGAAATCCTTGTCTTCAGGATAGAGTTCCTTGGCGCGTTTGAGGAGATTTTGTAGGAGAACTTCCATGGCGCGTGTTGCTGGATGGAAATAAACCTGCATATACATCTGATAGCGACTAAGAACGTAGTCTTCGATGGCGTGCATACCATTACGCTGAAAGGCAATGCCATTTGTGACTGGACGGATAACTCGGAGGACGCGCGTCAAATCAAATTGTCCGTATGAAGCTCCTGTAAAGTAGGAGTCACGCAAGAGATAGTCCATGCGGTCCGCATCGATTTGACTGGAAATGAGTTGCACCACCTGCTTGTTAGGGTAGCTATGGTTGATAACACTGGCTACTTTTTCCGGGAAATCTGGCGCTACTTGTAGCAGGACTTGGTGAATTTCCGTTTCTGGACTCTGGATAATTTCCTGAGTGATGGCTTCGTGGTCTGTATCAAAGAGATTTTCAAAGGTATGTGAATAGGCACCGTGCCCCAAATCATGTAGAAGAGCAGCGGTCATGGTTAAGAGGGATTCAGCAGGATCCCACTCGTCAGCATATTTTTCTTCAAAAATTTCTGTGATGCGACGGGCAATCTCATAGACACCCAGGCAGTGAGAAAAGCGACTGTGCTCTCCACCATGAAAGGTATAGCTGGATGTACCCAGTTGCTTGATGCGGCGCAGACGTTGAAATTCCTTTGTATTGATCAAGTCATAGATGACCTGGTTGTTTACATGGATGTAGTTGTGAACTGGGTCACGGAATACTTTTTCGTTCATATGACCATTATAGCAAAATTCCTATCTTTTTGGTAAAATAGAAAAAATAAGAGAGATGAAAGAGGATGAGACGTGAAGATTCGAATGCGAAATACAATTCAGTTTGATGAACAGTTGGAAGTCATTGACCAACTCTATGATGTGGAAGTGCGTGATAAAGGGGATTATAGCTATTTACTCTTTTATAATGAGGAAAAGGAAAAAGTGGTTCTCAAGTTTCATGAAGAAGAACTGGTGATGACACGTTTCTCCAATCCGAAGACCATCATGCGTTTTCTAAAGGAGAGTGATAGTTTAGCCTATATTCCGACTCCCATGGGCATACAGGAGTTTGTTATTCAAACCAGTCGCTATGAAGTTGAAAGACAGAAGATTGAGCTAGCCTATCAACTGCAAAACCAAGAGGGACAGCCCTTTGCCAGCTATCAATTAGAAATTACTTGGGGATAAGAAAAAGGTTGGCCAATGCCAACCTTATTTGATATAGAGTTCTTGATTTTTTAGAACAATTTCACGTACACTTGCGAATTTTTTGATTTTTTTAAGTTCTTCAGGATGGGTTACAAGAGTGATGACATAGCCCTCTTTACCCATGCGACCTGTACGTCCTGCCCGGTGAGTGTAGGTTTCAGTATCTCTTGGGACGTCAAAGTTTACGACACATTCTAGGCTATCGATATCAATTCCACGAGCCAGAAGGTCAGTTGCAAGGAGCAGGGTCAGTTGGTTATCTTTAAACTTTTCCAAGATAACTTTTCGAAATTTAATATTGACATCGCTAGCGAGGGAAACAGCCAAGATATCGCGATACTGTAATTTTTCTTCTGCACTTCCAAGATCTGATAGGCTATTAAAGAAAACTAGTCCGCGGAAATCCTCTACATGAGCTAGTTTTCGTAGCATATCTACTCGGTGACGTTGGTCTACCTGCATGTAGAAATGTTGGATGTTGTCCAGTTTTTGATCAGAGAGATCAATGTTGCGCGTGTTTGGTGCAATCTTTTCTTGGTCAAACTTGGTCGTCGCACTCATGTAGATGAGTTGGTGGTCACGAGGTGCGTAGTGAGTGATTTTCTCGACAAAGTGAATCTGAGAATCATCGAGCAATTGGTCAAATTCATCCAGGATGATGGTTCCCACATTCATCATCTTGATTTTTTTCAATTTAACCAGTTCAAAGATACGGCCAGGAGTTCCAATCAGAATTTCTGGTCCTTTTTTTAGGCGTTCAATCTGACGTTTCTGACTGGAACCTGATAGGAAGAGCTGAGCAGTCAAGCCGATAGCCTCTGCCCACGTTTTACATACATCAAAAATCTGTCCAGCAAGTTCCGTATTTGGTGCTAGAATCAAGAGTTGCTGGGCTTTTTTCTTTTGTAGTCTGAGAAGACTTGGCAGGAGGTAAGCTAAGGTCTTACCAGTTCCTGTTGGGCTCACTCCTAGGAGATTTTCTCCAGCAAGAATGGGCTCAAATAGTTGAGTTTGAATGGGGGTGAATTCTTGGAAACCGAGTTGGTCACTCAGTTCTTGCCATTCAGTAGGTAGTTTGGTTTTCATTTTTCTGCCTCAAATCTAATGCCAGCAGACTGGCGCATGGTATAGAGTAAATCATGAACAGAGCCTGCATCATCCAGCCAGTTCTGGTAGAGCGTCTGGTCTGGTTGCTGGATCATCTGTGCGAATGCAGCAACTTCCTCAGTCATCGTATGGGGAGCTTGTTGGATAGGGAGCTGGACTTGATTTCCTTGGTGGTCGCTAAAAATAGCTGAGCGGACATGTTCAATCGTGTTAAGGGTTAAGGTTCCATCTGCTGTGTAAATCTCACAAGGAAGATTGGAAGTGATGTTTTTCCCAGCCTTGATATGAACTTGAAAGTCAGGGTAGAAGAGGATACCATCACCATTTAGGTCAATGCTATTGTCAAGCTGTTGAGCCTGATAGGTCGGGTCCTGAGCTTTTCCAAAGAGGCGAACGGCAGCGTAGAGAGGATAAATCCCCAAGTCCATAAGAGCTCCGCCAGCAAAACGGTCTGAAAAGACATTTGGCGTCTGTCCAGCCAACAAATCAGGCATCTTGGAAGAATACTTGGCATAATTGAAATCTGCTCCCAAGATTTGCTTGTCTGCCAAAAAATTCTTAATAGTGGTAAAAGCTTCCTCGTGGTAATTACGAGCCGCCTCAAAGATAAAACAATTATTTTTCTCAGCTGTTTGAATTAGATTCAGCCATTCTTGTGGCTGAGTGACAGCTGGTTTTTCAAGAATGACGTGCTTACCAGCAGACAAGGCAGCCTTGGCTTGAACAAAATGCAAGGAGTTTGGACTGGCGATATAGACTACATCAAAGGAAGACTTAAAGAAGTCTTCTAATTGATCAAAGAGTTGGATATTCTGATAGCGAGAAGCAAAGGTTGCAGCAGTTTCTCGTTTTCTAGAATAGACTGCGACCAGCTGGTATTCTCCGCTAGCATGGGCTGCTTCTATAAAATGATGGCTGATAGCGCTAGTTCCGATGACACCTAATTTAAGCATAGATACTCCTTTTCCGACTTCAATTCCTTCCTTCATTATATCATAGAAAAGAAGGACTATCCAACAGATGGTAAAAATTTTCAAATGAACTACGCATTTCTTGGAGAAAGTGGTACAATGTTTAGATAAGTAGATGAAATGAAAAGGGGGAGAAAATGAGATTATTACCAATAAGAAAAATATCACGTCAGTCTAAGAGACTAGCGCTTTTTTTGACTTTTTGCGCAGGATATGTAGATGCCTATACCTTTATCGTGCGAGGAAATACCCTGGTGGCAGGACAGACTGGGAATGTGGTTTTTCTATCAGTAGGACTCATTCAACACAATGTGTCAGATGCCAGTGCTAAAGTAATGACCTTGCTAGCTTTTATGATGGGAGTCCTTTTATTAACTATTTATAAGGAAAAATTGAGAATTGTTAAAAAGCCAATTTTGTCCGTAATTCCACTTGCAGTCCTGTCCCTAATTATAGGGTTTGTGCCGCAAACTGTAGAGGATATCTATCTCGTACCGCCCTTGGCCTTCTGTATGGGGCTGGTGACAACTGCTTTTGGAGAAGTGTCAGGGATTGCCTATAATAATGCTTTTATGACAGGGAATATCAAACGTACTATGTTAGCTTTTGGAGATTATTTCCGGACTAAGCATACGCCTTTCCTACGAGAGGGCTTGATTTTTGTTAGCTTGCTTAGCAGTTTTGTCTTCGGAGTTGTTTTTTCAGCTTATCTGACGATTTATTATCAGGAAAAGACAATTCTAGGTGTTCCTCTTATGATGAGTATCTTTTACTTCAGCATGCTTTTTGCTTCTTGGAGAAAAAAAGGGAAAGAAAAAGCTTAATTTTAATTGATTTTACTTGTAAGAAAAAAGAAGATATGCTATAATCGAAGAGTTGACTATGCACAGTCCTGTGCAACCGCACGAACATCGTTGCTCATCGTATACAAAATTTAAACTTTGTTATACTTAGAGCTCTTCTTTTAAGTGGTTCGTCCCACGATGCTAGGCGAGTCTTCACAAAAATACGGGGAAACCCTAAAAATCATAGGAGGTGCATAATGAGCACATACGCAATTATCAAAACTGGCGGAAAACAAGTTAAAGTTGAAGTTGGTCAAGCAGTTTACGTTGAAAAATTGAACGTTGAAGCTGGTCAAGAAGTTACTTTTAACGAAGTTGTTCTTGTTGGTGGTGAAAACACTGTTGTCGGAACTCCACTTGTTGCTGGAGCTACTGTAGTTGGAACTGTTGAAAAACAAGGAAAACAAAAGAAAGTTGTTACTTACAAGTACAAACCTAAAAAAGGTAGCCACCGTAAACAAGGTCACCGTCAACCATATACAAAAGTTGTCATCAACGCGATCAACGCTTAATTTTAAGGAGAACACATGATACAAGCAGTCTTTGAGAGAGCCGAAGATGGCGAGCTGAGGAGTGCGGAAATTACTGGACACGCTGAAAGTGGCGAATACGGCTTAGATGTCGTGTGTGCATCGGTTTCTACGCTTGCCATTAACTTTATCAATTCCATTGAGAAATTTGCAGGCTATGAACCAATCTTAGAATTAAACGAAGATGAAGGTGGCTATCTAAAGGTTGAAATACCAGCGGATCTTCCTTCGCACCAGAGAGAAATGACCCAGTTATTCTTCGAATCATTTTTCTTAGGTATGGCAAACTTATCGGAGAACTCTTCTGAGTTCGTCCAAACCAGAGTTATCACAGAAAACTAACACGGAGGAAAACATTATGTTAAAAATGACTCTTAACAACTTGCAACTTTTCGCCCACAAAAAAGGTGGAGGTTCTACATCAAACGGACGTGATTCACAAGCGAAACGTCTTGGAGCTAAAGCAGCTGACGGACAAACTGTAACAGGTGGATCAATCCTTTACCGTCAACGTGGTACACACATCTACCCAGGTGTAAACGTTGGACGTGGTGGAGACGATACTTTGTTCGCTAAAGTTGAAGGCGTAGTACGCTTTGAACGTAAAGGTCGCGATAAAAAACAAGTTTCTGTTTACCCAATCGCAAAATAAAAAGGTTCAGTGAACCTTTTTATCCCGAGCCTTGAAATGAAAAGGCGAGTAAGCTAGAAGTAGCATAAAATAAGGCTTTCCGAGTTTTCGGAGAGCCTATTTTTTGGTTTGGTACTCATAATTTTTTGTTACTAGTATAGATGAATTTTATGAGTGACATTATTTTTCCTAAGTGGAAAATTTCTGAAATATGGTATAATGAACAGATAGAGAAGTTGGGGGTAAAAGATGAACATTCAACAATTACGCTATGTTGTGGCCATTGCTAATAGTGGTACTTTCCGTGAAGCCGCTGAAAAGATGTATGTTAGTCAGCCGAGTCTATCTATTTCTGTGCGCGATTTGGAAAAAGAGCTGGGTTTTAAAATTTTCCGTCGGACGAGTTCAGGAACATTTTTGACTCGTCGTGGAATGGAATTTTATGAGAAAGCGCAAGAATTGGTCAAAGGCTTTGATGTTTTTCAAAATCAGTATGCTAATCCTGAGGAAGAAAAGGATGAATTTTCTATTGCCAGCCAGCACTATGACTTCTTGCCACCAACCATTACGGCCTTTTCAGAACGTTATCCTGATTATAAGAACTTTCGTATTTTTGAGTCTACCACAGTTCAAATTTTAGACGAAGTGGCCCAAGGACATAGTGAGATTGGGATTATCTACCTCAACAACCAAAATAAAAAGGGCATCATGCAACGGGTTGAAAAGCTAGGCCTAGAGGTCATTGAATTGATTCCCTTCCATACCCACATTTATCTCCGAGAGGGTCATCCTTTAGCACAGAAAGAGGAATTGGTCATGGAGGATTTAGCGGATTTACCAACAGTTCGTTTCACTCAGGAAAAGGATGAGTACCTTTATTATTCAGAGAACTTTGTCGACACTAGCGCGAGCTCGCAGATGTTCAATGTGACGGACCGTGCTACTTTGAATGGTATTTTGGAGCGGACGGATGCTTATGCGACAGGTTCAGGATTTTTAGATAGTGACAGTGTCAATGGGATTACAGTCATTCGTCTCAAGGATAATCTAGATAACCGCATGGTCTATGTCAAACGGGAAGAAGTGGAGCTTAGCCAAGCTGGTACTCTTTTCGTTGAGGTTATGCAAGAATATTTTGATCAGAAGAGGAAATCATGAAAAAAAGAGGAATAGTGGCAGTCATTATACTGCTTTTGATTGGGTTGGATCAGTTGGTCAAAAATTATGTTGTCCAACAGATTCCACTGGGTGAAGTGCGTTCGTGGGTACCCAATCTCGTTAGCTTGACCTATCTGCAAAATAGAGGAGCAGCCTTCTCCATGCTGCAAGATCAGCAGTGGTTATTTGCTGTCATTACACTGGTCGTCATGGTAGGTGCCATTTGGTATTTACATAAACACATGGAGGATTCTCTCTGGTTGGTTTTTGGACTGACCCTGATAATAGCGGGAGGTCTGGGCAACTTTATCGACAGAATGAGTCAAGGTTTTGTGGTGGATATGTTTCACCTAGACTTTATCAACTTTGCGATTTTCAATGTTGCTGACAGCTATTTGACAGTTGGTGTCATTGTTTTATTGATTGCAATGCTTAAAGAGGAAGTAAATGGAAATAAAAATTGAAACTGGTGGGCAACGTCTAGACAAGGCTCTGTCGGATCTGACAGAATTGTCACGCAGTCTCGCGAATGAACAAATCAAGGCTGGACAAGTCTTGGTGAATGGGCAAGCCAAGAAAGCCAAATACACTGTCCAAGAGGGGGATATCGTCACCTACCATGTGCCAGAACCAGAGATTTTAGAGTATGTGGCTGAGAATCTGCCACTCGAGATTATCTACCAAGATGAGGATGTAGCCGTTGTTAACAAACCTCAAGGCATGGTGGTTCATCCCAGCGCCGGTCATACTAGCGGAACCTTGGTCAATGCCCTCATGTACCATATCAAGGACTTGTCAGGTATCAATGGTGTTCTCCGACCGGGTATCGTTCATCGCATTGACAAGGACACGTCAGGTCTCCTTATGATTGCTAAGAATGATGAGGCTCACTTAGCACTTGCCCAAGAACTCAAGGATAAAAAGTCTCTCCGCAAATATTGGGCGATTGTTCATGGCAATCTTCCCAATGATCGTGGTGTCATTGAAGCTCCGATTGGTCGTAGTGAAAAAGACCGTAAGAAACAGGCAGTGACTGCTAAAGGGAAGCCAGCAGTGACTCGTTTTCAAGTCTTGGAACGCTTTGGAGATTATAGTTTGCTAGAGTTGCAACTGGAAACAGGGCGTACCCACCAAATCCGTGTTCATATGGCTTATATTGGGCATCCAGTCGCTGGGGATGAGGTTTACGGTCCTCGCAAGACCTTGAAAGGATATGGACAATTTCTCCATGCTAAAACTCTAGGATTTACCCATCCGAGAACAGGTGAAACTATGGAGTTCACGGCAGATATTCCAGAGATTTTTAAAGAAACGCTGGAAAGATTACGTCAAACTGAGAATAGATAAAAGAGTTGAGATGCCTGTCTCAACCTTTTTTATTTCAAGTCTTTTCTATTTTAAAGCATTCATGTTATAATGGATAAATATGAAGAATCGGAGTGAGAATATGAAGTACAAACGAATCGTCTTTAAGGTGGGGACTTCGTCCTTGACAAATGAAGACGGAAGTTTATCAAGGAGTAAAGTAAAGGCAATTACCCAACAATTAGCTATGTTGCATGAAGCTGGGCATGAGTTGATTTTGGTTTCTTCTGGGGCAGTAGCAGCTGGCTTTGGAGCTTTGGGCTTTAAAAAACGTCCGACCAAGATTGCAGATAAGCAGGCTTCGGCTGCAGTAGGACAAGGTTTACTCCTAGAAGAATACACGACTAACCTCCTCATGCGCCAAATCGTCTCCGCGCAAATCTTGCTGACACAGGATGATTTTGTAGATAAACGTCGTTATAAGAACGCCCACCAGGCTTTGTCTGTATTGCTTCATCGTGGTGCCATTCCTATCATCAACGAGAATGACAGTGTCGTTATTGATGAGCTCAAGGTTGGGGACAATGATACTCTGAGTGCTCAGGTAGCGGCTATGGTGCAGGCAGACCTTTTGGTTCTCTTGACAGATGTAGATGGTCTCTATACTGGCAATCCCAACTCAGATCCAAGAGCCAAACGACTTGAGAAAATCGAGACCATCAATCGTGAGATTATTGATATGGCTGGTGGAGCAGGTTCATCTAATGGGACCGGTGGGATGTTGACTAAGATCAAGGCGGCTACGATCGCGACGGAGTCGGGTGTGCCAGTCTATATCTGCTCGTCCATGAAATCAGATGCCTTGATTGAGGCAGCGAACGAGACCAAGTACGGTTCCTTCTTTGTTGCGCAAGAGAAGGGTCTTCGTACCCAGAAACAATGGCTAGCCTTCTATGCTCAAAGTCAGGGAACGATTTGGGTAGATGGTGGAGCCGCAGAAGCACTTTCAAAAAACGGGAAAAGCCTCCTTTTATCAGGTGTGGTAGAAGTGGAAGGGAACTTCTCTTACCATGATATTGTCACAGTAGCAGATAAAGAAACGGGTCAATCTCTTGGAAAGGGACGTGTCCAATTTGGCGTTTCAGCCCTAGAAGATATGCTCCGTTCTCAAAAAGCTAAGGGAGTCTTGATTCACCGTGATGACTGGATTTCCATCACTCCTGAAATCCAGCTGCTCTTTACAGAATTTTAGAGGTGAACGATGGTAAGTACACAAGAACAATTTGAACAGGTACAGGCTGTTAAAAAATCAATTAACACTGCTAGTGAAACAGTGAAAAACCAAGCCTTGCTAGCCATGGCT
Organism: Streptococcus oralis subsp. tigurinus; assembly: GCF_002093545.1. Taxonomy (GTDB): domain Bacteria; phylum Bacillota; class Bacilli; order Lactobacillales; family Streptococcaceae; genus Streptococcus; species Streptococcus oralis_C. The sequence goes on from NZ_LNVF01000001.1 coordinate 497,709, forward strand.
GATCATTTATTGGCAGCTAGTGAGGAAATTTTAGCGGCCAATGCTCTTGATATGGCAGCAGCCAAGGGGAAGATCTCAGATGTCATGTTAGACCGTCTTTATTTGGATGCGGAACGTATAGAAGCGATGGCAAGAGGGATTCGTGAAGTGGTTGCTTTACCAGATCCCATTGGTGAAGTCCTAGAGACAAGTCATCTTGATAATGGCTTGCTTATTACCAAGAAACGTGTGGCAATGGGTGTTATCGGTATTATCTATGAAAGCCGTCCGAATGTAACTTCTGATGCGGCTACTTTGGCTCTCAAGAGTGGCAATGCGGTTGTTCTTCGTAGTGGTAAGGACGCCTACCAAACAGCTCATGCTATTGTCACAGCCTTGAAGAAAGGTTTGGAGACGACTACCATCCATCCAGAGGTGATTCAACTGGTGGAAGATACCAGTCGAGAAAGTAGCTATGCTATGATGAAGGCCAAGGGCTATCTAGACCTTCTCATTCCTCGTGGAGGAGCTGGCTTGATCAATGCGGTGGTTGAAAATGCTATCGTACCTGTTATTGAGACAGGAACTGGTATTGTCCATGTTTATGTGGACAAGGATGCCGATGAAAACAAGGCTTTATCTATCATAAACAATGCTAAAACCAGTCGTCCTTCTGTCTGCAATGCTATGGAGGTTTTATTGGTTCATGAAGACAAGGCAGCGGATTTCCTTCCTCGCTTGGAGCAAGTTCTGGTTACAAGTCGGAAAGAAGATGGGCTGGAACCGATTCAATTCCGCTTGGATGAAAAAGCAAGTCAGTTTCTTTCAGGTCAAGCAGCTGAGGCCCAAGACTTTGACACTGAGTTTTTAGACTATGTCCTCGCTGTTAAGGTTGTAAGCAGTTTAGAAGAAGCGGTTGAGCATATTGAAGCCCACAGTACCCATCATTCGGACGCCATTGTGACAGAAAATGCTGAAGCTGCGACTTACTTTACAGATCAAGTAGACTCTGCAGCGGTTTATGTCAATGCTTCAACGCGTTTCACTGATGGAGGTCAATTTGGTCTTGGATGTGAAATGGGGATTTCGACTCAGAAACTGCACGCGCGTGGTCCAATGGGCTTGAAGGAATTGACCAGCTACAAGTATGTGGTTACTGGTGACGGACAGATAAGGGAGTAAGAGATGAAGATTGGATTTATCGGTTTGGGGAATATGGGAGCTAGCTTGGCCAAGGCTGTCTTGCAGTCCAAGACGGGTGCTCAGATTTTCCTTGCCAATCGTAGTCAAGTAAAAGTAGATGCTTTCATTGCCAACTTCGGTGGTCAGGCTTCCAGCAATGAAGAAATTTTTGCAGAAGCAGATGTGATTTTTCTAGGAGTTAAGCCTGCTCAGTTTTCTGAAATCCTTACTCAATACCAGTCTATCCTTGAAAAGAGAGAGAGTCTTCTTTTGATTTCCATGGCGGCTGGATTGACCTTGGAAAAACTAGCGAGTCTTCTGCCAAGTCAACACCGGATTATTCGCATCATGCCCAATACTCCAGTAGCTATCGGCCAAGGAGTGATTAGTTATGCCATGTCAGCAAACTGTCGTGCCGAGGACAGTGAACTCTTTTGTCAATTATTGGCTAAGGTCGGTCTCTTGGTTGAGCTGGGAGATAGTTTAATCGATGCAGCGACAGGTCTCGCAGGTTGTGGACCAGCTTTTGTCTATCTCTTTATCGAGGCTTTGGCAGATGCGGGTGTACAGACAGGATTGCCAAGAGAAATTGCTTTGAAAATGGCAGCCCAAACAGTAGTCGGCGCTGGACAAATGGTCCTCGAAAGTCAGCAACATCCTGGAGTCTTGAAAGACCAAGTTTGTAGTCCAGGCGGTTCGACTATCGCGGGTGTAGCAAGTCTGGAAGAACATGCCTTTAGAGGTACAGTCATGGACGCAGTTCATCAAGCTTATAAACGAACACAAGAACTAGGTAAATAAGAGGTTGGATGACTCCCAGCCTCTTTTATGCTCTTTTGAAATCAGAAGACGCAAAAAGATTGTCACAAAAACCTATTTTTTTGATAGAATAGAAGGTAGAAAAAAAGAAATGAGTTAGACATGTCAAAAGGATTTTTAGTCTCTCTTGAGGGACCAGAGGGAGCAGGCAAGACTAGCGTTTTAGAGGCTCTACTCCCCATTTTAGAGGAAAAAGGAGTAGAGGTACTGACGACCCGTGAGCCAGGTGGAGTCTTGATTGGGGAGAAGATTCGTCAAGTGATTTTGGACCCAAGTCATACTCAGATGGATCCTAAAACAGAGCTCCTTCTCTATATCGCAAGTCGCAGACAGCACTTGGTGGAAAAAGTTCTGCCTGCTCTTGAAGCTGGTAAGTTGGTCATTATGGACCGCTTCATCGATAGTTCCGTTGCTTATCAGGGATTTGGCCGTGGCTTGGATATTGATGCCATTGATTGGCTCAACCAGTTTGCGACAGATGGCCTCAAACCCGATTTGACACTCTATTTTGATATCGAGGTGGAAGAAGGACTGGCTCGCATTGCTGCCAATAGTGATCGCGAGGTCAATCGTTTGGACTTGGAAGGTTTGGACTTGCATCAAAAAGTCCGCCAAGGCTACCTTTCTCTTCTGGACAAAGAAGGAAATCGTATTGCCAAGATTGATGCCAGTCTTCCTTTGGAGCAAGTTGTGGAAACTACCAAGGCTGTCTTGTTTGAGAGAATGGGATTGGCAAAATGAAACAAGATCAACTAAAGGCTTGGCAACCAGACCAGTTTGACCGTTTTATCCGTATCTTAGAACAAGATCAGCTCAATCATGCCTATCTCTTTTCGGGTTTCTTTGGAAGCTTGGAAATGGCGCAGTTTTTGGCTAAGAGCCTCTTTTGTAGTGATAAGGTAGGCGTTTTGCCGTGTGAGAAATGCCGAAACTGCAAGCTGATTGAGCAGGAAGAATTTCCCGATGTTACCTTGATTAAGCCAGTCAATCAGGTCATCAAGTCAGAACGCATTCGGGAATTGGTGGCTCAGTTTTCCCAAGCAGGGATTGAAAGCCAGCAACAGGTCTTTATCATCGAGCAGGCGGAGAAAATGCATCCTAACGCAGCTAACTCTCTGCTCAAGGTCATCGAAGAACCTCAGAGTGAAGTTTACATTTTCTTCTTGACCAGCGATGAGGAAAAAATCTTGCCAACTATCCGTAGTCGGACCCAGATTTTCAACTTTAAAAAGCAAGAAGAAAAGCTCATCCATCAATTAGAACAAGCAGGTCTGGTCAAGAAAAAAGCGACTCTCTTAGCCCAGTTCTGTCAATCACGAGCTGAAGCTGAAAAGTTGGTCAATCAAGCAAGTTTTTGGACCTTGGTGGATGAAAGTGAGCGTCTGCTGACTTGGTTAGTAGCCAAGAAAAAAGAAAGTTATCTCCAAGTTGCTAAATTAGCCAGCTTGGCTGATGACAAGGAAAAACAAGATCAGGTCTTGCGAATCCTCGAAGTGCTCTGTGGACAGGATCTCTTGCAAGCAAGGATTCGACAGATTCTACAAGATTTGCTAGAAGCTAGAAAAATGTGGCAGGCTAATGTCAGCTTTCAAAATGCTATGGAATATCTGGTCTTGAAAGAAATATAAACTCAATGAAGGATAAAGAAAGGAAAGGGCTGGTTTATGGACAAGAAAGAATTATTTGATGCGCTGGACGATTTTTCCCAACAGTTATTGGTGACCTTGGCTGATGTGGAAGCCATCAAGAAAAATCTCAAGAGCCTGGTAGAGGAAAATACAGCTCTTCGCTTGGAAAATAGTAAGTTGCGCGAACGCTTAGGCGAGGTAGAAGCAGATACACCTGTTAAGGCCAAGCATGTTCGTGAAAGCGTCCGTCGAATCTATAAAGACGGGTTTCACGTTTGTAATGATTTTTATGGACAACGCCGAGAACAGGACGAGGAATGTATGTTCTGTGACGAGTTGTTGTACAGGGAGTAGGCATGCAGATTCAAAAAAGTTTTAAGGGGCAGTCTCCCTATGGCAAGCTTTACCTAGTGGCAACGCCAATTGGCAATCTAGATGACATGACCTTTCGTGCCATCCAGACTCTAAAAGAAGTGGACTGGATTGCGGCTGAGGACACGCGCAATACGGGTCTTTTGCTCAAGCATTTTGACATTCCGACCAAACAGATCAGTTTTCATGAGCACAATGCCAAGGAAAAAATTCCTGATTTGATCGGTTTATTGAAGGCGGGGCAAAGTATTGCTCAGGTTTCTGATGCGGGTCTGCCTAGCATCTCGGACCCTGGTCACGATTTAGTCAAGGCAGCCATCGAAGAAGAGATTGCAGTTGTCACAGTTCCGGGTGCCTCTGCAGGGATTTCTGCCTTGATTGCTAGCGGATTGGCGCCACAGCCACATATCTTTTACGGTTTCTTACCGAGAAAATCAGGCCAGCAAAAGCAATTTTTTCAAGCCAAAAAAGACTATCCAGAAACTCAAATTTTCTACGAATCGCCCCATCGTGTGGCTGATACGCTGGAAAATATGCTAGCAGTTTATGGCGACCGCTCGGTGGTCTTGGTCAGAGAATTGACCAAAATCTATGAAGAATACCAACGAGGTACCATCTCTGAGTTATTAGAAAACATCGCTGAAACGCCACTTAAGGGCGAGTGCCTTCTCATCGTTGAAGGTGCCAGTCAGGATGAGGAGGAGAAGGATGAGGAGGATTTGTTTTTAGAAATCCAATCCCGTATCCAGCAAGGCATGAAGAAAAATCAAGCTATTAAGGAAGTTGCGAAACTCTACCAGTGGAATAAAAGCCAGCTCTACGCTGCCTACCACGACTGGGAAGAAAATCAAGAAAATGACTAAACAGGGAAGTTTGCCTTCTTCCCTTTTTTTGTTATACTAGTAAAAGAAAAATTAGAAAGATTTGTGGGAGTGAAAAAGTTCGGGGAACTTTTTCAGCCTGAGCCAAGAAATTCGAAATCTCGTAAGTTCAGTTGGCTTTTCAATGTGAATCTTGTCTTCACACTCCCAAAGAGGTATTAGTGTCGTGTCTCAATCTTATATCAATGTTATCGGAGCAGGTTTAGCGGGGTCTGAAGCTGCCTACCAAATCGCAGAACGTGGTATTCCAGTTAAACTTTATGAAATGCGTGGTGTCAAGTCAACACCTCAGCACAAAACAGACAATTTTGCAGAGTTAGTTTGTTCCAATTCTCTTCGTGGGGATGCCCTGACAAATGCTGTTGGGCTCCTCAAGGAAGAAATGCGTCGCTTGGGTTCTGTTATCTTGGAATCAGCAGAAGCTACACGTGTTCCTGCAGGCGGAGCCCTTGCTGTGGACCGTGATGGTTTCTCTCAAATGGTGACTGAAAAAGTGGCTAATCATCCCTTAATTGAGGTGGTTCGTGATGAAATTACAGAATTGCCAACTGACGTTATTACAGTTGTCGCTACTGGTCCTTTAACCAGCGATGCCCTAGCTGAAAAGATTCATGCCCTTAATGACGGTGATGGCTTCTATTTCTACGATGCGGCGGCGCCGATTATCGACGTTAACACCATCGATATGAGCAAAGTTTATCTCAAGTCTCGTTATGATAAGGGAGAAGCTGCCTACCTCAATGCCCCTATGACCAAGCAAGAATTTATGGATTTCCATGAAGCCTTGGTCAATGCGGAGGAAGCTCCGCTCAATTCTTTTGAAAAAGAAAAGTACTTTGAAGGTTGTATGCCTATCGAAGTCATGGCAAAACGTGGCATTAAAACCATGCTTTATGGTCCTATGAAACCAGTCGGTCTGGAGTATCCAGACGACTACACAGGACCTCGTGATGGGGAGTTCAAAACCCCCTATGCGGTTGTTCAACTTCGTCAGGACAATGCGGCTGGTAGCCTCTACAATATCGTCGGTTTCCAGACCCATCTCAAATGGGGAGAGCAAAAGCGTGTTTTCCAAATGATTCCTGGTCTTGAAAATGCGGAGTTTGTCCGTTATGGAGTCATGCACCGCAATTCTTACATGGATTCACCAAATCTTCTTGAACAGACTTACCGTTCTAAGAAACAGCAAAATCTCTTCTTTGCTGGTCAAATGACGGGTGTGGAAGGCTATGTTGAGTCAGCAGCGTCAGGCTTAGTTGCAGGTATTAACGCAGCTCGTCTCTTCAAAGGAGAAAGCGAGGCTATTTTCCCAGAGACGACAGCGATTGGAAGTCTGGCTCATTACATCACTCATGCGGACAGCAAACATTTCCAACCAATGAATGTCAACTTCGGGATTATCAAGGAGTTGGAAGGCGAGCGAATCCGTGATAAGAAGGCTCGTTATGAAAAAATTGCCGAGCGTGCTCTTGCTGACTTAGAGGAATTTTTAACTATCTAATTTTTTTGAAAGAATTGTTCATGATACTATAAAAATCTTAGAAATTGTGATAAAATAGGTAGGATAAAAAAAGGAGAGTAAAAATGGCGAACCCCAAGTATAAACGTATTTTAATCAAGTTATCAGGTGAAGCCCTTGCCGGTGAACGTGGCGTAGGGATTGATATCCAAACAGTTCAAACAATCGCAAAAGAGATTCAAGAAGTTCATAGCTTAGGTATCGAAATTGCCCTTGTTATTGGTGGAGGAAATCTCTGGCGTGGTGAACCTGCTGCTGAGGCAGGTATGGACCGCGTTCAGGCAGATTACACAGGAATGCTTGGGACTGTTATGAATGCTCTTGTGATGGCAGATTCGTTGCAACAAGTTGGAGTCGATACGCGTGTGCAAACTGCCATTGCTATGCAACAAGTTGCAGAACCTTATGTACGTGGACGTGCTCTTCGTCATCTTGAAAAAGGCCGTATCGTTATCTTTGGCGCTGGAATTGGTTCACCTTACTTCTCAACAGATACAACAGCGGCTCTTCGTGCAGCTGAAATCGAAGCAGATGCCATCCTTATGGCTAAAAATGGCGTAGATGGTGTTTACAATGCCGATCCTAAGAAAGACAAGACAGCCGTTAAGTTTGAAGAATTGACCCACCGTGACGTTATCAATAAAGGTCTTCGTATCATGGACTCAACAGCTTCAACCCTCTCTATGGACAACGACATTGACCTGGTCGTCTTCAATATGAACCAACCAGGAAACATCAAACGTGTCGTATTTGGTGAAAATATCGGAACAACAGTTTCAAACAATATCGAAGAAAAGGAATAGGAAAGATTATGGCTAACGCAATTGTAGAAAAAGCTAAAGAGAGAATGACCCAATCTCATCACTCACTTGCTCGTGAATTTGGAAGTATTCGTGCTGGTCGTGCTAACGCAAGCTTGCTGGATCGTATCCACGTAGAATACTATGGAGTTGAAACTCCTCTTAACCAAATCGCTTCTATCACCATTCCAGAAGCGCGTGTCTTGTTGGTAACGCCATTTGACAAGTCTTCATTGAAAGACATCGAACGTGCCTTGAACGCTTCTGATCTTGGTATTACACCAGCTAATGACGGTTCTGTGATCCGCTTGGTTATCCCTGCCCTTACAGAAGAAACTCGTCGTGACCTTGCTAAAGAAGTGAAGAAGGTCGGTGAAAATGCTAAAGTGGCTATTCGTAACATCCGTCGTGATGCTATGGACGAAGCCAAGAAACAAGAAAAAGCGAAAGAAATCACTGAAGACGAATTGAAGACTCTTGAAAAAGACATTCAAAAAGTAACAGACGATGCTGTCAAACACATCGACGACATGACTGCCAATAAAGAAAAAGAACTTTTGGAAGTCTAAAAATAAACAGAAAAACTCAGTTGGCATTGCTGGCTGAGTTTTATTCGAAAGAAGGAAATATGAATACAAATCTTGCAAGTTTTATCGTTGGATTCATCATCGATGAAAATGACCGTTTTTACTTTGTGCAAAAGGATGGTCAGACCTATGCTCTTGCCAAGGAAGAAGGTCAATATACAGTAGGGGATACGGTCAAAGGTTTTGCCTACACGGACATGAAGCAAAAACTCCGCCTGACAACCTTGGAAGTGACTGCCACTCAGGACCAATTTGGTTGGGGAACTGTAACAGAAGTTCGTAAGGACTTGGGTGTTTTTGTTGATACCGGTCTACCTGATAAGGAAATCGTTGTGTCACTCGATATCCTTCCTGAGCTCAAGGAACTCTGGCCTAAGAAAGGTGATAAACTTTACATCCGTCTTGAAGTGGATAAAAAAGACCGAATCTGGGGGCTCTTGGCTTATCAAGAAGACTTCCAACGTCTAGCTCGTCCTGCATATAACAACATGCAGAACCAAAACTGGCCAGCAATTGTTTATCGCCTCAAGCTGTCAGGAACTTTTGTTTACCTGCCAGAAAATAACATGCTTGGCTTTATCCATCCTAGCGAGCGCTATGCAGAGCCACGTTTGGGTCAAGTTTTAGATGCGCGTGTCATTGGTTTCCGCGAGGTTGACCGCACTCTGAACCTTTCTCTCAAACCACGTTCTTTTGAGATGTTGGAAAATGATGCACAGATGATTTTGACTTACTTGGAAAGCAATGGCGGTTTCATGACCTTGAATGATAAGTCTTCTCCAGAGGACATCAAGGCAACCTTTGGCATTTCTAAAGGTCAGTTCAAGAAAGCACTCGGTGGCTTGATGAAGGCTGGCAAAATCAAGCAAGACCAGTTTGGTACAGAGTTGATTTAGGCCTTATAGACATGATAAAGAAACTTGAAGAAATGAGTTTAGAGGAACTTTGGCAACTTTTTCCTATTTTTCTGGTAGAGCACAAGTCAGAGTGGAAAGATTGGTATGAATCGGAAAAAGCAAATCTGAAAAAAATATTGGGTGCAAATGTTATTAAAAGAATAGAACATATCGGTAGCACTGCTATTCCTAATATTTGGGCCAAAAATATCGTTGATATTCTGCTAGAAGTAGGTAGAATAGAGGATTTAGCAAGAGTTAGGGATTTATTGTTGAAGAATGGTTGGCTAGTGATGTCGGAGAGTCCTACCAGGATTTCGTTAAATAAAGGATATACAGAGCAGGGATTTGCTGAGAAAGTTTTTCATCTACATTTGCGACTGACGGGAGATCATGATGAGATTTATTTTAGAGATTACCTCTGCCAGCATCCAGATATCGCCCAAGCGTATCAGGAATTAAAACTAAGTTTGTGGAAAAAATTTGAACACAATCGAGACGCCTATACTGATGCTAAAACAGATTTTATAAACCACTACGTTTCAGAGGCTAAGTTCAGTAATTTTCAATAACCAGAAAAGTGTCATCAAAAAACTCTTGATAGGAGAAAGAATTGAGAAAATCATTTTACACTTGGCTCATGACCGAGCGCAATCCTAAAAGTAACAGTCCCAAAGCCATTCTGGCAGACCTCGCTTTTGAAGAGTCAGCCTTCCCAAAACACACGGATGATTTTGATGAGGTGAGTCGCTTCTTGGAGGAGCATGCCAGTTTCTCTTTTAACCTAGGAGATTTTGACGCCATCTGGCAAGAATACTTAGAACACTAGAGACAATGAGATGAGGCTAGTATTTTATTGTTCTCTTTGCTATAATATAAAGAAATAAACGGATTAGAGAGGTTCTTTATTTGAAGGAACATTCAATAGACATTCAACTAAGTCACCCAGATGACTTGTTCCATCTTTTTGGTTCCAATGAGCGCCATCTTCGTTTGATGGAAGAAGAGCTCGATGTGGTGATTCATGCCCGTACGGAGATTGTGCAGGTTTTGGGAGAAGAGACTGCCTGTGAGGAAACCCGTCAGGTTATCCAAGCCTTGATGGTTTTGGTGAATCGTGGGATGACAGTTGGTACGCCAGATGTGGTGACAGCTATTAGCATGGTCAAAAACGACGAAATCGATAAGTTTGTCGCCCTCTACGAAGAAGAAATTATCAAAGACAATACAGGGAAGCCTATTCGTGTCAAAACCTTGGGTCAAAAGCTTTATGTGGACAGTGTCAAACAGCATGATGTGACCTTTGGAATCGGACCAGCAGGGACAGGGAAGACCTTTCTTGCAGTGACTTTGGCAGTAACTGCCCTTAAACGTGGGCAGGTCAAGCGAATTATCCTAACTCGTCCAGCAGTGGAAGCTGGTGAGAGTCTTGGATTTCTTCCGGGTGATCTCAAGGAAAAGGTGGACCCTTACCTTCGACCTGTTTACGATGCCTTGTATCAGATTTTAGGAAAAGACCAGACGACTCGTCTTATGGAGCGTGAAATTATCGAGATTGCGCCCCTTGCCTACATGCGTGGACGGACCTTGGACGATGCTTTTGTTATTCTCGATGAGGCACAAAATACGACCATCATGCAGATGAAGATGTTCCTGACTCGTTTAGGATTTAATTCTAAGATGATTGTCAATGGAGATATCAGTCAGATTGACCTGCCGCGTAATGTCAAGTCCGGTTTGATTGATGCCCAAGAAAAGCTTAAGAATATTCACCAAATCGACTTTGTTCATTTTTCAGCTAAGGATGTGGTTCGTCATCCAGTTGTCTCTCAGATTATCCGAGCTTATGAACCAGCTCCACTTAAAAATGAAGAAAAGAAGGAAGAGACAGAATAACAAAAGAAGAGCAGTTCCATTTGAACTGCTCTTCTTCTTTTTAATGAGTGTCTAGATTTAAACAAGTTCGTCGATAGACGTATGATCTTTATCGAGGCCTTGAGCAACTGGGAGGCTGGTCAAGTAACCTTGATAAGTGGTCACACCTTGACGCAAGCCCTCATCTTCAGCAATTGCTTGTGCGAATCCTTTGCCAGCCAGAGCTTCGATATAAGGAAGAGTGACATTTGTTAGGGCGATAGTAGAAGTACGGGCAACCGCACCAGGGATATTGGCAACGGCATAGTGGAGAACACCGTGTTTCTCATAGACAGGTTCATCGTGCGTTGTCACACGGTCAGCTGTCTCGATAACGCCACCTTGGTCAACGGCAACGTCAACGATGACAGAGCCTGGACGCATTTGTTTGACCATCTCATCTGTCACTAATTTCGGAGCCTTGGCACCAGGGATGAGAACTGCACCAATCACCACATCAGCATCTCTCACACTTGCTTCGATGTTGAATGAATTGGACATAAGAGTTTGGATTTGGTTTCCAAAGACTTCTTCTAGAACTGAGAGTCGTTTGGCACTGATATCTAAAATAGTCACTTGAGCACCGAGTCCAAGGGCAATGCGGGCAGCATGTGTACCGACGACACCACCACCGATGATGGTTACTTTTCCTTTTGAAACACCTGGTACACCACCTAGTAGGACACCAGAGCCACCAGCTTGCTTAGTAAGGAAGTGAGCTCCGATTTGAACGGCCATACGACCTGCAACTTCACTCATAGGAACGAGGAGTGGTAGTTGTCCTTGATTGTCACGGACCGTTTCATAGGCAATTCCTGTTGTTTTGGCTGCTAACATAGCATCTGCTAATTCTGGAGCAGCGGCCATGTGCAAGTAAGTGAAGAGGAGAAGATCATCACGCAAGTAACCATATTCAGAAGCTAGTGGTTCTTTTACTTTCACGACTAACTCTGCTGCCCAAGCTTCACCAGCAGTAGCGACAATTTCTGCACCTTGCTTTTGGTAGTCAGCATCAGTAAAGCCTGAACCGAGTCCAGCGTTTGTTTCGATGAGGACACGATGACCACGACCAACTAAACTATGAACACCAGCGGGGGTCAAGGCAACACGATTTTCGTTATTTTTAATTTCTTTTGGAATTCCGATTAACATAGAGATAACCTACCTTTCAATTGACGGGATTATTATAGTTGTCATGTCACATTCCATTTCATAAATCAAAAATGTGATGGTTATATTTTATATGAAACCGCTTCAAAAATCAAGAAAAACTTGTTATCAAAATTTATTTATGCTAGACTAGTGGGAATCAAGCTTTAATGGAGGGAAAAGTATGGAATCAATATTTGTGAAATTTGCCCAGTATCCGTCTATAGAAACAGAGCGTTTGTTGCTCCGACCTGTAACCTTGGATGATGCAGAAGCTATGTTTGAGTATGCCTCGGACAGAGAAAATACGCGCTACACTTTTCCAACCAATCAAAGCTTAGAAGAAACTAAGAATAACATTGCTCAGTTTTACTTGGCCAATCCCTTGGGACGATGGGGGATCGAACTAAAAAGCAATGGTCAGTTTATCGGTACCATTGATTTGCACAAGATTGATACTGTTCTTAAGAAGGCAGCTATTGGCTACATTATCAATAAAAAGTATTGGAATCAAGGATTGACAACAGAAGTCAATCGAGCCGTGATTGAGCTAGCTTTTGAGAAGATTGGAATGAACAAGTTAGTTGCTTTACATGATAAGGATAATCCCGCGTCAGGAAAGGTCATGCAGAAATCAGGCATGCGTTTTTCCCATGCAGAACCATACGCTTGTATGGACCAGCACGAAACAGGACGAATTGTCACAAGAGTTCACTATGTCTTGACCAAGGAAGACTATTTTGCAAATAAATAAGCAGTTGAAAAGAAATTTTCGACTGTTTTTTCTTCCTCTTACGAATAACTTAAGAGAGGAGAAAATATGGAAGTCATTATCGAGAAAATCAAAGAGTATAAAATCATTGTCATCTGTGCAGGTTTGGGTCTTGCCTTAGGCGGATTTTTCCTGCTAAAACCAAGTTCACAAACATCTGTGAAAGAAACAAATTTGCAGGCTGAAGTTGTCGCTGTTTCAAAGGATTCATCGTCTGAAAAAGAAGTGAAAAAGGAAGAAAAGGAAGAGTCTCTTGAACAAGAGCTGATTACAGTGGATGTCAAAGGTGCTGTCAAATCACCGGGGATTTATGACTTACCAGTAGGGAGTCGAGTTCACGATGCTGTTCAGAGGGCAGGTGGCTTGACAGAGGAGGCAGATAGCAAATCGCTCAATCTCGCTCAGAAAGTCAGTGACGAGGCTCTGGTCTACGTTCCGAGTAAGGGGGAAGCAGCAGCTAGTCAGCAGACTGCCTCTGGTACGACTCCTTCGACAAGCAAGGATAAGAAGGTCAACCTCAATAAGGCCAGTCTGGAAGAACTTAAGCAGGTCAAAGGACTGGGTGGCAAACGAGCTCAGGATATTATTGACCATCGTGAGGCAAATGGCAAGTTCAAGTCGGTAGATGAACTCAAGAAAGTCTCTGGCATTGGCGCTAAGACTATAGAAAAGTTAAAAGACTATGTTACAGTGGATTAAGAGTTTCCCTATCCCCCTAATCTATCTGAGTTTTCTGTTACTTTGGCTTTACTACGCCATTTTCTCAGCATCTTATCTTGCTTTACTAGGCTTTGTTTTTCTACTCATCTGTCTCTTTCTTCAATTTCCTTGGAAATCTGCTATTAAAGCCTTAGTGATTTGTAGCGTATTTGGGACTTGGTTTCTGTTTCAAATTTGGCAACAGAGTCAAGCTAGTCAAAACTTGGTCGATTATGTAGAAAAAGTGAGAATTTTACCAGATACCATTAAGGTCAATGGAGATAGTCTGTCTTTTCGAGGCAAGACTGACGGTCGTACTTTCCAAGTTTACTATAAACTCCAGTCCGAGGAGGAGAAAGAGCAATTTCAAGCCTTGACAGACCTTCATGAGATTGAACTAGAAGGAAAACTTTCCGAGCCAGAAGGCCAGAGAAATTTTGGTGGCTTTGACTACCAAGCCTACCTGAAGACTCAAGGGATTTACCAGACATTGACTATCAAGAGCATCCAGTCAATAAAACAGGTTAACAGTTGGGATATAGGTGAAAATCTGTCCAGTTTACGTCGAAAGGCTGTAGTTTGGATCAAGATGCACTTTCCAGATCCTATGCGCAACTATATGACAGGTCTTCTTTTCGGACATCTGGATACCGACTTTGAAGAGATGAATGAGCTTTATTCTAGTCTTGGTATTATCCATCTCTTTGCCTTGTCGGGTATGCAGGTTGGCTTCTTTATGGATGGTTTTAAGAAACTCCTCTTACGATTGGGCTTGACCCAAGAAAAGTTGAAGTGGCTGACTTATCCCTTTTCTCTTATCTATGCTGGTCTGACAGGATTTTCAGCATCGGTCATTCGCAGTCTCTTGCAAAAGTTACTGGCCCAACATGGTGTTAAGAGCTTGGACAATTTTGCCTTGACTGTTCTTGTCCTCTTTATCATCATGCCCAACTTTTTCCTAACAGCAGGAGGTGTCTTGTCCTGTGCCTATGCTTTTATCTTGACCATGACAAGCAAAGAAGGGGAGGGGCTCAAGGCTGTTGCCAGAGAAAGTCTAGTCATTTCCTTGGGAATATTGCCCATTTTGTCCTTTTATTTTGCAGAATTTCAGCCTTGGTCTATCCTTTTGACCTTTGTCTTTTCCTTCTTGTTTGACTTGGTTTTCTTACCGCTTTTGTCTATCTTATTCATTCTGTCTTTTGTTTACCCAGTCACTCAGCTTAACCTTGTCTTTGAATGGCTGGAGAGCATCATTCGCTTGGTTTCGCAGATGGCAAGTAGGCCCTTGGTCTTTGGACAACCAAACGCATGGCTTTTGATTCTCCTCTTAGCTTCATTGGCCTTGGTCTATGATTTTAGGAAAAACATCAAAAGAGTAGCAGGGTTCAGCCTCTTTATCGTGGGACTCTTTTTCATAACCAAACACCCGCTGGAAAATGAAATCACCATGCTGGATGTTGGGCAGGGAGAAAGCATTTTTCTACGGGATATGACTGGTAAAACTATCTTGATAGATGTAGGAGGTAAGGCAGAATCCGACAAAAAAATCCAAGCTTGGCAGCAAAAGTCTACAACCAGCAATGCCCAGAGGACCTTGATTCCCTATCTTAAAAGTCGAGGAGTAGATAAGATTGATCAGCTGATTTTGACCAATACAGACAAGGAGCATGTTGGAGATTTGCTGGAGGTGACCAAGGCTTTCCATGTAGGGGAGATTTTAGTATCAAAAGGAAGTTTGACACAGAAAGAATTTGTGGCAGAATTAGAAGCGACTCAAACCAAGGTACGCAGTGTGACAGCAGGGGAGAATTTTCCGATTTTTGGCAGTTACTTAGAAGTCCTATCTCCAGGGAAGATTGGAGATGGGAATCGTGATGATTCTCTCCTTCTTTATGGAAAACTCATGGATAAGTACTTTCTCTTTACTGGAAACTTGAAGGAGAAGGGAGAAAAGGATCTTCTAAAGCAATACCCTACCTTAGAGGTGGATGTCTTAAAAGTCAGTCAACATGGTGCTAAAACCTCATCAAATCCAGCTTTTCTAGAAAAACTCAAACCAGAGATTACTCTCATTTCAGTGGGTAAGAACAATCGTGCAAAACTCCCCCATCAGGAAACCTTGACACGACTGGAAACTATCAAGAGTAAGGTTTACCGAACTGACCAGAACGGAGCTACTCGCTTTAAAGGTTGGAAAAGTTGGCGAATTGAAAGCGTTCGATAGGAAGAAAAATGTTATATATTAATGAAATGGACTAAAAATCTGTTGCATAATACAGGGAAAAACGATATAATGAAAGCGTCTTCAATACTAATGATACAAATTCAATGATAACCATGAAAAAATCAGCAAAAGTTGTTTTATTAGCTAGTTTGTTATCTATTGGTCTTTTTCAGTCTAGTGTATCTGCTAAGACCGTTCTTAAAAATTATCGCTATGACTGGAATGCCTTCTATGAGTCTAGAATGAATTACCATGCATATAGATATAAGGTCATTCCGGAATGGTCTCGTTATTACAGCTATTCTGAGTATAAAGTTGGCGGAGGCTGGAACTACGCTCGTTATGAGGTCATTAACTACTAGACAGGAAACTATCAATCGTTAAAGAGTGAAAAAAAGGAGGGCTGTATATGATAACTCTTACTCATGTTACCTTAAAAACACGACAAGTCATCTTACAAGATGTTGATTTCACATTTGAAAAGGGCAGGATTTATGGCCTTCTTGCTATCAATGGCTCGGGAAAGACGACCCTGTTCCGAGCCATGAGCAAGCTACTTCCCCTTAGTAGTGGAAATATCGCAGTCCCTCCTTCTTTATTTTATTATGAGAGTATTGAATGGCTGGATGGAAACTTAAGTGGGATGGACTACCTTCGTCTCATAAAAAATATCTGGAAGTCAGACCTAAACTTGGGGGACGAAATCGCCTATTGGGAAATGTCTGACTATATCAACCTTCCTATTCGTAAGTATTCCTTAGGGATGAAGCAACGCTTGGTGATTGCTATGTATTTCCTCAGTCAGGCGAAATGCTGGCTCATGGATGAGATAACAAATGGCTTAGATGAGTATTATCGACAGAAGTTTTTTGATAGGCTGGCACAAATCGATAGAAAAGAACAGCTGGTTCTTTTGAGTTCCCACTACAAAGAGGAGTTAATGGAGATTTGCGATAGCATCGTAACCATTCGTCAGGGGCAGATAGAAGAGGTTCCGTTATGAAAGATATTAGCCTATTTTTATTAAAGAAAGTTTTCAAAAGTCGCTTAAACTGGATTATCTTAGCTTTATTTGCATCTGTACTCGGTGTTACCTTTTATTTCAATAGTCGGACTGCAAACTCAGTCAGCTTTGAGAATCGGTTGGAAACTCGTATTGCAGCTAACGAGAGAGCTATCAATGAAAATGAAGAGAAACTCTCTCAAATGTCTGACACCAGCTCAGAGGAATACCAATTTGCTAAAGAAAATTTAGACATACAAAAAAATCTTTTGACGCAAAAGAAAGAAATTCTGACTTTATTAAAAGAAGGGCGCTGGAAAGAAGCCTACTATTTGCAGTGGCAAGCTGAAGAAAAGAGTTATGAAATTGTATCGAAGGAACCGACTTCTAGCTCTGACTTAAAAATGGCGGTTGACCGCGAACGAAAGATTTACCAAGCACTATATCCCTTGAACATAAAAGCCCACAATTTAGACTATCCGACCCACGGGATTGATCAGATTGTCTGGATTTTAGAGGTTATCATCCCAAGCTTGTTTGTGATTGGTATTATTTTTATGCTAACACAACTGTTCGCAGAAAGATATCAAAATAATCTCGATATAGCTCAGTTATATCCTTTTTCAAAAGTGGCATTTGCCATGTCCTCTCTTGGAGTTGGGGTGAGTTATGTAACCGTGCTGTTTATCGGAATCTGTGGATTTTCTTTTCTAGTGGGAAGTCTGATAAGTGGTTTTGGACAGTTAGATTATCCCTACCCGTTCTATAGCTTAACGAATCAAGAGGTAACTATTGGGAAGATACAAGATGTGTTATTTCCTAGCTTGCTCTTAACTTTCTTAGCCTTTATCGTCATTGTGGAAATCGTGTACTTGATTGCATACTTTTTCAAGCAAAAAATGCCTGTCCTCTTTCTTTCCCTCATTGGGATTGTTGGCTTATTGTTTGGTATCCAAACGATCCAGCCTCTCCAAAAGATTGCACATCTGATTCCCTTTACTTACTTGCGTTCAGTGGAGATTTTATCTGGAAGATTACCTAAGCAAATTGATAATGTCAATCTAAATTGGAGCATGGGGATGGTCTTACTTCCTTACCTGCTTATCCTTTTGTTAGTGGGGATTCTATTTATCGAAAGATGGGGAAGTTCACGTAAAAAGGAAGGTTTTAATAGGTCTTAGCATTCCTATACGGAAGGTGAGGAAAAAACTAACAGAGGGAGGGAACCAACTAGGTTCTCTCTTTTTGATGCGGACATCAAGAAGAAAACAGAAAGTTTTTTGAAAAAATGACTTTTTATCTTGACAAGGGATAGAAAACTTGGTATCATATAAAAGTTGAGAAAAGCAGAAGTGAGAGCTTCTCGCCTTGTGACATTAAGTTGCCTGGCCCTACGGATGAAAAGTTTCTAAGAAACGCTATCATAACGTGCGGGCTTGTATCATTACGAGTCCGCTCTTGTTTTTCTCTAATAATAAAAAAGAGGTGAAAACCATAGCAAAGCAAGACTTATTCATCAATGATGAAATTCGTGTACGTGAAGTTCGCTTGATCGGTCTTGAGGGAGAACAGCTAGGCATCAAGCCACTCAGCGAAGCGCAAGCATTGGCTGATAGTGCAAATGTTGACTTGGTATTGATTCAACCCCAAGCAAAACCACCTGTTGCTAAAATTATGGACTACGGTAAGTTCAAATTTGAGTACCAGAAGAAACAAAAAGAGCAACGCAAAAAACAAAGCGTTGTGACCGTGAAAGAAGTTCGTTTGAGTCCAGTTATCGATAAGGGTGATTTCGAAACGAAACTTCGCAATGCTCGCAAGTTCCTTGAAAAAGGGAACAAAGTTAAGGTATCCATTCGCTTTAAAGGGCGTATGATCACCCATAAAGAGATTGGTGCAAAAGTTTTAGCCGAGTTTGCTGAGGCAACACAAGATATTGCGATCATCGAACAACGAGCTAAGATGGATGGACGCCAAATGTTCATGCAGTTGGCGCCAGCAACTGACAAAAAATAAGTGTCAGAAAGTTAAATAAAGGAGAAAAAATCATGCCAAAACAAAAAACACACCGCGCATCAGCTAAACGTTTCAAACGTACAGGTTCTGGTGGACTTAAACGTTTCCGTGCTTACACTTCTCACCGTTTCCACGGAAAAACTAAGAAACAACGTCGTCATCTTCGTAAAGCATCTATGGTGCATTCAGGAGATTTCAAACGTATCAAAGCAATGCTTACTCGCTTGAAATAATAGCCTAACAGTAAGTAAACAATTCTAGGAAATATTTGGAGGAAATAAAACATGGCACGTGTTAAAGGTGGCGTTGTATCACGCAAACGTCGTAAACGTATTCTTAAATTAGCAAAAGGTTACTATGGAGCTAAACACATCTTGTTCCGTACTGCAAAAGAACAAGTAATGAACTCTTACTATTATGCATACCGTGACCGTCGTCAAAAGAAACGTGACTTCCGCAAATTGTGGATCACTCGTATCAACGCGGCAGCTCGTATGAACGGACTTTCATACTCACAATTGATGCATGGTTTGAAATTGGCTGAGATTGAAGTAAACCGTAAAATGCTTGCTGACTTGGCTGTTAACGATGCAGCAGCTTTCACAGCTCTTGCAGATGCAGCTAAAGCAAAACTTGGTAAATAATAATTGATAAGACTGGAACAGGATTGTCCCAGTCTTTTTAAAAATAAAGGAGAATATATGGCTTCAAAAATGCTACACACTTGCTTGCGAGTAGAAAACCTTGAAAAATCAATCGCATTTTATCAAGATGCTTTTGGTTTTAAAGAATTGCGTCGCAGGGATTTTCCAGACCATGCCTTCACGATTGTCTATCTAGGACTTGATGGTGATGATTACGAGTTGGAGTTGACCTATAACTATGACCACGGCCCTTATGTGGTAGGAGATGGTTTTGCCCATATCGCCCTCAGTACACCTGACCTTGAGGCCCTACATCAAGAACATAGCGCTAAAGGATATGAGGTGACAGCCCCTAATGGACTTCCAGGAACCCCACCAAACTATTATTTTGTCAAGGACCCTGATGGCTACAAGGTCGAAGTCATTCGTGAAAAATAATCCAGTACAGTCAAGTAGAATGTTCGTTTTCTACTTGACTTTTTTTCTTTGAAAGAGTATACTAATACAAATTTAACCTTTAAGGGGAGTCCAGAGAGACTCACAAGGTGTCAGATAAAAGGGATAGGGGACTCTCTGTGGAGACTTTTTAAGTGTGCGCATGAGTTCCGTCCTATCTCGACTGAGACCTTGCACTAGCAAGGTCTTTTCTTTATCTGGTCCCCTTAAAATTTAAGGAGGAAAAGTCATGAATCCCACATGTAAGAAGCGTTTGGGTACAATTCGTTTGGAAAGTATGAAGGTAGTTGCACAGGAGGAAATCGCGCCAGCAATCTTTGAATTAGTCCTAGAAGGAGAAATGGTTGAAGCTATGCGAGCAGGCCAATTTCTCCATCTACGTGTGCCTGATGATGCCCATCTCTTGCGCCGTCCTATTTCAATTTCGTCTATCAATAAGGATAAGAAGCAGTGTCATCTCATTTATCGGATTGAGGGTGCTGGTACAGCTATTTTTTCAACCTTACGTCAGGGAGATACTCTTGACGTGATGGGGCCTCAGGGAAATGGTTTTGACTTGTCTGATTTAGACAATCAGAGTCAAGTTCTCCTCGTTGGTGGTGGGATTGGTGTTCCGCCCTTGCTCGAAGTAGCCAAGGAATTACATGCGCGTGGGGTGAAAGTAGTGACAGTCCTCGGTTTTGCCAACAAGGATGCTGTTATTCTCGAAACCGAATTGGCCCAATATGGTCAGGTATTTGTAACGACAGATGATGGTTCTTATAGCATCAAGGGAAATGTTTCTGTTGTCATCAATGATTTAGACAGTCAATTTGATGCTGTTTACTCATGTGGGGCTCCGGGAATGATGAAGTACATCAATCAAACCTTTTATGATCATCCAAGAGCCTATCTATCTTTAGAATCTCGTATGGCTTGTGGTATGGGGGCTTGCTATGCCTGCGTTCTAAGAGTGCCAGATAGTGAGACGGTCAGCCAACGTGTCTGTGAAGATGGCCCTGTTTTCCGTACAGGAACGGTTGTATTGTAAGGAGAAAGTCATGACTACAAATCGTTTACAAGTTTCTCTACCAGGATTGGATTTGAAAAATCCCATCATTCCAGCATCAGGCTGTTTTGGTTTCGGCCAAGAGTATGCCAAGTACTATGATTTAGACCTTCTAGGCTCCATTATGATCAAGGCGACGACACTTGAACCGCGTTTTGGCAATCCAACTCCAAGGGTGGCAGAAACACCTGCTGGTATGCTCAATGCAATCGGTTTGCAAAATCCGGGTTTAGAAGCTGTTTTAGCTGAAAAGTTGCCTTGGTTGGAAAGAGAATATCCAAATCTTCCCATTATCGCAAATGTTGCAGGCTTTTCAAAAAAAGAGTACGCTGCTGTTTCTCGAGGAATTTCCAAGGCTACAAATGTAAAAGCTATCGAGCTCAATATCTCTTGTCCGAATGTGGATCACGGCAATCATGGACTTTTGATTGGGCAAGATCCTGCCTTGGCTTATGAAGTGGTAAAAGCAGCTGTGGAATCCTCTGATGTGCCAGTCTATGTCAAGCTTACTCCTAGTGTAACAGATATTGTCACCGTCGCCAAAGCCGCAGAAGATGCAGGGGCAAGTGGCTTAACCATGATCAATACTCTAGTCGGTATGCGCTTTAACCTCAAAACTAGAAAACCAATCCTAGCCAATGGAACGGGAGGGATGTCTGGACCAGCAGTTTTTCCAGTAGCCCTCAAACTCATCCGACAAGTGGCCCAAACAACTGACCTTCCTATCATTGGAATGGGGGGAGTGGATTCGGCTAAAGCTGCGCTAGAAATGTATCTGGCTGGTGCCTCTGCTATCGGAGTTGGAACAGCCAACTTTACCAATCCTTACGCTTGTCCTGATATCATCGAACATCTACCAAAAGTCATGGACAAATATGGCATTAGCAGCTTGGAAGAACTTCGTCGAGAAGTTAAAGCCAGTCTGAGATAAACTAGGTTTTCCTTATCGTCAACAAGAAATAGAATCTTCATCAATTTGTAATATTTCCGTCGGTTAACTATGTTACAATAGGGTTTAGAAAACGTTATTGGAGCATTTAAATGAAACGATGGAAAGTGGCCCTAGTAAGTGCTGGCTTATTGGGGTGTTTTTTTACTGTAGTGGAGACAGCAAGAGCTGAAGAAGGTACATGGCAAGGAAAGACCTACCTCAAAGCTGATGGAAAACCAGTAACCAACCAATGGCTTTTTGACCAAACGCATCAGAACTGGTTTTATCTTAAAGATGATGGTCAACGTGCGGAAAACGGTTGGTTGACTGTTGCTGGTAAGGACTACTATTTTGATGCTAATGGAATCTTGGCTACAAATACTTGGGTCAACCAATATTATGTCAATGCTAATGGTGCCAAGGCCAAGGACCAGTGGCTTTTTGACCAAGAAGGACAGAGTTGGCTTTACCTCAAGGCTGATGGTCAGAAAGCTCAAAATGAGTGGATTCAACAAGGTCAGGAAAAATATTACCTTAAAGAAGACGGGAAAATGGCCAAAGATGAGTGGATCACTCAAGGGGAGAACCAATACTACATCAATTCACAAGGTAAAATGCTGAAAAGTGCTTGGCTTGGCAAGAACTATTTGTCAGAAAATGGTAAAAAGGTCAAACAAGGTTGGATCTATGATGACAACTATAGCAGTTGGTTCTACATTCAACAAGATGGTACCTATGCTGAAAATGGCTGGCAAACCATAGATGGGAAGGACTACCATTTCAAATCAGGCGGTTATCTTTCTACTGAACGTTGGATTGACCGCTTCTATGTTGCTAAAAGTGGAGCTAAATTGAAATCGGAATGGCTCTTTGATAAGAATTATGATTCTTGGTTTTACTTGAAAGCTGATGGTAGCTATGCCGAAAAAGGCTGGGAAACGATTAAAGGTAAAGATTACCATTTCAAATTTGGAGGCTATCTTTCTACTGAACGTTGGATTGACCGCTTCTATGTTGCTAAGAGTGGAGCTAAACTGAAATCGGAATGGCTCTTTGACAAGAATTATAACTCATGGTTTTACTTGAAAGCTGACGGAACCTATGCTGAAAAAGGTTGGCAAATCATCAAAGGTAAGGATTACCATTTCAAATCCGGTGGCTACCTCTCCACAGAAACTTGGATTGACCGCAGTTATGTGACGAGTAGTGGAGCAAAAGCTGGTAAAGGTTGGCTCTTTGACAAGAATTATAACTCATGGTTCTATATCAACTCTGATGGAAATTATGCCAATAAAGAATGGATATGGGATAATGGTTACTACTATCTCAAATCAGGCGGTTATATGGCTGCAAGTGAGTGGGTGTGGTACAAGAACAATTGGTTCTACCTCAAGTCAAATGGGAAGATGGCTGAGAAAGAATTAATCTATGATTCATCCGATCAATCATGGCACTACCTTAAATCAGGCGGTTACATGGCAAAAAACGAGACTGTAGATGGTCATACCTTGGATGCCTCAGGTAAATGGCATGTTGCGGATAAAACCAAATATTACAAAGTTAAACCAATCACAGCCTATGTCTATAGTGCATCTGGAGATATCTTGAGTTACATTAACCAAGGAAGCATCGTTTCACTGGATAGCTCTACTCGAAAAGGTGGCCGACTTGCAGTTTCGATTTCTGGCTTGTCTGGCTATATGAATCAAAGTGATTTGACAGCAGTGGATGAAGGAAGCGAGTTTATCCCTCATTATACTAGTGATGGGAAATTCCTCTACCATGAACTCTCTCCATACACGAGTATCAAAGTAGCTCCACACACATCTGCTATGGTTATTGGTAAGAAGTACTACTCAACTGACGGGGAGCATTTTGATGGCTTTACCATTAAAAATCCTTTCCTCTATAAAAACTTGAGAGAACCAAGTAATTATAGTGCAGCTGAATTGGATAAACTGTATTCGATGATGAACTTGCAGGATAGTCCTCTAGCAGGTAAAGGAGCGACTTTCAAAGAGGCTGAGGAACGTTACGGTGTCAATGCCCTTTACTTGATGGCCCATAGTGCCCTTGAAAGTGCTTGGGGTCGCAGTCAAATTTCCAGAGATAAGAACAACTTCTTTGGTATTGCGGCTTATGATACTAGCCCATATCTCTCAGCCAAAAGCTTTGATAATGTGGACAAAGGAATTCTTGGAGCGGCCAAGTGGATTCGTGAGAATTACTTTGACTATGGCAGAGACCACCTTGGAAATAAAGCAACCGGGATGAATGTTCGCTATGCTTCTGATCCATACTGGGGTGAGAAGATAGCCAGCATCATGATGACCATCAATAGCAAACTTGGTGGGAAAGACTAATCAAAAGAAATCAACGGTAACTACTGAAAAGTGGTTATCGTTTTTGTTTTAAACATTGGAGGAGAAATAGTATAATAACAGTCTCTTTATTCTTGAATAATTAACAAAATGATAGTAGAATGAAAGAGGAGATATTAATCTAATCACTATATAAAAATAAAGGAGATTTTTATGAAAAAGCTACTATCTTTCTCAATTGCCTTGCTTTCGATCACAACACTAGTTGCTTGTTCTGGACATAAGGTAGAACAAACAGTTCCAGAAGAAAAAATTGAACAGAAGCAAATTAAGTTTGATGAGAAGTTGTTTAAAGAAGCTGGACTTTTGCCTTTTAAAAATGAAAAGCAGCTAGAACTTGGAGAATTGGATTCTAAATCACGCGCAACGGGTGCTCATATTCAACTTAAGGACAGAGATGAGCCAAATGAGAAGAGAGAGCCTAAGATAAGTTATAACCCGGTTGGTTGGCATAACTATAATTTTTACTATGGAGATGGTTCTAAAAAGGCATGGTTAATGAATCGAGGTCATTTGATTGGGTACCAGTTTAGTGGATTGAATGATGAAAAGAAAAACTTGGTTCCTATGACTAACTGGCTCAATGCTGGAACATATTATGGAACAGATAACACTAATCAAGAAAGCATGCTTTACTATGAAAATCGATTGGACTCCTGGTTGGCCAATCATCCGAACTACTATCTTGACTACAAGGTGACCCCAATCTATCAAAAAGATGAGTTGATTCCGAGACAAATTGAATTACAGTATGTGGGAATAGATGAAAATGGCAAACTCTTGGAAATCAAGTTAGGTGGTAGTAAGGAAAAGGTTGATCAGTATTCAGTGACGCATGTCGTTTTAGACAATGTTTCAGCTAATGCGGAAATCAATTATTTGGATGGTACTGCCAAAAATACAGTTGAAAACAAAGAAGAAAAAGCTAAGAAAGAAGCTGAGGAAAAAGCCAAGAAGGAAGCTGAGGAAAAAGCCAAGAAAGAGGCTGAGGAAAAAGAAGCAGCTGAAAAGAAAGCAAAAGAAGAAGAGCAAGAAAAAGCTCGCCAAGCCGCACAAGAAAAGGAAGAAAGCCAGGAATCAAACTCGCAATCAACAAATTCAGGTGGCTACTTCAGAGATAGAAAAGGGAGATGGCACAGACCAAATGGTAAATTTGCTTCTAAGAAAGAAATCAGAGAAGCTGGATTGCAGTGGTAGGAAGAATTTAGTAGATATACAGTCAAAAAGCCGTTGGAAAACGGTTTTTTTGTTGCTTGTTTTGATGTATTATAGTAAAATTGTGAAGATATTAAATACTTTTTGGAGATTGAAATGAAGAAAAAAATAATGATATTGTCAATGTGTCTCATCATAGGAATTTCTGGCATGGGCTACTATTTCTTGTCCTATGCGCCACATCAAGCTGCTGTAACTAAGTTTGAAGATGTAGTAAAGGATTTAAATGAAAAAAATAAAGAAGTTGAAGATCAAATAGCTGAGGCTGAAAAGGTTGTTGATAATGATGAAGAACCTCTTGATTCTAAGACATTGGAAGAATTGAAATCAACTATAAAGGATAGCAAAGATTCACTTCGTAAAGTACCAGAAATAGAGAAAGCGACTGCTAAGATTGAGAAGCAAATTGAAGAATTAAGTCAACCATTAGATTATAGTGAAACAAAAAAGAATTTATCTGAAAAATTGATTCACTATCAAAATAGCATTCTTCAATTAAAACAAATTACAAATCCTTCAAGTTCTTTTATCGAAGAAAGACTCAAAGAAATTGAATCAATTACTGGAGTACAATCTGTTACGGAGGATAATGACCCTAATAAAAAATTAAATAAACAAGGTGGGTATACAGCGTCTGTATATTTTGTTGACAAGCAAGTGAATGAATCTGTAGAGGGCTCAGATATTGTTCAAAAAGGTAATGATGCTGGTGGAAATATAGAGGTTTATAAGACAAAAGAAGATGCAGAAAAGCGCAATACTTATATTAGTGCTTTTGATGGAACTGCTTTAAATCCGGGATCCCACTATGTTTATGGAACTGTTTTAATTCGTACTTCACACTATTTAACAGGAACGCAACAGAAAGAACTGACTGAGAAAATCTACAATAAATTAATTGAACTGAAATAATAAAAAAATTGGATAGCTATTTGTTTTATTGCACTAAGATACAGTCAAAAAGCCGTTGGAAAACGGTTTTTTGTTATAATTAAATTAAGAATGTAGCATTAAAGGAGAACAACATGACTTTTGAAGAAATCTTGCCTGGATTAAAGGCTAAGAAAAAATATGTACGAACTGGCTGGGGAGGGGCTGAAAACTATGTCCAACTCTTTGACACTATCGAGCAAAATGGGATTGCACTTGAAGTGACGCCTTATTTCCTAATCAATGTGTCTGGAGAAGGGGAAGGTTTTTCCATGTGGAGCCCGACACCTTGTGATGTTTTGGCGACGGATTGGGTAGAAGTGCATGACTAGACGTGTATTGATTACGGGAGTAAGTTCAGGGATTGGTCTGGCTCAAGCTCGACTCTTTTTAGAGAAGGGTTATCAAGTTTATGGAGTTGACCAAGGTGAAAATCCACTCTTAGAGGGTGATTTCTACTTTTTACAGAGAGATTTAACCTTGGACTTGGAGCCAATTTTTGACTGGTGTCCTCAGGTGGATGTTTTGTGCAATACTGCAGGAGTTTTGGATGATTATAAACCGCTTTTGGAACAATCAGCTCAGGAAATTCAAGAGATTTTTGAAATCAACTACGTGACTCCTGTTGAGTTGACTCGTTATTATTTGACACAAATGCTGGAAAGTAAAAAGGGAATCATTATCAATATGTGTTCGATTGCTTCGAGCCTAGCTGGTGGAGGTGGTCACGCCTATACCTCGTCTAAGCATGCCTTAGCTGGCTTTACCAAGCAGTTGGCTCTAGACTATGCAGAAGCTGGGATTCAGGTCTTTGGTATCGCTCCGGGAGCGGTCAAGACAGCTATGACCGCTGCGGACTTTGAGCCAGGTGGGTTGGCTGACTGGGTAGCCAATGAAACGCCAATAAAGCGCTGGATTGAGCCAAGTGAAATTGCAAAAGTCAGTCTCTTTTTAGCTAGCGGTCACGCATCTGCCATGCAAGGACAAATTCTGACCATTGATGGTGGTTGGAGTTTGAAGTGATGCTTTGGTACAGTTTGCATTGTTCACTATTGGAGGTTAAAGATGGAACAAGATATATTTGGATTTGAGTTTCCAAGTTTCTACCATCAGTTTTTATTGGAATGGGACGAAGTAGATCCTTATGAGATTGGTGACTCAGGTATCTGTTTGTATGCCAAGGAGGATCTACAAGAGCGTAATGAGACCTATCAGATAGAAGTAGATGAACCAGACTTCTTTTTGATTGGTCAAGAGGGAGATTTGGCCTACTTTATCAAGAAAAATGCTGATGATTCCATTTATGAGAATGATTTGGGTGCTTTGGGCTCTTTAGAAATGCAAACAGTTGCTACAACTGTCTATGACTTTATTGACAAGGTCTTAGAAGAAAGATTGTAAAACCGGAGGGATAATTATGCTAAGAGCAACAGATGCGAATGAGCCAATTACAAGAGAAGATCTTTTACAATTTGAGGAGAACCTTGGAAAGAAATTGCCCGAATCCATGTTAAACTTTTATCTTCAGTACAATGGTGGTCACTCTTGTGTGTCTGGTGTTCATGATGACAAACATCTCTTTCCTTTTAATGCTTTTTATTCACTAGAGGAGATGGAGAAGGCCCTCAACTGGTTTGATGATGAGGTTGTTCCAGCAGGATTTAAGGCTAAAGACCTCCTTCATTTTGCCTATGATCCTGGGTCTGGCAACTATGCTCTGTCTCTAAGGGAAGAAGATTATGGTAAGGTTTACTACTATGTTTTAGAAGAAAGAGCCGAAATTTTCGGTCAATGGTTTTCATTTGAGGAATTTTTAAACTCTTTTGTGGAAGATGAGTAGAAATAAAAGGAGCAATCATGCCTAAACACCAATTCTTTTCACTAGCAGATATTTTAGAGCAAGTTCGCGTGGAACAGCTAGCTTCAGATGATTTTTGTCTTTACGGACGGGATGAGGGTGACTTAACACTTGATAGTCTTTATCTGATTTCTGATTATCCAGATGTAGTTGATGATAAAGATGTCTACCCTGTGGAAGTAGTAGAGAGAAATCTTAATCTGGTATATTATGGTGAACAGTTGATTGATGTTTTGATTGTAGCCTTGGATGAAAAGCCAGACGCAAGCCCCCATGACTTGGTCGATGCATTGAATTACTATAATCGGAATGATACGTTTATGCCCTTTTCCTAGTAACTAAGCTGGATTTACATAGTTCCATTTAAGTATAGGCGAATACAGTAAGGAGTTAAAATGAAGCTGACAGAAGTATTTGAGCTAGTGGAAAATCATCCAGATTTAAAACCCTATGTAGAAAAAATATTAAAAAAGTACAAGAAGACCAACTGTTCCTATCTTGAGTCTCTTAATCACCTTGCTTATTTACTCTATCTATATGGTCAAAAAGAACTAGCTAAAAAGTTGTTAGATATTGTGCTACAAATTCCCTTTGAAGGAGATTATAATAGTTGGACCTTTGTTGAGAGTTCGATAGTCTTGTTGGCCTATATGGAAAAGCAGACGGAAAATCAGGTATCCATCTATCAAAATCTCCTTTTAAGTCCACAAGATTCTGGGGAGGAATCAACTAGAAAAATAAGAAGGAGAGTACATCAGAGATTTTTGAATGGTGATACTTTGGAACAAAAGCTTGCAAAAATCGAGCAAGCTTCGACCTTTACATCTGAAATTGAATGGCGCTTACTTTACTTAGCAGACTTGTTAAAACTTCAGTTGTTTAGTGCGGAATCAACTCTGGACGAGGCGGATATCCAGTCTAAAATAGAAGAACAAATCGAAAGATTACAAAGCTTTATCAAGGAGCAAGGTATTGTTAGCCTTTTCCCTTTTAAGGGATGAGGAAGTGTGGCTAAATTTGAAGGATGGAAAGAGGTGAATGGCTATGAATAACCAACTAGCTCTTAGTGGCGAAAAAATTGTTGAAAAGGTTCATCCTAAAATATTCCACCATATTGGCATGATTCGTGGGGAATACTTACTGAGAGAGCTCAATCAAAACATCCTATTAGCAAGTTGTCAGCAATTTATAAAAGATTATCTAGACACCATTTGCTCCTTGTACTCAGATGAAGAGGTTTGGTATCGTTTTTCAGAATTAACGAATACAGAAGCTAATTGTCTAAAGGGGACTAAAGAGTATTTGGATGAAAATCATCCCTTGTTTGGATACAGAGGAACTAGGCGTTTACTGACGTGTCCGGATGAATTTCAGGCTGAGGCAATTGTCGTTACAGAAGTTTATCAAACAAATCCCAATCTATCTGTTATTTTTCCTTTTGTCAATGATGCCGACCAATTAAAACAAGCTATTACAGTATTGCGTCAGCATGGTTTTACTGGGAAAGTTGCCACGATGATTGAATTACCGTCAGCTTATTTTGACTTGGACAGGATACTGGAAGCTGGTGTTTCAAAGATTATAGTTGGAATGAATGATTTGACCTCTTTTGTTTTTGCGACAGTGAGAAATAGTCAATGGCATGATATGGAAAGTCCAATTATGTTAAATCTGCTGAGACAGATGCAGGACAAAGCAAGGATGAAAAAGATTGACTTTGCTGTAGCAGGCTATCTGAATGATTCTTTCATACAACAAATGAATCAGATGGGTATCAAATGCATTATCCACTACAGTTCTATTCCAGAGATTTTTAATTTAGAGATTGACCATCCAGAACACCTCAAACGTGTAAAAAAAGTAAGTAAAAAATTACAAAGGAGCAACCCATGACACCGCAAGAAATGTGGAAAGCATACAAGCAAATCAACTCCTCTATCGGCGATGAGATAGATGCCTGGGCTTTTGGAGTGCAAGCCGATCTCTTGGCAGACTTAGTTCTAAGAGGCGAAAAGACAGCAACCGCCTCAGCCTATGATCTTTATGCAGTTGATAACGAACCACTTCCACGAGAAGGAACATTTGACGTCATTTTAGATGGCCAAGATCGGGCTGTCTGCATTGTCGAAATTACAAAGGTTTCCGTTCAGCCTTTCAATCAAGTTTCTGCTGAACATGCTTTTAAGGAAGGGGAAGGTGATAAATCCCTAGCCTATTGGCGTCAGGTTCATGAAGACTGTTTCGCCGAGTGGCTGAGAGAGGTTGGGCTGGCTTTTACACCTGACAGCAAAGTTGTTTTGGAAGAATTTCGCAAGGTTTACCCTCTGTAGACAGATGGAAGGAAGAAAGTTTTGGAAATCACCGTCCAATCCTTTTTTCTCAAGCAAAACATGATATAATAAGTTTGTTTGAAGAAGAGTAGCAGCTCTTAAACTTAGAATAGGAGAAAACTATGCAAGCAGTTGAACATTTTATTACCCAATTTGTTCCTGAACATTATGATTTATTTTTAGACTTGAGTCGTGAGACCAAAACGTTTTCTGGTAAGGTGACCATTACTGGTCAAGCACAGAGTGACCGTATTTCCCTTCACCAAAAAGACTTGGAAATCGCTTCTGTAGATGTTGCGGGTCAAGCTCGTCCATTTACAGTGGATCATGAAAATGAAGCCCTTCATATCGAGTTGGCTGAGGCTGGTCAAGTTGAATTGGTTATTGCTTTTTCAGGAAAAATCACAGACAATATGACAGGGATTTACCCTTCATACTACACAGTTGATGGTGTCAAGAAGGAGGTCTTGTCTACCCAGTTCGAGAGCCATTTCGCACGCGAAGCCTTCCCATGTGTGGATGAGCCAGAAGCCAAAGCAACCTTTGATCTCGCTCTTCGTTTTGACCAAGCAGAAGGTGAACTGGCCTTGTCAAACATGCCAGAGACTGACGTTGAAAACCGTAAGGAAACAGGCATCTGGAAGTTTGAAACAACACCTCGCATGTCATCTTATTTGTTGGCTTTTGTCGCTGGTGATTTGCAAGGGGTAACCGCTAAAACCAAGAATGGTACCCTCGTAGGTGTCTACTCTACCAAAGCCCATCCACTTTCTAACCTTGAATTCTCACTAGACATCGCTGTTCGCTCAATCGAGTTTTACGAAGATTACTACGGAGTTAAATATCCAATCCCTCAATCTCTTCATATCGCCCTCCCTGACTTCTCAGCAGGTGCTATGGAAAACTGGGGTCTGGTAACCTACCGTGAAGTTTACTTGGTTGTGGATGAGAACTCAACCTTTGCTAGCCGCCAACAAGTTGCCCTTGTCATCGCCCACGAACTTGCCCATCAATGGTTTGGGAACCTCGTGACTATGAAATGGTGGGATGACCTTTGGCTCAATGAAAGCTTCGCAAACATGATGGAATACGTCTGTGTGGATGCCATCGAACCAAGTTGGAATATCTTTGAGGACTTCCAAACAGGTGGGGTGCCAGGAGCTCTTAAACGCGATGCGACGGATGGCGTTCAGTCTGTTCACGTTGAAGTCAAACACCCGGATGAAATCAATACCCTCTTTGACGGAGCTATCGTCTATGCCAAAGGAAGCCGTCTCATGCACATGCTTCGTCGTTGGCTAGGAGATGCTGATTTTGCTAAAGGGTTGCATGCCTACTTTGAAAAGCACCAGTACAGCAACACCATCGGTCGTGACCTTTGGAATGCTCTCGGACAAGCATCAGGACGTGATGTTGCAGCCTTCATGGATTCTTGGTTGGAACAACCTGGTTACCCAGTCCTTACTGTCAAAGTTGAAAATGATGTCTTGAAGATTTCACAAAAACAATTCTTTATCGGTGAGCACGAAGACAAGAACCGTCTCTGGGTTGTGCCACTCAACAGCAACTGGAAAGGTTTGCCAGATACACTCGAAACTGAAAGTATTGAAATCCCTGGCTACGCAGCTCTTCTTGCTGAAAATAAAGGAGCTCTTCGTCTCAACACTGAAAATACAGCCCACTACATTACCGACTATCAAGGAGACTTGTTAGATGCCGTTCTTGCTGATCTAGAGACACTTGATAACACAAGCAAACTGCAAATCGTTCAAGAACGTCGTTTGTTGGCTGAGGCAGGTCATATTTCTTATGCAGACTTGCTCCCAGTCCTTGATAAACTAGCTAAGGAAGAGTCTTACTTGGTAGTTTCAGCTGTATCTCAAGTGATTGCTGCCCTTGAGCGCTTTATCGATGAAGGAACAGAAACTGAGAAAGCCTTTAACACACTCGTTGCTAAACTGGCTCGTCACAACTATGACCGTCTTGGTTTTGAAGCCAAAGATGGTGAATCAGATGAAGACGAATTGGTTCGTCAGTTGACCATTTCCATGATGATTCGGTCAAATGATGCAGGAGCTAGTCAAGTTGCTAGCCAAATCTTTGCAGCTCACAAGGAAAATCTTGCAGGACTTCCAGCAGTCATCCGTGCACAAGTTCTCATCAATGAAATGAAACACCATGAGACCAAGGACTTGGTCGCAACTTATCTGGACCTCTACACTCATGCCACAGATGCTGTCTTCAAACGCCAGTTGGCAGCTGCTCTTGCCTACAGCACAGATGCTGATAATATCCAAACCTTGATTCGTTCATGGAAGGATAAGTTTGTTGTGAAACCACAAGACTTGTCTGCTTGGTATTACCAGTTCCTAGATCATCAAACAACTCAAGAAACTGTTTGGGTATGGGCGCGTGAAAACTGGGATTGGATCAAGGCAGCTCTTGGAGGAGATATGAGCTTTGATAGCTTTGTTATCCTACCTGCCCATGTATTTAAGACTGAGCAACGCTTGGCAGAGTACAAGGAATTCTTTGAGCCACAGCTCTCTGACCTTGCTCTTAGCCGTAACATTCGCATGGGGATCAAGGATATCACAGCACGTGTTGACTTGATTAAGCGTGAGAAAGCAGCAGTAGAAACTGTTGTAGTCCAATATGCCAAAGCTTAATTCGTTCGAAATGTAAACAAAAACTCAACTTTCTATCTGAAAAGAAGAGAGAGTTGAGTTTTTTTTAAGGCAATTTTGGTATAATAATCATAACAAGGAGGAGTTTCTGATGATAAAAATCTTATTAGTAGAAGATGACCTGGGCCTGTCAAATTCAGTATTTGACTTTTTAGATGATTTTGCAGATGTCATGCAGGTCTTTGATGGAGAAGAAGGTCTCTACGAAGCTGAAAGTGGCGTCTATGACTTGATTTTGCTTGACCTGATGTTGCCTGAAAAAAATGGATTCCAAGTCTTGAAAGAGTTGCGCGAAAAAGGAATTACAACCCCTGTCCTTATCATGACAGCCAAGGAAAGTTTAGATGACAAGGGACATGGTTTTGAGTTGGGAGCGGATGACTACCTCACCAAACCTTTCTACCTAGAAGAACTCAAAATGCGGATTCAAGCTCTTCTCAAACGTTCAGGTAAGTTTAACGAAAACACCTTGACCTATGGGGATATTGTCGTCAACCTTTCAACGAATGAAGTGAAGGTGGAAGATACTCCTGTGGAATTACTCGGAAAAGAGTTTGAGTTATTGGTTTACTTCCTTCAAAATCAAAATGTCATTCTTCCCAAGACACAAATTTTTGATCGTCTATGGGGATTTGATAGCGATACGACTATTTCCGTTGTAGAAGTTTATGTTTCAAAAGTTCGTAAGAAACTGAAGGGGACAGCCTTTGCTGAAAATCTTCAAACCTTGCGTAGTGTCGGGTATATTTTAAAAGATGTTCAATAAACTAAAAAAAACATGGTATGCGGATGATTTCAGCTATTTCATTCGAAACTTTGGAGTGTTCACCCTAATCTTCTCTGCTATGACCTTGATTATCCTCCAGGTCATGCACTCGAGTCTTTATACTTCTGTAGATGAAAAACTACAAGCCCTTAGCACTAGCCCTCAAGCTGTTATCCAATTAGCCCTTAATCGGGCAACTGAAGAAGTCAAAGATATTCAACCAGCAACAGCGGATGCCAGCAAGGCTGAAATCAAACCCAATGTCAGCTCCAATACGGAAGTCTTGCTCTTTGATAAGGATTTTAACCAACTCTTACTGGGCAATCGCTTTTTAGGTTTGGACAAGATCAAGCTGGACAAGA
The DNA here is from genome assembly GCF_002093545.1 of Streptococcus oralis subsp. tigurinus. Lineage (GTDB taxonomy): Bacteria > Bacillota > Bacilli > Lactobacillales > Streptococcaceae > Streptococcus > Streptococcus oralis_C. The sequence continues at coordinate 531,757 of NZ_LNVF01000001.1, forward strand.
AAGAGTTGAATCACATTCGGCAAATTCAAGTTGTCAATAGCTACGGTCAGGAAGAAACCTACCGGATGATCTTGATGGAAACCAATTCATCCACTGTTTCAAGTAATGTCAAATATGCGGCGGTTTTAATCAATACTAGCCAGCTTGAGCAAATCAGCCAAAACCACGAGCATTTAATTGTTGTAGTGATGGCTAGTTTCTGGCTTCTGTCTTTAATTGCCAGTGTTTATCTGGCACGTGTCAGTGTCAAACCTTTACTGGAAAGTATGCAAAAGCAGAAGTCCTTTGTAGAAAATGCGAGTCACGAACTGAGAACGCCTTTGGCTGTTTTACAAAATCGTTTAGAGACTCTCTTTCGAAAACCAGAAGCGACGATTATGGAATCCAGCGAAAGCATTGCTTCTAGTCTTGAAGAAGTTCGCAACATGCGTTTCCTCACGACAAATCTTCTCAATCTTGCACGTCGAGATGATGGAATCAAACCAGAAATAGCAGAAGTTTCTCCACAATTCTTTAAAACAACCTTTGCTAACTATGAGTTGATTGCTTCTGAAAATGATCGTGTTTTTGAATATGAAAATCGGATTTATCGTCCCTTCATGACCGATCAGTTGCTCCTAAAACAGCTCATGACTATCTTGTTTGATAATGCTATCAAGTATACTGAAGAAGATGGAAAAATTGAGTTTGTGGTCCATGCTACGGATCGCCACCTCTATCTATCAGTAACAGATAACGGAATTGGGATCTCAGCTGCCGATAAGAAGAAAATCTTTGACCGCTTTTATCGTGTAGACAAGGCGAGAACCCGTCAGAAAGGTGGTTTTGGTCTAGGACTATCTTTGGCCAAGCAGATCGTAGATGCCTTACGAGGAACGATTACCGTTAAAGATAACAAACCTAGAGGAACGATTTTTGAAGTTAAAATTGCTATCCAATCTCCTCCCAAACGTAAGAATAAATAAAAAGACAGTTTTAAAACTGTCTTTTTTGTCAACTAGAAAAGAGGTTGGTAGTGGTACCAACCTTTATTTTGAAATTTTTCGTTTAATAATCTTTCGTTGGAGTTGGAGGAGTGTCAAGCTTGCCCCCATAGCAGCAACAAATGATAAAGCTGTGTTCAATTTTAAGGCTAAAAAGATAAAACTAAAAAACACCATAAAAATACAAAAACAAGCAATATTTACAAAAAATAAAATCTCTTTTAAATTGGAGCTAACAGGTGCTTCCAGTGTATAGTCTTGATAAAGCGGAGTTTGATTCGATTCGGGAGTTTGTTCAAACTCATAAGCTTCTAATTTTCTTGCGGGCATGATTCTCTCCTTAACAGTACCTAACTATTTTATCATTTTTTATGCAGAGAATTATTACAGAATTGTTACAAAACTACTAAAGTCTCTTATCATCTTCTAAGTCACTCTTCTTGACACCCACTGGGGAAAGTGATAGCATGGATGTTACACTTAAAACAGATGACCTGACCTTCTCTATTATAAATATACTGAGTAAGGAAGAGATAACTTATATAAATTGATAGCAAGCTGAGGCTTTTTCCTAAGATGATTTGTTAAGTTGCTACCTGGATACTTTTGAAGAGTATTGGTAGGAGTTGTTTTGAATGGATGATAAGACAGAAATTCTGTCTATTGGACTGGGTGGCCTTCTTGCTACCTCTGGGGAAAGTTAAAGGAGATAAGCATGTATCTTGCTATCAAAGAAATAGTACGAAACAAACTTCGATATAGTTTGATTCTAACTACCATTTTTCTTATCGCTTTTATGGTCTTTTTTATGACCAGTCTAGCTCTTGGTCTTGTGCGAAACAACCGGGCAGCTATTGATAATTGGCAAGCGACGGGTGTCGTTTTATCTGACTACGCAAATGATAATTTGACGGCATCTTTTATTCCCGAAAAGGACTACAAGGATAAAAATTCTGAAGAGGCTGCTCCATTGGGATATATGTTCGCTGTGACCAATCTAGTCGATGGTAGTGAAAAGGTCAACGTTTCCATCTTTGCTCAAAACTGGGACTCTTTTATCTCTCCTAGTTTAACGGAGGGAAGGTACCCTGAAGGGGATGATGAGGTTGTCGTGGATCAGTCTTTTGAGAACTATGGGATGAAGCTAGGCGATGCCATTCAGCTTAATGGAAGTGAGGCAAGTTACAAGATTGTAGGCCTGACTCAAGGAAATAAGTTTTTCACTGAGCCTGTTGTCTTTACGAGTTTGACAACTTATTGGACCTTACAAGGAACCTTGAAAGCCAATCGTTCTATCTCTGCCTTGGTATTGAAAAATGATATAGAAGTGGTTGGCGATGGTCTGAAACAGATTTCCATTCCAAAAATGATATCAAAAATTCCTGGTTACACACCTCAGGTTAATGTATTTTCAGGGATGATTCTTGCTATGATTGTTATCACAGGCTTGATTGTGGGGATTTTTGTTTATATCATTACCATCCAAAAACTAGGACTTTATGGAATAATGCGGGCTCAGGGAATACAGATCAAAACCATTGTATGGTCTCTATTCTGTCAAATCTTCCTCCTAGCTGGTATGGGAATTGCTTTAGCCTTGCTGGCTATTGGTGGAGTGATTTTAGTCTTACCAGCTACCTTCTTTTTCTACCCAAGCTGGATAGCTTACTCTGTCCTGAGCTTGGTAATTTCCTTGATGGCCCTTCTAGGTGGTGTCATTTCACTTCCACGCTTGCTAAAGGTGGACCCGATTACTGCGATTGCAGAGTGATAAGGAGAATAGTATGACAGCATTGATTGAAATGACTCAAGTTACAAAAACCTACGGGGAAGGAAAGATGAAAGTCGTTGCCCTGCATGAGACGAATTTTCAGCTAAATGCGGGAGAGTTCGTAGCTATTGTTGGACCTTCGGGATCTGGAAAGACGACCTTTCTAACAACTCTAGGACAACTACAGGAAGCTTCGAGTGGAAAGATTCTAGTCAAGGGGAAGGAAACAGGTAGTTTGACGGAGAAGGAGAAAACAGACCTCCGTTTTAGAGAGTTTGGTTTCATTCTCCAGGCTTCAAACCTAATTCCTTTTCTAACGGTCAAGGAACAGCTGGATTTGATTGACAGACTAGATAAGGGAAAAAATAGGAAGAGTGACCGAAAAGAGCTGTTTGACTTGTTGGATTTGGAAAAAGTACAAGATCATTATCCCAAGGCTCTATCGGGTGGCGAACGTCAACGTGCGGCGATTGCTAGAGCGCTTTATAATAATCCGAGCATCGTTCTTGCAGATGAGCCGACAGCCAGTCTAGATACCCAGCGTGCTTACCAAGTAACAGAAATGTTGGCTGCCATTGCCCATGAACAAGGTAGAGGAGTTGTCATGATTACACATGATACACGCCTTCTTGATAAGGTTGACCGTATTTATGTCATGAACGATGGCCACCTAGTTGAAGAAACACATGCATAAAATAGAGTGAATGGTACAAGTTACTGTTCACTTTTTTGATTGGGAAAGATAGAAATAAGTTTAACTTTTTGTGAAACTCTCAGTATTCATAGCTGATTTTTGAGAAATGTGGTATAATTTTTCTTATGGAAAAGATTATTATTACAGCAACTGCTGAAAGTATTGAACAAGTTGAACAACTACTCGAAGCTGGCGTAGATCGTATCTATGTTGGTGAGAAAGATTTTGGCCTTCGTCTGCCAACAACCTTTAGTTATGAAGAGTTGCGCACCATCGCTAAGCTCGTTCATGATGCGGGTAAGAAATTGATTGTTGCAGTCAACGCCCTCATGCACCAAGATATGATGGACCGTATCAAGCCCTTCCTAGACTTCTTGGAAGAAATCAAGATAGACTATATCACTGTTGGAGATGCAGGTGTCTTTTACGTGGTAAACCGTGATGGCTATTCCTTTAAGACTATCTACGATGCTTCAACCATGGTGACAAGTAGCCGTCAGATTAACTTCTGGGGTCAAAAGGCTGGCGCATCTGAGGCGGTTTTGGCGCGTGAAATTCCATCGGCTGAACTCTTCAAAATGCCAGAGATTTTGGAAATTCCTGCTGAAGTCTTGGTTTATGGAGCTAGTGTTATTCACCATTCTAAGCGTCCGCTTTTACAAAACTACTATAACTTCACGCATATCGATGACGAAAAGACGCGTAAACGTGACCTCTTCTTAGCAGAACCGAGTGACCCTGAGAGCCATTATTCCATCTTTGAAGATAATCATGGTACTCATATTTTTGCCAACAATGACCTTGATCTGATGACCAAATTGACAGAATTGGTGGAGCATGGTTTTACTCACTGGAAGCTAGAGGGGCTCTACACACCTGGTCAGAATTTTGTAGAAATTGCCAAACTCTTTGTCCAAGCACGCAGCTTGATTCAAGAGGGCAAATTCAGCCATGACCAAGCCTTCTTGTTAGATGAGGAAGTGCGCAAGTTACACCCTAAAAACCGTTTCCTCGATACGGGATTCTATGATTACGATCCTGACATGGTTAAATAGGACATAAAAACCCGAAATAAAAATGTTCGGGTTTTTCAAGTGTATTCATGAAATAAAAACGGATACATGTTATAATAAAAATAGCTCTTTAATGGAGGTGTTTAAGTGGAGAATCTGAAAAAGATGGCAGGTATCAAGGCTGCTGAGTTTGTCAAGGATGGCATGGTAGTCGGACTTGGAACGGGCTCTACTGCCTACTATTTCGTAGAAGAAATCGGTCGTCGCATTAAGGAAGAAGGTTTGCAGATTACTGCTGTAACGACTTCCAGTGTGACCAGTAAGCAGGCTGAAGGTCTTAACATCCCGCTCAAGTCGATTGATCAAGTAGACTTTGTCGATGTGACGGTTGACGGGGCGGATGAAGTAGATAGCCAGTTCAACGGGATCAAAGGTGGTGGTGGTGCCCTTCTGATGGAGAAGGTTGTCGCAACGCCCTCAAAAGAATACATTTGGGTGGTAGATGAAAGCAAACTGGTAGAGAAACTAGGTGCTTTTAAATTGCCAGTAGAAGTGGTTCAGTATGGGTCAGAACAGGTCTTTCGTCGTTTTGAGCGAGCTGGATACAAACCAAGTTTCCGTGAAAAAGACGGCCAACGTTTTGTGACCGATATGCAGAATTTTATTATTGACCTAGCCTTGGATGTCATTGAAAATCCAATTACCTTCGGGCAAGAATTGGATCATGTCGTTGGTGTCGTAGAGCATGGCTTGTTCAACCAAATGGTGGATAAGGTCATCGTTGCTGGACGAGATGGCGTTCAGATTTTAACTTCAACAAAAGCAAGATAACTAAAATAATAAGGAGACACACTATGTCAAAATTTAATCGGATTCACTTGGTGGTACTGGATTCTGTGGGAATCGGTGCTGCACCAGATGCCAATAACTTTGTCAATGCAGGGGTTCCAGACGGAGCTTCTGACACACTGGGACACATTTCAAAAACCGTTGGTTTGAATGTACCAAACATGGCTAAAATCGGTCTAGGAAATATTCCTCGCGAAACGCCGCTTAAGACTGTACCAGCTGAAAGCAATCCAACAGGTTATGCAACAAAATTGGAAGAAGTTTCCCTTGGTAAGGATACCATGACTGGTCACTGGGAAATCATGGGACTCAACATTACCGAGCCTTTCGATACTTTCTGGAACGGATTCCCAGAAGAAATTTTGACAAAAATCGAAGAATTTTCAGGACGTAAGGTCATTCGTGAAGCCAACAAACCTTACTCAGGTACGGCTGTTATCGATGATTTCGGACCACGTCAAATGGAAACTGGGGAGTTGATTATCTATACTTCAGCTGACCCTGTTTTGCAAATTGCTGCCCACGAAGACATCATTCCTTTGGATGAATTGTACCGTATCTGTGAATACGCTCGTTCAATTACCCTTGAGCGTCCTGCCCTTCTAGGTCGTATCATTGCTCGTCCGTATGTTGGTGAACCAGGTAACTTCACTCGTACAGCAAACCGTCGTGACTTGGCTGTATCTCCATTTGCACCAACCGTTTTGGATAAATTGAACGAAGCAGGTATCGATACTTACGCTGTTGGTAAAATCAACGATATCTTTAACGGAGCTGGTATCAATCATGACATGGGCCACAACAAGTCAAACAGCCACGGAATTGATACATTATTGAAGACCATGGGACTTGCTGAGTTTGAAAAAGGATTCTCATTCACAAACTTGGTGGACTTTGATGCCCTTTATGGACACCGCCGCAATGCTCATGGTTACCGTGATTGCTTGCATGAGTTCGATGAACGTTTGCCTGAAATTATCGCAGCCATGAGAGAGAACGACCTTCTCTTGATTACTGCGGACCATGGAAATGACCCAACCTATGCAGGAACAGACCACACTCGCGAATATATTCCACTTTTGGCTTATAGTCCTTCCTTTAAAGGAAATGGTGTCATTCCAGTTGGACATTTTGCAGATATCTCAGCGACTGTTGCCGATAACTTTGGTGTTGAAACTGCCATGATTGGGGAAAGTTTCTTAGATAAATTGGTATAAGATGACGCGATATGCTTTAATTGTTCGGGGCATTAATGTCGGAGGGAAAAATAAGGTTGTTATGGCGCAACTTCGTCAAGAACTGACAGAGTTGGGGCTAGAGAAGGTTGAAACCTACATCAACAGTGGCAATATTTTCTTTACTTCGACAGCTCCCAAAGCGCGATTGGTTGAAAAGTTAGAGGCTTTCTTTGAAGTCCATTATCCATTTATTCAGAGTTTTTCTTTACTGAGTCTAGAGGACTTTGAGGCGGAGCTTGAAAATCTACCAGATTGGTGGACCAAAGATTTGGCACGAAAGGATGTCCTCTTTTACACGGAGGGCTTGGATGTGGATCAAGTCATAGCGACAGTTGATAGTTTAGAACTGAAAGATGAAGTGGTTCATTTTGGAAGACTTGGGATTTTCTGGGGGAAATTCTCTGAGGAATCCTACTATGCAACTGCCTATCATAAGTACTTGCTCAAGATGCCTTTTTATAGCAATATCACCATTCGCAATGCCAAAACCTTTGACAAAATCGGTCAAATGCTAAAAAATAATAAAGGAGATACAGAATGACATTTTTAGATAAGATCAAGGAAACAGCTGCTTTCTTGAAAAGCAAGGGAATCCAAGCTCCCGAGTTTGGTCTAATCCTTGGATCAGGTCTTGGAGAATTGGCAGAAGAGATCGAAAATCCAGTTGTAGTAGACTATGCTGAGATTCCAAACTGGGGCCGCTCTACAGTAGTTGGTCACGCTGGTAAATTGGTATATGGTGAACTCGCAGGTCGAAAAGTCTTGGCTCTTCAAGGTCGTTTTCATTTCTATGAAGGAAATCCTCTTGAAGTCGTGACTTTCCCAGTTCGTGTGATGAAAGTCCTCGGATGTGAAGGTGTCATTGTAACCAATGCAGCTGGCGGTATTGGATTCGGTCCTGGTACTTTGATGGCTATCTCAGACCATATCAATATGACGGGGCAGAACCCATTGATGGGTGAAAACTTGGATGATTTTGGTCCACGTTTCCCAGATATGTCTAAAGCCTACACTCCAGAATATCGTGCTACTGCCCATGAAGTGGCCAAGAAACTTGGTATCAAGCTTGATGAAGGTGTCTATATTGGTGTAACAGGTCCGACTTATGAAACCCCAGCAGAAATTCGTGCCTATAAGACATTGGGGGCAGATGCAGTTGGTATGTCCACTGTTCCTGAAGTTATTGTGGCCGCTCACTCAGGCTTGAAAGTTCTAGGAATTTCATGTATCACTAACCATGCTGCTGGTTTCCAAGAAGAACTCAACCACGAAGAAGTTGTAGAAGTGACTGAACGTGTTAAAGGCGACTTCAAAGGTTTGGTTAAAGCTATTCTTGCTGAACTCTAATCCTATGAAAGCACGACTCCAAAGCCTGCCCTACGGACTGAGGCTACTTCTAGCCACTCTATCATTGGGAATAGGGACGGGTCTGGTCGGAATTGCTTGCCATTATTTACTAGAAAGTGTGCGATGGCTGGCCTTTGGCCAAACTAGTTCGGATTTGCTCCAGCAATTTCAAGAAGCTGGGGGTCTCCGTAGATTCCTCGTTCTGTGTGTGACAGGGGTCTTGGCAGCTGGCTTCTGGTATGTCCTACAAAGGCGCCATAAGATTTTGTCTATTCGTCAGCAAATTATATTAGCTGGAGACAGGGAGCCAGCGCTCTTAGCCCACCTCTTTCATGCAGGTATGCAGGTTGCGATTGTTGGAGCAGGCGCATCGGTCGGAAAAGAGGGAGCACCACGTGAGGTCGGGGCTCTTCTAGCTGGTTGCTTGTCGAAGGGATTCTCTCTAACTCTCAAAGAACGAAAGGTGTTGGTTGCCTGTGGAGCAGGAGCTGGTCTAGCTGCGGTCTATCAGGTTCCCTTTGCTAGTAGTTTGTTTGTCTTTGAGACCTTAGGACTTACCTATAGTTGGCAGAACTTTTTGCTGATTTTGGCTAGTACTTATCTGGCAACCTGGGTGGCTCAGCCCATTGTTGGTCAGGATGCTATTTATCACCTATCTGCGGTCTCTTGGTCGTCTAGCAGTTTCTTGCAGGCGATTCTGATTGCTTCATTGGTTACTCCTCTAGCACTGGTTTTTCGATCCTTAGCCAAGCAAGCTAATCGCAAACGGCGCAAGGATGAGACGATCCTTTGGGCTCTTCCTCTAGCCTTTCTCGTGCTGGGGAGCCTGGCAGTCTTTTTCCCTATCTTTATGGGAAATGGCCAGGTACTAGCCCAAGCCTTGTTGTCTAGCCAGCCAATTCCTTATCTTCCATTGACTCTTGCAGTGAAGGGGCTTCTAGTTTATCTCCTCTTGCGTAATGGTGCCTATGGGGGAACCTTGACGCCATCATTTGCCTTGGGGATTGGATCTGGCTATTTTGTGACTTTGCTTTTGACAGTAGTTGGCATTCATCTGGATCCAGCTCTAGGAATGCTACTAGGAGCAACAGTCTTTTTAGGAACGACCTTACAAGCTCCTCTGACGGCCATTGCACTGAGCCTTGGATTTACAGGCCAGGATTGGAGTTTGACAATACCGCTTGTACTAGCGGCAGGAATGTCTTACGTGATTCGAAAGAGATGGGAGAAGAAACAATGAAGGTACATTTTGTACTGCATGAAACATTTGAGGTTCCGGGAGCTTATCTAAAATGGGCTCTGGCACGAGGGCATCACATTACATCAACAAAGGTTTACGAAAAAGAACCTCTTCCTGAAACAATTGACGGAATTGATTTTCTGATTGTTATGGGTGGCCCTCAATCACCTGATGAGGATAGAGAAAACTTCCCATACTATGATCCTAAGGCCGAGATTGCTTTTATGAAAGAAGCGATTGCTGCAGATATTTATATTGTTGGTGTCTGTCTTGGTGCGCAGCTCCTGTCTGTTGCCTATGGTGCGAAGTATGAACATAGTCCAGAACGCGAGATCGGCGTTTATCCTGTGACATTGACGATGCAAGGCCTAACAGATCCTCATGTCAGCTTGTTCGGAGAAACCTTAGAAACCGGCCACTGGCACGGTGATATGCCAGGGCTGACAGAGGATGCTGTTGTTCTTGCGACGAGTCAAGGTTGTCCACGCCAAATTATTCGCTTTAGTCCGAAACATTATGCATTTCAGGCCCATTTGGAATTTGATCCCGAAGTAGTAGAACTCTTAATTACTGCGGATGGTGAGGAGCAATTAAGAGAGCAAAGTGAAAAGTTATCTTTTGTTCAAACACCAGAAGAATTACGTGGAAACGATTACTCTGAAATGAATGCAAAACTGTATGCATTTTTAGATTCGTTGGTAAACTAGGAACTACAGAAAGGCAGGATTCCAACTTTGGAAGAGAACTTGGAATCATCTTACTATGAAATCAAAAGGTGTAGTAAGTATTTAATACTACCCCTCTTTAAACTTTATATAATATATAAAAAGAAAGGTAGAGCGAGATGTTCAGATTTGAACACGAGCGGAAAACTTTTCTAAAAAAATTGAAAGGTAGGTAGTTTGGGTTTGAATTGAACCCGTGCTGTTCTCCTATTTGTCATCAAAATTAAGAAAGAAAGGAATTGAACCCACCCTAAGAGCAGTGGGAAAAAGATAGTTGGTCTAGCGAGCATCGCTCACTGCACCCAACTCCTATTTTCCCTTCGCTTTTTGGCAGGTTTGGTATCTTTCGTAGTATCACTTTTAGAATAAAGAAAGGTAGAGCAAGGTGTTCTAATTTGAACACGAGCGGAAAACTTGGAAAATAGATAATCTGACTGAGAAATCAGGATTTCTCGTCAGATTCCTAATTTTCAGTCGTTTTCTTCTCGCTCTTTGTATCATAAATTATGTCTATCCATATTGCTGCTAAGCAGGGTGAAATTGCTGATAAAATTCTTCTTCCGGGGGATCCTCTTCGTGCTAAGTTTATTGCGGAGAATTTCCTTGAAGATGCTGTTTGTTTTAACGAAGTGCGTAACATGTTTGGTTACACTGGTACTTATAAGGGTCACCGTGTATCTGTCATGGGAACTGGTATGGGGATGCCGTCTATTTCGATTTATGCGCGTGAGTTGATTGTGGACTACGGTGTGAAAAAATTGATCCGTGTGGGAACTGCGGGTTCGTTAAATGAGGATGTTCATGTCCGTGAATTGGTTTTGGCGCAAGCAGCTGCGACTAACTCAAACATCATCCGCAACGACTGGCCACAGTACGATTTCCCACAAATCGCTAGCTTTGATTTGCTAGACAAGGCCTACCATATTGCAAAAGAACACGGTATGACCACCCACGTTGGGAACGTCTTGTCATCAGATGTCTTTTACTCAAACTACTTTGAAAAGAACATCGAGCTTGGTAAATGGGGAGTTAAGGCTGTGGAAATGGAAGCAGCAGCCCTTTACTATCTTGCTGCTCAACATCACGTTGATGCGCTTGCTATCATGACCATTTCTGATAGCTTGGTCAACCCAGATGAAGACACTACTGCAGAAGAACGCCAAAATACCTTCACTGATATGATGAAGGTCGGCTTGGAAACCTTGATTGCAGAGTAATCAGAGAATAGCTTTTCAATTACATTAGTTACAAGAACTGTTGTAAGTGATCTATTTTCAATATCTAAGCAATGATAAAGAAAGAGTTGAAAATCCAACTATTGATTTTCAACTTTTTTAGAACACAGCTTAAGGAGAAATGTGATGGATAAAATTGAACAATTACAAGATTTGATAGATCAAAGCCAACGGATTGTTTTCTTTGGAGGGGCAGGAGTGTCAACCGAGTCTAATATCCCAGATTTTCGTAGTTCAGATGGTGTTTATAGTCATCAGTTAGGCCGTCATTTTACGGCAGAGCAACTCGTTTCTCGGACCATGTTTGAGCGCTATCCAGAAGATTTTTTTGACTTCTATAAAAAATACCTGATTTATCCAGAAGCCAAACCTAATGCTGCGCATACTTATCTAGCTGCTTTGGAAAAGACAGGTAAGCTCAAGGCTGTTGTGACACAAAATATCGATAGTCTTCATGAAATGGCTGGCTCCCAAAAGGTCTTTAAATTGCATGGGAGTGCGGACCGCAATTACTGCCTAGGTTGTCATCGTTTCTATGACTTAACTTCCTTTCTGGCCCTCGAGGGACCTGTTCCTCACTGCTTAGACTGTGGTAAGGTGGTCAAGCCTGACGTGACCTTATATGAAGAATCGCTTGACATGGATGTTTTTAGCCAGGCTGCACAAGCTATTCGGCAAGCTGACTTGCTAATAATCGGTGGGACTTCTTTGGTTGTTTATCCTGCAGCTAGCCTAGTAAACTATTTTTCTGGGACAAATCTGGTCGTTATCAATAAAACCAGTATTCCACAAGACAGCCAAGCTACATTGGTCATTGAAGGCAAGATTGGTGAAGTCTTTTCGAAATTGAGACAATAAAAGAATTTTAGAAGATAGTAACAAAATCGTGTTACTTGAAAGAAGAAGATATCTCAGTTTTTGATTACTATCTCACTCATTTAGACTTGTTAAAAACTGGCTGAGAAAATCAAAACACCTTCACCGATATGATGAAGGTTGGATTGGAAACCTTGATTGCAGACTAAAATGTAATAGAAAATCCTGATTTCAAGTAAAGTCAGGATTTTTTCATGGATGCGATTTTTTCTGGGTCTGGTGTAACGCGGAGGGTCTTTTGTCCTGTATAGGTCACAAAGCCGGGTTTGCCACCTGTTGGTTTGTTGAGTTTTTTAACTTCAATCATATCCACTTGAACCAGATTTGACAGACGTCCCTTAGAGAAGAAGGCAGCGAGCTCTGCAGCGTCCGTCTTAACTTCGTCAGAAGGGTTGAGGTTGCCTGAGATGACGACGTGGCTGCCAGGAATGTCCTTGGCGTGGAACCAAAGTTCTTCCTTGCGAGCCATTTTAAAGGTTAGTTCTTCATTTTGCAAGTTGTTTCGACCGACATAGATAATGGTTTTGCCATCGCTGGCCAGATACTGCTCTGGTTTTTTGCGCTTGTGAATTTTCTCCCGTTGTCTTCTACGGATAAAGCCTGTTTGGATCAATTCTTCACGGATTTCAGCGATTTCTTCCAGTCCAGCTTGGTTGAGGACGGTCTCCACGCTTTCTAGATAGAGAATGGTAGCCTTGGTTTCTTCGATCAGCTCAGTCAGGTATTTAACAGCTTCTTTGAGCTTCTGATAGCGTTTAAAGTAGCGTTGGGCATTCTGACTGGGAGTCAGGGCCTTATCAAGCGTGATGATAACAGGTTGATTCGTGTAGTAGTTATCCAAGACAACCTGATCTTGGTCATTGGGAACTTGGTGGAGAAAGGTTGTCAGTAATTCGCCCTTTTGGCGAAACTCCTCAGCGTTGTCTGTCGCCAGTAATTCTTTTTCTTGTTTTTTGAGTTTGTGGCGATTTTTCTGAAGCTCATTTTCAACGCGGCGAATGAGTTCGCTGGCCTGCTGTTTGACGCGATCGCGCTCTGCCTTGTCTTTGTAGTAGGTATCCAGAAGATCAGAAAGACTGGCAAAAGGCTCTCCTACACTATTTTCGAAGGGAATTGGACTGAAGGAGGTCTCCGTTAGGTAAGGCTTGGTTTCTTGTCCGAAAAAGTGACGGAAGGTAGAAAGTTTATCACGAACCAAGAGCCTTTCCAATTCGTTTGCCGTATCTCGTCCTAGACCTTGAAAGAGGCTTTGAAGATTTTTTGCTGTTAGCTCTTGAGTTTGAAGGATTTCAAAGAGCTTTTCATCCTTGACAGTAAAAGGATTGAGAGCATCCGTATTAGGTGGAGCGATATAGGTCGATCCAGGAAGCAAGGTGCGGTAGCTATTTTGTGAAAAGCCGACGTGTTTGATGACTTCGAGGATTTTATGGCTACTTTTATCCACGAGGAGAATATTGCTGTGTTTGCCCATAATCTCGATAATCAGGGTAGCCTGGATATGATCCCCAATTTCGTTTTTATTAGAAACCGTGATCTCCACAATGCGGTCATTTTCCACTTGCTCAATCGACTCAATCATAGCACCCTGCAAATACTTTCTCAAAACCATGATAAAAGTCGAAGGTTGGGCTGGATTTTCAAAGGTCGTTTGGGTCAGCTGAATGCGTCCAAAAACGGGATGAGCAGAGAGGAGCAGGCGATGGCTTTGGCGATTGCTACGGATTTGCAAGACCAACTCTTGTTCAAAAGGTTGATTGATCTTCTGAATGCGACCATTGACCAACTCGCTTTGCAATTCCTCAACCATGTGGTGTAAAAAAAATCCGTCAAATGACATCGTTCTCTCCTTGTGATTGTATTCCATAGTATTATATCAAAAAGGTAGAATAAAATCATGGAAATATGGTATAATAAAGCCAAGTAAAGAGAATCGAGAAGTACATGTATATTGAAATGGTAGATGAAACTGGTCAAGTTTCACAAGAAATCTTGCAACAAACCCAAGAAATTTTGGAATTTGCTGCCCAAAAAATAGGAAAAGAAGACAAGGAAATGGCAGTCACTTTTGTGACCAACGAGCGTAGTCACGAACTCAACCTCGAGTACCGTGACACCGATCGTCCGACGGATGTCATCAGCCTTGAGTATAAGCCAGAGTTGGATATTGCCTTTGACGAAGAGGATTTGCTTGAAAATCCTGAATTGGCAGAGATGATGTCTGAGTTTGATGCCTATATTGGGGAATTGTTCATCTCTATCGATAAAGCGCATGAGCAGGCTGAGGAATACGGTCACAGCTTTGAGCGTGAGATGGGCTTCTTGGCAGTACACGGCTTTTTACATATTAACGGCTATGATCACTACACTCCGGAAGAAGAAGCGGAGATGTTCGGTTTACAAGAAGAAATTTTAACAGCCTATGGACTCACAAGACAATAAACGAAAATGGAAAAATCGTGACCTGGTATCCAGTTTAGAATTTGCCCTTACAGGAATTCTGACTGCGATCAAGGAAGAACGCAATATGCGAAAACATGCAGTGACAGCCCTTGTGGTTATCCTTGCAGGTTTTGTTTTTCAGGTGTCACGAATCGAATGGCTCTTTCTCCTAATGAGCATTTTCTTGGTAGTAGCCTTTGAAATTATTAACTCTGCTATTGAAAATGTGGTGGATTTAGCCAGTCACTATCACTTTTCTATGTTGGCAAAGAAAGCCAAGGACATGGCGGCAGGAGCCGTGCTGGTGGTCTCTCTTTTTGCTGTAGTGACAGGTGCACTTATCTTTATCCCACGCATTTGGGATATACTATTTTAAACACTAAGAGGAAATTATGACATTTAAATCAGGCTTTGTGGCCATTTTAGGACGTCCCAATGTTGGGAAGTCAACCTTTTTGAATCACGTCATGGGGCAAAAGATTGCCATTATGAGTGACAAGGCGCAAACAACACGTAATAAAATCATGGGGATTTACACAACGGATAAGGAACAAATCGTCTTTATCGACACCCCGGGGATTCACAAGCCTAAAACAGCTCTTGGGGATTTCATGGTGGAATCTGCCTACAGCACCCTTCGTGAAGTAGACACTGTTCTCTTCATGGTGCCAGCTGATGAGCCACGTGGTAAGGGTGACGATATGATTATCGAGCGTCTGAAAGCTGCTAAGGTTCCTGTGATTCTGGTGGTGAATAAGATTGACAAGGTCCATCCAGACCAGCTTTTGGCTCAGATTGATGACTTCCGTAACCAGATGGACTTTAAGGAAATTGTTCCGATCTCAGCTCTTCAGGGAAATAACGTTTCTCGTCTAATTGACATCCTCAGTGAAAATCTTGAGGAAGGTTTCCAGTATTTCCCATCTGATCAAATCACAGATCATCCTGAGCGTTTCTTGGTTTCTGAGATGATTCGTGAGAAAGTCTTGCACCTAACTCGTGAAGAGATTCCTCACTCAGTTGCAGTGGTAGTTGACTCCATGAAGCGGGATGAAGAGACAGACAAGGTTCATATCCGTGCAACCATCATGGTCGAGCGTGATAGTCAAAAAGGTATTATCATCGGAAAAGGTGGCGCCATGCTCAAGAAAATTGGGACCATGGCCCGTCGTGATATCGAACTCATGCTAGGGGACAAGGTTTTCCTAGAAACTTGGGTCAAGGTCAAGAAAAACTGGCGTGATAAAAAGCTAGATTTGGCCGACTTTGGCTATAATAAAAAAGAATACTAAGTAGAGGTGGGCTCATGCCTGCTTCTTGTTTTTACAGAAGGAGGCCTTATGCCTGAATTACCTGAGGTTGAAACGGTTCGTCGTGGCTTAGAAAAATTGATTTTGGGAAAGAAGATTTCTAATATAGAGATTGCTTATCCTAAGATGATCAAGACAGATTTGGACGAGTTTCAAAAGGAAGTGCCTGGTCAGATTGTTGAGTCAATGGGACGTCGTGGAAAATATCTACTTTTTTACCTGACAGACAAGGTCTTGATTTCCCATCTGCGAATGGAAGGCAAGTATTTTTACTATCCAGACCAGGTTCCTGAACGTAAGCATGCCCATGTTTTCATTCGGTTTAAAGATGGAGGCACGCTTGTTTATGAGGATGTACGCAAGTTTGGCACGATGGAACTGCTGGCACCCGACCTATTGGAAGCCTACTTTGTTTCTAAAAAATTAGGCCCCGAACCAAGAGAGAAGGACTTTGATTTGCAGACCTTCCAAGCTGCCCTAGCCAAATCTAAAAAGCCTATCAAATCCCATCTCCTAGACCAGACCTTGGTGGCTGGACTTGGCAATATCTATGTGGATGAGGTCCTCTGGCGGGCTCAGGTTCATCCAGCTAGAGCTTCCCAAACTTTGACAGTAGCAGAAGCGACAGCCATTCATGACCAGACCATTGCTGTTTTGGGACAGGCTGTTGAAAAAGGCGGATCAACCATTCGAACCTATACAAATGCCTTTGGTGAAGACGGAACCATGCAGGATTTTCATCAGGTCTATGATAAGACTGGTCAAGCATGTTCCCGCTGTGGGACAGTGATTGAGAAATTCCAGCTCAGTGGACGAGGAACTCATTTTTGTCCTCAGTGTCAAAGGAGGGGCTGATGGGAAAAATCATTGGAATCACAGGAGGAATTGCCTCTGGTAAGTCAACTGTGACAAATTTTCTAAGACAAAAAGGCTTCCAAGTGGTCGATGCTGACGCAGTCGTCCACCAGCTACAAAAACCTGGTGGTCGTCTTTATCAGCTCTTAGTTCAGCACTTTGGGCAGGAAATCATCCTTGAAAATGGAGAACTCAATCGCCCTCTCCTGGCTAGTCTCATCTTTTCAAATCCTGAGGAACGGGAATGGTCTAAACAAACACAAGGAGAGATAATTTGTGAGGAATTGGCTACATTGCGAGACCAGTTGACTCAGACAGAAGCGATTTTTTTCATGGATATTCCCCTGCTTTTTGAACAGGACTACAGTGCCTGGTTTGATGAAACATGGCTGGTCTATGTGAACCGTGATGTTCAGGTGGAACGTTTCATGAAACGGGATCATCTTTCTAAGGAAGTAGCAGAGTCGCGTCTTTCCGCCCAGTGGTCTTTAGAAGAAAAGAAAAAACTAGCAAGTCATATATTAGATAACAATGGCAGTCGTGATCAGCTTGTGAGTCAAGTAATGAAGTTACTTGAAGGAGGCGATAGCTGTGCAAGAGATTAGTTGGAAAGAGAATCTTCGTGTCGCCTGGTTCGGTAGTTTTCTAACGGGTGCCAGTATTTCCTTGGTCGTTCCCTTCATGCCTATCTTTGTAGAGCAGTTGGGAATTGAAGGGGACCAAGTTGCTTTCTATGCTGGATTAGCCATCTCAGTTTCGGCTGTTTCAGCAGCTCTAGTTTCTCCCATCTGGGGTATTCTTGCTGACAAGTACGGTCGAAAACCCATGATGATTCGAGCTGGTCTTGCTATGACCATTACCATGGGAGGTTTGGCCTTCGTGCCAAATATCTATTGGCTACTCTTTTTGCGCTTGCTCAATGGCGTATTTACTGGTTTTGTCCCCAATGCAACGGCCTTGATTGCTAGTCAGGTACCTAAAGATAAGTCTGGAGCGGCTCTGGGGACTCTATCTACAGGTGTTGTTGCAGGAACATTGACGGGTCCCTTTGTTGGAGGCTTTATTGCTGAAATTTTTGGCATTCGTAATGTCTTTTTATTGGTAGGTGCTTTCTTATTTTTGGCTGCAATCCTAACCATTTTCTTTATCAAGGAAGATTTTCAGCCAGTTGCTAAGGAGAAGGCTATCCCAACGAAAGAAGTATTTTCTTCTTTTAAGTATCCTAGGCTTTTAATAAACCTATTTTTAACCAGCTTTGTCATTCAATTTTCAGCTCAATCAATTGGTCCCATTCTAGCTCTCTATGTTCGGGACTTAGGGCAGACTGCAAATCTCCTCCTTGTATCTGGATTGATCGTATCCAGCATGGGATTTTCTAGCATGATGAGTGCTGGAGTTCTAGGAAAACTTGGCGATAAGGTAGGGAATCATAGATTGTTAGTTGTAGCGCAGATTTATTCTGTCATCATTTACCTTCTTTGTGCCCATGCGACTAGCCCACTTCAACTTGGCTTGTATCGTTTTCTCTTTGGTTTGGGAACGGGGGCTCTCATACCGGGAGTCAATGCCCTTCTCAGCAAAATGACTCCAAAGTCTGGAATTTCAAGAATTTTTGCCTTCAACCAAGTCTTTTTTTACCTCGGTGGAGTGATTGGACCCATGGCGGGATCCGCAGTTGCAGGATATTTGGGCTACCATGCTGTCTTTTATGCGACAGCAGCCTGTGTAACTTTCAGTTGTTTATGTAACATAGTGCAATTTAGATCATTATTAAAAGTAAAGGAAATCTAGTGCGAGTAAAAATCAATCTCAAGTGCTCCTCTTGCGGTAGCATGAATTATCTAACCAGTAAGAACTCCAAAACTCATCCTGACAAGATTGAGGTTTTAAAGTATTGTCCCAAGGAAAGAAAAGTAACCCTACATCTTGAATCTAAGTAGATTTTATGGTAAAATAATAGGGATTTTAAGGAGTTTGATATGTATAACCTATTGTTAACCATTTTATTAGTATTATCTGTTGTGATTGTGATTGCGATTTTCATGCAACCAACTAAGAACCAATCCAGCAATGTATTTGATGCCAGCTCAGGTGATTTGTTTGAACGTAGTAAGGCGCGTGGTTTTGAAGCTGTGATGCAACGTTTGACAGGTATTTTAGTCTTTTTCTGGCTAGCCATTGCCTTAGCATTGACGGTATTATCAAGTAGATAAGAAATGGGCGAGACTAGGTCTTAGCCTATTTTTATTTTCAATGACACTTATAAAGTTATCAATCAAAAAGAAATTATAAAAATCTAGAAAGAAAACATGAAAGATAAAATAAAAGAATATTTGCAAGAGAAGGGGCGAGTGACGGTAAATGACCTAGCTCAGGCTCTCGGAAAGGATGGATCCAAGGATTTCCGTGAGTTGATTAAAACCCTGTCTCTGATGGAAAGAAAGCACCAGATTCGATTTGGAGAAGATGGAAGCCTCTCCTTGGACCAAAAGAAGAAACATGAAATTACCCTCAAAGGGATTTTTCATGCCCATAAAAACGGCTTTGGCTTTGTTAGTCTAGAAGGGGAAGAGGACGACCTTTTTGTAGGAAAAAACGATGTCAACTATGCCATTGATGGTGATACCGTAGAGGTAGTCATCAAGAAAGTTGCTGACCGCAACAAGGGAACGGCAGCAGAAGCCAAAATTATTGATATCCTAGAACACAGCCTGACAACCGTTGTCGGGCAAATCGTTCTGGATCAGGAAAAGCCCAAGTATGCCGGCTATATCCGTTCAAAAAATCAGAAAATCAGCCAACCAATCTATGTGAAGAAACCAGCTATCAAGCTGGAAGGTACTGAGGTTCTCAAGGTCTTTATCGATAAATACCCAAGTAAGAAACATGATTTCTTTGTCGCTAGTGTCCTCGATGTGGTGGGACACTCGACTGATGCTGGGATTGATGTCCTTGAAGTCTTGGAGTCCATGGATATTGTTTCAGAATTTCCAGAGGCTGTTCTCAAGGAGGCGGAAAGTGTTCCTGATGCTCCATCAAAAAAGGATATGGAAGGCCGTCTTGATTTAAGAGATGAGCTTACCTTCACCATTGACGGCGCGGATGCCAAGGACTTGGACGATGCAGTTCACATCAAGACTTTGAAAAATGGCAATATGGAACTCGGAGTTCACATCGCGGATGTTTCCTACTATGTGACTGAAGGCTCTGCCCTTGACAAGGAAGCCCTTAACCGCGCGACTTCTGTCTATGTGACAGACCGAGTGGTTCCAATGCTTCCAGAGCGTTTGTCAAATGGCATCTGCTCTCTCAATCCTCAAGTCGATCGCTTGACCCAGTCTGCCATTATGGAGATTGATAAACATGGTCGTGTAGTCAACTACACCATCACACAAACGGTTATCAAAACTAGTTTTCGTATGACCTATAGCGCTGTTAATGATATCCTAGCTGGCGATGATGAAAAGAGACAAGAGTTTAAGAAAATTGTTCCTAGTATCGAGCTCATGGCCAAGCTTCATGAAAGGCTAGAAAGCATGCGTGAGAAACGTGGAGCTCTCAATTTTGATACCAGTGAAGCTAAGATCTTAGTGGATAAAAAAGGCAAGCCTGTGGATATTGTCCTTCGTCAGCGTGGTGTTGCTGAGCGGATGATTGAGTCCTTCATGTTGATAGCCAACGAAACGGTTGCCGAGCACTATAGCAAACTGGACCTACCTTTTATCTATCGGATTCATGAGGATCCTAAGGCAGAAAAAGTTCAGAAGTTTATTGATTACGCTTCGAGCTTTGGATTGCGAATTTATGGGACTGCCAGTGAGATTAGCCAGGAGGCTCTTCAAGATATCATGCGTGCGGTTGAGGGAGAACCCTATGCGGATGTATTGTCCATGATGCTTCTCCGATCCATGCAACAGGCTCGCTATTCTGAGCACAATCACGGTCACTATGGCCTAGCTGCAGACTATTACACTCACTTTACCAGCCCCATTCGCCGTTATCCAGACCTCCTTGTTCACCGCATGATTCGGGACTATGGGCGTTCTAAGGAAATAGCCGAGCATTTTGAACAAGTGATTCCAGAGATTGCAACCCAGTCTTCCAACCGTGAACGTCGTGCAATCGAGGCGGAGCGTGAAGTCGAAGCCATGAAAAAGGCTGAGTACATGGAAGAATACGTGGGTGAAGAGTATGATGCGGTTGTATCCAGTATTGTCAAGTTCGGTCTCTTTGTAGAATTACCAAATACAGTTGAAGGCTTGATTCACGTCACCAATTTGCATGAATTTTATCATTTCAACGAGCGTGATTTGACTCTTCGTGGGGAAAAATCAGGCATAACTTTCCGTGTGGGACAGCAGATTCGCATTCGAGTTGAAAGAGCGGATAAGATGACAGGTGAGATTGACTTCTCTTATATCCCAAGTGAGTTTGATGTCATCGAAAAAGGCTTGAAACAAGCTGGTCGCAAAGACAGAGGTCGTGGTTTAAGTCGTCGTTCAGACAAGAAGGAAGATAAGAGAAAATTAGGGCGCTCAAATGATAAGCACAAGCATTCACAAAAAGATAAGAAGAAAAAGGGAAAGAAACCTTTTTATAAGGAAGTAGCTAAGAAAGGAGCCAAGCATGGCAAAGGGCGAGGGAAAGGTCGTCGCACAAAATAAAAAAGCACACCACGACTATACAATTGTAGATACGCTTGAAGCAGGAATGGTCCTGACAGGAACGGAAATCAAGAGCGTTCGAGCAGCTCGAATCAATCTCAAGGACGGCTTTGCCCAAGTAAAAAATGGGGAAGTCTGGCTGAGCAATGTTCATATCGCTCCTTACGAAGAAGGCAATATCTGGAATCAGGAACCAGAACGCCGTCGCAAACTCCTGCTCCATAAGAAGCAAATTCAAAAGTTGGAACAAGAAACCAAAGGGACAGGGATGACCCTGGTTCCACTTAAAGTCTATATCAAAGATGGCTACGCCAAGCTTCTTTTAGGACTTGCTAAAGGAAAACATGACTATGACAAACGGGAGTCGATCAAGCGACGTGAACAAAACCGCGACATCGCGCGTGTGATGAAAGCTGTCAACCAGCGTTAAGAAGAGGAAGTAAAATGGAAAAATTAATTGCCTATAAACGCATGCCCTTGTGGAATAAACAAACGATGCCCGAAGCTGTCCAGCAAAAGCACAATACTAAGGTCGGGACTTGGGGCAAGATTACAGTTGTAAAAGGAGCACTCAAGTTTATTGAGTTGACTGAAGATGGTGAGGTTCTAGCTGAGCACCTCTTTGAGGCAGGAGCTGACAACCCTATGGCACAACCGCAAGCCTGGCACCGAGTGGAGGCCGCAACAGACGATGTAGAATGGTACTTGGAATTTTATTGTAAACCTGAGGATTATTTCCCTAAGAAATACAATACAAATCCAGTCCATTCGGAAGTCTTAGAAGCTATGCAAACGGTAAAACCAGGAAAGGCCTTGGATTTAGGTTGTGGTCAAGGCCGTAACTCTCTCTTTCTCGCACAGAATGGTTTTGATGTGACAGCAGTGGATCAAAATGAATTGTCCCTTGAAATCTTGCAAAGCATTGTGGAACAAGAGGATCTAGACATGCCTGTTGGTCTTTACGATATCAATTCAGCCAGTGTTAGCCAAGACTATGATTTCATCGTTTCAACAGTTGTTCTGATGTTCCTACAAGCGGACCGCATTCCAGCTATTATCCAAAATATGCAGGAGCACACCACGGTTGGTGGCTATAACCTTATCGTCTGTGCCATGGATACAGAGGATTATCCTTGCTCAGTCAACTTCCCATTCACTTTTAAAGAAGGGGAGTTGGCGGACTACTACAAAGATTGGGAATTGGTTAAGTACAATGAAAATCCAGGACATCTGCACCGTCGTGATGAAAATGGCAATCGCATTCAACTACGCTTTGCGACCATGTTAGCCAAAAAAGTCAAGTAAATCAAACTTAACCCAGCGAATAGAAATCACTTTGCAAGGTTTCTATTCGTTTTTGTTTGCGTTGGTTGATTGGGACGAGCAGGATTTTATGCTATACTAGAAGTAGGAAATCTGAGCAGTAGAGGTCTATTACTGTCTCTCTGCTTAATCAGTTGTAGATGATGGAGGTGATCCAATGGCGAGTCTTTTGGTGGAGCTGTATGATCGGTATGTATTGGAAAAGAATGTCTACCAAGCCTTTGTCAGTGATTGTGACGAGATTCTTTTTCTATCTTTGACGAAAATAAGGAATGAAGAGAAGCTCTCTCTCCGTCAGTTTATCATGGAAGAGGTACCTCATATTCAACGAGTGACCTTTCGTCAGCTATCTTTAGAACAGCTGTCTGATCAGTTAGACTATTGTCTAGCAGGCTATGACCAGGTTCTTCTTGATGTTTTTGGTGGGGATTCGCTACTAGCCTTATCTCTCTATCAATACGGCTTGGATCGCTATCTTCCCATCGTTGCCATGGATGTCGAGCGAGGAAAACAATACAAGTGGGTAGCCGGTCAGTTAGAAAAAGAAGACTTGGACATTCCAACCCTAAGCATCCAACAGTTGATAGCCTTGCGTGGTGGAAAAATGCTCAAATCCAAACGCCCTATCCACTCAGCTCAGCAAATTGCAGCCATCAAAAAGATAGCCAGCTCAGCTATTGCCAATCCTGCCCACTGGTACCAAGTGACCCAATTTTTCTCTCTAGCTAAGACCAATGACCTTCATGCTGAGACCGAAAAAATACTGGATAACAACGGCAAGTATTATCACTATCCAGAATCCCTGATCCCCTTACTAGTAGAAGCGGGGATGCTTCGTATTGAAGGCGAGGACAAGGAGCGAGTAATCTACAGCTTTCCAAGTCAAGAAGCTCAAATCTTTTGCCGCAACAAGGGGCATATTTTAGAGGTATATCTCTATCTCTTGGCGCTTGAATCTCAGCTGTTTGATGAGTGCATGATAGGCGGTGAGATTGATTGGAATGGCATCTTTCCAGAGGCGGACAATGTTCAAAATGAGATTGATGTCATTCTGAGAAAGGGACGCTCGATTACCTTTATCTCCTGCAAGATGACAGATTTATCAGTTGAAGCCATCAATGAGCTAGAAGTCTACGCCAATCATTTTGCTGGGGAAAGTTGCCTCAAGTTAATTGTCTGTACGGGGAAAATCAATCCTGTTTATGCCAATCGCTGTCAAGAATACGGCGTGCTGGTCATTAGAAGTGAGCAGATTTCCAATCTCATTCCCATGCTAAAAAAATATTCTAAGAGACAAAAAAGATAAGAAATAATATTATGAAAGGCTGGAATTCCAGTCTTTTTTATTTCTTTTTCGAATAAATGAGAAAAGGAGGTAGACCATGTTTGTAGCCAGAGATGCACAGGGGAAATTGGTGAATGCCCTCGAAAAAGACGTGACCAAGCAAGAATATACTTGTCCAGCCTGTGGGGGCAGACTACGATTACGTCAGGGACAGAGTATTCGAACGCACTTTGCCCATGAAAGGTTAAGAGATTGTATTGCCATTTTTGAAAATGAAAGTCCAGAACACTTGGGCAACAAAGAGGCCTTCTATCACTGGGCCAAGAAGGACAATCAGGCCGCCTTAGAATATAGTCTGCCCGAGATTCAGCAGATTGCGGATGTTCTCGTCAATGAGAAATTAGCTCTGGAGGTTCAGTGCAGTCCCTTGTCTCAAAAGCTTTTAGGCTATAGAAGTCAAGGCTACCGTAGTCATGGTTATCAGGTTATCTGGCTACTGGGAGAAAAACTCTGGTTAAAAGAGCGATTAACACAACTGCAAAGGGGATTCCTCTATTTTAGTCAAAATATGGGATTCTATGTTTGGGAACTAGATCTCAAAAAGCAAGTTTTGAGACTCAAATATCTTCTGCATCAGGACCTACGTGGCAAGCTTCATTTTCAGGTCAAGGAATTTCCCTTTGGTCAAGGAAATCTCTTGGAAATTCTACGATTTCCTTATCAAAAACAAAAACTGCCTCGTTTTGCAGTTGTGCAAGATACCACTATCTGTCACTACATTCGCCAGCAGTTGTACTATCAAACGCCTTACTGGATGAAGAAGCAGGAGGAAGCTTATTATCAAGGAGACAATCTATTAAACCATCAACTGGACGACTGGTATCCTCAGGTCAGACCGATAGAGTCAGGTGATTTTTTGCAGATTGAAACGGATTTGACTAGCTATTATAGAAATTTTCAGGCTTACTATCAAAAAAATCCGAAAAATAATCGCCAAAAGCTCTATCCACCAGCCTTTTATCACTTATATTTCTCAAAAAATGTGGTAAAATAGAAAGGATGGAGGAATCTTATGGTATTACAACGACATGAAATAAATGAAAAAGATACATGGGATCTTTCAACAATCTACCCAACAGACCAGGCTTGGGAAGAAGCCTTGAAAGATTTAACTGAAAAAGTACAAACAGCATCTCAGTATGAGGGGCATCTCTTGGATAGTGCAGACAGTTTGCTTGAGATTACAGAATTCTCACTTGACTTGGAACGCCAAGTTGAAAAGCTTTATGTCTATGCGCATATGAAAAATGATCAGGACACGCGTGAAGCCAAGTATCAAGAGTACTATGCTAAGGCAATGACCCTATACAGTCAGTTAGAACAAGCCTTTTCATTCTATGAACCTGAGTTTATGGAGGTTAGCGAAAAGCAGTATGCTGCCTTCCTAGAAGCTCAACCAAAACTCCAAGTTTACAAACACTTTTTTGACAAGCTCTTGCAAAAGAAAGATCATGTTCTTTCACAACGTGAGGAAGAATTGCTTGCTGGAGCAGGAGAAATCTTTGGCGCTGCTAGTGAAACCTTTGCTATTTTGGATAATGCGGATATTAGCTTCCCATATGTGCTTGATGACGAAGGCAAGGAAGTGCAACTCTCACACGGTACTTACATCCGTTTGATGGAGTCTAAAAACCGTGAAGTGCGTCGTGGTGCCTATGAAGCCCTTTATGCGACTTACGAGCAATTCCAACATACTTATGCCAAGACCTTGCAGACAAATGTTAAGGTGCAAAACTACCGTGCCAAAGTTCGCAACTATAAGAGTGCTCGCCATGCAGCCCTCGCAGCAAACTTTGTTCCAGAAAGTGTCTATGACAATTTGGTAGCAGCAGTTCGCAAGCACTTGCCACTCTTGCATCGTTACCTTGAACTTCGTTCTAAAATCTTGGGAATTTCAGATCTCAAGATGTACGATGTCTACACACCGCTATCTTCAGTAGAATACAGCTTTACTTATGAGGAAGCCTTGAAAAAGGCAGAAGAGGCCTTGGCAGTCTTGGGTGACGACTACTTGAGCCGTGTCAAACGGGCTTTCAGTGAGCGTTGGATTGATGTCTATGAAAACCAAGGCAAGCGTTCTGGTGCCTATTCTGGTGGTTCTTATGATACCAATGCCTTCATGCTTCTCAACTGGCAGGACAATCTAGACAATCTCTTTACCCTTGTCCATGAAACAGGTCACAGTATGCACTCTAGCTATACTCGTGAAACTCAGCCTTATGTTTACGGAGATTACTCTATCTTCTTGGCTGAGATTGCCTCAACCACAAACGAAAATATCTTGACAGAGAAATTGTTGGAAGAAGTGGAAGACGATGCAACCCGTTTTGCTATTCTCAATAACTTCCTAGATGGTTTCCGTGGAACAGTCTTCCGTCAAACTCAATTCGCTGAGTTTGAACATGCTATCCATCAAGCAGATCAAAATGGAGAAGTCTTGACAAGTGATTTCCTTAATAAACTCTACGCTGACTTGAACCAAGATTACTATGGACTCAGCAAGGAAGACAATACTCAAATCCAATATGAGTGGGCGCGCATTCCACACTTCTACTATAACTACTATGTTTATCAGTATTCAACAGGTTTTGCAGCTGCTTCAGCCTTGGCTGAGAAGATTGTCCATGGTAGTCAAGAAGATCGTGACCGCTATATCGACTATCTCAAAGCAGGTAAATCTGACTATCCGCTCAATGTTATGAGAAAAGCGGGTGTTGATATGGAAAAAGAAGACTATCTTAACGATGCCTTTGCAGTCTTTGAACGTCGCTTGAACGAGTTTGAAGCTCTTGTTGAAAAATTGGGACTAGCTTAAGATGGTAGAGTCTTATAGTAAAAATGCCAATCACAATATGCGTCGTCCCGTCGTCAAGGAAGAAATCGTTGAACTCATGCGCCAACGTCAAAAGCAGGTGACAGGTTCCTTGAAAGAATTGGAAGTCTTCGCTCGCAAGGAAAATATTCCCATTATTCCCCATGAAACGGTCGCTTACTTTCGATTTCTCATGGAAAGTCTGCAGCCTAAGAATATTTTAGAAATTGGGACAGCTATCGGTTTTTCAGCTCTTTTGATGGCGGAGCATGCGCCAGATGCTAAGATTACAACCATTGACCGCAATCCTGAGATGATAGGCTTTGCCAAGGAAAACTTTGCCCAGTTTGACAGTCGTAAGCAAATCACCCTCTTAGAGGGAGATGCCGTAGATGTTTTGTCTAGCCTGACAGAAACTTATGACTTTGTCTTTATGGATTCGGCTAAGTCCAAGTACATCGTCTTTCTACCTGAAATCCTCAAACGACTTGAAGTTGGTGGAGTGGTTGTCTTGGATGATATTTTTCAAGGAGGAGATGTTGCCAAGGACATCATGGAAGTCCGCCGTGGTCAACGAACCATTTATCGTGGTTTGCAAAGACTTTTCGACGCAACTTTGGACAATCCAGGTCTAACAGCAACTCTAGTTCCTCTTGGTGATGGCATTCTCATGCTACGAAAAAATGTAGCAGATGTACAGCTACCTGATGAAAAATGATTTTCAGAAAAATTTAAGAAATTATAGTAAAATAGATAAAGTAACACTTACCGTAAAAGGAGTAAACATGAAGAAAAAACTTATGGCAGGAGCCATCACACTTTTATCAGTAGCAGCACTTGCAGCTTGTTCAAACAGTTCTGAAGGAAAAGATTTGATCAGCATGAAGGGTGATGTGATTACAGAACATCAATTCTTTGAAGAAGTAAAGAATAATCCAACTGCGCAACAAGTCTTGCTAAATATGACCATCCAAAAAGT
Organism: Streptococcus oralis subsp. tigurinus; assembly: GCF_002093545.1. Lineage (GTDB taxonomy): Bacteria > Bacillota > Bacilli > Lactobacillales > Streptococcaceae > Streptococcus > Streptococcus oralis_C. Next base: position 559,455 of record NZ_LNVF01000001.1, read on the forward strand.
ATTTGAACAACAATATGGATCAGAGGTAACGGATAAAGATGTGGATGACGCCGTTGCTGAGGAACAAAAGAAATACGGCGATAGCTACAACAGCGTGCTTCAACGTGCAGGTATGACACCTGAGACTCGTAAAGCTCAAATCCGTACTAGCAAATTGGTTGAATTGGCGGTTAAGAAGGCCGCTGAGAGCGAATTGACAGACGAAGCCTACCAAAAGGCTTTCGAAGCGTACACACCAGATGTAACTGCTCAAATCATCCGTATGGACAATGAAGACAAGGCAAAAGAAGTGCTTGAAAAAGCGAAAGCAGAAGGTGCAGATTTTGCTCAGTTGGCGAAAGACAACTCTAACGACGACAAAACAAAAGAAAATGGTGGAGAAATCACTTTTGACTCTGCTTCAACAGAACTTCCAGAACAAGTCAAAAAAGCAGCCTTTGCCTTGGATGTGAACGGTGTTTCTGATGTGATTACGGCTACTGGAACACAAGCCTACAGCAATCAATTCTACATCGTTAAAGTAACGAAGAAGACAGAAAAATCTTCTAACTTAGAGGATTACAAAGAAAAATTGAAGACCATCATTTTGACTCAAAAACAAAATGATTCAGCCTTTGTTCAAGGAGTAATTGGTAAAGAATTACAAGCTGCTAATATCAAAGTCAAAGATCAAGCCTTCCAAAACATCTTCACCCAATACATCGGTGGTGGTGACTCAAGCTCAAGCAGTAGCTCTTCATCTAACTAAGCAATGAAAATACAAATCTCATTTGAGGTTTGTATTTTTTATGCTTGAAGACAAAATAAGTAAAATTCGAAGGATTAAAGGATAATAGTTTTTTTCTTTCTGAAAAAGTGGTATAATAACAATCAAAATTAGAAAATAAAACGGAATTAGGGACAACCACCTCTGTTCCTATTAGAGTGGTGAAATATGAAAATTAGTAAAAGGCACCTACTGAACTATTCCATTTTGATTCCTTATTTTCTTCTGTCGATTTTGGGATTGATTGTAGTTTACTCGACAACGAGTGCAACCCTAATTGAAGAAGGAAAAAGCGCTTTTCAATTGGTACGTAACCAGGGAATTTTCTGGGTAGCTAGTTTGGTTTTGATTGCCTTAATCTATAAATTAAAATTAGGTTTCCTGAGAAATGGACGTCTCATTTTTATCGTGATGATTGTGGAGATGGTTCTTTTAGCCCTAGCGCGTCTGGTCGGAACACCTGTCAATGGAGCATACGGATGGATTTCTGTAGGACCTGTAACGATTCAGCCGGCTGAATACCTTAAGATTATCATCATCTGGTACCTGGCACATCGTTTTTCAAAACAGCAAGATGAGATTGCGGTTTATGATTTCCAGGTGTTGACCCAAAATCAATGGCTACCTCGAGCTTTTAACGACTGGCGTTTTGTTCTGCTGGTTCTGATTGGTAGCTTGGGGATTTTCCCCGACTTGGGAAATGCGACCATCTTGGTCTTGGTGGCGCTTATTATGTACACCGTTAGTGGAATCGCCTATCGTTGGTTCTCGACTATTCTAGCTCTCTTGGCAGGGAGTTCAATTTTAGTATTGTCTGTCATTCGTCTCGTTGGGGTTGAAAAATTTTCTCAGATACCGGTATTTGGTTATGTTGCTAAACGTTTTAGTGCCTTCTTTAATCCCTTTAATGACTTGGCGGGTGCAGGACACCAGCTTGCAAATTCCTACTATGCCATGGTTAATGGAGGCTGGTTCGGACTGGGATTGGGAAATTCTATCGAGAAGCGTGGTTATCTGCCAGAAGCCCATACGGATTTCGTATTTTCGATTGTTATAGAGGAGTTTGGATTCGTGGGAGCGAGTATGATTTTGGCTTTACTCTTCTTCTTGATTTTGCGAATCATCTTGGTTGGTATTCGAGCTAAGGATCCCTTTAACTCCATGGTTGCTATCGGTGTCGGAGGGATGATTCTTGTCCAGATCTTTGTCAATATCGGTGGGATTTCTGGTTTGATTCCTTCTACAGGGGTAACCTTCCCCTTCCTTTCACAAGGTGGGAACAGTCTCCTAGTATTATCCGTAGCCATTGCCCTTGTATTAAATATCGATGCCAGCGAGAAACGTGCTAAACTCATTAGAGAATACGAATCTCAAACTGTTGAGGGTCTGTAAGGATTGTATGGAAAGGAAAAATATATGTCTCTTCAGAAATTAGAAAACTATAGTAATAAAGCCGTCATCCAAGAAGAAGTCTTGATTTTGACAGAGCTACTAGAAGATATTACAAAAAATATGCTAGCGCCAGAGACCTTTGAAAAAATCATGCAGTTGAAGGAATTATCAACAAATGAAAACTATCAAGGGCTCAATGAACTGGTGACTAGCCTTTCCAATGAAGAAATGATTTACATTTCTCGTTATTTCTCTATCCTTCCACTCTTGATTAATATATCTGAGGATGTGGACTTAGCCTATAAAATTAACCACCAGAACAATGTGGACCAAGACTATCTAGGGAAATTGTCTACAACCATAAAGATGGTAGCTGAAAAAGAAAATGCAGCTGAAATTTTAGAAAAGTTAAATGTCGTTCCTGTCTTGACCGCCCATCCAACGCAAGTACAACGCAAGAGTATGCTGGACTTGACCAACCATATCCATACGCTCTTGCGCAAGTACCGTGATGTCAAACTAGGCTTGATTAATAAAGAAAAATGGAACATGGATCTCCGTCGTTACATTGAAATTATCATGCAAACAGACATGATTCGTGAGAAGAAATTGAAGGTAACCAACGAAATCACCAACGTGATGGAGTACTATCAAAGTTCATTCCTGAATGCTGTGCCACGTTTGACGGCTGAATATAAGAAACTAGCTAAAGAACAAGGAATTGAGCTCCAACATCCAAAACCAATTACTATGGGGATGTGGATTGGAGGAGACCGCGATGGAAATCCTTTCGTAACAGCGGAAACCCTCAATAAATCAGCCTTGACTCAGTGCGAAGTCATCATGAACTACTACGATGAAAAGATTTATAATCTTTACCGTGAATTTTCACTGTCAACCAGTATCGTGAATGTCAGTGATAAAGTTCGTGAGATGGCGCTGAAGTCACAAGATAACTCCATTTATCGCGAAAAAGAACTCTATCGTCGTGCTCTTTTTGATATCCAAGCTAAGATGCAGGCAACTAAGGCTTATCTCATTGAAGATAAGGATCTTCAGCCTAGATATGCTACTGCAGATGAATTTTATCAAGACTTGTTGGCCATTCGAGATTCTCTCCTTGAGAACAAAGGAGAATACCTGATTTCAGGAGAATTTGTTGAACTGATGCAAGCCGTTGAAATCTTTGGCTTCTACCTTGCTTCTATCGATATGCGCCAAGACTCTAGTGTCCATGAAGCCTGTGTGGCTGAATTGTTAGCATCTGCTGGCATCAACGACCATTATAGCGATCTCTCTGAAGACGAAAAATGCGCCCTCCTCTTAAAAGAGTTGGAAGAAGATCCTCGTATCCTCTCTGCTACTCATGCTGAAAAGTCAGAACTGCTTGAGAAAGAATTGTCTATCTTCAAAACTGCTCGCAAGTTGAAGGATAAACTGGGGGAAAATGTCATTCGCCAAACCATCATCTCTCATGCGACAAGTGTATCTGATATGCTAGAATTAGCCATCATGCTCAAGGAAGTCGGCTTGGTTGATGCTCAAAAAGCGCGCGTTCAGATTGTTCCCCTCTTTGAAACGATTGAAGACTTGGATCACTCGGAAGAAACCATGAGAAGATATTTCTCTCTTCCATTGGCTAAAAAATGGATTGCTTCAAAAGACAACTACCAAGAAATCATGCTTGGTTACTCTGATAGTAACAAGGATGGTGGTTATCTATCATCATGTTGGACTCTCTATAAAGCACAACAACAACTGACTGCTATCGGGGATGAATTTGGCGTTAAGGTCACCTTCTTCCATGGACGTGGTGGTACTGTTGGTCGAGGTGGTGGTCCAACTTATGAAGCCATTACATCTCAACCGCTCAAGTCTATCAAGGACCGTATCCGTCTGACTGAGCAAGGAGAAGTCATTGGAAACAAATATGGTAACAAAGACGCTGCCTACTATAACCTTGAAATGTTGGTATCCGCGGCCATTAACCGTATGATTACCAAGAAAAAGAGCGATACCAATACCTCAAATCATTATGAGTCTATCATGGATCAAGTAGTGGACCGTAGCTACGATATCTACCGTGATTTGGTCTTTGGAAACGAACATTTCTATGATTATTTCTTCGAGTCAAGCCCAATCAAGGCTATATCAAGCTTCAACATTGGTTCACGTCCTGCAGCTCGTAAGACCATCACTGAAATCGGTGGTTTGCGTGCCATCCCTTGGGTCTTCTCATGGTCACAAAGTCGTGTCATGTTCCCTGGATGGTATGGTGTAGGATCAAGCTTTAAAGAGTTTATTGATCAAGATCCAAAGAATATCGAGTTCCTTCGTGATATGTACCAAAACTGGCCTTTCTTCCAATCTTTGCTTTCCAATGTAGACATGGTCTTATCTAAGTCTAACATGAACATTGCTTTTGAATATGCCAAGCTCTGTGAAGATGAAGAAGTGCAGGCTATCTACTACACTATTTTAGATGAATGGCAATTGACCAAGAACGTTATTCTAGCTATCGAAGGTTATGACGAACTCTTGGCAGAAAATTCCTACCTAAAAGACAGTCTAAACTATCGTATGCCTTACTTTAATATCCTTAACTATATCCAGTTGGAGTTGATTAAACGTCAACGTCGTGGTGAATTGTCGGTAGACGAAGAAAAACTAATCCATACAACTATCAACGGAATTGCAACCGGTTTGCGTAATTCAGGCTAATATTCTACAAACTTCCTCTTTTTTCAAGGGGAAGTTTTTGAATTGTTTGAAAAATTCTAAAAATAGCCTTGACAAGTAATTGAAAAATGATATAATTTAAACATTCAGAAAGTAATCATTGAAGTTTTTAAGAGAGTCTGTGGTTGGTGGAAACAGATAGATGAAAGTGATGAAAATTGGGCTGAATGTTATAAAGAATTTGAAATCATAAAAATTCGGTGAGCACACCTTACAGTGCAACTCGTGAATGCGAGAAAGAGCGATAGGGATAGTCCCTATAATTGAGGTGGCACCGCGCATCGACGTCCTCACACAAGTTTTTTGTGTGAGGACTTTTTCTATTAGGAGGATGATGATGGAATTTAAACGATGGCATCGCTTGATGATGTGATTTAAAAAGTTAAGATAAAAGAATTAAGGAGAAAGAAAAATGAAAAATAAACGTTTGATTGGAATTATCGCTGGATTAGCAGTATTGGTAGTGGCTAGCTTGATTTATTCATCAATGAACAAGCCAGCAGCTAAGGAAGAGCAAAAGGTTGCTAAGGTTGGTGTCCTTCAATTTGTTAGTCACCCATCCTTGGACTTGATTTACCAAGGGATTCAAGATGGACTAGCTGAAGAAGGCTATAAGGACGATCAGGTAAAAATCGACTTTATGAACTCTGAAGGTGATCAGAGCAAGGTTGCAACCATGAGTAAACAATTGGTGGCAAATGGAAATGACCTTGTTGTTGGGATTGCAACACCAGCTGCTCAAGGACTTGCTAGTGCTACAAAAGACCTACCTGTTATCATGGCAGCTATTACAGATCCAATCGGTGCTAACTTGGTCAAAGATTTGAAAAAACCAGGTGGCAACATCACAGGGGTGTCAGATCATAACCCAGCTGAACAGCAAGTGGAATTGATTAAAACTTTGACACCAAATGTCAAAACAATCGGAGCTCTTTACTCAAGCAGTGAAGATAACTCAAAAACACAGGTAGAAGAATTCAAGGCTTATGCTGAAAAAGCAGGTTTGACAGTCGAAACATTTGCCGTTCCATCGACTAACGAAATTGCTTCAACAGTTAATGTTATGACAAGCAAGGTCGATGCGATTTGGGTTCCAATTGACAACACCATCGCATCAGCATTCTCAACAGTTGTTTTAAGCAACCAAACAGCTAAAAAGCCAATCTACCCAAGTGCTACTGCCATGGTAGAAGCAGGTGGATTAGCATCTGTAGTAGTTGACCAACACGATCTTGGAGTGGCTACTGGTAAGATGATTGCCAAAGTTTTGAAAGGTGAAAAACCAGCTGATACGCCAGTTAATGTCTTTTCAACTGGTAAGTCAGTGATTAACAAAAAACTAGCGCAGGAACTTGGTATCACCATTCCTGAGTCCGTTCTAAAAGAAGCAGGACAAGTGATTGAATAAAGATAAAGGAGGAGCTGGACACATCTCCTCCCATTTTTACTAAAGAAAGAGATGAGTGAAAGATTATGATAGTATCCATTATTTCTCAGGGGATGGTCTGGGCGATTTTAGGTTTGGGAATTTTTATGACTTTTCGAATTTTGAATTTCCCTGATATGACTACTGAAGGTTCTTTTCCTCTTGGGGGAGCAGTAGCTGTAACCTTGATAACACAAGGGGTGAATCCATTTTTAGCGACCTTGGCTGCAGTAGGAGCAGGCTGCCTAGCTGGTATGGCAACAGGTCTCTTATACACCAAAGGTAAAATACCAACTCTCTTATCAGGGATTCTGGTCATGACTTCCTGCCATTCCATCATGCTGATGATTATGGGACGTGCCAATCTGGGTCTTCTTGGAACCAAGCAAATTCAGGATGTCTTGCCTTTCGATTCAGATCTCAATCAACTCCTGACTGGTTTTATCTTTGTTGCCCTTGTTATTGGTCTCATGCTCTTTTTCCTTGATACCAAACTAGGTCAGGCCTACATCGCTACTGGTGATAATCCTGATATGGCTCGTAGCTTTGGTATCAATACGGGTCGTATGGAACTCATGGGCTTGGTTCTCTCAAATGGAATCATCGCACTTGCAGGAGCCTTAATTGCTCAACAAGAAGGATACGCGGATGTTTCTCGAGGAATTGGCGTGATTGTCGTAGGGCTTGCTAGCTTGATTATTGGTGAGGTTTTGTTCAAGAGTTTGACCTTGGCAGAGCGACTTATGACTATCGTTGTAGGTTCTATCGCTTATCAGTTCCTCGTATGGGGAGTGATTGCTCTTGGATTTAATACAAGTTATCTGCGTTTGTACAGCGCCTTGATTTTGGCAGTTTGTCTTATGATTCCAACCTTCAAAAGCAAATACCTGAAAGGAGTCAAGTTTAGCAAATGACAGCAATTGTAGAATTAAAAAATGCTACCAAAGTTATTACGAATGGCTTTGACGAGGAAAAAATCATTCTGAATGATGTTTCTCTTGAAATTTTCGAACATGATTTCATTACCATCCTAGGTGGAAATGGAGCAGGGAAGTCAACGCTTTTTAACACTATTGCAGGTACCCTACCTTTAACAAGTGGAAGTATCCGTATCATGGGGGAGGATGTGACGCATTTTTCACCTGAGAAGCGGGCTAAGTACTTGTCTCGTGTCTTTCAGGATCCTAAAATGGGTACGGCTCCTCGTATGACGGTGGCGGAAAATCTCTTGATTGCCAAGTTTCGTGGTGAGAAGAGAGGACTCCTTCCCAGAAGGCTATCAAGTCATCGGGAAGAGTTTCAGACAACCATTGAAAAAGTGGGAAATGGCCTTGAAAAACATCTCGACACTCCGATTGAGTTTCTTTCAGGCGGTCAGCGTCAGGCACTGAGTCTCTTGATGGCAACCTTGAAACGACCAGAGTTACTCTTGTTGGATGAACACACAGCAGCCCTTGACCCAAAGACCAGTGTGGCCTTGATGGAGTTAACAGATGAATTTGTCAGCAAAGACCATCTGACAGCCTTGATGATTACTCACCATATGGAAGACGCCCTCAAGTATGGAAATCGTCTGATTGTCATGAAGGAAGGCCGTATCATCCAAGACCTCAATAAAGAAGAAAAAGCTAAGATGAAAATTTCAGACTACTATCAATTATTTGAATAGATGAGTTAAATTATCATCAAAAATAGTGAAGAAAAACTTAGAATCCTGAAAGTGTTTCTGAGTTTTTTATCTTCCTTTTCTATCCAGAAAAATATGGCAAAGAGAATTCCGGAAAGCGTATGAAATGGTTTACTTTTTTTCAGAAATAAGCTATACTAGTTTACGTGAAACTATGATAAGATGGAGGTATTGTTTATGGTTGACAAGCAAGTCATTGAAGAAATCAAAAACAATGCCAACATTGTGGAAGTCATAGGTGATGTGATTTCTTTACAAAAGGCTGGACGGAACTATTTAGGGCTCTGTCCTTTTCATGGTGAAAAGACCCCCTCTTTCAACGTCGTGGAAGACAAGCAGTTTTATCACTGTTTTGGATGTGGTCGTTCAGGAGATGTCTTTAAGTTCATCGAAGAATACCAAGGCGTGTCCTTCATGGAAGCCGTTCAGCTCTTAGGAGAGCGCGTCGGTATTCAACTGGCTATGCCGGTACAGTCTCGTCCTCAACAAGCTTCCCCTCAACAAGCTCTATATGATATGCATGAAGAAGCTGCCCGTTTTTACCATGCAATCCTCATGACGACCAAGATGGGAGAAGAAGCAAGGGCTTATCTCTACAAACGTGGATTGACGGATGATGTTCTGAAGCATTTCCAGATTGGACTAGCTCCAGCAGAGAGAACCTATCTCTATCAACGTTTGGCTGACAAGTTTGAGGAAAAGGATTTATTGGATTCTGGCCTGTTTTATCTGTCAGATGGCAATCAGTTTTATGATACTTTTTTCGGACGGATCATCTTTCCTTTGACCAATGACAAGGGGCAGGTTATTGCATTTTCAGGTCGCATTTGGCAAGAAACGGATAGTCAGACTGCTAAGTATAAAAATAGTCGTTCGACTGCAATTTTTAACAAGAGTTACGAATTGTATCATTTGGACAAGGCAAAAAAGGGAACAGGTAAGATTACAGAGCTCTATCTGATGGAAGGCTTCATGGATGTGATTGCAGCCTACCGTGCTGGTATAGAAAATGCTGTAGCTTCTATGGGGACAGCCTTAAGTAAGGAGCATGTTGAGCACCTCAAACGCTTCACCAAAAAGATTGTTCTCAGTTATGATGGTGACAAGGCAGGACAGGCAGCGACAGCCAAAGCTCTGGAAGAATTAAAAGATTTCTCAGTGGAGGTTGTCCGAGTACCTGATGCTATGGACCCAGATGAGTATTTGCAAAAGAATTCTCCTGAAGATTTGGCCTACCTCTTAACCAAGACTCGGATTAGTCCTATAGAGTTCTATATACACCAGCTCAAGCCAGAAAATAGTGATAACTTGCAGGCACAAATCGAGTTCATTGAAAAAATAGCTCCCTTGATCGCCAAGGAAAAGTCTATCACTGCCCAGAATTCTTATATTCACATTCTGGCGGATAATCTACCTTCCTTTGATTACCAGCAGGTGGAGCAGATTGTAAATGAAAGTCGGATTGTTCAGAGGCAGGAGAGAGTCAAAGAGGAGCAACCTCCAGCAGCGATTAGTTTACCTGTAACGCGACAATTGACAGCAGTCATGAGAGCAGAGGCTCATCTCCTTTATAGGATGGCTGAAAATCCAGTTGTGTTAAATGACTACAGATTAAGAGAAGATTTTTTCTTTGATACCCCAGAATTTCAGATTCTTTACGAATTATTAAGTGAGCAGGGAGAAATCGGCTCAGAGGAACTTTCTCATCAGACACCTGAAGTTGAAAATGCCTGGTACCACGTGCTTAGCCTGGATTTGCCAGCTGAGATGTCGCCTCAGGAGCTCGCGGAAGTCGAAGAAACTCGAAACCGTGCCCTCCTCAGCAAGGACAACTTACGAATTAAAAAGAAAGTGCAGGAAGCTAGTCATGTAGGAGATACAGACACAGCCTTGGAAGAATTGCAACGATTGATTTCCCAAAAGAGAAGAATGGAGTAATAATGGCAACAAAACAAAAAGAAGTAACCACATTTGATGTGCAAGTAGCAGATTTTATCCGTAACCACAAAAAAACAGGAACAGCAACAGATGATGAAATCAACTCAAGTCTGGTTATTCCTTTTACCCTTGATGCAGACGGTATTGAAGACCTTTTGCAACGGATTCAGGATGCTGGAATTTCTATCACTGATAACGAAGGAAATCCAAGTGCGCGTGTCCTTAGTACAGAAGAAGAGCCAGAGCTCAGTGATGAGGATTTGATTGGTTCTACCTCTGCTAAGGTTAATGACCCTGTCCGTATGTATTTGAAGGAAATTGGGGTTGTTCCTCTTTTGACCAACGAAGAAGAAAAAGAATTGGCTCTAGCAGTTGAAGCAGGTGATATCGAAGCTAAACAACGTCTTGCGGAAGCCAACCTTCGTTTGGTGGTATCCATCGCTAAACGCTATGTAGGACGTGGTATGCAGTTTCTTGACTTGATTCAAGAAGGAAACATGGGCTTGATGAAGGCAGTTGACAAGTTTGACTACTCAAAAGGATTTAAGTTTTCTACTTACGCAACTTGGTGGATTCGTCAGGCGATTACTCGTGCCATCGCTGATCAGGCGCGTACTATTCGTATCCCTGTCCACATGGTAGAAACGATAAATAAGCTTGTCCGTGAACAGCGTAATCTCCTTCAAGAATTGGGGCAAGATCCAACTCCTGAACAAATCGCTGAGCGTATGGATATGACACCTGACAAGGTGCGTGAAATCTTGAAAATCGCTCAAGAACCAGTATCGCTTGAAACACCGATCGGTGAAGAGGACGATAGCCATCTTGGGGACTTTATCGAAGACGAAGTGATTGAAAATCCAGTAGACTACACAACTCGAATCGTTTTGCGTGAGCAGTTGGATGAAGTCTTGGATACTCTCACAGACCGTGAAGAAAACGTCTTGCGCTTGCGCTTCGGGCTAGATGATGGGAAAATGCGTACTCTTGAAGATGTTGGTAAAGTCTTTAACGTAACTCGTGAGCGTATCCGTCAGATCGAGGCCAAGGCTCTGAGAAAATTGCGTCAACCAAGTCGCAGCAAACCGCTTCGTGATTTTATTGAAGATTAGAGTGAGGATGAACATGGCTTATACAGAAGAGCAAATTGAAACGATCAAAACACGTATTTTAAATGCCTTGGAAGAAGTAATTGACCCTGAGTTGGGGATTGATATTGTCAACCTAGGTTTGATTTATGAAATTCGTTTTGATGGTGAAACAGGTCACACTGAAATTGATATGACCTTGACAACTATGGGCTGCCCATTGGCTGACCTTTTGACAGACCAGATACACGATGTGATGACAGATGTGCCTGAGGTAACTAATACCGAGGTCAAATTGGTCTGGTATCCAGCTTGGACGGTTGAAAAAATGAGTCGCTATGCGCGTATCGCCCTAGGAATTAAGTAATCGATTGGAAAATTGCGAGAGACGATTGGAAAAGAGAGGGGCTCCTCCATTTTCCTCTGGTCTCTTCTTTCTTTTACTGATTTTCTTGAAATAAAATGGTATAATGAGTAGTATGGAAAACAAAAAATTGCGTATTAATATGCTAAGTTCAAGTGAAAAAGTGGCTGGTCAAGGAGTGTCAGGAGCCTACCGTGAATTGGTGAGTCTCCTTCATCGTGATGCCAAAGATCAGTTGATTGTTACGGAGAATCTTCCTGTAGAAGCGGATGTAACTCACTTTCATACCATTGATTTCCCCTATTATTTATCTACTTTCCAAAAGAAACGCTCTGGGAGAAAAATTGGCTATGTGCATTTTTTGCCTGATACGCTTGAGGGGAGTTTGAAGATTCCATTTTTCCTAAAAGGAATTGTCAAACGCTATGTTTTTTCCTTTTACAACCGAATGGAACACCTGGTGGTGGTTAATCCCATGTTTATAGAGGATCTAGTTGCTGCGGGTATTCCACGTGAAAAAGTAACCTATATTCCAAACTTTGTAAATAAAGAAAAATGGCATCCATTGCCAGCTGACCAAGTAGCAAAACTTCGTCAGGAAATGGATTTAGCTGAAGAACAGTTTGTTGTTATCGGTGCAGGTCAGGTCCAGAAACGTAAAGGAATTGATGACTTTATTCGTCTTGCGGAGGAATTGCCAGAAATTACCTTTATCTGGGCTGGTGGTTTTTCATTTGGTGGAATAACAGATGGTTATGAACGCTATAAGAAGATTATGGACAATCCACCTAAAAATCTAATTTTCCCAGGTATTGTGTCACCGGAGAGGATGCGGGAACTGTATGCTTTAGCTGATTTGTTCTTACTACCTAGCTATAATGAACTATTCCCTATGACCATCTTAGAGGCAGCTAGTTGCGAGGCTCCTATTATGTTAAGGGATTTGGACCTGTATAAGGTCATTCTTGAGGGAGATTATCGTGCTACAAGTGATGTCTCTGAGATGAGAGAAGCAATCCTAGAATATAAAGAAAATCCTGAAGCATTGAAAGAATTGAAAGAAAAAGCGAAAAGGATATCCAAGCAGTATTCGGAAGAGCGTTTACTGGGAATCTGGTTAAAATTTTATCGGGAACAGGCTGCTCTAGGTAAAAAGTGAGGTAATCTATGCGAATTGGTTTATTTACAGACACCTATTTTCCTCAGGTTTCCGGGGTTGCGACCAGTATTCGAACCTTGAAGACAGAGCTTGAGAAGCAAGGCCATGCGGTTTTTATCTTTACAACAACAGATAAAGATGTGAATCGCTACGAGGATTGGCAAATCATTCGAATTCCGAGTGTCCCTTTCTTTGCATTTAAAGATCGACGATTTGCCTATCGAGGTTTTACAAAGGCACTTGAAATCGCCAAGCAGTATCAGCTAGATATCATTCACACCCAGACAGAATTTTCACTTGGATTATTAGGGATTTGGATTGCACGAGAATTGAGAATTCCTGTTATCCATACTTACCATACCCAGTACGAAGACTATGTGCATTATATTGCTAAGGGGATGTTAATTCGTCCAAGTATGGTAAAATATCTGGTACGTGGTTTCCTTCGTGATGTAGATGGAGTAATCTGTCCTAGCGAGATTGTTCGGGACCTTTTATCTAAATACAAAGTGAAGGTTGAAAAACGTGTCATCCCAACCGGAATTGAGCTAGCTAAGTTTGAACGACCTGAGATCAAACAGGAAAACTTACAAGAACTTCGTTGGAAGTTAGGTATTCAGGAAGACGAGAAAATGCTACTGAGCCTTTCGCGTATTTCTTACGAGAAGAATATCCAAGCAGTTCTAGATGCTTTTGCTGAAGTATTGAAAGAAGAAGATAAAGTAAAGCTGGTCGTTGCTGGAGATGGTCCTTATCTGGACAGTCTGAAAGAGCAAGCAGTGAAATTAAACCTGCAAAAACATGTGATTTTTACAGGGATGATTGCTCCAAGTGAGACAGCTTTATACTATAAGGCTGCAGATTTCTTCATCTCTGCCTCTACTAGTGAAACCCAAGGATTAACTTATCTAGAGAGTTTAGCCAGTGGAACACCCGTCATTGCTCATGGCAATCCTTATCTTGATAACCTGATCAGTGACAAAATGTTTGGAACCCTCTACTATGGAGAACAGGAGTTAGCAGGGGCCATCCTTGAAGCCTTAATCGCTACTCCGGATATATCTGAACAAAAGTTGGCGGATAAGTTGTACGAAATTTCGGCTGAAAACTTTGGAAAACGAGTACATGAGTTTTATCTTGATGCCATTATCTCAAATAACTTTGAACATGAATTACATGATGGGAAACCTGTTAGTCAGCGCTTTTTGAAAACGATTTTATATCTACCCCAACAGGCTGTTACAAGCCCAGTAAAAGAGTCTAAGCGTATTTTGCGGGCTTCTCGGAAGCAATTATCCAGCATCAGAGATTATTGGAAAGATGAATTCAAATAATAGAATAAGAGGAAAATACTATGAAAAAATTAATGCGAAGTGGAAAAAATCAAATAATTGGTGGAGTCTGTGCAGGAGTTGCCCATTATTTTGATATTGACCCAACAATTGTTCGTGTTGTTTGGGGTGTTCTTGCATTTTGTTATGGAGCAGGAATCCTTGCTTACATCATTTTATGGGTGGTTGCACCGGTTTCGACAGACTATTAAACTAGAATTATAAAGTGAAAAGGAGAAGTTATGGCTTTTGGAGATAATGGAAAACGTAAAAAAACATTGTTTGAGAAAGTGACACTTGTTGTCGTACTCATCATGTTGTTTGTAACCCTTGCTGGTATCTTTGCGACAGCGCTTGGAGCGTTTAGCAGATTCTAAGCAAGCTGCGAGGATTGAAACAATAACTAATGACTGGGTTCTCCCCAGCCTTTTTAAAGTGAGAAGAAAATATGAGTATGTTTTTAGATACAGCCAAGATCAAGGTCAAGGCTGGTAATGGTGGCGATGGCATGGTTGCCTTTCGCCGTGAAAAATATGTCCCGAATGGTGGTCCTTGGGGCGGTGATGGTGGACGTGGTGGTAACGTTGTTTTCGTGGTAGACGAAGGCTTGCGTACCTTGATGGATTTCCGCTATAACCGTCATTTCAAGGCTGATTCTGGCGAAAAGGGGATGACCAAAGGAATGCACGGACGTGGTGCAGAAGATCTTCGTGTTCGCGTGCCACAGGGAACTACTGTACGTGACGCAGAAACAGGTAAAGTCATTACAGACTTGATTGCACATGGTCAAGAATTTATCGTGGCTCATGGCGGTCGAGGTGGTCGTGGGAATATCCGTTTTGCAACACCAAAAAATCCTGCGCCTGAAATCTCTGAGAATGGAGAGCCAGGTCAAGAACGTGAGTTGCAACTGGAATTGAAAATCTTAGCAGATGTTGGTCTAGTCGGTTTCCCATCTGTCGGCAAGTCAACTTTGCTCAGTGTCATTACTTCAGCTAAACCCAAAATCGGTGCTTACCACTTTACGACGATTGTCCCTAATTTGGGTATGGTTCGTACACAGTCAGGTGAATCTTTTGCAGTAGCTGACCTTCCAGGTTTGATTGAAGGGGCTAGTCAAGGTGTTGGTCTTGGAACCCAGTTTCTCCGTCATATCGAACGTACACGAGTTATCCTCCATGTCATCGATATGTCAGCTAGCGAAGGACGTGATCCTTACGAGGATTACCTTGCTATCAATAAAGAATTGGAATCCTACAACCTTCGTCTCATGGAACGTCCGCAGATCATCGTAGCCAATAAGATGGATATGCCTGAAAGTCAGGAAAATCTTAAAACTTTCAAGGAAAAGTTAGCAGCAAACTACGACGAGTTTGAGGAACTTCCAGCCATCTTCCCTATTTCTGGATTGACCAAGCAAGGTTTGTCAACTCTTTTGGATGCGACAGCTGAATTGTTAGACAAGACTCCAGAATTTCCAATCTATGATGAGTCTGATATGGAAGAAGAGGCGTACTACGGTTTTCACGAGGAAGAAAAAGCCTTTGAGATTAGTCGTGATGATGATGCGACATGGGTACTTTCTGGTGAAAAACTCATGAAACTCTTTAACATGACCAACTTTGACCGTGACGAATCAGTCATGAAGTTTGCCCGTCAGCTTCGTGGTATGGGGGTTGATGAAGCCCTTCGTGCGCGTGGAGCCAAAGATGGTGATTTGGTTCGCATCGGTAAATTTGAGTTTGAATTTGTAGACTAGGAGATTGATATGGGAGATAAACCGATATCATTCCGAGATGCAGATGGAAATTTTGTTTCTGCAGCAGATGTATGGAATGAAAAGAAACTAGAAGAATTGTTTAATCGTCTCAACCCTAAACGTGCCCTTCGATTAGCACGTACAAAGAAAGAAGAAACACAGTCCAAGAAATAAAAAATTCCCGTGATTTTTTGATCACGGGATTTGTGTTATTCACCAAAGAAAAATGGTGGTGCATATTTTTTAAGACTTTCAAAACAAGCTTGCGCTTTTGTAGCATCCTCACAGATAATCATGCAGACATCATCTCCACAAAGCGTTGCAATGACATCTGGAAAGTCCAAGGAATCAATTACAGATCCAAATGATTGAGCTAAACCGGGTAAGGTTTTCAAAATAACTTGGTGTTGGACAGGACGCAACATAACAAGAGCATCTTCCATATAATTTTCAAGACGTTTTTCCCACTTGGAGATAGAGCCTGTATTTAACACGTAGTAAGAATGATCTTCTTCTCGTACTTTTGAAAGGTTCATGGTTTTGATATCGCGTGATAAGGTAGCCTGTGTAACTTGGATATCGTTTTCGGCTAACAAGGCTTGCAATTCCGCTTGGGTATGGATTTTATTTTTTGAAACGAGGGCACGAATAAGTTGGTGTCTGTGTTCAGATTTGTTCATAAGTGTTAATAGCTCCTTTTATGAGGGAATAGTGATAGTAGATTGTGCTAAATCAACAGTCAAGTGATAGTCTGTATTATCTCGAATTGTAATCTCAAAGTCTGTTGTGTAGAGCACTAAGCGGAGAATGTCTCCTTCCTTAAGTTTGTAAATAGTTGGTTGAAGCTCTAGCTTGAAGTCCATCCATTCATTTGGTTGGATTTCTTCGATTGTCAAGAGATCATCTCGGTTTTGAAGATTGAGGTAGCCTTTAGTGATGACACGTTGAGCACTTGGATTGAATGGCAGTTCACAGAGATTTTCTAACATGTGGTAACGACCATTATCAATTGTTCGGACTGATTGAACCGCTGGATAGGGTTGAAGGTACTTCTGTTGTCCTAGTTGGAGGACTTGAGCAGACAATAAGCCCTTGTTTGTACTTGATTTGACACGAAGTTTCAGCTCCACTCGACCATTTAAGTGAATGTCTTGACTTACTGGGAGGTCAATGGTGATCTGATTAGCTTTTCCTTGGTAAAGTTCAGTGTTGAAGGTCTGGTAAGTCTTTCCATAACGTTCAAAATCTTTTTGATCATACTGGTTTTGAATTACTTTTTCTTCAGTTCCAAGTGGGAAAGTATGCAGTTTATTCTGTTTGCCAAAGTCGTCAAGGCTCTGCCATGTTTGCGGTTCAGTATTGTCCTGCCAGATGATAGTAGGGAGTTGATAGCTTGAGTCAAGTCCTAACAATTTCTTACTTAACAAGGCATTCATGGATTCGCGGAAGTCAATTGACTGCCAATTGTTCATATAGACATGGGCACCATGATGGAAAAAGAGGTGCTTATTGATATGAGTTGGAAGAGCATGAAACATCTGGTAAACATGAAGAGGTTTGACGTTCCAATCTTGAGAACCATGCGTAAAGACGACCTCAGCTTGAACCTTATGAGCATTGAGCAGATAGTTGCGGTTATGCCAAAACTGATTGTAGTCACCAGTCTTGCGATCGAGTTTCTCTTTTACCTTCTCTAAGTCTGCCTGATGAGCTCCATTACCACGAATATAATCACCTGCTAGGAGATTACGGGAGTAGGTCAATTCAGCAAGTGAGTCAAAATCCTCACCTGGATAACCACCTGGGCTAGTCACCAAACCATTTTCCCGATAGTAGTTGTACCATGAGGAAATACCTGCTTCTGCGATGATCACTTCTAAGCCATCAACACCAGTGGTCGCAAGTCCATTGGACATGGTCCCTAGATAGGAAATTCCTGTCGTTGCGACTTTACCGTTTGACCAGTCAGCCTTGACTTGACGTTTGCGTGTGTGATCCGTGAAAGCACGGCAACGACCATTAAGCCAGTCAATCACGTTTTTATATGCTTCAATTTGATGGTAGTCTCCATTAGTCATGAGACCTTGGGAATCCCTGGTACCAACACCCGATACATAGAGATTGGCAAATCCTCGTGGGAGGAAGTAGTCATTGAGGGTGTATGAGCTATTGATATGAGCTAACTTTTCTTCAGCTTCAGAGACGAGTTCAGCTTGGCCGAGAGGCTCGACTAAATTCAGCTTAGGCTCCTCAAGCTCAATGGTGTGGGCAGGTTTGACCTCAAGTTCTCCTTCCATTTTGTAGAGAGCTTTATCGCTAGCTTTGACATTGGTCCCTTGGTGATAAGGGCTGGCAGTCATAACTGAAGGAATCTGTCCATCATAACGCGGGCGAATAATGCTGACCTTGACTAAGTCAGAGAGACCGTCTTTATCAGTATCCACACGACTTTCGACATAGACGACTTCACGAATGACATCATGAGTAGAGAAGGTTGCCAAGCTCTTACCGTTAAAGTAGTGGTAGTGATTGTCTTCTAAAATGAGTCTGTCACTAACAAGTTGGTCGATGAGCGTATTTCCTTTTTTAGTTCGTGTATTGAGCAATTGATAAAGATTTTCGATGAGATCTCCATAAACAATAGGAAATCCAGTTTCTTTACGGAATTGTTCGGCATCCTCAAAGTCAACAAGATAGTTAAACCCTAAAAGTTGAAAAACTACCGTGTAGAAAACATCAGCAGTTAAATTACGCTCTGATTGGAAAAAAGTTAATAGATCTGTTTCGTTATCCGCGGCCAAAGTGGATAAGGCATAATCCGTGTTAGAATAAGTGAAAAAACTCCAACGGATGAAGTCTTCAAATTGCTTTTTTAAGGGCAGTTGAGGTGACAATTCCAGACCAAGACTTACTAGTTCATCTAATTGTTGAGAACTAGTGGTCGGAAGATAGCTAAATTGATTAAAACGCATGGTTCTCTCCTTTGAAAACAGACTGAATTTATTATATCAAAAAATAAGGAAAAATGGAATAAATAAACTTTAATGCAAGAAATTTCGTGAAGCGGAATACCTATTTAGTAAGTTATTATAAAATGATGAATAAATACTATAATAAAAAGCCCTTTCTTAGAATTTTTTATATGTGAAATTGCATATAGAGTCTGACTTTATTATACTTTACTTAGTATAAAAATGTCTAAAATGATATTCAAATCCATCTTATAATATTAAAAATTAAAGGGAAGAAAGACGGAGAGGTTGTAAATGCTGATGTTGAAAAGAAAGCATCCGAGTTGCTTCAATATCCAACTTAAAATGGTATAATAGTAGTAAAACGAAAGCAAGGAGGAGAAGAAATGATTGCACAGCTTGACACCAAGACTGTTTATAGTTTTATGGAAAGTGTGGTTTCGATTGAAAAATATGTACAAGCGGCTAAAGAGTATGGCTATTCTCACCTTGCTATCATGGATGTGGATAATCTCTATGGGGCTTATCATTTTTTAGAAGTGACTCGAAAATATGGAATCCAACCTTTAATTGGTCTTGAAATGACCTTGATCAAAGATGAGGAGAATATTTCTCTTCGTTTTCTAGCCCTATCCACTAAAGGTTACCAAGAGTTGATGAAGTTATCCACTTTAAAAATGACTGGACGGAAAAATTGGTCTGACTTCACCTCCCACCTCGAAGATGTGGCCATTATTGTTCCCTATTTTAATGGGGTCGAACAACTGGATTTGGGGCATGATTATTTTATCGGTGTAAGTCCAGATACTCCTCAAGAAGTCTTTAACAGACCGATTCTTCCACTCTATCAAGTCAACTCTTTTGAAAAAGAAGATATACAAGTTTTGCAAATCTTGTCGGCAGTCAAGGACAATGTCAGTCTTAGGGAAGTGGATCTGCATTCACAACAGGGAATCTTTCTACCTGCCTCAGATTTAGAAGCTCGGTTTAAAAATCGCTTCCCTCAGGCTCTTGTCAATCTTCAGGATTTGATAGAGAATGTAAGCTATCAAATCGACCCAAGTTTAAAACTTCCTCGCTTTAATCCTGAAAGACCAGCGGTGGAAGAGCTTCGAGCAAGAGCTGAGCATGGCTTGAGTGACAAGGGGCTAACCTCAATTATCTATCGTGAGCGACTGAATGAAGAATTAGCTGTGATTCATGATATGGGATTTGACGATTATTTCCTTGTAGTTTGGGATTTGCTCCGTTTTGGACGTTTACAAGGCTACTATATGGGTATGGGGCGTGGTTCTGCTGTTGGTAGTCTGGTGGCTTACTCACTTGATATCACAGGGATTGATCCGGTTGAAAAGAACTTGATTTTCGAGCGCTTTTTAAATCGTGAGCGCTATACCATGCCCGATATCGATATCGATATCCCTGACCTTTATAGACCAGAGTTCATTCGTTATGTTCGTGATCGCTATGGCAGTCAACACGTGGCACAGATTGTCACTTATTCGACCTTTGGAGCAAAACAGGCAATTCGTGATGTTTTCAAACGCTATGGCGTTCCAGAGTATGAATTAACCAATATTACGAAAAAAATCAGTTTCCGAGATACGCTAACGACTGCTTATGAAAAGAACTTGCAATTTAGACAGGTTATCAATAGTAAGATTGAATACCAAAAAGCTTTTGAGATTGCTCGAAAGATTGAAGGATATCCTCGTCAGACCTCTATCCATGCGGCAGGAGTCGTTATGAGTGACCAAGATTTGACGGACTATATTCCTCTAAAATACGGTGAGGACATGCTAATCACCCAATATGATGCACATGCAGTTGAAGCAAATGGCCTTCTAAAAATGGATTTCCTAGGTCTGCGTAACTTAACTTTTGTCCAAAAAATGCAGGAATTACTAGCTGAGTCAGAAGGTATTCATTTGAAAATCGAAGAGATTGATTTGGAAGACAAAGAAACTCTGGCCCTTTTTGCTTCTGGAAATACCAAGGGGATTTTCCAATTTGAACAACCTGGCGCCATTCGACTCTTGAAACGGGTCAAACCACAAGTCTTCGAAGAAGTGGTAGCAACGACATCCCTCAATAGACCAGGGGCTAGCGATTATATTGATAACTTTGTGGCTCGGAAGCATGGCAAAGAGAAGGTGACGGTACTAAATCCTGCCTTGGAGGACATTCTGTCATCAACCTATGGTATCATGCTCTATCAAGAACAGGTCATGCAGGTTGCTCAGCGATTTGGAGGCTTCAGTCTTGGTAAAGCTGACATTCTCAGACGAGCCATGGGTAAGAAAAATGCTAAAGAGATGCATTTAATGAAGGAAGATTTTATCACAGGAGCTATGAAACTTGGGCATACAGAAGAAAAGGCCAACCAAGTTTTTGCAGTGATGGAAAAGTTTGCGGGCTATGGATTTAACAGATCCCACGCTTATGCCTACTCAGCGCTGGCTTTCCAGTTAGCTTATTTCAAGACGCACTATCCTGCTATTTTCTTTCAAGTCATGTTGAATTATTCAAGCAGTGATTACATTGTGGATGCATTGCAGATGGGCTTTGAAGTAGCCCCGTTAGCAATCAATAGCATTCCCTATCACGATAAAATTGCTCAGAAGAAAATATATCTTGGTCTAAAAGCCATTAAGGGCATGCCAAGAGATTTTTCTTACTGGATCATCGAAAATCGTCCTTTTTCAAGTGTGGAAGATTTCGTCACGCGTCTCCCCAAGAATTACAAGAAACTTTCGCTTTTGACACCTTTGGTTGAACTAGGGCTTTTTGATGAATTTGACAAGAATCGCCAGAAAATCTTAGTAAACCTACCAAACTTATTTGTCTTTGTTGAGGAGTTGGGAGGTCTCTTTGCGGATACAACCTATAGTTGGACTGAGGCTGATGATTTTACAGAGGCGGAGAAATTTTATAAGGAGCAGGAATTGATTGGGGTAGGTATCAGTGCCCATCCTCTCCAAACTCTTGCCAAACAAGCCCTATATCCGACGACCCCGATCGCTAATCTAACCGAGGGGGCTCAAGCCACTCTTCTAGTTGAAGTGCAAAAACTAAAGGTGATTCGAACCAAGAAGGGCGAGAGCATGGCCTTTCTACAGGTTCATGATAGTAAGTCTCGGATGGATGTAACTGTATTTTCAGACCAATATAGAAAATTCGCTTCCATTTTATCCGAAGGAAAATTTTACTATATCAATGGAAGGGTTCAATCCCGAGATGGTCGTCTGCAAATGATTGCACAAGATTTGAAAGAAGCAGTGGCGGAACGATTCTGGATCCAAGTTAAAAATCATGAATACGATAAAGAGATTTCAAATATCCTAGAACAATACAAAGGCCCAATTCCTGTGATTATCAGGTATGAAGAGGAGCAAAAAACAGTTGTTTCTACACGGCATTTTGTAAAAAAAGAGCTTGCCTTACAGGAGAAATTAAAGGAAATCACCATGAAAACGATTTATCGCTAAAAATACAAAAAATAGAAGAATTTTCGATTTAAATGTGGTATAATCAGTAAGAATGTTAAAAGGAAAAGGAGCAAAAACCAAATGAAACGTATTGCTGTTTTGACCAGTGGTGGAGATGCCCCTGGTATGAATGCTGCCATCCGTGCAGTAGTTCGCCAAGCAATCTCAGAAGGAATGGAAGTTTTTGGTATCTATGATGGGTATGCAGGTATGGTTGCCGGCGAAATTTATCCACTTGATGCTGCTTCAGTAGGAGACATCATTTCCCGTGGTGGTACTTTCCTTCACTCTGCTCGTTACCCTGAGTTTGCACAACTTGAAGGCCAACTTAAAGGGATTGAGCAGTTGAAAAAACACGGTATCGAAGGTGTCGTTGTTATCGGTGGTGACGGTTCTTATCACGGAGCTATGCGCTTGACTGAGCATGGATTCCCTGCTATCGGACTTCCAGGTACAATTGATAACGATATCGTAGGTACTGACTTCACAATCGGATTTGATACTGCAGTTACTACTGCAATGGATGCAATCGATAAGATTCGTGATACATCATCAAGTCACCGTCGTACTTTCGTTGTTGAAGTAATGGGACGTAATGCTGGTGATATCGCACTTTGGGCAGGTATTGCAACTGGTGCTGACGAAATCATTATCCCTGAAGAAGGCTTCAAGATGGAAGATATCGTAGCTAGTATCAAAGCTGGTTATGAATGCGGTAAAAAACACAACATCATCGTTTTGGCTGAGGGGGTTATGTCTGCCGATGAATTCGGTAAGAAACTCAAGGAAGCAGGAGATACTAGTGACCTTCGTGTGACTGAGCTTGGACATATCCAACGTGGTGGTTCACCAACCGCTCGTGACCGTGTATTAGCGTCACGTATGGGAGCACACGCTGTTAAACTTCTCAAACAAGGAATCGGTGGTGTCGCTGTTGGTATCCGTAACGAAAAAATGGTTGAAAACCCAATTCTTGGAACAGCAGAAGAAGGAGCCTTGTTCAGCCTAACAGCTGATGGCAAAATCGTTGTTAACAACCCTCACAAAGCTGACCTTGAACTTGCTAGCTTGAACAAGAGCTTGTCATAATCAACTTTAACTAATCTGGTAAAATGACCATAAAAGGTCAAATTATATAAAGGAGTCACAAATCATGAATAAACGTGTAAAAATCGTTGCAACTTTGGGTCCTGCGGTTGAAATCCGTGGTGGAAAGAAATTCGGTGATGACGGATACTGGGGTGAAAAACTTGACGTTGAAGCTTCAGCAAAAAACATTGCTAAATTGATTGAAGCGGGAGCTAACACTTTCCGTTTCAACTTCTCACACGGTGACCACCAAGAACAAGGTGAACGTATGGCAACTGTTAAACTTGCAGAAAAACTTGCAGGTAAAAAAGTTGGTTTCCTTCTTGATACTAAAGGACCAGAAATCCGTACTGAATTGTTCGAAGGTGAAGCTAAAGAGTACTCATACAAAACTGGTGAAAAAATCCGTGTTGCAACTAAACAAGGAATCAAATCAACTCGCGATGTGATTGCTTTAAACGTTGCTGGTGCTCTTGACATCTATGATGATGTTGAGATTGGAAAACAAGTGCTTGTTGATGACGGAAAACTTGGACTTCGCGTAATTGGTAAGGATGACTCAACTCGTGAATTTGAAGTAGAAGTTGAAAATGACGGCATCATTGCTAAGCAAAAAGGTGTAAACATCCCGAATACTAAGATTCCTTTCCCAGCACTTGCTGAGCGTGACAACGCTGACATCCGCTTTGGTCTTGAACAAGGTATTAACTTCATCGCGATTTCATTCGTCCGTACTGCAAAAGACGTAAACGAAGTTCGTGCAATCTGTGAAGAAACTGGTAATGGTCACGTTCAATTGTTCGCTAAAATCGAAAACCAACAAGGTATCGACAACTTGGATGAAATCATTGAAGCTGCTGACGGTATCATGATTGCTCGTGGTGACATGGGTATCGAAGTACCATTCGAAATGGTTCCAGTTTACCAAAAAATGATCATCACAAAAGTAAATGCAGCTGGTAAAGTCTCTATCACAGCAACAAACATGCTTGAAACCATGACTGAAAAACCACGTGCAACGCGTTCAGAAGTATCAGACGTGTTTAACGCTGTTATCGATGGAACCGATGCTACAATGCTTTCAGGTGAGTCTGCAAATGGTAAATATCCACTTGAGTCAGTTACTACGATGGCAACTATTGACAAAAATGCTCAAACTCTTTTAAAAGAATACGGTCGCTTGTCATCTGTTAACTTGCCACGTAATTCTAAGACTGAGGTTATGGCTTCAGCTGTTAAGGATGCGACAAATTCTATGAATATCAAGTTGGTGGTTACTCTTACTAAGACAGGTCACACTGCTCGTTTGATTTCTAAATACCGTCCAGATGCTGATATCTTGGCAATCACTTTCGATGAATTGACTCAGCGTGGTTTGATGCTTAACTGGGGAGTTATTCCAGTAACAACTGATCGCCCATCAAACACTGATGATATGTTTGATCTCGCTGAAAGAATTGCAGTTGAGCAAGGTTTGGTAGAATCTGGTGATGATATTGTTATCGTTGCAGGTGTACCACTTGGCGAAGCTATCCGTACAAACACAATGCGTATCCGTACAGTACGTTAATCTAACATTACAAAGCCTGTCATATCAAGCTTTATCGCTTGTGTGATAGGCCTTTTTTTATCGAAATGGAATGTTTAATCAATAAGAATGGGAAAAAAATGAAAATTATGGTATAATAGAACGAAAAGACCTTTTTAGTAAATTTTGAAAGAGTAAAACATGAGAAAAATTGTCATCAATGGTGGACGTCCATTGCAAGGTGAGATCACCATTAGTGGTGCTAAAAATAGTGTTGTAGCACTTATTCCAGCTATTATCTTATCAGATGATATTGTCACTTTAGATTGTGTTCCAGACATTTCAGACGTTGCTAGTCTTGTCGAAATTATGGAGATTATGGGGGCAACTGTTAAGCGTTATGATGATGTCTTGGAAATCGATCCAAGAGGTGTTCAAAATATTCCTATGCCTTATGGTAAGATCAATAGCTTGCGTGCTTCTTATTATTTCTACGGAAGTCTCTTAGGTCGCTTTGGTGAAGCTACAGTTGGACTTCCTGGTGGATGTGATCTGGGGCCTCGTCCGATTGATCTTCACTTAAAAGCCTTTGAGGCCATGGGTGCTAAAGTTAGCTATGAGGGAGATAATATGAATTTATCTGCCCAAGGTAAGGGACTTCATGGCGCAAGTATTTACATGGATACCGTCAGCGTTGGTGCAACGATTAACACCATGATTGCTGCGGTCAAAGCTAAGGGGCGTACTGTCATTGAAAATGCGGCTCGAGAACCGGAAATTATCGATGTTGCTACCCTTTTGAACAATATGGGCGCTCACATTCGTGGTGCAGGGACTGATATTATCGTTATTGATGGTGTTGAGAAACTTCATGGAACGCGTCACCAAGTCATTCCAGACCGCATTGAAGCTGGAACCTATATTTCACTTGCTGCAGCGATTGGTAAAGGAATCCGTATTAACAATGTTCTTTACGAACACTTAGAAGGCTTTATCGCCAAACTTGAGGAGATGGGCGTTCGTATGACGGTCTCAGAAGACAGTATCTTCGTCGAAGAACAGTCTGATTTGAAGGCTATCAATATCAAAACAGCTCCCTATCCAGGATTTGCAACCGATTTGCAACAGCCAATAACTCCGCTATTGCTAACTGCTCAAGGTCGTGGAACCATTATTGATACGATTTATGAAAAACGTGTCAACCATGTCTTTGAGTTAGCAAAAATGGATGCGGATATTACGACTACAAATGACCATATTTTCTACACTGGTGGACGTATTCTACATGGTGCCAAGGTGAAAGCGACAGATCTTCGTGCAGGTGCCGCACTTGTGATTGCTGGATTGATGGCTCAAGGACAGACTGAAATTACAAATATTGAGTTTATCCTTCGTGGCTACTCAGATATTATTGAAAAATTACGTAGTCTCGGAGCGGATATTGCACTCATTGAAGACTAAACCGTTGAGGTGATTATGAATATTTGGACCAAATTAGCAATGTTTTCTTTCTTTGAAACGGAGCGCTTGTATTTGCGTCCTTTCTTTTTTAGTGACAGTCAAGCATTTTACGAGATTGCTTCCAATCCAGAAAATTTGCAGTTTATTTTTCCCAGTCAATCAAGTTTAGAAGAAAGTCAATACGCGCTTGCCAACTATTTTATGAAGGCTCCTCTAGGTGTTTGGGCAATTTGTCTCCAAGGAAATCAGGAAATGATTGGCTCTATTAAATTTGAAAAGATTGATGAAATCAAAAAAGAAGCAGAAATTGGTTATTTCTTAAAAAAAGATTCTTGGTCACAAGGTTATATGACAGAAGTAGTTACCAAACTTTGTCAGCTTTCCTTTGAAGAATTTGGTTTAAAACAATTATCCATCATCACTCATCTGGAGAATCAGGCTAGTCAAAAAGTAGCCTTAAAATCGGGATTTAGTCTCGTCCGACAGTTTAAGGGGAGCGACCGCTATACACGAAAAATGAGAGACTATCTTGAATTTCGATATATAAAAGGAGAATTCAATGAGTAAACACCAGGAAATCTTGTCCTATCTGGAAGAGCTGCCAATTGGGAAAAGAGTTAGTGTTCGCAGTATCTCTAATCATCTAGGTGTTAGTGATGGAACCGCCTACCGAGCTATCAAAGAAGCTGAAAATCGTGGCATCGTTGAAACTCGACCACGTAGTGGAACCATACGAGTTAAGCCAAAAAAAGTGGCTATTGAACGGCTAACCTATGCTGAAATTGCTGAAGTCACCTCCTCTGAAGTTTTAGCCGGCCAGGAAGGGCTAGAGAGAGAGTTTAGCAAATTTTCCATTGGGGCCATGACAGAGCAGAATATCCTGTCCTATCTCCATGATGGTGGTCTTGTGATCGTAGGTGACCGTACTCGTATTCAACTTCTAGCCTTGGAAAATGAAAATGCGGTCCTCGTTACAGGTGGTTTTCATGTTCAGGATGATGTTCTTGAGTTGGCCAATAAAAAAAATATTCCAGTCCTGAGAAGTAAACATGATACTTTTACAGTAGCAACCATGATTAACAAGGCCCTTTCAAATGTTCAAATCAAAACTGATATTCTGACAGTTGAAAAGCTCTATCGTCCCAGTCACGAGTATGGCTTTTTGAGAGAAACGGATACAGTCAAAGACTATCTAGACTTGGTTCGTAAGAACAGAAGTAGCCGTTTTCCAGTCATTAACCAATACCAAGTGGTTGTTGGGGTTGTTACTATGCGTGACGCAGGAGACAAATCCCCCAGCACGACGATTGACAAGGTGATGACGCGCAGTATCTTCGTAACAGGTTTAGCGACCAATATTGCCAATGTCAGTCAACGAATGATAGCTGAAGACTTTGAGATGGTTCCCGTTGTCAGAAGCAACCAAACCCTACTCGGTGTCGTAACACGACGAGATGTCATGGAAAAGATGAGTCGTTCACAAGTTTCAGCTTTGCCAACTTTTTCAGAGCAAATTGGGCAGAAGCTCTCTTATCATCATGACGAAGTTGTCATTACTGTTGAGCCCTTCATGTTGGAGAAAAATGGTGTCCTTGCTAATGGAGTCTTGGCTGAAATCCTCAACCATATGACACAAGACCTCGTTGTGAATAGCGGACGTAATCTCATCATTGAACAGATGTTGATTTATTTCTTGCAGGCTGTACAGATAGATGATACTTTGCGGATTCAGGCTCGCATTATTCACCACACGAGACGCTCAGCCATTATTGATTATGATATTTATCATGGTCATCAGATTGTTTCAAAAGCAAATGTTACGGTTAAAATTAATTAGAATCTAGGAGAAAAAATGATAACTTTAAAATCAGCACGTGAAATCGAAGCCATGGACAAGGCAGGTGATTTCCTCGCTAGTATCCATATCGGCTTACGTGATTTGATTAAGCCAGGCGTGGATATGTGGGAAGTAGAAGAGTATGTTCGTCGCCGATGCAAAGAGGAGAATTTCCTTCCTCTACAGATTGGGGTAGATGGTGCAGTCATGGATTACCCCTATGCCACTTGCTGCTCTCTCAACGACGAAGTAGCTCACGCTTTTCCACGTCATTACATTTTAAAAGATGGAGAC
Source organism: Streptococcus oralis subsp. tigurinus (assembly GCF_002093545.1). GTDB lineage: Bacteria > Bacillota > Bacilli > Lactobacillales > Streptococcaceae > Streptococcus > Streptococcus oralis_C. The sequence continues at coordinate 587,773 of NZ_LNVF01000001.1, forward strand.
TTGCTCAAGGTTGACATGGTACTGGGTGGTCCGATTGCCAAATCCGACCTCAATGTATCTAAACTTAACTTCAACAATGTTGAGCAAATGAAAAAATACACCCAAAGCTATACTGGTGGTTTAGCAGACTCATGTTGGGCTTATGCGGTTGGTACACCGTCTGAAGAAGTGAAAAACTTGATGGACGTGACCAAGGAAGCTATGTATATAGGGATTGAGAAAGCGGTTGTCGGCAATCGTATCGGTGATATCGGTGCGGCCATTCAAGAATACGCTGAAAGTCGCGGTTACGGTGTCGTTCGTGATTTGGTTGGTCATGGTGTTGGTCCAACTATGCACGAGGAGCCAATGGTTCCTAACTACGGTATTGCAGGTCGTGGACTCCGTCTCCGTGAAGGAATGGTACTAACCATTGAACCCATGATCAATACTGGTGACTGGGAAATTGATACAGATATGAAGACTGGCTGGGCTCATAAGACTATAGATGGTGGCCTATCTTGCCAATATGAACATCAATTCGTGATTACCAAAGACGGTCCTGTTATCTTGACTAGTCAAGGTGAAGAAGGAACTTATTAGAACGATAAAAGGGAGCTTAGCTCCTTTTTTTTGTTTCAAGTTTAGATAAAATAGACAAGCGTAGCAAAGTTGTCACAATTTTTATCTTTTGTAGTAAAATAAGATTAGAATTTTGTGAAAGTAGGTAATTTGTTGGAGTCGATTATATTTCTAGTATCCGTTTTTTTAGCTGGCATGCTGTCTTTCTTTTCACCTTGCATCTTCCCTTTGCTACCTGTCTATGCTGGTATTTTACTGGATGATCAGGGAAATTCAAAAAGTTTTCGCTTTTTTGGAAGAGACGTTGCATGGTCAGGCTTAATTCGGACCTTGTGCTTTATTGCTGGAATTTCCCTCATTTTCTTTATTTTAGGATTTGGAGCTGGATTCCTAGGGCACATGCTCTATGCAGACTGGTTTCGTTATGTTATGGGAGTAGTCATCATTCTTTTAGGCCTTCACCAGATGGAGATCTTGCATTTCAATAAACTGGAAGTTCAAAAGACAGTCTCCTTCAAACAATCAAAGTCAAATCACTATCTGTCAGCCTTTTTGCTTGGGATAACCTTTAGTTTTGGTTGGACCCCTTGTATCGGACCAGTCTTAAGTTCAGTCTTGGCCCTAGCAGCTTCCGGTGGCAATGGTGCTTGGCAAGGTGCCGTGTTAACATTAGTATACACATTGGGAATGGCCCTTCCTTTCATTGTTTTGGCCTTGGCTTCGGGCTGGATCATGCCCTACTTTAGTAAACTAAAACCCCATATGATCCTACTAAAGAAAATCGGGGGAGCTTTGATTGTTTTGATGGGATTATTATTAATGCTAGGGCAGTTAAATGCCTTGTCAGGAATTCTTGGATAAAAGGAGAAAAATATGAAAAAAGTTATTTTTGCTGGATTGAGCCTCATGTCTCTATTCTTGTTGATTGCCTGTGGTGAAAAAGAAACCAAACAGACAAGCAGTCCAAAACAACCCGCTGTACAACAAATCGCAGTCGGTAAGGATGCGCCAGACTTCACCTTGCAGTCTATGGATGGCAAAGAAGTGAAGTTATCAGACTATAAAGGGAAAAAGGTCTATTTGAAATTCTGGGCTTCTTGGTGTGGTCCTTGTCGAAAGAGTATGCCAGAGTTGATGGAATTAGCTGCAAAACAAGATCGAGACTTTGAAATTTTGAGTGTCATTGCACCTGGTCTACAAGGTGAAAAAACAGTTCAAGACTTTCCAAAATGGTACCAAGAACAAGGCTACAAGGATATTCCAGTTCTATATGATACGCAAGCAACTACCTTCCAAGCCTACCAAATTCGTAGTATTCCAACGGAATACTTGATTGATAGTCAAGGTAAAATTGGGAAAATTCAGTTCGGTGCTATTAGCAATGCAGATGCGGAAGCAGCATTTAAAGAAATGAAATAAAATAAAGAAAAAATCGCGATTGTTCGCGATTTTTTTATAGTTTTTCATTGATAAAGCGGATGAATTGATTCCACCAAACTTTTAAAAAGAAGGCTTTTTCTACTTTCTTTTCAGCGACCATTTCAAAAGAAGGTTTTTCAGAAGTGAGATAACCTTGACCGACCAAATCCTGATCGTCATAGGTTAGAGTACCGACAACCTTGCCTTCTTCCAGTGGAGCTATTTCTGATTTTGGTGTGAATTGAAGAGCTGATGTTGTTTCACTTCCAACTCGTTGGACGATTGCAATATCTGACTTAGCAATTGCGGCTACCTTATCTTCTTTCCCGTCAAGGACTGTCACTTTACTATCTTTGTAGGTTTCGCCTTTCTGAACGACAGTTTTTAAAGCAAAGTTCGCAGAAACATAATCTAAAAGTGAAGAAGTTGCAGTAAAACGTGCATAAGGGTTGCTATCTTGTTGGTCCGCATTTAAAACAACCGTAATGATACGCATTCCTTTTTCAACGGTTGTTCCAACGAAAGAGGCACCGGCTTTGTCGGTAGTACCTGTTTTCAAACCGTCGACACCACCACGATAGGCTGGCATTCCTTCCAACATATAGTTGGTTGAGTGGATTTCAAGTCCAGCAAAAGTAGAAGTTGGCTTTTTAGTGATTTCCAAAACTTGAGGATAATCTCGGATGAGATTACGAGCGACGATTGCAACGTCGTAGGCACTCAACTTGTTTTCATCGTCTTTTTTAGAACCAGGATAGATATTATCGCCAAGGGTCTCATTATTTAAACCAGTAGTGTTTACAATAGTAGCATCTTGGATTCCCCATTCAAGAAGTTTAGCCCTCATCTTGTCTACAAAGTCTTTCTCAGAACCAGCAATCTTTTCTGCTAGCGCAATCGCAGCGCTGTTTGCACTGGATACCATTGTAGCCTCTAATAGTTGTTCAACAGTATAATTTCGAGCTTCCATAGGGACGTTACTGGCCTCAGAATTAGTTGTAAGTTTGTAAGGATAGTCCGAAATATCAACAGGTGTTGACAGACTGATAGTCCCTTGTTCCAAGGCTTCATAGACCAAATAAACTGTAACTAGTTTCGTAATAGAAGCAATTTCTACAGGCTGATTTGCATCTTTTTCGTAGAGGATTTTTCCAGTTGTAGCCTCGACAGCAATGGCATGTTTAGCAGCAACGTCAAACTCCTGAGCAGAAACAGTAGAAGCTGTTCCAAAAACAAAAAGTGTTATAAAAGATAAAATTATTTTTTTCATATTAGCTTTATTTTATCATAAAGAAAAAAAATATTCTCGCTTTTTTACTAAAGCCATCTTATCTTTTTAAGAAATATGATAAAATAGAGACAAGGAGGATGCCTATGTTCCGTAGAAACAAATTATTTTTTTGGACAGCTGAAATTTTATTATTAACACTGATTTTCTATCTTTGGAGAGAAATGGGTGCCATCATTACTCCCTTTGTGACGGTTGTGAATACCATCATGATTCCATTTTTGCTTGGTGGATTTTTTTACTACATTACCAATCCAATCGTTACCTTTTTAGAAAAGAGATGTAAGATTAATCGTCTAATTGGTGTCTTGGTCACTCTCTGTGCTTTAATTGGTGCCATCGTTGTAGGTGTTGTTTATCTCTTACCGATTTTGATTAATCAGTTGACAAGCTTGATTATTTCTAGTCAAAACATCTATAGTAGACTACAAGATTTAATCATTGATTTGTCCATGAATCCAGTCTTCCAAAATATAGATATTCAACAAACAATTCAACAGTTAAACCTCTCCTATGTGGATATCCTCCAGAATATCCTTAATAGCGTTAGCAATAGTTTAGGAAGCGTTCTTTCAGCCTTGTTTAGTACAGTTTTGATTCTCATTATGACCCCTGTATTCTTGATTTATTTCTTGTTGGATGGTCATAAGTTGCTACCAATGTTGGAACGTACCGTCTTAAAACATGACAAATTGAATCTTTCTAGCCTTTTAACCAATCTCAATACAACCATAGCGCGCTATATCAGTGGAATTGCAATTGATGCCGTTATTATCGGATGTTTAGCCTATATCGGCTATAGCGTTATCGGATTAAAGTACGCCCTTGTTTTTGCTATTTTCTCTGGAATCGCAAATTTGATTCCTTATGTCGGTCCAAGTATCGGCTTGATTCCAATGGTGATTGCCAATGTGTTCACGGATCCTCATCGTATGTTGATTGCGGTTGCTTATATGCTTATTATTCAACAGATTGATGGAAATGTTCTCTATCCACGTATCGTTGGAGGGGTTATGAAAGTACACCCGATTACGATTTTGGTACTCCTCTTACTGTCAAGTAATATCTACGGCGTCATAGGGATGATTGTAGCAGTGCCAACCTATTCTATTCTCAAAGAAATCACTAAGTTCTTGGCGAAATTATATGAAAATCATAAGGAAGCTAAAGAACTGGAAAAATCAGAATCTATTTAGAATCAGGGGAACCTGATTTTTTTGTGAGCATAATACCGCTAGAATGAAATAAGCTTGAATTGTATAAAGAAGCAGAAGAACAGCACTTTGTAAGATTCAGATTAATTCATAAAATATGGGTAAAACACTTGCAATTTAGCAGAAATTTGATAAAATAGTAAGGAAAGTTAGACTGTATTGCCTACTGTCTATCTATAAAATATATTTTATTGGAGGCTTTTACTCAAATGGCAAAAGAAAAATACGATCGTAGTAAACCACACGTTAACATTGGTACTATCGGACACGTTGACCACGGTAAAACTACTTTGACTGCAGCTATCACAACTGTTTTGGCACGTCGCTTGCCTTCAGCAGTTAACCAACCTAAAGACTATGCGTCTATCGATGCTGCTCCAGAAGAACGCGAACGCGGTATCACTATCAACACTGCGCACGTTGAGTATGAAACTGCAAAACGTCACTATGCTCACATCGACGCTCCAGGACACGCGGACTACGTTAAAAACATGATCACTGGTGCCGCTCAAATGGACGGAGCTATCCTTGTAGTAGCTTCAACTGACGGACCAATGCCACAAACTCGTGAACACATCCTTCTTTCACGTCAAGTTGGTGTTAAACACCTTATCGTCTTCATGAACAAAATTGACTTGGTAGACGACGAAGAATTGCTTGAATTGGTTGAAATGGAAATCCGTGACCTCTTGTCAGAATACGACTTCCCAGGCGACGATCTTCCAGTTATCCAAGGTTCAGCTCTTAAAGCACTTGAAGGTGATACTAAATACGAAGACATCATCATGGAATTGATGGATACTGTTGATGAGTACATCCCAGAACCAGAACGTGATACAGATAAACCATTGCTTCTCCCAGTCGAAGACGTATTCTCAATCACTGGACGTGGTACTGTTGCTTCAGGACGTATCGACCGCGGTACTGTTCGTGTCAACGACGAAATCGAAATCGTTGGTATCAAAGACGAAACTAAAAAAGCAGTTGTTACTGGTGTTGAAATGTTCCGTAAACAACTTGATGAAGGTCTTGCCGGAGATAACGTAGGTGTACTTCTTCGTGGTATTCAACGTGACGAAATCGAACGTGGACAAGTTATCGCTAAACCAGGTTCAATCAACCCACACACTAAATTCAAAGGTGAAGTCTACATCCTTACTAAAGAAGAAGGTGGACGTCACACTCCATTCTTCAACAACTACCGCCCACAATTCTACTTCCGTACTACTGACGTTACAGGTTCAATCGAACTTCCAGCAGGTACTGAAATGGTAATGCCTGGTGATAACGTGACTATCGACGTTGAGTTGATCCACCCAATCGCCGTAGAACAAGGTACTACATTCTCTATCCGTGAGGGTGGACGTACTGTTGGTTCAGGTATGGTTACAGAAATCGAAGCTTAATTCGATTAAGTTCCCAGAAGAACAATTATTTAAGTCAGACATTAAAAGAATCTTGCTTTGCAAGGTTCTTTTTTTAGTTCTATTTTTGTAAGAAGGCCTTCTAGTATAGCGATATGATAGATTTTTTGGTATAATAAAGGTTATGGAAATCGAAAAAACCAATCGCATGAATGCACTTTTTGAATTTTATGCTGCGCTTTTGACAGATAAGCAGATGAATTATATTGAACTCTACTATGCTGATGACTACAGTCTTGCTGAGATTGCTGAAGAGTTCGGTGTCAGTCGTCAAGCTGTTTATGATAATATCAAGCGGACGGAAAAGATTCTAGAAGATTATGAGATGAAATTGCACATGTATTCGGACTACATTGTCCGCAGTCAGATTTTTGACCAGATCTTGGAGCGTTATCCTAAGGATGACTTTCTGCAGGAGCAGATAGAAGTTTTAACAAGCATTGATAATAGAGAATAAGTGTGGGAAGTGTAGTCATCTACAAAGGTATACCCTGTACACTATTAGCTGCTGAGGACCCTTTTCCCATAAGACTACAAATCCTCTCACCTGATTCTATCTCCCGAGCTCTTCAAGAGGGATTTAGCTGTTGGGGATATCCAAATGAGATAATGAAAGAAGTCACTCCAGAAGAACTTGTTTGTTTACAAGATTTTGGACGTTTTCCACCGAATTAATGAAACATAGGAGAAAAAAATGGCATTTGAAAGTTTAACAGAACGTTTACAGAACGTCTTTAAAAATCTACGTAAAATGGGAAAAATTTCTGAGGCTGATGTCCAAGAAGCAACCAAAGAGATTCGTTTGGCCTTGCTTGAAGCCGACGTTGCCTTGCCAGTTGTGAAGGACTTTATCAAGAAGGTTCGTGAACGTGCAGTCGGACACGAGGTTATTGATACGCTTAATCCAGCACAACAGATTATTAAAATCGTTGATGAGGAATTGACAGCTGTTTTAGGTTCCGATACGGCTGAGATTATCAAGTCTCCTAAGATTCCTACCATTATCATGATGGTCGGTTTGCAGGGGGCTGGTAAAACAACCTTTGCTGGTAAATTGGCCAACAAACTCAAGAAGGAAGAAAATGCCCGTCCTTTGATGATTGCGGCGGATATCTATCGTCCTGCTGCCATTGATCAGCTTAAAACCTTGGGGCAACAAATTGATGTGCCTGTCTTTGCACTTGGAACAGAAGTTCCAGCTGTTGAGATTGTCCGTCAAGGTTTGGAACAAGCCCAATCCAACCACAACGACTATGTTTTGATTGATACGGCGGGTCGTTTACAGATTGATGAGCTTTTGATGAATGAGCTTCGTGATGTTAAGGCCTTGGCTCAACCAAACGAAATTTTGCTCGTCGTTGATGCCATGATCGGTCAAGAAGCGGCCAATGTTGCGCGTGAGTTTAATGCTCAGTTGGAAGTGACTGGGGTTATCCTTACCAAGATTGATGGGGATACTCGTGGTGGTGCGGCTCTATCTGTTCGTCACATTACTGGAAAACCAATCAAGTTCACTGGTACAGGTGAAAAGATTACAGATATCGAAACCTTCCACCCAGACCGTATGTCTAGTCGTATCCTTGGCATGGGGGATATGCTTACGTTGATTGAGAGAGCTTCTCAAGAATACGATGAGCAAAAAGCCATTGAAATGGCTGAGAAGATGCGTGAAAACACCTTTGATTTCAATGATTTCATTGATCAATTAGATCAGGTGCAAAACATGGGGCCGATGGAAGACTTGCTCAAGATGATTCCAGGTATGGCTAACAATCCAGCCCTTCAAAACATGAAGGTGGATGAGCGCCAGATTGCTCGCAAACGTGCTATCGTATCTTCGATGACACCTGAGGAGCGTGAAAATCCGGATTTATTAAATCCAAGTCGTCGCCGTCGTATCGCTGCAGGTTCTGGAAATACTTTTGTCGAAGTCAATAAATTCATCAAGGATTTTAACCAGGCGAAACAGCTCATGCAGGGTGTCATGTCTGGTGATATGAACAAGATGATGAAGCAGATGGGCATCAATCCCAATAACCTTCCTAAAAACATGCCAAATATGGGAGGAATGGATATGTCTGCTCTTGAAGGAATGATGGGGCAAGGTGGAATGCCCGATATGTCAGCTCTTGGAGGAGCTGGAATGCCAGATATGAGTCAGATGTTTGGTGGTGGACTTAAAGGTAAAATTGGTGAGTTTGCCATGAAACAGTCTATGAAACGCATGGCTAACAAGATGAAAAAAGCGAAGAAGAAGCGTAAATAAAAAAAGGAAAGCAGAAGTGCTTTCCTTTTTGATATAAAATATGTGCTATCTATCATTAGGCAATTTTCTTAATCGAAAAATTACTAAATAGAAAGAGTAATCTCAAATCCTTGCATCCATTCGGATTTTACTGCGAAGTCGATTTTTAAAGCATCTGCTAATTGTTTGACAAGATAGAGACCCATGCCTGTTGATTTTTTTCTTGTCTCTCCCGAATCACCTGTAAATCCTTTTTCAAAGATATGAGGGAGGTCGCAAGCTTTAACTCCACACCCATTATCCCTAATAATCAGGGTTTTGCGCCCCTTGTCACTTGACATAGAAATCTTGAGTTCTGGCTTGTCAGAGCTATATTTAAGGGAGTTGGCTAGTATTTGAGACAGGATAAATTCAAAGCTGCGTTGATCGGTGTAGTAGTTTCCCTGTATATTTTCTAGCTGAATCGTAAAATTCTTTTCTTTAAGCAAGGGATCAAAGTTTTCCAAAAGATCCTGAATACACTCTTGGAGGTCGATATCTTCAAATAGAAAATCATTTTTTTCACTTTTAACTCTGTAATAGAATAGTATCTGTGATACATTTCCTTGAATTTGATTTTTCACATAGTCCAACTTAAAAGCTGTATCCTTTGGCAGCTGGTCACTTTGGTTGTCCAAAAGGAGGGAAAGAAGCGATAGAGGGAGTTTGATTTCATGAGCCCACTTTTCAACATAGTCCTCATAGTCGGTTAGTAATGAGTTGAGCTTTCCTATTTCCGCCTGTTTTTGGTAAAGCGTATTTGCGATTTCTTCGATGCTTTCTTTCTCTGAGGTAGTTGATAAACGCAATAATTCTAGCTCCGTATCCATCTTAGGATTGGCTATGAAAGCTTTATAAGCAGTTGATTTTTTTCTTTCTTTTCTTATAAGTAGAAATGATAGGATGAAAAAGAGCAGGACTGTAGCTAAAAGATAGAGCAGGATGAGAGCTTGAAACATTCTCACATCTGAGAGCCAAAGCAGAATCGCTGTGAATAGATCAAATGCTAAAAGAACAAGTAACCAGGGCAGGTAAGTAGCTAGATATTTAAGATTCTGTTTCATCTGGACTTACCTCTTCTAGCTTGTAACCAATACCTCTGACGGACTTGACTTGAAGTGCAATGCCAGCCTGTTTCATCACCTTTTTGAGCCTTGCAATATTTACTTGAAGAGCATTTTCATCGATGAACTCAGTTGTGTTCCATAGTTTCATACTTAGTTCTTCTTTTGTGACGACAGGAGCATTAGTAACCAATAAGGTTTCTAACAATTTCCCTTGATTTTGGGGGAGTAAAATCGAGTGTCCATTGATATAAAGGGTATAAGTCTGTCTATCCAGCAGAAAATTATCTTTTTCAAGTAGATTTTGTCTGCCTTCATAGCGTTTCAAGATATTTTCTATACGTGCCAAAAATCTTTCTTTCTTGAAAGGCTTTGTTATATATTCATCTGCCCCTAATTTCAGGGCGTAGATTTCATCTTTTAATTGTTCACGAGAGGTGAGAACTAATATGGGCACAGAGCGTTTTGATTTGAGATTTTTACAAATTTGAAAACCTGTTTCTCCCGGTAAATTCAAATCCAGTATGATTAGATCTGTATCGTATTGTAGCACTTGTTGGCTTGTATCTTTGAAGTCAGTCAACTTATCAACCTGAAAACCCGCTTTCTCTAACAAGATGACAATTTCATCTCGAATCAAGGCTTCATCTTCAATTACCAGAATATGCTTCATATCGGTTCCTCCTTTTCCTCGCTTTTTAAATTTTATTCTTCTCTTTTTGGTTCCATTAAGGATAACAAGTACTTGTTACTATTTTTCTTTACAATTCTGATATAGATGACTTCAAAACCAGCTAAGAGCAGTACGATCAGCATGGCTGTGATAAATTTCTGCCCCATGTCCATTCTTACACTAGCAGGTACTATTCCTGTGAGGAGGGAGCTCACACCGAAGCTACTACTGATAAGTGCAATGACTATTGGTAGACCGAAATACCAGTTGATTTGTTTTTCTGAAGATTTACAAAGAGTTTCGTAGTTGGCGCCAAGATGAATCAAGGTTTGGTATCGTCTGTAGGATTGTCTTTGTCCCATCAAAAATAGCACGCCAATGATTGTATTTGCCACGACAAGGAAGATGATTGCCAGATAAATAGTAATATAGCTGGCAGAGATAATGTAAAATAATTGGCGCCCCATATTTTGTATATAGCTTTCATAGCCAAGAGTGGTTTGATTTAGCTTTTCATTGGTATCTGTGATAGCTTTCATCAGGCCTTTTTCTTTGACCAGATCAGGAGTCAAGATGCCACTGACATAGTTTGAGTATTTACTGTCAGTATAGCTCATAAAGGTTTCATCTGGGACTATGAGAGCTACAGAGATGGTGATTTCACGGTCCGTTACAATTGGTAAAGACTGTACCTCTCCAATCAATTTTATATCATTTCCCATGACTTTGATTTGAGGGTTTTCTTTCAGAACAGAGTTAACCAAGTTCTCATCAGGGAGAAAATCTTTCCCCATATACAAGTAGGCTTCCTTACTAGTTAATTCTAGAGAAGGGAGGTTGGCAGCCTTTCTAAGCTCATTGTATTCAGAGAGTGGCAAAAGGTGACAACTTATATATTTTTGGAAATTATGGACTAGGATTTCCTTGTTTTTACTGTCTTTTTGCTCTTTCAATACCTTGACGAACTGTTCAAAGGTTACGGCCTCGTGTTCTTTAGGTTTACCGACTTTGATTTGCAGAATCTTTGAAAACTGTGAAGCTAGTCCTGCAGCTTCAAGCTCTTTTTTAACTGTGTCTATATCAAGATTTTCGTCTGCTTCAAACTTGTTCTCTCTAAAGGTATAATCTAAGACATGGGTCTGATTGCCTGAATTGCCACTTGCAATGGCGACACCTGCTCCAAACAGGCACAAGGCAGAGAAGATTAAGAGGGAGCAGATGGCCAGTATAGTTGAGCGCTGGATAACTAATTCCTGAATCTGTCTAAAATTATAGGTATGAAGTTTTCGATTGCTTCCACGATTGACCAAAATGTCTATAAATAAACGCATACCAAAGAAGAGCAGGATGGTTCCTAGAGTTCCCAAGAGAACAGTGATGCCCATGGTTATGACACTCTTCCAAGCTCGTCCACTCATACCCAAGTAATAGGCTGCCCCGAGAAGCAACATTCCAATGGAAGAAGCAAGCCAATAAATACCTCTAGGTAGAACTTTCTTCATACCGGAAGGAGAATAGGATAGTAGGTTTCCGATTTCTTTATTGGCCGTCTTTGCACTTAAAAGAACAAAGACTGCTAATTTGACGGCTAGGAAGCCGATGACTGTATAGAGTAGAGCTGTGGTAGATAGAGAAAATTGATGCTCAATAATCCCTAGTCCCACAATTTTAGCGGTTATTAGACTAATCAGTTCTGAAATCAAGATGGAAATAGGAAGGCCTATTCCAAGAGCAAGGACACTGTTTCTCAAATCCTCGAGTAGGAGCAGCAAGAACAGTTTGCTTCTTCGCATGCCTAGTGTGAGATAGACACCAAATTCATGTTTTCTCCTTTCCATATGCATACTGCTTGCGAAGTAAACTAGAAAAAAGAGGATAAAGAGGGTTGCTACATAAAGAATGGGAATCATGCTAAAGAGTTTATTTACAGCGCCACTCTCTATTTGTTTTAGAAAGATCATCACATCTTGATGGGACAAAGAAAGGATGATGTAAAAGGAGATAATAGAAAGAACCATAGAACTGAAATACAAACCATTATTCTTTCGATCTCTCTTGCTATTTCTTGAGACTAATTTAGAAAACATTGCCATCACCTCCAGCCAGGGCAGCCATGACCTTTAGTATTCTGTGATAGAAGTCTTCTTGACTTTCTCTTGGATAATCGCGTCGGATTTCATGGAATAGTTTTCCGTCTTGGATAAACAAGATGCGGTTGCAAAAGCTAGCAGCGACCGAGTCGTGGGTAACCATGAGAATGGTGGTCTTTTCTATTTGATTCATTTCAGATAGTTTCTGCATCAAAATGCTTGCATTTTTAGAGTCTAAAGCTCCTGTGGGTTCGTCTGCAAATACAATCTTAGGGTCTAAAATCAAGGCACGCGCAGCAGCTACCCTTTGTCTTTGCCCACCTGATAATTGAGATGGGAACTTATCCAGAAGTTCAGAAATATCCAGATACTGAGCAAGTAATTCTAATCGAAGCTTGCTTTCGTTAGCCTCAACATTGTGCAAAGATAAGGGAAGCAAAATATTCTCTTTAGCGGTCAGATTGTCCAAAAGCTCAAAATTCTGGAAGAGATAGCCAATTTCCTTGCCTCTATAGTCTGCTAATTGGCTCCCTTTTAATTGACCTAAATCTTTTTCTTGCATTTGAATAGAGCCGTCAGTCGGCTTGATGATTGTGGCGAGACAGTTAAGAAGGGTTGTTTTCCCAGAACCGCTACTCCCCATAATTCCTAAGAACTCGCCTTTTACAACTTGAAAAGATATGCCGTCCAAGGCTTTTGTGATATTGGGCTCTTTCCCATAATGCTTTTTTAATGATTCTACTCGTAAAATGGTTTCCATGTGAAACACCTCCATCTTTTGTTACTTTCATTATAGTATGAATCAGAGTAGAATAACACTTACGGATGATGTAAGAAATCTTTATCGCTGACTTTTATAGTCAGGTTATTGGACTTATGCTTACTATATTATAGCATGGTTTCAGGGATTTAAAAAGAGGAGTGGAAAGTTGAGAACGTTCTTTCTTTCAAAATTTACGATTTTAAAAATGTGAAAGAAAAAGTCCTAGAAACAAACATTTCTAGGGCTTTTTAACTTACTAACTCTACTCCCACTCAACGGTTGCAGGTGGTTTACTTGTAATATCGTAGACGATACGGTTAACGTGGTCGACTTCATTAACGATACGAACAGAGATTCTTTGAAGGACTTCCCAAGGAATTTTCGCGAAATCAGCTGTCATACCATCGATAGAAGTGATGGCGCGGATGGCAATGGTGTAGTCGTAAGTACGACCATCACCCATTACACCGACTGAACGAACGCCTGTGTTGACAGTGAAGTACTGCCAGATATCACGGTCAAGTCCTGCTTTAGCGATTTCTTCACGAAGGATTGCGTCTGATTCACGGACTGTTTCAAGTTTTTCCTCAGTGATCTCACCCATAACACGGATCGCAAGACCTGGTCCTGGGAATGGTTGGCGCCATACGATCTGGTCTGGCATACCAAGCTCTGTACCGAGGGCACGGACTTCGTCTTTATAAAGAGTGTTCAATGGTTCAATCAATTCAAATTGCATGTCTTCTGGAAGACCACCAACGTTGTGGTGCGATTTGATGGTTTGAGCAGTATCTGTACCAGACTCAATCACGTCAGTGTAAAGTGTTCCTTGGGCAAGGAATTTTACATCTTTGAGCTTGCTTGCTTCGTCATCAAATACATAAACAAACTCGTTACCGATGATTTTCCGTTTTTGCTCTGGATCAGATACGCCTGAAAGTTTATCAAGGAAACGTTTAGCAGCATCTGCTTTGACGATATTCAAACCAAACTTACCACCAAGCATCTCCATAACTTGGTCTGCTTCCCCTTTACGGAGAAGACCGTGGTCTACAAAGATACAGATCAATTGATCACCGATTGCTTTTTGAAGAAGAACACCGACGACAGAAGAGTCAACACCACCAGATAGACCGAGAAGGACACGTTTATCACCGACTGTCTCACGGATTTTTTTAATCTGCATCTCGATGAAGTTATCCATTGACCAGTCACCCTTGGCCTTACAGATGTTAAGGGCAAAGTTACGAAGGATATCATTTCCGTATACAGAATGGCGCACTTCCGGGTGGAATTGGATACCATAGATGTGCTTGTCAGGGTTTTCAATAGCTGCATAAGGACAGTCAGCAGAAGTACCAGTACGAACAAAGTCAGCAGGAATCTCAGTAACCGCATCACCATGGCTCATCAAAACAATCTGTTCTTCTGGTGTACCTTCAAAGAGGGCAGAAGGAGTGTGAGTAAGTGGAGATTGCCCATACTCGCGGTTTCCAGCATCACCTGCAGGAACAACCTTACCTCCAAGTTTATGCGTCAATAACTGCATACCATAACAGATTCCCAAAATTGGAATACCAAGTTCAAAAATTTCTGGATCAATATCAAATGAACCCTCTTCATAAACAGAATTTGGTCCACCTGAGAGAATGATCCCTACAGGGTTAATGGCACGAACCTCTGCAGCTGAGATTTTATGGCTTTTTAACTCTGAAAAAACACCAATTTCACGGATACGGCGTGAAATTAGCTGGTTGTATTGGCTACCATAGTCTAGTACGATGATTTTTTCGACATCTTGCAAATCAGTTGAAATGTTGCTCATCTTTTTCCTTTCTCAAAAGAAATATCTTTTTCAATATTTTATCATAAATGAGAGCGAATTACCAACTAAACAAGGCAAAGTTTGACTTTTCCTAATTAAATACGGTACAATAGAGAAAATAAAGAAAAGAAGTGAAAAGCATGTTACCAGCTTATATGAAAATCCACGATCAGATAAAAAAAGATATTGACGAGCATTGTTGGATGATAGGAGAAAGGCTTCCAAGTGAACGGGATCTTGCAGACCAGTTTCAAGTTAGCCGGATGACCTTGCGACAAGCCATCTCTCTCTTGGTTGAGGAGGGAGTTTTGGAGCGTCGTGTAGGAAGCGGAACCTTTGTTTCTAGCACTCGAGTTCAAGAAAAAATGCGTGGAACCACTAGTTTTACGGAGATTGTCAAAGCTCAAGGGAAAGTTCCTTCTAGTCAGTTGATTTCCTATAGGAGAACCATTCCCAACGAGCAGGAAGTGGCAAAGCTAGGTATTTCACCAACTGAAAATATCATCCGTATGGAACGAGTGCGTTACGCTGATCAAGTTCCGCTTGTTTATGAAGTGGCTTCGATTCCAGAAAAGTTTATTAAGAATTTTAAAAAAGAAGAAGTAACCAGTCATTTCTTTCAGACCTTGCAGCAGCATGGCTACCGGATTGGCAAATCCCAACAGACTATTTATGCGAGATTGGCTAAAGAAAAGATTGCTCATTACTTAGAAGTTGAAAAAGGGCATGCCATTTTAGCCTTGACTCAGGTTTCCTATCTCGATGATGGGACAGCTTTTGAATATGTCAAGAGTCAGTATGTGGGTGAACGTTTTGAATTTTATCTTGAAAACAACTAGTCTCAGAAGACTAGTTTTTCGTTTCTAAGAAGATTAGAATTGTCAAAACAATTTGCCTAGGCTTGATTTTATTCATTATTTACTATAAAATGAGAAGGAAAAACGTCAAACTTTTATATTGCAAATAGGAGAAAAAATGACAAAAACATTAAAACGTCCTGAGGTTTTATCACCTGCAGGAACTTTAGAAAAGCTGAAAGTAGCTGTTCAATATGGTGCAGATGCTGTCTTTATCGGTGGACAAGCCTATGGTCTTCGAAGCCGTGCGGGAAACTTCACCTTTGAACAGATGGAAGAAGGTGTGCAGTTCGCTGCCAAGTATGGTGCCAAGGTCTATGTAGCTGCCAACATGGTTATGCACGAAGGAAACGAAGCTGGGGCTGGCGAGTGGTTCCGTAAGTTGCGAGACATTGGGATTGCGGCAGTTATCGTGTCAGATCCGGCCTTGATCATGATTGCAGCAACTGAAGCGCCAGGTCTTGAAATTCACCTCTCTACTCAAGCCAGTGCGACGAACTATGAAACGCTTGAGTTCTGGAAAGAACTAGGATTGACACGTGTGGTTTTGGCCCGTGAGGTTTCAATGGAAGAATTGGCAGAAATTCGCAAACGTACAGATGTAGAAATTGAAGCCTTTGTCCATGGAGCCATGTGTATTTCCTACTCAGGACGCTGCACTCTCTCAAACCACATGAGTATGCGTGATGCCAACCGTGGGGGCTGTTCTCAGTCTTGCCGTTGGAAATACGACCTTTACGACATGCCTTTTGGTCAAGAACGTAAGAGTCTTAAAGGTGAAATTCCAGAAGAATTTTCAATGTCAGCCGTTGACATGTCCATGATTGACCATATTCCAGATATGATTGAAAATGGTGTAGATAGTCTAAAAATCGAAGGTCGTATGAAGTCTATTCACTATGTTTCAACAGTAACAAACTGCTACAAGGCAGCTGTGGATGCTTATCTCGAAAGCCCTGAAAAGTTTGAATCCATCAAACAGGACTTGGTGGACGAGATGTGGAAGGTTGCCCAGCGTGAATTAGCGACAGGATTCTACTATGGTACACCATCTGAGAATGAGCAGTTATTTGGTGCTCGCCGTAAGATTCCTGAGTATAAGTTTGTCGCTGAGGTGGTTTCTTATGATGATGCAACCCAGACAGCAACCATTCGTCAACGGAATGTTATCAATGAAGGAGATCAAGTTGAGTTTTATGGACCAGGTTTCCGTCATTTTGAAACCTATATCGAAAATCTTCACGATTCTAAAGGCAATAAAATCGACCGTGCTCCAAATCCAATGGAACTCTTGACCATTAAGGTTCCTCAACCTGTGCAAGCTGGGGATATGGTTCGAGCTCTCAAAGAAGGTCTTATCAATCTCTATAAGGAAGACGGGACAAGTGTCACAGTTCGTGCCTAGATAAGGAAAAGTGAATGATTCAAGTGCAAGGATTGTTGGTAGATAATGAAAGCAGATGTGTTCACTATCATGGTGAAAAGGATATTATTTCCCTCCAGTGCTATGAGTGTAAAAAATACTATGCTTGCTATCAGTGCCACAATGCTATAGAAACGCATTTGTTTTCACCTTACCCCTTGACGCTTGCGGAGGATCGACCGATTTTATGTGGGGCTTGTATGAGGACAATAACATTTCAAGAATATCAAAAACAAATAGCCTGCCCTTATTGCAAATCTCCATTTAATCCAGGGTGTAAACAACACTATTCCTACTATTTCAAATAAAATGAATCTATCCAAGTTCTAAACTTGGATTTTTCAATTTATTTCGGAAAATATAGAGAAAGTGGAAACACATTTCATCATAAAATGAGAAACTTATCTATACAGTGGTATAAAAATAGCAAAAATAAAAATAAATCATCTGAAACGCTTCCAACGTAAGTAAAAAGTTGACAAAAACAAATTTTAGGACTAAACTAAGTAAGTAAATTTTAAATAAAAGGAGAATTCATCATGAATTTAACATTTTTCGGTCTATGTCTTGCCTGTATGGGTGTATCTCTTGCAGAAGGATTTTTGATGAACGGTTTGTTCAAGTCTGCAGCACGCCAACCAGACATCATCCCACAATTGCGTAGTTTGATGATCATGGGGATTGCCTTTATCGAAGGAACATTCTTTGTAACTCTCGTATTTTCATTTATCATCAAATAAAGAGAAGTATAAAATGGAAAAGGGAGGATTCTAGATGGAAGAAAGTATCAATCCAACCATCAATATTGGTCCTGTTACCTTTGATTTAACCTTGACAGCATTGACTTTGTTGTCTGTGGCACTGATTTTTGGCTTTATCTATTGGGCAAGTCGTAATATGACTGTGAAACCCAAAGGAAAGCAAAATGTACTAGAGTATCTCTATGACTTTGTAGTCGGATTTACAGAACCCAACGTAGGTTCTCGGTACATGAAAGATTACTCACTCTTTTACTTGTGTTTATTTCTTTTTATGGTTATCGCAAACAATCTTGGTTTGATGGCGAAACTTCAAACTACAGATGGGACAAACCTTTGGACATCGCCAACTGCAAATCTCCAGTTTGACTTGGCTTTGTCATTTGGAATTATCCTGATGACCCATATAGAAGGAATTCGTCGCCGTGGTGTTAAAAAGTATCTGAAAGGCTTTGTAACCCCAGGTTTTATGACACCGATGAATCTCCTTGAAGAAGTCACGAATTTCCTATCACTTGCTTTGCGGGTGTTCGGGAATATCTTTGCCGGAGAAGTGATGGCAAGCTTGCTTATTACTCTTTCTCATCAGGCTCTTTATTGGTATCCAGTCGCATTTGTTACCAATCTTGTCTGGACGGCATTCTCTGTGTTTATTTCCTGTGTTCAGGCCTATGTATTCACAGTCTTGTCTTCAATGTATCTAGGAAATAAAATTAATGATGAAGAGTAGAAAGGAGTAAATGATGCACGTAACAGTAGGTGAATTGATTGGTAACTTTATTTTAATTGCTGGCTCTTTTATCCTTTTGATCGTCTTAGTCAAAAAATACGCATGGTCAAACTTGACAAGTGTCTTCGAAGAACGCGCCGAAAAGATTGCTGCTGATATTGATGGTGCTGAACAAGCTCGTCAAAAAGCAGAAACTCTTGCTCAAAAGCGTGAAGATGAATTAGCAGGAAGCCGTAGCGAAGCTAAAACTATCATCGAGAATGCTAAGGAGACAGCTGAAAAGAGCAAATCAGATATTCTGGCTGAAGCTAAGCTAGAAGCTGGTCGCTTGAAAGAAAAAGCTAACCAAGAAATTGCGCAAAACAAAGCTGAGGCTTTACAAAGCGTTAAAGGTGAGGTAGCAGATTTGACAGTTAGTTTAGCTGGAAAAATCATCTCACAAAACCTTGACAGTCATGCCCATAAGGAACTCATTGATCAGTATATCGATCAGCTAGGAGAAGCCTAATGGACAAGAAAACAGCAAAGGTAATTGAAAAATACAGCATGCCTTTTGTCCAATTAGTGATTGAAAAAGGAGAAGAGGACCGGATTTTTTCAGACTTGGATCAAATCAAGCAAGTCGCAGAAGAAGCGGGCTTACCCTCTTTTTTAGCTCAGGTGGCAGTTGATGAGTCAGATAAGGAAAAAACAGTTCGTTTCTTTCAAGACTCTGTGTCACCTTTAATGCAAAACTTTATTCAAGTTCTGGTTTACAATCACAGAGCAAATCTTTTTTATGAAGTAATTGCAGATTGTTTGAATCGCCTTGAAAAAGAGACCAATCGTTTTGTTGTCACGATTTCTTCAGCCCATCCTTTAACAGATGAACAGAAGGAACGTCTGCTCCCATTGATAGAGAAAAAAATGTCTCTGAAAGTGCGGAGCGTCAAAGAACAAATTGATGAAGGACTCATTGGTGGTTTTGTCATTTTTGCTAATCACAAGACAATTGACGTGAGTATTAAACAACAACTTCGAGTTGTTAAAGAAAATTTGAAATAGAAAGTGGTGTTCTTTTGGCAATTAACGCACAAGAAATCAGCGCTTTAATTAAGCAACAAATTGAAAATTTCAAACCCAATTTTGATGTATCTGAAACAGGTGTTGTAACCTATATCGGGGACGGAATTGCGCGTGCTCACGGCCTTGAAAATGCCATGAGTGGGGAGCTGTTGATTTTTGAAAACGGCTCTTATGGGATGGCGCAGAACTTGGAGTCAACAGACGTTGGGATTATCATCCTAGGTGACTTTACAGATATTCGTGAAGGCGATACCATTCGCCGTACAGGTAAAATCATGGAAGTTCCTGTTGGTGAGAGCCTTATTGGACGTGTTGTGGATCCACTTGGTCGTCCAGTTGACGGTCTTGGAGAAATCCATACTGATAAGTCTCGTCCAGTAGAAGCGCCGGCTCCTGGCGTTATGCAACGTAAGTCTGTATCAGAACCATTGCAAACAGGTTTGAAAGCTATTGATGCCCTTGTTCCGATTGGTCGTGGTCAACGTGAGTTGATTATCGGTGACCGTCAGACAGGGAAAACAACCATCGCTATTGATGCTATTTTGAACCAAAAAGGTCAAGATATGATCTGTATCTATGTAGCGATTGGGCAAAAAGAGTCAACTGTTCGTACGCAAGTTGAAACACTTCGTCAGTACGGTGCCTTGGACTACACAATCGTTGTGACAGCTTCTGCTTCACAACCTTCTCCATTGCTCTTCCTAGCTCCTTATGCTGGGGTTGCTATGGCAGAAGAGTTTATGTACCAAGGGAAGCATGTTTTGATCGTTTATGATGATCTTTCAAAACAAGCGGTCGCTTATCGTGAACTCTCTCTCTTGCTTCGTCGTCCACCAGGTCGTGAAGCCTTCCCTGGGGATGTTTTCTACCTTCATAGCCGTTTGCTTGAGCGTTCAGCTAAGGTTTCTGATGAACTTGGTGGTGGTTCAATCACAGCTCTACCATTTATCGAGACACAAGCAGGAGATATCTCTGCTTATATCGCAACCAACGTGATTTCAATCACAGATGGTCAAATCTTCCTTGGCGATGGTCTCTTCAATGCGGGTATTCGTCCAGCTATCGATGCGGGTTCATCTGTATCCCGTGTAGGTGGTTCTGCACAAATCAAAGCTATGAAGAAGGTTGCTGGTACACTTCGTATCGACCTTGCTTCATATCGTGAGTTGGAAGCCTTCACTAAGTTTGGTTCTGATTTGGATGCGGCTACTCAAGCTAAGTTAAATCGTGGACGTCGTACCGTTGAAGTTCTGAAACAACCAGTTCATAAACCATTACCTGTTGAGAAACAAGTAACCATTCTTTATGCTTTGACACATGGTTTCTTGGATACGATTCCTGTAGATGACATTGTTCGTTTTGAGGAAGAGTTTCATGATTTCTTTGATGCACAACATCCAGAGATTTTGGAAACTATTCGTGAAACAAAAGACTTGCCAGAAGAAGCAGTCTTGGATGCTGCGATTACAGAGTTTCTCAATCAATCCAGCTTCCAATAAGAATAGAGGTGTCAAATGGCAGTATCTCTAAATGATATTAAAACAAAAATCGCCTCAACAAAAAATACTAGTCAAATCACCAATGCCATGCAAATGGTATCGGCTGCCAAGTTAGGTCGCTCTGAAGAAGCAGCACGCAACTTTCAAGTTTATGCTCAGAAGGTTCGTAAGCTTTTGACGGATATTCTGCATGGTAACGGATCTGGTGGTTCTACCAATCCGATGCTCATTAGTCGCCCAGTTAAGAAAACAGGCTATATCGTTATTACTTCAGACCGTGGCTTGGTTGGAGGTTATAATGCTTCCATCCTTAAAGCTGTGATGGAGCTGAAAGAAGAATACCATCCAGATGGTACAGGTTTTGAGATAATCTGTATTGGTGGTATGGGAGCTGATTTCTTTAAGGCTCGTGGCATTCAACCAATCTATGAACTACGTGGCTTGGCTGACCAACCAAGTTTTGATGAAGTTCGTAAAATTATTTCAAAAACGATTGAAATGTATCAAAATGAACTTTTTGATGAATTATACGTCTGCTACAATCATCATGTCAATACTCTCACAAGTCAAATGCGTGTGGAACAAATGCTGCCGATTGTTGACTTAGATCCAAATGAAGCGGATGAAGAGTATAGCTTGACATTTGAGTTGGAAACGAGTCGTGATGAGATTCTAGAGCAGTTGTTACCTCAGTTTGCAGAAAGTATGATATACGGGGCTATCATCGATGCCAAGACAGCTGAGAATGCTGCAGGTATGACAGCCATGCAAACGGCGACTGATAATGCCAAGAAAGTCATCAATGATTTGACAATCCAGTATAACCGTGCCAGACAGGCGGCGATTACACAAGAAATTACAGAAATTGTAGCGGGGGCTAGTGCCTTAGAATAAGGCTTTGCCTCCCTCATATCAAAATGAACTTAGGCCCTAGGTGAACTAGGAACCGACAGTATCTTATATAGAATAGGAGAAGGAGATGAGTTCAGGTAAAATTGCTCAGGTTATTGGACCCGTTGTCGACGTCTTGTTCGCAGCAGGGGAAACACTTCCTGAGATTAATAATGCACTTGTCGTCTACAAAAATGACGAAAGAAAAACAAAAATCGTCCTTGAAGTAGCCTTGGAGTTGGGTGATGGTATGGTTCGTACGATCGCCATGGAATCAACAGATGGTTTGACTCGTGGAATGGAAGTTTTGGACACAGGCCGTCCAATCTCTGTGCCAGTAGGTAAAGAAACTTTGGGACGTGTCTTCAATGTTTTGGGAGATACCATTGACTTGGATGCTCCTTTCGCTGAAGACGCTGAGCGTCAGCCGATTCATAAGAAAGCTCCAACTTTTGATGAATTGTCTACTTCATCTGAAATCTTGGAAACAGGGATCAAGGTTATCGACCTTCTTGCCCCTTACCTAAAAGGTGGTAAAGTTGGACTTTTCGGTGGTGCCGGAGTTGGTAAAACCGTCTTGATTCAAGAATTGATTCACAATATTGCCCAAGAACACGGTGGTATTTCAGTATTTACCGGTGTTGGGGAACGTACTCGTGAAGGGAACGACCTTTACTGGGAAATGAAGGAATCAGGTGTTATCGAGAAAACAGCCATGGTATTTGGTCAGATGAATGAACCACCTGGAGCACGTATGCGTGTTGCCCTTACTGGCTTGACAATCGCTGAATACTTCCGTGATGTAGAAGGCCAAGATGTGCTTCTCTTTATCGATAATATCTTCCGTTTTACTCAAGCTGGTTCAGAAGTATCTGCCCTTTTGGGTCGGATGCCTTCAGCCGTTGGTTACCAACCAACCCTTGCTACGGAAATGGGTCAATTGCAAGAGCGTATCACTTCAACTAAGAAGGGTTCTGTAACTTCTATCCAGGCTATCTATGTGCCAGCGGATGACTATACTGACCCTGCGCCAGCAACGGCCTTCGCTCACTTGGATTCAACAACTAACTTGGAACGTAAGTTGGTACAGTTGGGGATTTACCCAGCCGTTGACCCACTTGCTTCAAGCTCTCGTGCCTTGGCACCTGAGATTGTTGGTGAGGAGCACTATGCAGTTGCTGCTGAAGTCAAGCGTGTCCTTCAACGTTACCATGAATTGCAAGATATCATTGCTATCCTTGGTATGGATGAACTCTCTGATGAAGAAAAGACTTTGGTTGCTCGTGCCCGTCGTATCCAGTTCTTCTTGTCTCAAAACTTCAACGTTGCCGAACAATTTACTGGTCAACCTGGTTCTTATGTACCAGTAGCGGAAACAGTTCGCGGCTTTAAGGAAATCCTTGAAGGAAAACATGATCATCTACCAGAAGATGCCTTCCGTGGTGTTGGTTCAATCGAAGATGTGATTGCAAAAGCTGAGAAAATGGGATTTTAAGAGGTGATCTATGGCTCATTTAACTGTCCAGATCGTGACACCAGATGGCCTCGTCTATGATCACCATGCCAGCTTTGTATCGGTACGAACTCTGGATGGTGAGATGGGGATCTTGCCACGACATGAAAATATGATTGCGGTTTTAGCGGTTGATGAAGTAAAGGTAAAACGAATTGATGACGATACTCATGTGAACTGGATTGCAGTGAACGGAGGAATTATCGAGATTGCCAATGACATCATTACTATTGTAGCAGACTCAGCAGAACGTGCTCGTGATATCGATATTAGCCGTGCCCAACGTGCTAAACTTCGTGCTGAACGTGAGATTGAAGAAGCACAAGATAAACACTTGATTGACCAAGAACGGCGAGCTAAGGTTGCTTTGCAACGTGCCATTAACCGTATC
Source organism: Streptococcus oralis subsp. tigurinus (assembly GCF_002093545.1). Lineage (GTDB taxonomy): Bacteria > Bacillota > Bacilli > Lactobacillales > Streptococcaceae > Streptococcus > Streptococcus oralis_C. The sequence continues at coordinate 611,505 of NZ_LNVF01000001.1, forward strand.
AATGTCGGAAATAAATTATAAAATAAAAATGAACTTGCTTAAGCAAGTTCATTTTTATTTTACATTAATGTTTAAATGTGATGCAAACGGCTTCGGGAACTCGGAAATCGTTAGAAAGCTCAGCTAATCGACCAGTTTTAGGATTACGTTTAAAGACGGTTGCATTATCTGAATCTTGGTGAACTGCAATTAGAAATTCTTGGTCAGGAGTTAGGTCGAAATCACGTGGTGTTTTACCATGACTTGGAACAATCTCTAATAATTCCAAACTACCATCAGCTAGGATGCTAAATACAGCAATGGAATCATGACCTCGGTTGGATGCATAGAGGTATTTGCCGTCTTTTGAAAGACGAATGGCAGCAGTAGCATTAAATTCCTCATATCCATCTGGCAAAGTCGAAATGACTTGCATGCGTTCAAATTCACCAACACCATCGTAAATCAATACTTCAATGGTACTGTTGAGTTCACAGATGAGGTAGGCAATCTTATAATGATGATGGAAAACGATGTGGCGAGCACCTGCTCCAGCTTGGCTGTTATAAGTGTAGAGTTTACTTAGTTTTCCCTCTGGGCTAACATCGTAAGTCGTTACTTCATCCGTTCCTAGATCACATGTGACGAGATACTGGTCAGGTGTTAGATCCGTAAAGTGTACATGTGGGGAAGATTGGTTTTCATGAGGACCTTGTCCGCTATGCTGATCTAGATCTGTTTGGATGAGGCTACCATCCGATTGACGTTTATAAACTAGAACTTGACCTTTATGATAGTTGGCCCCATAAACGAAACCACGTTTTTCATCTACTGCCACATAACAATGAGGAGCGCCTTCTTCCACCACATGATTTAACAAAGTGCCGTCGGTCTTGTAAGCAGCGATTCCACCCAAGCCATCCTGGCTCCCTACGGTGTATAAGTGTTGCTGTTGGTCAAAGGCAAGGTAGGTCGGACTTGGTTCAGCAGCAAAGAGTTCAAGATTTGCAAGCTGGCCTGTTTCTGTATTAAAATCAGCTTTGTAAATCCCTTTAGATAAGCGACGAGTGTAAGTTCCAAAATAAACAGTTTCTTTCATGTCCATACCTCTTAATAATGATAAGTTCATTATACCACAAAATGAAATTCTTAACTGACTTTCATCATTTTTTGAAAATTACAGAAAACATCTTAGGGAGATTTATTTAGTTTTTACCTTGCTTTCAAAAATCAAAGTGATATAATAATGATATATTTGATTTAAAGGAGTGTCTTATGAAAAAACGTATTTTTCTAACGGCTGCAGTAGCAGTGTTGTCATCAGCACTACTAGCAGCTTGTTCGTCTGGTGGTAAAAACGCCAACCAACCTGTGACTTATACTTATGTCTTCTCATCGGATCCTGCAACTTTGGACTATACAGTTTCTGGAAATTCCAGTACCAAACAGGTGACTGGGAATGTCATCGATGGTTTGCTTGAGAATGACCAATAGGGAAATCTTGTGCCGTCTGTAGCAGAGGACTGGAGTGTTTCTAAAGATGGTTTGACTTACACCTATAAAATCCGGAAAGGGATTAAGTGGTACACTAATGAAGGCGAGGAATATGGTGAAGTAAAGGCTCAGGATTTCGTGACAGGTTTGAAACATGCTGTCGCTAAGAAATCACAAGCCCTCTATCTCGTACAGGATTCAATCAAAGGGTTAGATGATTATATTAACGGGAAAACAAATGATTTTTCTACTGTTGGAATTAAGGCGACAGATGATTATACTCTTGTTTATACGCTTAATAATCCTGAATCTTTCTGGAATTCCAAGACAACGATGGGTGTTTTGGCACCAATCAATGAAGACTTTTTAGCCTCTAAGGGGGATAATTTTGGTAAACCTACTGATGTTACAAGTATTCTATACAATGGTCCTTACCTTCTGAAAGGTCTCACATCGAAATCTTCAATCGAGATGACAAAAAACCAAAACTATTGGGATAAAGGAAATGTCTTTATTGATGATATAAAATTGACCTTCTTTGATGGTCAAGATGCAGACTCTCTTGGTCGTGGTTTTGATGAAGGCCACTACCCAGCAGCTCCCCTCTTTAAGAATTCTGCAAACTATGAGCGATTCAAAGAAAAATATAAAGACAACATTGTGTATGGTCAACAAAGAGGAGGTAGCTACTACATTTCAACTAATATTGACCGTGTAGCCTATAACCATACTTCTAAAACAACGGACGAAGAAAAGACATCTACTAAGAAAGCTTTGTTGAACAAAGATTTCCGCCAAGCTTTGGCTTTTGGAGCAGATCGTAAGGCTGCTGTCTCTCAAGTATTTGGTGATGAAGTTGCCCCTCGTAAATTACGTACTAGCTTTACACCTCCAACGTTTGTTCAAATTGGAGATCAATCTTTTGGTCAAGTAACAAAAGCAGAACTTGACAAGTTGGATACTGCTTGGAGCGATGTTAGCCTAGATGATGCACAAGATTCACTTCATAATGTAGAGAAAGCTAAAACCAAACTTGAAGCGGCTAAGAAAACTCTTCAAGCCGACGGTGTTCAGTTCCCTATTCATTTGGACTTGCCAGTTTCCTCTACTCAAACAGATTTTGTACGTCAAGCTCAATCGTATAAACAATCAATAGAGGAAGCTCTTGGAGTTGAGAATGTGGTGGTTGATATCCAACAAGTTTCTGATGATGAATTGGGAAGTATGACCGTTCTTGCAACTTCAAAAGACAATATCGACTGGGATATCAATCCGAACAGTGGATGGAGCCCAGACTATGCAGATCCATCAACCTATCTTGATACATTTGATCCAACATCTGGACCAACACTTCTTGGAGCACTTGGTATTGCACCAGGATCAGATAGTTCAGCCATTAAGGCAGTAGGATTGGATAAATACAAAGAATTACTTGATGATGCTAACAGTGAGAAAACAGATCTCGAAAAACGCTATTCAAAATATGCTAAAGCTCAAGCATGGTTGACAGATAGTGCTCTAGTTATTCCTGTACACTCAGACGGTGCCCAAATGCTTGTTACAAAGAAAGTTCCAGGAACAGGAGCAGATGGTTGGGTCGGCGATAAAACAGGCGAAAACAGTTATAAATATCTGAAGATTCAAGATAAGATTGTGACAAGTAAAGAAATGGAAGAATTTCGCAAGAAATTTGCTGAAGAAAAAGCAAAATCAAACGAAGAATACCAAAAACAACTATCAAGTCATATTAAAGATTAAATAAATCTCCTCAATTGAGGAGATTTTTCTTTTTGTCTATCTATGTAAGCACTTTAAAAAAGAGTTATTTTAGTCTAAAAATGGTATAATGAGAGAATGACAGAAAGGATGTATTTATGGAACATAAAGAGAAACATTTTAGCCTATCTTGGTTTTTTAAGTGGTTTTTAGATAATAAAGCTATTACTGTATTCTTAGTGACCTTGTTACTGGGCTTGAATCTTTTCATTCTAAGTAAGATTAGTTTTATCTTTTTACCGGTTTTGGATTTTCTAGGAGTTGTCATGTTGCCAGTTATTTTATCTGGTTTACTTTATTACCTCCTCAATCCGATTGTTGACTGGATGGAGAAACACAAGATCAATCGTGTACTTGCCATCAGTATTGTATTTGTCATCATTGGACTTTTTATCATTTGGGGTCTGGCAGTCGCAATTCCAAATCTCCAACGCCAAGTCTTAACTTTTGCGAAAAATGTACCGACATACCTCGAAGATGCTGACCGTGTCATCAATGATCTTGTAACCAAACGTTTGCCAGATGATTTTAGACCACAGTTGGAGCAGGTTCTTTCCAATGTTTCTAGTGAAGCTACCCTGTGGGCCAGCAAAATCTCTTCTCAAGCCGTTAACTGGGTCAGCGCCTTTATCAGTAGTGTTTCCCAGGTCATTGTAGCGGTTATTATCGTACCCTTCATGCTCTTTTATCTTTTGAGAGATGGAAAAGGCTTGCGGGATTACCTAACTAAATTCATCCCAAACAAGTTAAAAGAACCTGTCGGACAAGTTTTGTCAGATGTTAATAAACAGTTATCAAACTATGTTAGAGGGCAGGTTACTGTTGCTATTATCGTGGCAATTATGTTTATTATCTTCTTTAAGATCATTGGTCTCAGATATGCTGTGACTCTTGGGATTACGGCTGGTATCCTCAATCTAGTACCTTATCTAGGTAGTTTTCTAGCGATGTTGCCTGCTTTGGTTTTGGGCTTGATTGCAGGACCTGTTATGCTTTTGAAAGTGATTATTGTCTTTATTGTTGAACAAACGATTGAAGGTCGCTTCGTTTCTCCGCTTATTTTAGGTAGTCAGCTAAACATCCATCCGATCAATGTCCTCTTTGTTCTCCTAACTTCAGGTTCTATGTTTGGTATTTGGGGAGTCTTGCTGGGAATTCCTGTCTATGCTTCTGCCAAGGTCGTTATCTCAGCTATCTTTAACTGGTATAAAAAAGTCAGCGGTCTGTATGAAGAAGAAGGGGAGGAAATCAAGAGTGAACAATAGTCAACGCATGATCCAGGCTCTGGATGAACAGGATTTAACCAAGGCGGATCAGTATTATCACAAAGCCCTCGAAACAGATTCAAGTGAAGTTCTTTACGAACTAGCAAGCTATCTAGAGGGAATTGGCTTTTATCCTCAAGCAAAAGAAATTTACCAACATATCGTTACAGAATTTCCAGAAGTGAATCTGAACTTAGCTAGCATTGCTAGCGAGGATGGCAATGTTGAGGAAGCCTTTGCTTACCTTGAGGAAATCACTTCCGAAAGTGACTGGTATGTATCGGCCTTGGCCTTGAAGGCAGACCTCTATCAGTTGGAAGGATTGACAGATGTAGCGCGTGAAAAGTTACTGGAAGCCCTAAACTACTCAGACGATTCCTTATTAGTTTTTGGTTTGGCTGAGTTGGATAGCGAGTTAGGGAATTATCAGGAAGCCATTCAGGGCTATGCTCAGTTAGACAATCGCTCTATCTATGAGCAAACGGGTGTCTCAACCTATCAACGAATTGGTTATGCTTATGCCCAGTTAGGTAAGTTTGAAGCTGCAACTGAATTCTTAGAAAAAGCTTTAGAATTAGAATACGATGACCAAACTGCCTTTGAACTGGCTAGTCTTTACTTTGATCAAGAAGAGTATCAAAAATCTGTTCTTTACTTTAAGCAGATTGATACCATTTCACCAGATTTTGAAGGATATGAGTATGGTTATAGTCAAGCCTTGCATAAGGAACATCAGGTGGAAGAGGCCCTTCGTATCGTTAAAAAAGGACTGCAGAAAAATCCATTTGAAACCCGTCTCTTGCTAGCTGCTTCTCAGTTTTCGTATGAATTGCATGATCCTAGTGCTGCAGAGCAGTTTCTCCTTACTGCTAAAGAAGATGCAGAGGATACAGAAGAAATTTTTCTTCGCCTCGCAACCATTTATATGGAACAAGAGCGGTATGAAGATATCATTGCTCTCCAAAGTCAAGAACCTGAAAACCTCTTGACCAAGTGGATGATTGCACGCTCTTACCAGGAAATCGAGGATTTAGATAAGGCCTATGAGCTCTATCAAGAACTGTCATCTGACCTCAAGGACAATCCCGAGTTTTTAGAGCAATATACTTATCTCCTGCGTGAATTAGGATATTTTGAAGAGGCCAAGATACAAGCTGAAGCCTATTTAAAACTCGTTCCAGATGATGTTCAGATGCAAGAACTCTTAGAAACACTTTAAAAGTTATCTCTCTAAAAACGTATCCGTCAATTTGGCAGATACGTTTTTTTGGAAGAAATAGAATTTTTTTACAATTACTCTTGCTAAATTGTTTATTTATGCTATAATAGGAACAATTATTTTTAGGAGGTGCAGTATGTCTTATATGTTTGAGATATTACCCAGTTTATTGAACGGTGCAAGTATGACTCTTCAAGTCTTTGCTCTGGTTTTAATTTTTTCAATTCCTTTAGGTATTGTCGTTGCCTTTGCTTTACAAGTCCGCTGGAAACCCCTCCATTATCTCATTGACCTTTATATTTGGGTAATGCGAGGGACTCCTTTGCTCTTGCAATTAATCTTTATTTACTATGTTCTTCCTAGCATTGGGATACGTTTAGATCGTTTGCCTGCTGCTGTGATTGCTTTTGTATTGAACTATGCAGCCTACTTTGCAGAAATCTTTCGTGGTGGGATTGAAACCATTCCCAAAGGGCAGTATGAAGCCGCAAAAGTGTTAAAATTTGGCTCCTTTGATACAGTTCGCTATATCATCCTTCCTCAGGTGACAAAGATTGTCTTACCGAGTGTTTTTAATGAAATTATGAGTTTGGTCAAGGATACTTCTTTGGTTTATGCCCTTGGGATCTCAGATTTGATCTTAGCTAGTCGGACAGCAGCTAATCGGGACGCCAGTCTTGTTCCTATGTTTTTAGCTGGAGCGATTTATTTGATTATGATTGGTCTTGTAACCATTGTAGCGAAAAAACTTGAGAAGAAGTACAGTTATTACAGATAGGAGGATTGCTATGTTAGAATTACGAAATATCAATAAAGCCTTTGGTGGCAAACAAATCTTAACCAACTTTAGCCTATCTATTCCCGAAAAGCAAATCCTTGCAATCGTAGGTCCATCAGGAGGCGGCAAGACCACCTTGTTACGTATGCTAGCTGGATTGGAAACCATCGATTCAGGGGAAATCTACTATAACGGAGAATCGCTAGCTATAGACGAACTAGAAAAGCGCAATCTTCTGGGATTTGTTTTCCAAGATTTTCAACTCTTTCCGCATTTGTCAGTTCTAGATAACTTAACCTTGTCGCCCATAAAAACCATGAGCATGGAGAAGGAAGTTGCTGAGAAGAAGGCGCGTGGTTTGTTAGAACAACTTGGGTTAGCTGGGCATGCAGATGCCTTTCCTTTCTCATTATCTGGTGGGCAAAAACAACGGGTGGCCTTAGCACGCGCTATGATGATAAACCCAGAAATTATTGGATATGATGAACCTACATCGGCCTTAGACCCAGAATTGCGATTAGAAGTAGAAAAACTTATCCTTCAAAATAAAGAGCGTGGGATGACCCAGATTGTTGTGACGCACGACCTTCAGTTTGCAGAAAATATTGCTGATCAGATCCTTAAGGTTGATCCAAAGTAGGAGGTGTCTATGAAGAGAAAGAAAATTGCCCTTGTACTTGCTCTGTTCTTTAGCTTCTTCCTGACGGCTTGTACTCAGAAGGTAAGTGATCCAAATCAGGATAACTGGGCCAAATATCAAAAGCAGGGTAGCATTACCATTGGCTTTGACAATACCTTTGTTCCCATGGGATTTGAGGAAAAGAATGGCAAGTACGCGGGCTTTGATATTGACCTAGCCCAATCTGTCTCTGAAAAGCTAGGAATTAAGATTAAATTTCAACCCATCGACTGGGATATGAAAGAAACCGAACTACAAAATGGTACCATTGATGCCATCTGGAATGGCTATACAGCTACAGATGAACGGAAAGAGAAGGTTGCCTTTACTATTCCTTACATGGAAAATCAACAAGTTTTGGTCTCTAAAAAGTCTCAAAATATCCACTCAATTCAGGATATGACAGACAAAATTTTAGGGGCCCAGGCTGGATCTTCTGGCTATTTGAATTTTGAAGGACAACCCGAACTACTCAAGAACCGAGTGAAAGACCAGAAGGCTAATCAATACCAAAGTTTCAATGAAGCCTTAATTGATTTGAAAAATGACCGGATTGATGCCTTGTTGATTGACCGGGTATATGCTAATTATTATCTCCAGTCTGAAGGGATATTAAATGACTACAATATCTTTTCAGCAGGGTTTGAAAGTGAAGCTTTTGCAGTTGGTGTAAGACCTGCTGATAAAACTTTGTTAGCCGCTTTGAACCAAGCCTTTGTTGCACTATACAAAGAAGGAAAGTTCCAGGAAATCAGCCAGAAATGGTTTGGAGAAGATGTAGCTACCAGTCAAGTTAAAAATCAAGAATAAGAAAAGAGATTGAGGAGAAACTCAATCTCTTTTTGCATCAAAAAATCCTCTGGCAAGTACCAGAGGATAAGAGTTTATACTCAATGAAAATCAAAGAGCAAACTAGGAAGCTAGCCGCAGGCTGCTCAAAACACTGTTTTGAGGTTGTAGATAAGACTGACAAAGTCAGGAACATATATCTACGGCAAGGTAACGCTGACGTGGTTTGAAGAGATCTTCGAAGAGTATTATTTCATTGTTGGGAAGAGCAATACATCACGGATAGTAGTTGTATCAGTAAGGAGCATGCAGAGACGGTCGATACCGATACCCAAACCACCTGTTGGTGGCATACCGTATTCAAGAGCCTCGATGTAGTCGTAATCGATACCTGTTGCTTCATCGTCCCCAAGTTCTTTAGCCTTGGCTTGAGCTTCGAAACGGCTAAGTTGATCGATTGGATCATTCAACTCAGAATAGGCATTTCCGTATTCTTTGGTCATAATGAAGAGCTCGAAACGGTCAGTAAAGCGTTCATCTTCAGGGTTTTTCTTAGCGAGTGGAGATACAGCTACTGGATGTCCATAAACGAAGGTTGGTTGGATCAATGTTTCTTCGACAAATTCTTCAAAGAAGGCATTGATGATGTGACCGACTTCAGTGTAATGCTTTTCAACAGGTACATGTTTTTCATTGGCAAGAGCTACGGCTTCTTCGAAAGTCAAATCTTGCCAGAAGTCAACACCAGTAATTTCCTTGATGGCATCCACCATGTGAACACGTTTAAATGGTTCATTAATCTTGATTTCAGTGCCTTGATAGTTTACTGGACCATCTCCTTTGACAGCCTTTGCAGCATGCTGGATAATACCTTCTGTCAAATCCATAATATCATGGAAATCGGCATAGGCTTGGTAAACCTCAATCATAGTAAATTCAGGATTATGAGTTGCATCCATTCCTTCGTTACGGAAGATACGGCCAATCTCATAGACGCGTTCCATACCACCGACAATTAGACGTTTGAGATGAAGTTCTAGAGCTATCCGAAGCACCATATCAATATTTTGAGCATTGTGGTGTGTAATAAATGGTTTGGCAGCAGCACCACCGGCCTCGTTGTGAAGTACAGGTGTTTCCACTTCAAGAAAATCATGTCCATCTAGATAACGACGAATTTCAGAGATGATTTTTGAACGAGTGACAAAGCGTTCAAAACTTTCGCGATTTGAAATTAAATCAAGGTAACGTTTACGGTAGATAGTTTCAACGTCAGTCAAACCATGGAATTTCTCTGGAAGAGGACGAAGGGCTTTAGATAAGTGGGTGATATGAGTGGCCTTTATAGAAAGTTCTCCCATATCCGTACGCATGATTTCACCTTCGACGCCGAGGAAGTCTCCAAGGTCAGCTTTTTTGAAAATATCGTAGTTCTCATCTCCAACTGTATCTTTACGAACATAGATTTGGATCTGGCCATCACGGTCTTGTAAATGAGCAAAGCCGACTTTCCCTTTTCCACGTTTTGTGACTAAACGACCTGCGATAGTAGCTGTTTCGTTCAATTCGTGTAGTTGTTCTTTATCAAGGTCAGCAAATTTATCTTTTAGTTCTTGAGAGTTAGCAGTACGTTCAAAACGTTTACCGAAAGGATCAATTCCTTGTTCACGGAGCGCAGCCATTTTTTCACGGCGAACGATCTGCTGGTCATTTAGTTCTTCCATATGTTCTGTAGACATGGGTTCCTCCTAATTTTTAATCAAATTTTGAAATAATAAATCAATTTTTCACGATACCCCCATTTTATCATAAATAGCAGAGAAATTCACGGATATTCTTTGAAAACTAAAAAGAACTTGACTATTAAGATCAAGTTCCATTATTTTCTTTGATAGGAAGTGTCATTCCATCTTTCCAGAGTGAAAGTTTCAAAATCCTCAGTGTCCAAAATTGTCAAACTAGCATTGGCCAAGCCCCCATCTTTGCGAAGGTGAGCCTCTTTATAACCTAGAAGTGTCCGTAGGCTAGCAGTCAGATTTGCACCATGACCCACAATCAGGATTCTTTCAGCCTTGCTTCCTTTTAGCGATTTGATAAATTGAATGGTTCGCTGAGTCGTAGAGTAGAGAGATTCGGCTTCAAACATCCTCGTATCAAACTGAGCCAGATTAGAGCGAAAGGCCTTTATTTGTTGAGGGTAGATGGCATTGAGAGTTGCGATTTTTAAACCTTCAAGTTTCCCAAGATGCCATTCACGTAGGTCAGGAATAGTCTCTAAAGGACATTGCGTTTGGAGTTGACTTTGGATAATTTCAGCAGATTTGACCGCTCTTGGTAAATCACTTGAATAAATCTCATCGAAAGGAATTTTGCTGAGATATTGACCGAGCGCCTTTAAGGTATCAATAGACTCAGGAAGAAGAGGTGAGTCCCCTCCGGCACCTTGGAAACGTCCTTCAAGATTCCAGATAGTTCGGCCATGACGCACAAAATAGAGTTTCATCAGTTGTTTTCCTCCAAGATATCTGCAAAATCTGCTTTCACAAAGCTAGCCAAATCTTGTGGAGCAATAATGATACTATGCCCGACTTCCCCAGCAGAGACGATCATTTTGTCTAAATCTAAAGCTGTTTTATCAATAAAAATAGGATAGTTGTGTTTTTGGCGAATGCCGACGGGGTTATTAGCTCCATGAATGTAGCCTGTCGTTTTTTCTAGGTCTTTTTGTGGAATCATACTCACTTTTTTATTACCAGAAACCTTTGCTAATTTTTTTTCAGCGAGGTGTTCTGTTATGGGGACGATTCCGATAATTGGGCCTGTCTTGTCCCCCAGCAGAGCCAAGGTTTTAAAGATATGTGTTCGATCATATTCCGAAGGAAGTTCACCCTCAAGCGCATTGATTTGAATCCCTGTATGCTCAATTCCTGCTTTGGTTAAGATTTGCTCGACAAGAGTTTTTTTAATTTTTACTTTTTTTGCCATTATTTATACTTATCCTCCAATTGACTCATCCAGATACCAAGCCAAATGCCAAGCGCAAAGAAGAAGGCGATGAGAACATAGCTCACGATAGAAAGTCCAGTGTATTGGATACTTTCAGCACTTCCAGCATTTGGAATCAAAATCAAGAGAGTGCTTGATAGCACAATCCCAATAATAAAGTGATAAACACGGGAGTGGTAATTGTTCAAGGCATGGTCCATTAATTTTGAAAAGATAATGAGAGTTGCTCCTGCACCAATCCCGATAGGAAGGAAGGTACCAAATAAATCAAAGGTCTTAAAGCCAGTTAGCATTGGAGCGTACAGTCCTAAAATCAAGAGTAGATTTGATGGACTTAAACCAGGCACCAAGACACCAAGAGCTAAAAGAACACCTGCCAAGATGAAACTAGCGAAACTGGCGCTGAGAGATCCAACAATAAAGTTTAGCGCGTAGAGCCCTAGACCTGAAAGGATAAAGGTAGTCCAGAACCAGACTAGGTCAATCTTGTCACGATCAGATTCTCGAGTAGATTCTCTAAGGAGGCTAGGAACTGTACCGATGATAGCTCCAGCAAAGCTCCATAAAACATAGACTTGGTAATTTTCTAGCAAATACTCAATCGGATAGGAAAACAAACCAATACCTAGCAACATCCCGATAGCTACTGGGATAAAGTATAGGACATTCTCTTTAAAATCCTTAAAGGGATGAGCCAGAAAACTAATCATTCGCTCGTAAATTCCCAAAATCGCTGCTAGAACACCACCAGAAATTCCGGGTAGGATAAATCCTAAGGCGATGACGATTCCTTTGATAACTCTTGCAATCCATGAAAACATATTAGACTCCTCAATTTCATAAATTTCTTTCTCTGTCTTATCAATTATAACACAGACAGCAAAAAAATGAAAAAGCAAGTGAAAAAGTTGCGATTTTCACTTGCTTTATGGTCTTAAAAATAGCTTTCGGAAGGTTTCTTCTTTTTCCTTATCAGTAGAAATGAGATTGATGTCTAGGTGATGTTCAAATCCTGCAATTTTTCCTTTGGAAGTATACTGATGGAGGTCATAGTCTAAATCAGTATTGGGTGTGGACTCAAAGTAGCCTGAGTCTGTCCCATAAGAAGGAATCCAAACAGCGGAGAAATTTTCCGTATTGATGCTATGTTCTTGCATGAAATAAACACCAATGTAAATCCCGATATTTTTAGCGCCCAGCGATTCAAGTTTAGCTCGAAAAGCTTCGACTCCGTCATTCATATCTGCCATTGTTTTTTTCTCAACGTCAAGCCAGTAATAACTAGGGTTGTATGGAGAAGCAGAATTGTAGAAAACTTCAGCCGCTTTTTCCATTTCTTCTTTGTTCGTACCAGCTAGATAAGCATAGACGGCTACGGGAACATTGCGCTTTTGAAATTCTGAAATGTGATTTTTATAGGATTTATCGACCCCGTTGATAAAGGCTGCATCATTTGCTTCCGTGTGTTGAGTACCACTGTGTACGCGAACAATAGCTCCAGAAATATTTTGAGATAAAATATCGTAGTTTATCTCCTCCGGTCTTTGCCAACCAGAAATGTCAATAATGGGTTTATCAAGATTATGCAAGGCCTGGTTTTCAACTTGGACAGTGTTACTTTTTGACTTGACCGAATGATCTTCATAAGCTGGTTTATTAAAGATTAAAATAGCTATAACAATGGTGAATAGACTAAAAATAATAGCTGGATGAATCTCTTTTCTCATATCTAATTAGTTTAACGTAAATAGATAAAAAAATCAAAGAAAACGTTGAAAAGATGAATGAACTAGCATGTTTTCCCCTATTTCTCTGTTTGTTTACTCCTAAGGAAGTAAATTATGGTATAATATAAGGGAATTTTTACAGAAAAGAGAATAGTATGTCAAATTATGCCATTATCTTAGCAGCGGGTAAAGGTACTCGCATGAAATCAGATCTTCCAAAGGTACTTCATAAGGTAGCAGGAATTTCGATGTTGGAACATGTTTTTCGTAGTGTTGGTGCTATTCAACCCGAAAAAACAGTTACGGTAGTGGGACACAAGGCGGAGCTAGTTGAGCAAGTATTGGCTGGTCAGACAGACTTTGTTACCCAATCAGAACAACTAGGAACTGGGCATGCCGTTATGATGGCAGAGCCTATTCTCCAAAATCGCTCTGGGCACACCTTGGTTATTGCTGGAGATACTCCTCTGATTACAGGTGAAAGCTTGAAAAATCTCTTGGATTTCCATATCAATCACAAAAATGTGGCGACTATTTTAACGGCTGAAGCAGCAGATCCTTTTGGGTATGGTCGTATCGTCCGTAACGATAATGCTGAAGTTCTTCGCATTGTGGAGCAGAAAGATGCCACAGATTTTGAAAAGCAAATTAAGGAAATCAATACAGGAACATATGTATTCGACAATGAACGTCTTTTTGAGGCCCTTAAAAACATCAACACCAACAATGCCCAAGGTGAATACTATATTACTGATGTGATTGGTATTTTCCGTAACGCAGGTGAGAAGGTTGGCGCCTATACTCTCAAGGATTTTGATGAAAGTCTTGGAGTAAACGACCGTGTGGCTCTTGCCACTGCGGAAGCAGTGATGCGCCGCCGTATCAATCAAAAGCACATGGTTAATGGTGTTAGCTTTGTCAATCCTGAAGCAACTTACATTGATATTGATGTCGAGATTGCACCTGAAGTTCAAATCGAAGCCAACGTTACCTTGAAAGGTCAAACGAAGATTGGGGCGGAAACTGTTTTAACAAATGGAACTTATATCGTGGATAGCGCTATCGGAGCTGGAGCTGTGATTACGAATTCCATGATTGAGGAAAGTACAGTTGCAGATGGTGTGACAGTCGGTCCGTATGCTCATATTCGTCCAGGCTCAAGTCTTGCTTCTCAAGTTCACATTGGAAACTTTGTTGAAGTAAAAGGATCTTCAATCGGTGAAAATACTAAGGCAGGTCATTTAACCTATATCGGAAACTGTGAAGTGGGTAGCCATGTTAACTTTGGTGCAGGTACGATTACAGTTAACTACGACGGGAAGAATAAGTACAAGACTGTCATTGGCAACAATGTCTTTGTTGGATCAAACTCAACCATCATTGCTCCAGTAGAACTTGGTGATAATTCACTAGTTGGAGCTGGTTCAACGATTACAAAAGATGTTCCAGCTGATGCCATTGCTATTGGACGTGGACGTCAAGTTAATAAAGATGAATATGCATTACGTTTGCCTCATCATCCTAAGAATCAGTAGGAGTCTATCATGGAATTTGAAGAAAAAACGATTAGCCGGAAGGAAATCTACCGAGGTCCTATTTTTAAGCTAGTGCAAGATCAGGTGGAACTACCAGAAGGGAAGGGAACTGCCCAACGTGATCTGATTTTTCACAATGGAGGCGTATGTGTTCTAGCTGTAACAGCTGAGGATAAAATCGTCCTTGTTAAGCAATACAGAAAAGCTATTGAAGCTATCTCTTATGAAATTCCTGCTGGTAAACTGGAAATTGGTGAAAATGCAGATCCCATGTCGGCAGCCCTTCGTGAATTGGAGGAGGAGGTTGCCTATACGGGTAAGTTAGAGCTTCTATATGATTTCTACTCTGCTATTGGTTTTTGTAACGAAAAATTAAAACTCTACCTCGCAAGAGATTTAACTAAGGTGGAAAATCCTCGTCCGCAAGATGATGATGAAACCTTGGAAGTTCTAGAGGTCAGCCTTGAGGAAGCAAAAAACTTAATTCAGTCTGGCCATATCTGTGATGCCAAGACGATTATGGCAATCCAGTACTGGGAATTGCAAAAGAAATAGAGGAGTAGCCCATGGGAAAACCTTTGTTAACAGATGAAATAATCGAACGTGCCAATCGTGGGGAGAAAATCTCTGGGCCACCTCTTCAGGATGACGAGGAAACTAAAATTTTATCAACTTCTTCACAAAACTTTGGTTATTCACGTTCTATAGACTATAATTCTATTCAAGATACTTTAACAATCGAAGTAGAGCCAACGATTCATAAGAGCCGTCGCATTGAGAATACCAAGAGAAATGTTTTTAACTCGAAATTAAACAGAATCTTATTTACAGTCATCCTACTCTTGATTTTACTTGTGTTGGCGATGAAACTTTTGTAATAGAAAAGGAAATAAAATGAAAATTGGAATCATTGCAGCAATGCCAGAAGAGCTCGTACACTTGACTCAGAATTTAGATCGAGCACAAGAAGTCCAAGTCCTCGGAAATACTTACTACACTGGCACTGTTGGCAAGACAGAAGTTGTTCTAGTTCAGAGTGGGATTGGAAAGGTCATGTCAGCTATGAGTGTAGCTGTTTTAGCTGACCATTTTCAAGTAGAAGCCATTATCAATACAGGATCAGCAGGTGCTCTTGCAAAAGGGATTGCTGTTGGAGATGTTGTGATTGCGGATAAATTGGCTTACCATGATGTGGATGTAACTGCTTTTGGCTATGCTTATGGCCAAATGGCTGGTCAACCTCTTTACTTTGAATCCGATAAGAAGTTCATCGCTAGGATTAAAGAAAACTTATCTCAATTAGAGCAGATATGGCACCTAGGCTTGATTGCTACAGGGGACAGTTTTATAGCTGGGGAGGATAAGATTGCTAGTATTAAGTCCCACTTCCCAGAAGTTTTAGCAGTTGAAATGGAAGGGGCAGCAATTGCACAGGCGGCTCAGGCTCTTGGCCTACCTTTCTTGGTCATTCGTGCCATGAGCGACAATGCTAATCACGAAGCTTCTATCTCTTTTGATGAGTTTATCATTGAAGCTGGACGTCGTTCTGCTCAAGTTTTACTGGCCTTTTTAAAGGCTATGGATTAAGCGAAAATTTGACAGTTTATCTAGCTTATGATAAGATTTAAGTAAAGAAAAGCTAGAAAACGTTTCAGAGGATATTATGAGTATTGAAATGACCGTCAGTGAGATTGCGGAGGTCCTAGGACTCTCTCGTCAAGCAATCAACAATCGTGTCAAAGAACTTCCAGAAGAGGACACGAAAAAAAATGACAAAGGTGTAACTGTAGTTACTCGAAGTGGCTTGATTAAGCTAGAAGAAATCTACAAAAAAACGATTTTTGAAGATGAACCAGTCAGTGATGATGTCAAACAACGCGAACTGATGGAAATCTTGGTCGATGAGAAAAACGCTGAAATTCTTCGCTTGTACGAGCAACTTAAGGCCAAAGACCAGCAGTTAGCAGAAAAGGATGAACAGATGCGCATCAAAGACCGTCAGATTGCAGAGAAGGACAAACAGTTGGATCAACAACAACAGTTAACTCTTCAAGCCATGAAGGATCAAGAAAGTTTGAAACTAGAGTTGGACCAAGCAAAAGAAGAAGTTCAAGCTACCAAAAAAGGCTTTTTTGCTCGCTTATTTGGAGGAAAATAAAGAAGCTGTTTGGGTTATTCACTAACCTGATAGCTTCTTTTATTATTTATAGTTAAAATGAGTCGAAATTGAGGTAAAAGATGGAAAAATTAAGAGATTATATTGCCTTTGATTTGGAGTTTAATCAACACGATGGGGTTACTCATTTAATTCAAGTATCAGCAGTCCGCTTTCAAGATGGACAAGAAAGTGCTGCTTTTGATTCTTATGTTCATACTACAGCACCTTTAAAGAGTTTTATCAATGGTTTGACTGGAATCACAGCTGAAACCTTGAAAGATGCGCCAATGGTGGAACAAGTTTTAAGAGATTTTCAGACCTTTGTTGGTAATTTACCTATGGTTGGTTACAATGCGGCCAAGAGTGATCTGCCTATTCTCTTGGAGCACGGTATCGATTATCGTGACCAGTATAAGGTTGATCTATATGATGAGGCTTTTGAACGGCGTGGTTCTGACCTACACGGGATAGCTAATCTTAAATTACAAACTGTTGCAAGTTTTTTAGGCTTTCACGGGAAGTCACATAACAGTTTAGAGGATGCCCGCATGACGGCGCGTGTTTACGAAGCCTTTTTAGAATCGGATGAAGGAAAGCTATTAATAGAAGACCAGAGTAGTTTTTCTCTGAATAATCCTTTCGGTGGCTTAGATTTATCTCAATTTTTAGACTAGGAGTGCCTATGAAACCTGAAAAACCTAAAAAGCTAGGTTTTAGGAAGATATACTATAACCTAGATAAAATACTATTTCTATTTTTCTTGATTTTCATGATGGTAGAGTTTGTTTGGTTGCCATTGAATTCATGGATAGCTGGCATACTTCTAAGACAAACAGGTTACTTGTTTATCTCCTACAATAACTTTTGGGCGATTATACAAGGCTCGCCTTTTGTCAGTTTAGCCTTTCTCATTTTAATAGCAATCAATCTTTTAGTGGCTTATTTTCAAATCTGTCTTTTGTTTATCGGGGCGCGTCACCTCCTCTACCATGAAAAGAGAACCCTGATTGAATATAGTCGAAAAGTCTTTCACCAGAGCTTTCTATTTGTCAAACGATTGAGCTTTTGTAAGATGGCCTTTGTCTTCTTTTATGTAGCTCTACTTTTTCCTTTTATTAGGAAAATTTTAAAAATCTACTATCTCAATAAGATTATTATCCCTGATTTTATCGTTACATACCTAGAAGATAAGAACTGGCTGGTAGGGCTGTTGATCATAGCATCCGCTTGGATCTTTCTCTACATTTCTGTTCGTTTCATGTTTGCCCTTCCTAAGATTCTCTTTGAAAGAAAGACAGTAAGAGAAAGTGTGAAATATAGTCTCCAAAAGACGAAGAAAAACGTTCTTTTCTTCTCTTGGCATCTCCTACTCATTATCATTAAAACCTATCTCTTCTTCTTTGTCTTGTTAATTCCCTTGCTCTTTGCTCAGGCGGTAATGGATAACTTTACTCAAAAAGAATCCTTGATTCTTGGTGTGATTAATTTTATCTTGATTAAAAACCTCCATTACATGACTCTGACTTATTTCCTAGTGAAGTTTGTTTCCTTCCTGACGGGAGAAGAGTTGGAGATCATGCCAAGGCGAAAAAAAGATCATCTGATGAGATGGGGTGTCATGGGGTGTGCAAGTATCTTCTTTGCTTTAGAAGGTTACATCTATTTGGAGTCTCCGGATACCAATACACCTTTAGTGATTTCGCACAGAGGAGTAAGTAATAAAAATGGTGTTCAAAATACTGTGCAGTCTTTGGAAAAAACAGCTCAACTAAAACCAGATCTCATTGAAATGGATGTTCAGGAAACGAAAGACGGTCAGTTCGTGATGATGCACGATGCTAACCTTAAATCGCTAGCAAGAATTAATGCTACACCGCAAGACTTAACTCTGGATGAATTAACAAATACAGATATTTACGAGAATGGTTATCAAACAAAGATTTCAAGTTTTGATGCCTATTTAGAGCGAGCAAATGCTTTAAACCAAAAATTGCTGATTGAGATTAAAACCAGTAAAAAAGATAGCCCACAAATGATGGACCATTTCCTTGAAAAGTATGGAACGACGATTAAGAAATATGGCCACCAGATGCAGTCACTAGACTATCATGTGATTGATAAGGTCTTGGCTTACGATCCTGAAATTCCAGTGTACTTCATTCTGCCATATAATAGTGTGTTTCCGAGAACCAAGGCGACTGGTTATACCATGGAATATTCAACTTTGGATGAATACTTTGTCAATAAACTTTGGACAACAGATCAGAAACTATATGTTTGGACTGTGAATAGTTCTGAGTCCTTTGATAAGGCAGTCAGACTTGGAGCAGATGGAATGATAACGGATGATCTTGAAATGGTCCAGTCACAAGTCACAATGGCTCAAGATGATCCGGAATACACGGAATTACTCTTAAAGAAAGCAATGGAATTCTTTGATTTCTAAGAAAAAAAGAGAAACAGATGTTTCTCTTTTTTTGTGGATTAGAAAGGCAATTTTCCAGCGAAAGCACCGAGTTTCTTCTTAGTCGTTTCATCAATTTGTTCAAGTGCAGCGTTAATCGCTTGAACAGTCATGTCAGAAAGGGTTTCAAGATCTTCTGGATCTACAACTGCTGGATTAAAGTCAATGCTGACCACTTTCTTATCACCAGTTAGAGTTGCTTGGACAAGGTCTTGAGCTGATTTTCCAACAAATTCCATGGCAGCGAGTTCTGCTTGACTTTGTTCCATTTGTTTTTGAAGTTTTTGTGCTTGGCGCATCATGTTCTGCATGTTCATCATAGCGGTTTATAGTTTCCTTTTTCTATTATTTTCTTTTTTATTTTACCAATTTTAGGAGCAAAAGTCTAACAATAGTTTAAAACATCGTAGAGATTGCTTTCTTAAATTTACAAAAATGGATGCCACAATTTTCCTAGCTTTTTCTTGTATTTCTAAAAATATGTTTAAGTTTTCTTTAAGGTTTCTATTATATTCTAAAGAACTATATATTAACCGAACGTTGAATGAGGGGTATAGAGAATAACCTAAATTTATTTCTTAATTTATTATAATTTTTCAGACTTTGTTGAATATTGTTCATTTTTCATCCTAATAATGAGCCGATTCACATGGTGGTTCTTTATCTTTTCTTCATGATAGGCATATATTGTGATATAATAGATAGTAATGAGTTTTTTAGAATAAACTAAAGGAGAATATAAATGATCTATGCAGGAATCCTAGCCGGAGGAACTGGCACACGCATGGGAATCAGTAATTTACCAAAACAATTCTTGGAGTTGGGTGATCGACCTATTTTGATCCACACAATCGAAAAATTTGTTTTGGAACCAAGTATTGAAAAAATTGTAGTTGGAGTTCATGGAGACTGGGTGTCACACGCTGAGGACCT
Source organism: Streptococcus oralis subsp. tigurinus (assembly GCF_002093545.1). Lineage (GTDB taxonomy): Bacteria > Bacillota > Bacilli > Lactobacillales > Streptococcaceae > Streptococcus > Streptococcus oralis_C. The sequence continues at coordinate 631,307 of NZ_LNVF01000001.1, forward strand.
AGTTGACAAGTATCTTTCTCTTCACAAGGATCGCATCATCATTACCAAGGGTGGTGCTGATCGCAATACCAGTATTGAGAAGATTATAGAAGCCATTAATGCCTACCGTCCAATCACTCCAGAAGATATCGTGATTACCCATGACTCTGTTCGTCCTTTTATTACACTTCGCATGATTCAGGACAATATCAAACTCGCCCAAAATCATGATGCGGTTGACACAGTAGTAGAAGCGGTTGATACCATTGTTGAAAGTACTAATGGTCAGTTTATCACGGATATTCCAAATCGTGCTCACCTCTATCAAGGTCAAACACCTCAGACTTTCCGTTGCAAGGATTTCATGGATTTGTATGGTTCCCTATCTGATCAAGAAAAGGAAATCCTAACGGATGCATGTAAGATTTTTGTTATCAAAGGAAAAGATGTTGCTCTAGCTAAAGGGGAATATTCAAACCTTAAAATCACAACTGTAACAGACTTGAAAATCGCAAAAAGCATGATTGAGAAAGACTAAGGCTATGATTAATCAAATTTATCAACTGACAAAACCAAAGTTTATCAATGTACAATACCAAGAAGAGGACATTGATCAGGAGAACCATATCCTGATTCGTCCAAATTATATGGCGGTTTGTCATGCGGATCAACGATACTATCAAGGGAAGCGTGATCCAAAGATATTGGCTAAAAAACTTCCTATGGCCATGATTCATGAGTCTTGTGGAACTGTTATTTCAGATCCGACTGGGACTTATGAAGTCGGTCAAAAGGTGGTCATGATTCCAAATCAACCGCCTATGCAGAGTGACAAGGAATTCTACGAGAACTACATGACAGGGACCTACTTCCTATCTAGTGGTCACGATGGTTTTATGCGAGAATTTGTCTCTCTTCCAAAAGACCGAGTCGTTTCTTATAATGATATCGAAGATACAGTTGCAGCAATTACTGAGTTTGTAAGTGTTGGTATGCATGCTGTGGATCGATTCCTGCATCTTGCTCATAGCAAGCGAGAGCGCATCGCTGTTATTGGAGATGGTAGTTTGGCCTTTGTGGTTGCCAATATTATCAATTACACACTACCGGAAGCAGAGATTATCGTTATTGGTCGCCATTGGGAAAAATTGGAGCTCTTCTCTTTTGCAAAAGAGTGCTATATCACGGATAATATCCCAGAGGATTTGACCTTTGATCATGGATTTGAGTGTTGCGGTGGTGATGGTACAGGACCAGCTATCAATGACCTGATTCGCTATATTCGTCCACAGGGAACGATTCTCATGATGGGAGTGAGCGAATACAAGGTTAATATCAATACACGAGATGCTTTGGAAAAAGGATTGTTATTAGTAGGCTCATCTCGTTCAGGACGCGTCGATTTTGAGAAGGCCATTCAAATGATGGAAGTTAAAAAGTTTGCGAATCGTCTGAAGAATATCCTTTATGTTGAAGAGCCTGTGAGAGAAATCAAGGACATTCACCGTGTCTTTGCTACAGACCTAAATACTGCTTTCAAAACAGTATTTAAGTGGGAAGTGTAGAAGATGGAGATTAATTGTGGAGAAACTCATCAAAGAAAAAATTTCTTCTTTACTATCTAATGAAGAGGAAGTACTCAGTGTTGAACAGCTGGGAGGCATGACCAATCAAAACTATTTGGTTAAAACAACCAACAAACAGTATATTGTGAAATTTTTTGGTAAAGGGACTGAAAAACTCATCAATCGTCAAAATGAAAAGTACAATCTTGAACTTTTAGAGGATTTAGATTTAGATGTCAAAAATTATCTTTTTGATATTGAGTCAGGGATTAAAGTAAATGAGTACATCGAATCAGCAGTAACTCTTGATTCAACATCAATCAAGTCCAAGTTTGAAAAGATTGCACCAATTTTACAAACCATCCATGCTTCAGGGAAAGAATTAAGAGGAGAGTTTGCTCCTTTTGAGGAAATCAGCAAATATGAATCCTTGATTGAGGGAGCTATCCCTTATGAAAACTATGAAGCTGTAAGAAAAGATGTATTTTCACTAGAAAAGAGATTGGCTGATTTGGGTGTTGATAGAAAATCCTGTCATATCGATTTGGTACCAGAAAACTTTATCGAGTCACCACAAGGTCGTTTGTATTTGATTGACTGGGAATACTCTTCTATGAATGACCCGATGTGGGATTTGGCAGCTCTTTTCTTAGAGTCTGAATTTACAAAGCAAGAGGAAGATGATTTCTTTTCCTACTATGAAAGTGACAAAACGCCTGTATCACGTGAGAAGATTCGTATCTATAAAATCTTGCAAGATACTATCTGGAGTTTGTGGACAGTGTACAAAGAAGCTCAAGGAGCTGATTTTGGAGATTATGGTATCAACCGTTACCAAAGAGCTGTCGAAGGTTTGACTTATTATGGAGGTTAGGATGAAGAATAAAAATGGTGTTTCCTTTGGTCTGCTCTCTGGTATCTTCTGGGGATTAGGTCTAACGATTAGTGCTTATATCTTTTCAATTTTTACAAATCTTTCGCCTTTTGTGGTGGCTGCTGCTCATGATTTCTTGAGTATCTTTATCTTGTTAGCTTTTCTTTTGGTAAAAGAAGGAAAAGTTCGCCTCTCGATTTTCTTAAATATTCGAAATGTAAGTGTTATAATCGGTGCTTTGCTAGCTGGACCAATTGGTATGCAAGCCAATCTTTATGCGGTTAAATATATTGGTAGTTCTCTAGCTTCATCTGTATCTGCTATTTACCCGGCAGTTTCAGTTTTACTCGCCTTCTTCATTTTGAAACACAAGGTTTCAAAGAACACAGTATTCGGTGTTTTCTTGATTATTGCAGCTATCATTGCTCAAACCTACAAGGTTGAACAAGTTAACTCGTTTTACATTGGAATTCTTTGCGCCCTTATCTGTGCCATTGCCTGGGGGAGTGAAAGTGTTCTCAGCTCCTATGCTATGGAAAGTGAATTAAGTGAAATTGAAGCCTTGTTAATCCGACAAGTAACTTCATTCTTGTCCTATCTTGTGATTGTACTCTTTTCTCACCATTCATTTGCAGAAGTGGCAAACGGACAATTACTAGGGCTCTTGATTGTCTTTGCGGCCTTTGATATGATTTCCTATTTAGCTTATTATATCGCTATTAATCGTTTGCAACCTGCGAAAGCAACAGGTTTGAATGTGAGCTATGTAGTTTGGACTGTCTTATTTGCAGCTGTTTTCTTAGGTGCACCGCTAGATATGCTGACAATTATCACTTCACTTATTGTTATGGCTGGTGTTTATATTATTATTAAAGAATAAAGGAGATTCATGTGAAAGCGATTATTTTAGCAGCGGGATTAGGAACTCGTCTGCGCCCTATGACTGAAAATACCCCAAAAGCTTTGGTTAAGGTTAATCAAAAACCTTTGGTAGAATACCAAATCGAGTTTTTGAAAGAGAGAGGAATTGATGAGATTATCATCGTTGTCGGTTACCTAAAAGAACAATTTGACTACCTAAAAGAGAAATATGGTGTCCGTTTAGTCTTTAACGACAAGTATGCTGATTACAATAACTTTTACTCACTTTATCTAGTAAAAGAAGATTTGGCTAACAGCTACGTCATCGATGCAGATAACTATCTTTTCAAAAATATGTTTAGAAACGATCTCAAACGTTCTACCTATTTCAGCGTTTATCGTGAAGACTGTACGAACGAGTGGTTCTTGGTTTATGGTGATGACTATAAGGTTCAAGACATCATTGTTGACAGCAAAGCTGGTCGAATTTTGAGTGGGGTTTCATTCTGGGATGCTCCAACTGCAGAGAAGATTGTTGGCTTTATTGACAAAGCATATGCAAGTGGTGAATTTGTAGATCTCTACTGGGACAACATGGTTAAGGATAATATCAAAGAATTAGATGTGTATGTTGAAGAATTAGAAGACAATAGCATTTATGAAATTGATAGTGTAAAAGATTACCATAAGTTAGAAGAGATTTTATCTACTATTGAGTAAGGAAAGAGAAGAAGGCTTGAGCCTTCTTTTTTTGTAGATTTTAAAATAGAAATGTTTGATATTGATTATATTCTTGAAACAAAACAAAAATTACAAAAAAATGAACAAAATGAAACAAAAAAATATTGACAACGATTTCATATAGTGTTATACTTATACCATAAAAGATAATTGAAAGAAGGGAAAAGGTTATGGGGTTAGATCATTTCTTTGACAAAAACCTAGTGTTTTGCTTAGAAGCGGATAATCAAGAACAACTTTTTAATCAGGTGGCAACCTTATTGGAAGAACGAGAAATCGTTACTCCAACTTATCGTGAAGCCTTGATCGCGCGTGAGAAGTCATTTCCAACTGGCTTAGATATGGAATTTCTAGGAAAGGATTTGCCAAATGTAGCGATTCCTCATACAGATATTGTTCATAATCTAGCTGAGAAAGTAGTGGTTGTTCGATTAGAAAAACCAGTAACTTTTCACAATATGATTGCTCCTTATAGAGAGGTTGAAGTTTCACTGCTCTTCTTTATCATTAACAATTCAAGTTCAAGTCAAACGAATATTTTGGCTCAGTTGATGGATTTCTTTACAGGGAAGGATCATCTAGAAGATCTATCAAAAATTTCTGAACCAGAAAAACTTTATGCTTATATTGCTGAAGCAACAGCTTAATCTTGTCTATTAAAATATAAAATCGGAGGAAATCCAAATGATTAAAATTCTTGCTGCCTGCGGTGCAGGTGTTAACTCAAGTCACCAAATTAAAAGTGCTCTAGAAGAAGAACTATCAAATCGTGGTTATGACGTTCACTGTGATGCAGTCATGGTGAAAGATGTAAACGAAGACCTTATCAAGGGATACGATATCTTCACGCCAATCGCTGCAACTGACCTTGGTTTTGAACCAGGAATTCCAGTAATTGAAGCTGGACCAATCTTGTTCCGTATTCCAGCGATGAGTGCTCCAGTATTTGACAATATTGAAGCAGCTATCAAAGAACATGGACTAAGCTAATTTATCCTTTATCTTGTTAACATTCATATAACTTAGAAAAACGGGAGGAACTATTATGGATGTCATTATCAATCTGGCCAACGATATCTTCAAACCTATCTTGGCTATGGGTGGCCCTATCATCATGCTGATCATTTTGACAGTATTGGCCCTACTTTTTGGAGTGAAATTCTCCAAAGCGCTTGAAGGTGGTATCAAACTTGCCATCGCTCTTACTGGTATCGGTGCTATTATCGGTATGCTCAACGGAGCTTTCTCAGCATCACTTGCGAAATTCGTTGAAAACACTGGTATTCAATTGAACATCACTGACGTTGGTTGGGCACCACTTGCTACTATCACTTGGGGTTCTGCCTGGACACTTTACTTCTTGCTTGTGATGTTGATTGTCAACGTTGTGATGCTTGCAATGAAGAAAACAGACACACTTGACGTTGATATCTTCGATATCTGGCACTTGTCAATCACTGGTCTTTTGATCAAATGGTACGCAGACAACAATGGAGTTAGCCAAGGGGTTTCCCTTTTCATCGCAACTGCAGCAGTTGTCCTTGTAGGTATTTTGAAAATCATCAACTCTGACTTGATGAAACCAACATTCGACGACCTTCTTAATGCACCAAGTTCATCACCAATGACTTCAACTCACATGAACTACATGATGAACCCAGTTATCATGGTCTTGGATAAGATTTTTGATAAAGTATTGCCTGGTCTTGATAAATACGACTTTGACGCTGCAAAATTGAATAAAAAAATCGGTTTCTGGGGATCTAAATTCTTCATCGGTTTCATCCTTGGTATTGTTATCGGTTTGATGGGAACTCCACATCCAGTTGCTGGAGTAGAAGAAGCGGCATCTTGGGAACTTGTTATTAAAGGTTGGTTGAGCCTTGGTTTGACTGCCGGTGTCTGCTTGGAGCTCTTCTCACTTATCGGATCTTGGTTCATTGCAGCCGTAGAACCACTTTCACAAGGTATTACAAACGTTGCTACTAAACGTCTTCAAGGACGTAAATTTAACATCGGTCTTGACTGGCCTTTCATCGCTGGTCGTGCTGAAATCTGGGCTTGTGCCAACGTACTTGCTCCTATCATGCTAGTAGAAGCTGTACTTCTTTCTAAAGTCGGAAATGGTATCTTGCCACTTGCAGGTATCATCGCAATGGGTGTAACTCCAGCTCTCTTGGTTGTTACTCGTGGTAAATTGCTCCGTATGATCATCTTCGGAACTCTCTTGTTGCCACTCTTCCTTCTTTCAGGTACACTTATTGCACCATTTGCAACTGAACTTGCTAAAGGTGTGGGTGCCTTCCCAGAAGGTGTGAGTCAAACTCAATTGATTACTCACTCAACTCTTGAAGGACCAATCGAAAAACTTCTTGGTTGGGCAATTGGTAATGCCACAACAGGTGATATTAAAGCAATCCTTGGCGCAGTAGTCTTCCTTGTATTCTATGTAGGTATCTTTGCTTGGTATAGAAAACAAATGATTAAACGTAATGAAGAATACGCAGCAAATGCTAAATAATTCGCTCCTATAAAATGTAAATTGTGAAAACTAGGTTGTCAGTTTCCTAATGGGGAGTGACAGCCTAGTTTTTTATAAACTATCAAGAAATCGGAGAAAATAATGGTAATTGAAATCAAATCAGACCAGTTAACGGTCCAGTTTAAAACCTTAGGTGGCGCCTTGTCGTCGATCAAGGATCGAGAAGGCATTGAGTATCTGTGGCAAGGAGATGCCACTTACTGGAGTGGACAAGCTCCAGTACTTTTTCCAATCTGTGGCTCTTTAAGAGAAGATACAGCCTTCTACAGTCACGCAGATGGAACAGAGACGAAAGGAAACATTCCTCGCCATGGTTTGGTCCGTAAAAAAGAATTTGACTTAGTTGTTCAGACAGAAAACAGTGTTACTTTTGCTATCGAAGACGATAAGAATACTTATCAAAACTATCCTTATCACTTCCGCCTTGAAATCACTTATCTAGTGACCGGCAAGACTGTTCGTACTCAATACAAAGTCTTCAATAAAGAAACCAATAAAGTAATGCCATTCTTTATAGGAGGACATCCAGGGTTTAATTGCCCTCTACTAGATGGCGAAACTTATGAAGATTACTATTTAGAGTTTGAGAAAGAAGAGACTTGCTCTGTTCCCCGTCCTTTCCCAGAAACAGGCATGTTAGACTTTCAAGATAGAAGTCCATGGTTGGATTCACAAAAGGAAGTGGACCTCAGTTATGATCTGTTTAGTCTTGATGCAGTGACTTTGGATGAGTTGCAATCCAGAACAATTGCCCTTCGTTCTCGTAAGCATGAGAAGGAATTAAAAGTACACTTCCAAGAGTTTTCAAATCTCATTATCTGGTCAACTTTGAATAAGGGACCTTTCATTGCGTTTGAACCATGGTCTGGCTTGTCAACATCTCTTGAAGAAGGAGATCATTTAGAAGATAAGAAAAACGTTCGTCTCCTAGAACCTGGTCAAGTAGATCAGATTGGCTTTGATATTGAAATATTTTAGATAAAAAACCACAAAAACAAACATTTACTGTTGACTTTTTCTATAAATAGGAGTATATTATGTTTGTAAACAACAAATGATGTTTGTAACAAACAAACAATCGCTTGTTATATTCTCTTTTGAGGAGAAAGTTTGTTTCCAGGAACTTGATTTCCTGGACTTGGATAAGATGATATTCATCTCATTCAATCAAATTTATCACTAAACTGCTAGAAAGTCTTTTGTAGGTAAACTGCTAACTATAAAAGTCTTTACTAGCCTAGAAAAATAAAAAGGAGTATACAATATGTCTATTGTTATCGGTGCAGATGCTGCAGGTTTGAGATTGAAAGAAGTTGTGAAAGACTTCTTGGAAAAAGAAAACTTCCACGTTGTGGATGTTACAGCTGAAGGTCAAGACTTTGTTGATGTAACTCTTGCTGTTGCCGCAGAAGTAAACAAAGAAGAACAAAATCTTGGTATCGTGATTGATGCTTATGGTGCTGGTCCATTCATGGTCGCAACAAAAATCAAAGGAATGGTTGCCGCAGAAGTATCAGATGAACGCTCAGCATATATGACTCGTGGCCACAACAACTCACGTATGATCACTATGGGTGCACAACTTGTTGGTGATGAATTGGCTAAAAATATTGCTAAAGGTTTTGTTAACGGTAAATACGACGGTGGTCGTCACCAAATTCGTGTTGATATGTTGAACAAAATGTGCTAATTAGATTACAGTAAGAAAGGTAAGTTAAAATGAGAATTGCAATTGGATGTGACCACATCGTAACAGATGAAAAAATGGCGGTTTCAGAATTTTTGAAATCAAAAGGATATGAAGTCATCGACTTTGGTACCTATGACCACACACGTACTCACTACCCAATCTTTGGTAAAAAAGTTGGTGAAGCCGTTACAAGCGGTCAAGCTGATCTTGGGGTATGTATCTGTGGTACAGGTGTTGGTATCAACAACGCTGTCAACAAGGTTCCAGGAGTTCGTTCTGCCTTGGTTCGTGATATGACAACAGCTCTTTATGCAAAAGAACAATTGAACGCCAACGTTATTGGTTTTGGTGGTAAAATCACTGGTGAATTGCTCATGTGCGATATCATTGAAGCTTTCATCAATGCTGAATACAAACCATCAGAAGAAAATAAAAAATTGATTGCGAAAATTGAGCACGTTGAAACTCACAATGCTCATCAAGCAGATGCAAACTTCTTTACAGAATTCCTTGAAAAATGGGATCGCGGTGAATACCACGACTAAGAGGTGACGCATGATTTTAACAGTCACAATGAATCCATCCATTGATATTTCTTATCCTCTGGATGAATTGAAAATTGACACTGTCAACCGTGTGGTGGACGTGACCAAGACAGCTGGTGGTAAAGGTCTTAATGTTACACGAGTTCTTTCAGAATTTGGCGATTCTGTTGTTGCTACTGGTTTGGTCGGTGGTAAACTTGGTGAGTTTTTAGTAGAGCATATCGATGATAAAGTAACGAAACGTTTCTTCTCGATTCAAGGAGAGACTCGTAACTGTATTGCTATTCTACACGGTGAAAACCAAACAGAAATCCTTGAAAAAGGTCCCGAAGTTCTTGAACAAGAAGGGCAAGATTTCTTGGCTCATTTCGAAAATCTCCTTGACACTGTGGAAGTAGTCGCTATCTCAGGTAGTCTGCCAGCTGGGCTTCCAGTTGACTATTATGCAAGCTTAGTAGAACTTGCTAATCAAGCAGGCAAACCAGTTGTTCTAGACTGCTCAGGTGCAGCTCTTCAGGCTGTCCTTGAATCACCACACAAACCAACAGTAATCAAACCAAATAACGAAGAATTGTCTCAGCTTCTAGGTAGAGAAGTTTCTGAGGATTTGGATGAATTAAAAGAAGTTCTTCAAGAGCCTCTATTTGCAGGGATTGAGTGGATTATCGTGTCACTTGGTGCAAATGGTGTTTTTGCAAAACATGGTGATACTTTCTACAAGGTAGATATTCCAAGAATTCAGGTGGTCAATCCTGTCGGATCTGGAGATTCTACTGTTGCAGGTATTTCATCAGGACTTCTTCATAAGGCAACTGATCAAGAACTCCTCATCAAGGCAAATGTCCTTGGTATGCTCAATGCTCAAGAAAAGATGACAGGTCATGTCAATATGGCCAACTATCAGGCTCTATATGATCAATTAATAGTAAAAGAGGTATAAAATGGCTTTAACAGAACAAAAACGTGCACGCTTAGAAAAACTCTCAGATGAAAATGGCATTATCTCAGCTCTTGCCTTTGACCAACGTGGTGCTTTGAAACGCCTCATGGCTCAATACCAAACAGAAGAGCCAACAGTCGCTCAAATGGAAGAACTCAAAGTTTTGGTTGCAGATGAATTGACTAAATACGCATCCTCTATGCTTCTCGACCCTGAGTATGGACTTCCAGCTACAAAAGCTCTCGATGCCAATGCTGGTCTTCTCCTTGCTTATGAGAAAACTGGTTACGATACAACAAGCACCAAACGCTTGCCTGACTGTTTGGATGTTTGGTCTGCAAAACGCATCAAGGAACAAGGCGCAGACGCTGTGAAGTTCTTGCTTTACTACGATGTAGATAGCTCTGACGAACTCAACCAACAAAAACAAGCCTACATCGAACGCATCGGTTCTGAGTGTGTGGCGGAAGACATTCCATTCTTCCTTGAAATCCTCGCTTACGATGAAAAAATTGCTGATGCAGGTTCTGCAGAATATGCCAAAGTGAAACCACACAAGGTTATCGGTGCCATGAAGGTCTTCTCAGACCCACGCTTTAACATTGATGTCTTGAAAGTTGAAGTTCCTGTTAACATTAAATATGTTGAAGGCTTCGCTGAAGGTGAAGTAGTATATACACGTGAAGAAGCAGCAGCCTTCTTCAAAGCGCAAGACGAAGCAACAAATCTTCCTTACATCTACTTAAGTGCAGGTGTATCAGCTAAACTCTTCCAAGAAACACTTGTCTTTGCCCACGAATCAGGCGCAAACTTCAACGGTGTTCTTTGTGGCCGTGCAACTTGGGCTGGATCAGTTGAAGCCTACATCAAAGACGGTGAAGCAGCAGCTCGTGAATGGCTACGCACAACTGGATTTGAGAACATTGATGAACTCAACAAAGTTCTCCAAACCACAGCGACTTCATGGACTGAACGTGTATAAGTTTTCCCCCTAATCTTAGGAACATTGATCTAAATAAAAATTTTAAAAAAAGTTGAATGTAAAGGTTTACAAAAAAACTTACTTGTGCTATACTTAAATCACAAGTTAATACAAGGTGAGTGTTACTAAGTAATATTAGGCATGATCACAGGTGAATTAGAAATCGGTAGATTTTCTAGTTCATTTGTGGTCATTTTTTATACTCATATACCATTAAGAGATAAAAGGAGGTTGCCATGTATCGAATTCTAAATCCAATGAATCACAACGTCTCGCTTGTCAGAAACGACAAAGGAGAAGAAGTGATTGTGATTGGTAAGGGGATTGCATTTGGGAAAAAGAAGGGGGATTTGATTGCTGAAGAACAAGTTGAGAAAATCTTTCGGATGAAGACAGAAGAGTCCAGAGAAAATTTTATGGCTCTGCTCAAAGATGTTCCGCTGGATTTTATCACAGTGACCTATGAGATTATTGATAAGCTTTCTAAGAAATATCATTATCCGATTCAAGAGTATCTCTATGTGACATTGACAGATCATATTTACTGTTCTTACCAAGCTCTAGTACAAGGAAGGTACAAGGATAGTAATCTGCCAGATATTTCCACTAAGTATCCTGTCGCTTTTCAAATCGCAAAGGAAGCCTTTGAAATCTATCGTCAGAAGTTGACAGATCATTTCCCTGAGGATGAAATTATTCGGATTGCTTATCATTTCATTAATGCTGAAGGTGAAAATGAAGTGGAACTTGTGGAGTCGATTGATAAGAGGAAAGAAATTCTCAGGAATGTCGAAGAAGTGCTAAAGTGTTATGCAATTCAACGAACCAAAGAGAATAATCATTTCTATGATCGTTTTATGATTCATTTGAATTATTTCTTGGATTATTTAGACAGATCTAGAGATGATAACCAATCACTTCTGGATATGGAAGATCATATTAAACAATCCTATCCAAAAGCGTTTGAGGTGGGTTCCAAGATCTATGATGTGATTACGCAACATACGGGTCTTGATTTGTATAAGAGTGAGCGAGTTTATCTAGTTCTACATATCCAACGTTTATTGTCATAAAAATTTAATTAAAAATACATAAGGAGAATTCTATCATGAATAGAGAAGAAGTAACATTGTTAGGTTTTGAAATCGTAGCCTATGCTGGCGATGCTCGTTCGAAACTATTGGAAGCCTTGAAGGCTGCTGAAGCTGGCGATTTTGCGAAAGCTGATACTCTCGTGGAGGAAGCTGGTGGCTGTATCGCCGAGGCTCATCACGCGCAAACAAGTCTATTGACCAAGGAAGCAGCTGGTGAAGATTTGGCCTATAGTGTGACCATGATGCATGGTCAGGATCACTTGATGACAACTATCTTGCTCAAAGACTTGATGCACCATTTAATCGAACTTTACAAGAGAGGAGTTAAGTAATGAACAAACTAATTGCTTTTATCGAGAAAGGAAAGCCTTTCTTTGAAAAACTGTCTCGTAATATCTACCTTCGCGCTATTCGTGATGGTTTCATTGCTGGGATGCCAGTCATTCTCTTCTCAAGTATCTTTATCTTGATTGCCTTTGTTCCTAACTCATGGGGCTTTAAATGGTCTGACGATGTTGTCAATCTCCTCATGAAACCTTATAGCTATTCAATGGGGATTCTAGCTCTCTTGGTAGCTGGTACAACAGCTAAGTCATTGACCGACTCAGTAAACCGTAGCATGGAGAAAACCAACCAAATCAACTATATGTCGACACTTTTGGCTGCGATTGTTGGTTTGTTAATGTTAGCAGCTGATCCTATCGAAAATGGACTAGCTACTGGATTCTTGGGGACAAAAGGTTTGCTTTCGGCCTTCCTTGCTGCCTTTGTTACTGTAGCCATCTATAAGGTTTGTGTTAAGAACAACGTCACTATTCGTATGCCTGACGAAGTTCCACCAAATATCTCACAAGTCTTTAAAGATGTGATTCCATTCACTCTATCAGTGGTTTCTCTTTATGCTCTTGATTTACTAGCTCGTCATTTTGTTGGTGCAAGCGTAGCTGAATCAATCGGTAAATTCTTTGCACCATTATTCTCAGCTGCTGATGGCTATCTAGGTATTACCATTATCTTTGGTGCCTTTGCCTTCTTCTGGTTTGTTGGTATCCATGGTCCATCTATCGTTGAACCTGCTATCGCAGCGATTACCTATGCAAATGCCGAAGTCAACTTGAACCTTCTCCAACAAGGTATGCACGCTGACAAGATTCTTACTTCTGGTACACAAATGTTTATCGTTACCATGGGTGGTACTGGTGCGACACTGGTTGTTCCATTCATGTTCATGTGGTTAACCAAATCGAAACGTAACCGTGCAATCGGACGTGCTTCAGTAGTTCCAACTTTCTTTGGTGTAAATGAACCAATCTTGTTTGGTGCACCGCTTGTCTTGAACCCAATCTTCTTTATTCCATTCATCTTTGCGCCAATTGCCAACGTATGGATTTTTAAATTCTTCATTGAGACGCTTGGCATGAACTCATTTACTGCCAACCTTCCTTGGACAACACCAGGTCCGCTCGGTATTGTTCTCGGTACAAACTTCCAATTCTTGTCATTTGTACTTGCTGCTTTGTTAATCCTTGTTGACGTAGCCATTTACTATCCATTCCTCAAGGTTTATGATGAACAAATTCTTGAAGAAGAGCGTTCAGGTAAAGCCAATGATGAATTGAAAGAAAAAGTAGCAGCAAACTTCAATACTGCCAAAGCAGATGCTATTCTTGAAAAAGCAGGTGTAGAAGAAGCGCAAAACACAATTACAGAAGAAACAAATGTTCTCGTTCTCTGTGCAGGAGGAGGTACAAGTGGTCTCCTTGCAAATGCTCTAAACAAGGCAGCTGCAGAGTACAAAGTTCCTGTTAAAGCAGCAGCTGGTGGCTATGGTGCTCACCGTGAAATGTTGCCTGAGTTTGATCTAGTTATCCTTGCTCCTCAAGTAGCTTCAAACTTTGAAGACATGAAGGCCGAAACCGACAAACTTGGTATCAAACTTGCCAAGACAGAAGGTGGCCAATACATTAAACTGACTCGTGATGGAAAAGGCGCTCTTGCCTTTGTTCAAGCGCAGTTCGAAGAATAAAATGTAAATAGCAAAGAAGTGAGATGGCGGAACTCCTCCCAACTCTATCTCCATCTCATTTCTATTTCTTGAAAGGTGAATCAAATGACAAAAACACTTCCAAAAGACTTTATTTTTGGCGGGGCAACAGCAGCCTATCAAGCAGAAGGTGCGACCAATACCGATGGTAAAGGACCAGTTGCCTGGGACAAATACCTCAAAGATAACTACTGGTACACTGCTGAACCAGCCAGTGATTTCTACCACAAATACCCAGTTGACCTCAAACTTGCAGAAGAGTATGGTGTCAATGGTATCCGTATTTCAATCGCTTGGTCACGTATCTTTCCAACTGGTTATGGGAAGGTTAATGACAAGGGGGTTGAGTTCTATCATAATCTATTTGCAGAATGTCACAAACGGCATGTTGAGCCCTTTGTAACTCTTCATCACTTTGACACGCCAGAAGCTCTACATTCAAATGGAGACTTCTTAAACCGTGAAAACATTGAACACTTTGTAGACTACGCGGCTTTCTGTTTTGAAGAATTTCCTGAAGTTAACTATTGGACAACCTTTAATGAAATTGGGCCAATTGGTGATGGTCAATACTTGGTTGGGAAATTCCCTCCAGGTATTCAGTACGACCTTGCCAAAGTCTTCCAATCTCATCACAATATGATGGTGTCGCATGCGCGTGCAGTCAAGCTATATAAAGGTAAAGGTTATAAAGGTGAAATTGGTGTGGTTCATGCCCTGCCTACTAAGTATCCTCTGGATCCAGATAATCCAGCAGATGTTCGCGCTGCTGAGCTGGAAGATATCATCCACAATAAATTTATTTTGGATGCGACTTATCTAGGACGCTATTCCGAAGAAACCATGGAAGGTGTCAACCATATCTTAGCAGTCAATGGTGGAAGCTTAGATTTGCGTGAAGAAGACTTCGATGCATTAGAAGCAGCAAAAGACTTGAATGACTTCCTCGGCATTAACTACTACATGAGTGATTGGATGCAAGCCTTTGATGGAGAGACGGAAATCATCCACAATGGAAAAGGTGAAAAAGGAAGCTCTAAGTATCAGATTAAGGGAGTTGGACGTCGAGTAGCTCCAGATTATGTGCCACGTACGGACTGGGATTGGATTATCTATCCTCAAGGTTTGTATGATCAAATCATGCGCGTGAAGAAAGATTACCCAAATTACAAGAAAATCTACATCACAGAGAATGGTCTCGGATACAAAGATGAGTTTGTGGATGGGACAGTCTACGATGATGGGCGGATTGATTATGTGAAGCAGCACTTGGAAGTTTTGTCTGATGCGATTGCAGATGGAGCTAATGTAAAAGGTTACTTCATTTGGTCATTGATGGACGTCTTCTCATGGTCAAACGGTTATGAAAAGCGTTACGGCCTCTTCTATGTTGATTTTGAAACCCAGGAGCGCTATCCAAAGAAATCGGCTCACTGGTATAAAAAACTAGCTGAGACACAACTTATTGAATAAAATTCAACAAAAATTCCCCGCCAAAAGGCAGGGGAATTTTTATGGTTTTGATAAAAGAATGGTTGTTTGTTTCGACAGATCTTCAAATGTCTCCTGACTCAGTTCGGAATCTGAAACGATGGTATCAATCTCTGAGATATTGTAGAAAGTGTAAAAATCAAACTTATTAAACTTGCTGTGGTCTGCCAGTAAGTATTTTTTATTGGCATTGTTCAAGGCGATTCGTTGTACCTCGCCCTCTTCTTCACTGAAAGTAGCAATTGCCTTATTCTTAATACCATTACAGCTAACAAATGCCTTAGAAAACTGAAGGTTTGTCAAATCCTGCAAGGTAAGTGTCCCTACAAAAGCACCAGTGATAGAGCGATAATTTCCGCCAATCAAGATCAAATCTGTTAATTTTCGTTCGTTTAGGATGAGAAAAACAGGAAGACTGTTTGTTACAACACGAATGTTATCGATAGGGAGCTCACGAGCAAAACATTCTAAGGTTGTTCCTGGCCCGATAAAAATGGTTTCACCTTCGTCAATCAAATGACCTGCAAAACGGCTAATTTCTTGTTTTTCAGCAATCTGCAAGCCTTGTTTTTCAACGTTTGAGCGTTCGTTGTTTAAGAGAGAACCTGTACGAAGTTTTTCAGCGCCACCGTGCACACGAACCAGCAAATCCTTATCTGCCAATTCTTGTAAGTAGCGGCGAGCTGTCATATCTGATACATCAAGACTCTCCATAATCTCTTTTACAGTAATAGTGCCTTTTGTGTTTACTGCTTCTAGAATACTATCTAGTTTTTCTTGCTTTAGCATCCTTATCACCTCGATTTCTACTATTATTATCTTACCATAAAACGCTCAATCAATCAAATAGAAAAAAACAAAATAAAACAAAAACAAAAATCTCACAGTCTGTTTAAACAAACTGTGAGAAGTATGGATTAAAGCTTATTTTTAATCTAAACCGTAGTTGTAGTCATCGTCTTGCATGGCCTCAACTTCACCAAGAAGGTAACCATTTCCGACTTGGGAGAAGAAGTCGTGGTTGGATGTTCCTGTTGAGATTCCGTTCATTACGATTGGGTTAACATCATCAGCCGAATCTGGGAAGAGTGGATCTTGTCCAAGATTCATAAGAGCCTTATTGGCATTGTAGCGAAGGAAGGTTTTAACTTCTTCGGTCCAACCAACACCGTCATAGAGACTTTCAGTATAACCTTCTTCGTTCTCGTAGAGAGTGTAGAGCAGGTCGTACATCCATTCTTTGAGTTTTTCTTGCTCTTCTTCAGGCAATTCATTGAAACCAAGTTGGAATTTGTAACCAATGTAAGTTCCATGAACAGACTCATCACGGATGATTAGTTTGATGATTTCCGCAACGTTGGCCAGTTTGTTGTTACCGAGATAGTAAAGTGGTGTAAAGAAACCAGAGTAGAAGAGGAAGGTTTCAAGGAAAACGCTGGCAACTTTCTTTTCTAGTGGGCTACCATTGAGATAGATTTCATTGATAATTTCCGCTTTTCTTTGTAGGTAGGGATTAGTGTTGGTCCATTCAAAGATTTCTTCAATTTCAGCCTTGGTATTCAAGGTTGAAAAGATAGAAGAGTAAGATTTTGCGTGGACAGATTCCATAAATTGGATGTTGTTGAAAACAGCTTCCTCATGCGGTGTACGGATGTCTGAACGAAGCGCCTGAACTCCTGTTTCAGATTGCATGGTATCCAAAAGGGTCAAACCACCAAATACTTTTCCTACTAGGTCTTTTTCCTTGTTTGATAGTTTTCTCCAGTCGTCTAGGTCATTTGACAAGGGGATGCGCGTATCAAGCCAGAATTGCTCTGTCAGCTTTTCCCAAGTTGATTTGTCGATGACATCTTCGATGGCATTCCAGTTAATGGCTTTGTAGTAAGTTTCCATTTGAAATCTCTTTCTGTATGTAATAATGCGATTGTCGAATCCTCTTTATTTTATCATAGTCTGAGAAGAGTATCGCACAAAAAGTCGGAAGCCCGACTTTTTAGTTTTTCATAGTATTTAAGATACTTATCAAGTTTTGTATGACGGGTAACTTAATCAGTAGTCTGAGAAAATGTGGTTGCCTTTGACTAAAATTAAATCACACAGCTTTCACATTGGTTAGCACCAACTTCCCCACCGTCGTCTGTAAAGGTACGGACGTAGTAGATAGACTTGATACCCTTGTTAAAGGCATAGTTACGAAGGATAGATAGGTCACGTGTCGTTTGTTTGTTTTCTTTCTTCCATTCGTAAAGACCTTTTGGAATGTCGCTACGCATGAAGAGGGTGAGTGAAAGTCCTTGATCCACGTGCTCTGTCGCAGCAGCGTAAACATCAATTACCTTACGCATATCCATGTCGTAAGCAGAAGTGTAGTAAGGGATAGTTTCTGTTGACAAGCCTGCAGCTGGATAGTAGATTTTACCGATTTTCTTCTCTTGGCGTTCTTCGATACGTTGCGTAATCGGGTGGATAGATGCAGAAACATCGTTGATGTAACTGATAGAACCATTTGGAGCTACAGCAAGGCGGTTTTGGTGATAAAGACCATCTGCTTGAACCTTTTCGCGAAGTTCAGTCCAATCAGCAGCACTTGGAATAAAGACATCTTTGAAGAGTTTTTTAACACGGTCTGATTTTGGAACAAACTCGCCTGTCACATACTTGTCAAAGTAGCTTCCGTTAGCATAGTCTGATTTTTCAAAGTTGTGGAAGGTGATGCCACGTTCGCGCGCGATATTGTTTGACTCAACCAAGGTCCAGTAGTTCATAAGCATAAAGTAGATGCTTGTAAATTCAATTGACTCAGGTGATCCGTACTCAATCAGTTGTTGGGCAAGGTAGCTATGAAGCCCCATGGCACCAAGACCAAAGGTGTGAGCTAAACTGTTTCCGTGGTCGATAGTAGGGACAGCTACGATGTGTGAACTATCTGTAACGAAAGTAAGGGCACGAACCATAGCGCGAATAGAACGACCAAAGTCAGGTGAGGTCATCATGTTGACCACGTTGGTTGAACCAAGGTTACATGAAACGTCCGTTCCCATTTGAAGGAATTCTTGAGCATCGTTGATTAAGCTTGGTTCTTGAACTTGAAGAATCTCAGAACACAAGTTACTCATGATAATCTTTCCATCAACAGGGTTTGCACGGTTAGCCGTATCAATGTTGACTACATAAGGGTAACCAGATTCTTGTTGCAATTTAGAGATTTCAGTTTCCAAATCACGCGCCTTGATTTTTGTCTTGCGGATATTTGGATTTGCGACTAATTCATCGTATTTTTCAGTGATGTCAATATAGTTGAATGGTACACCATACTCAAGCTCTACAGAGTATGGGCTGAAGAGGTACATTTCTTCATTTTTACGAGCTAATTCGTAGAATTTATCGGGTACTACAACACCAAGTGAAAGGGTCTTTACACGAACCTTTTCATCAGCATTTTCTTTCTTAGTGGAAAGGAAGGCGATGATATCTGGGTGAAAGACGTTGAGGTAGACAACACCAGCACCTTGACGTTGACCAAGTTGGTTTGAGTAGGAGAAACTGTCTTCGAAGAGTTTCATAACTGGAACGACACCAGAAGCTGCTCCTTCATAACCTTTGATAGGTGCGCCAGCTTCACGAAGGTTGCTTAGAGTAATACCTACACCACCACCGATACGTGAAAGTTGAAGAGCTGAGTTGATAGAACGTCCGATAGAGTTCATGTCATCAGTTACTTGAATCAAGAAACAAGATACCAACTCCCCACGACGAGCACGACCTGCGTTCAAAAAGGAAGGAGTAGCAGGTTGGTAGCGTTGGTGGATGATTTCATTGGCAATATCAGTCGCAATTGCTTCATCCCCGTCAGCAAAGTAAAGTGCATTAAAGAAGACACGGTCTTCCATGCTTTCAAGGTAGTATTCCCCATCGTTAGTCTTCAAGGCATATTGGTTGTAAAACTTATAGGCAGCCATGAATGATTTGAATTGGAAGTTTTGTTCTTTAATAAATTGAGATAATTCTTCCAAAAACTCTGGACGGTATTTTTTGATAAATGCTGTTTCAATGTAGTTGTGTTCAATGAGGTAGTTGATTTTATCAGTGATCGAATCAAAAACCATTGTATTTGGTACTACATTTTCTTTAAAGAAGGCATCCAAGGCTTCTTTATCTTTATGCAGCATGATTTGTCCATTAACAGGACGGTTGATTTCGTTATTGAGACGGAAGTAAGTCACGTCTTCAAGATGTTTTAATCCCATAAAATTTTCCTTATCTAACCTGATTACAAAAGAAAGGCCTCTAAGTTAGCCCTAGAAGCGAGTTTCTTCTGGATGATTTACTAAGATTATGCTAATTGTTTCAGTTTTCCTGGTTGGAAACCTGAAAAGACTTCAGTTGGTGTTTGGATAACAGGAGCAGCGCTGAAACCGAGCTCTTTAACTTGATCGACGTACTCAGGTTGCTCGTCAAGATTGATCTCACGATAAGCCACGTTGTTGCTATCCAAGAAACGTTTGGTCATTTTACATTGTACACAATTATTTTTAGAATAAACCGTTACCATTTTCGTAACTCCTCTTTCAAAATAGATTACTTTCTTAGTATATCAGAAAAAAAAACTTTGTCAAACTTTTTAAACTAAATCTTGTGCTAAAAAGTTACAGTTTTGAAATCAAAACACAAGATATAGTGTTTTTTTGAAACATAAATTTTGACTTCCGTTGAATTGTCAAACTTTCTCAAAATAAAAAAACTACATACTGTATATTGGCAACTTGAATAGAAGATTTTCAGCAAGTTATCAGAAAGGAAAACGAAGAAAATAGCAAAAATCGTAAGAACAGGAATAAGTCTAGCTGAGACAATGCTTTAACAAAACAGAAACTGTGATATTTACGAAAAAAGAAATTTTCTACACAAGATGTCCCAATATTTTGTATTAGAATATCTAAAATATAACAAAAGTGGAAATGACAGATTATGCTGTATTCATAAAAATGGATCATTGGTTAATTTTATATAGGATACTTATGAGTTTCGTATCCTTTTATAAGGAGTATATAAATACAATGTTTGAGAAAGTTCATTTTATGTGATATAGTATCTGTGATTATAAGATTAGAAAATGGATATCTGGATGCTTTTGCTTGATAGAGAATGTTATCAGATTATAATTAGATTAAATGAATGAAAGAACACAGAATTAGGAGGCGCGTGGTGAAAGAAAATGATGTTATTTTAAAACGGCAATCAACTCAAATATTTTTTAAGAATGGTGATACGGATTTTTTCTTTAATTGGTTGTTAGGAATCGGTGAAATTTTTGGTTTCACTCATGGAGAGCTTTATTATCTTGCTCAAAGATTGGGGAACTCACCAAAGCCTGATGACTGGAAAAATGTATTTTTATCGCATGTAAACTACCTTGAACAAGAAGCAAGTAATTCAGGATTGAGTGAACAAACAAAGGCGCAGTATTATCTTGCACAGACCTACTCACTTCGCTCGGCAATTCAGTTTACCGATCCATTTTCTGACGAGTATTTACCGACCGTTCGTCAAATGGAGAAGGTGTTTTCTAGTGCAATTCATTCACTAGGTGCACCGATTGAAAAACTAACTATTCCCTATCAGGGTTCTTACTTGCCTGGGTATTATCTTCATAGCGGTGATAATTGTCCAACGCTAATCATGATTGGTGGAGGTGATACTTATCGCGAAGATTTATTTTACTTTGCAGGATATCCTGGATGGATACGAAATTATAATGTTTTAATGGTTGATCTTCCTGGTCAAGGGAGCAATCCTAGTAGAGGGCTGGTCTTTGATGTGGATGCTTCTATTCCAATTTCATTATGCATAGACTGGTTGGAAAATAGAAATCCTAAACTAAATTATTTAGCTATTTATGGTGTCAGCGGAGGGGGATATTTTACCGCACAAGCTGTCGAAAAGGATCCAAGAATTCATGCTTGGATTGCTAGTACCCCTATTTACGATGTTGCAGAACTTTTCAGAAAAGAATTTGGATCAAGTTTGAAAGCACCTAGTTGGTTAATAAATGCCATTTTAAAATTAGCTGGAAATTTGAATGAATCAGCAAATTTAAATCTTAAAAAGTATGCATGGCAGTTTGGTACTTCTGATTTTAAGAGTGCTATTGATGATGTATTTAACCATGCAAAGATTGTGGATTATCAAAAAATTCAATGCCCATGCCTTTTTATCATGGGAAAGGGTGAGGGTGCTGAACTGCAGCATCAAACTAAGGTAATTTATGAAGCACTTAAATCTAAAAATCAACAAACTAAACTTCAAGTATTTGAGGCGGAAAGTGGTGCGGACGCTCATTGCCAAGTCAATAATCTAAGACTCGCCCATAATGTCGTTTTTGATTGGTTGGATACTTTATTTGAATGGAATCAATCAAAGTTTTAGCTCTACTTATACCACTTAGATATATCTACCTTTTTACTGTTAGGGGCTACAAACTTATTTTACTTTAAGTAGCAAATTGGATAAATTCTCTACTGTTGATGGTAAGAGTAGGTTTTAGAATTTCAGTATTTAGTATTTGATGAAGTCTTTTCAAATAATAGATTTACTGAGTTATATTAATTATAGTTAAATAGTATTATTTCATTATTTACTAGGATTGTCCTCTGATTGGTATTAAGGGAAAATAGCTTTGAAAATTGGAATTTTGAAGGTAATATTCTTTTAATAATTAGTGCCTAAATTTCCCATAGTACCTGTATGATAGAAAAAAGAAGCAATTTCATTTTCAGTAAAAGTCCATAAAATACTTGAAAAATTATCTAGAAGGTGATATAATACAGTCTTGTAAGGGTTATCACATATAATCCAAAAAAGAAATAACTAAAGGAGAGTCAAACTATGGCTTCTAAAGATTTCCACGTAGTGGCAGAAACAGGTATTCACGCACGTCCAGCAACATTGTTGGTTCAAACAGCTAGCAAATTTGCTTCAGATATCACTCTTGAATACAAAGGTAAATCAGTAAACCTTAAATCTATCATGGGTGTTATGAGTCTTGGTGTTGGCCAAGGTGCTGACGTCACAATTTTAGCTGAAGGTGCAGATGCTGACGACGCAATCGCTGCTATCACTGAAACTATGGAAAAAGAAGGATTGGCATAAGGAAAATGACAGAAATGCTTAAAGGAATCGCAGCATCAGACGGTGTTGCAGTTGCAAAAGCATATCTACTCGTTCAACCGGATTTGTCATTTGAGACTATTACAGTCGAAGATACAAACGCAGAAGAAGCTCGCCTTGATGCCGCTCTAAAAGCATCACAAGACGAGCTTTCTGTTATTCGTGAGAAAGCAGTAGGTACGCTCGGTGAAGAAGCAGCTCAAGTTTTTGACGCTCACTTAATGGTTCTTGCTGACCCAGAAATGATCAGCCAAATCAAGGAAACAATCCGTGCGAAGAAAGTGAATGCAGAAGCAGGTCTGAAAGAAGTGACAGACATGTTTATCACTATCTTTGAAGGTATGGAAGACAACCCATACATGCAAGAACGTGCAGCGGATATCCGCGACGTGACAAAACGTGTATTGGCAAATCTCCTTGGTAAGAAGTTGCCAAACCCAGCTTCTATCAATGAAGAAGTGATCGTGATTGCGCATGACTTGACTCCTTCCGATACAGCTCAATTGGACAAAAACTTTGTAAAAGCTTTTGTAACCAACATCGGTGGACGTACAAGCCACTCAGCTATCATGGCGCGTACACTTGAAATCGCGGCAGTATTGGGTACAAACAACATCACTGAAATTGTTAAAGATGGTGATATCCTGGCTGTTAACGGTATCACTGGTGAAGTGATTATCAACCCAACTGATGAGCAAGCGGCAGAATTCAAGGCTGCTGGTGAAGCTTATGCGAAGCAAAAAGCTGAATGGGCTCTCTTGAAAGATGCTAAAACAGTAACTGCTGATGGCAAACACTTTGAATTGGCTGCCAATATCGGTACTCCAAAAGACGTTGAAGGTGTCAATGCCAACGGTGCCGAAGCTGTCGGTCTTTACCGTACAGAGTTCTTGTACATGGATTCTCAAGACTTCCCAACAGAAGACGAGCAGTACGAAGCTTACAAGGCTGTACTTGAAGGAATGAACGGTAAACCTGTTGTCGTTCGTACAATGGATATCGGTGGAGATAAGGAACTTCCTTACTTCGATATGCCTCATGAAATGAACCCATTCCTTGGATTCCGTGCCCTTCGTATCTCTATTTCTGAAACTGGAGATGCTATGTTCCGCACACAAATCCGTGCCCTTCTTCGTGCGTCTGTACACGGTCAATTGCGTATCATGTTCCCAATGGTTGCGCTCTTGAAAGAATTCCGTGCAGCGAAAGCAGTCTTTGACGAAGAAAAAGCAAACCTTCTTGCTGAAGGTGTTGCAGTTGCGGATAATATCCAAGTTGGTATCATGATCGAAATCCCAGCAGCAGCAATGCTTGCAGACCAATTTGCAAAAGAAGTTGACTTCTTCTCAATTGGTACAAACGACTTGATCCAATACACAATGGCAGCAGACCGTATGAACGAGCAAGTTTCATACCTTTACCAACCATACAACCCATCAATCCTACGTTTGATTAACAACGTTATCAAAGCAGCTCACGCTGAAGGTAAATGGGCTGGTATGTGTGGTGAGATGGCCGGTGACCAAAAAGCAGTTCCACTTCTTGTAGGAATGGGCTTGGATGAGTTCTCTATGTCAGCAACATCTGTTCTTCGTACACGTAGCTTGATGAAGAAATTGGATACAGCTAAGATGGAAGAGTACGCAAACCGTGCCCTTACAGAATGCTCAACAATGGAAGAAGTTCTTGAACTTCAAAAAGAATACGTTGACTTTGATTAATTGAAAGGTCCTTGCAACTCGGTTGCAGGGATTTTTTTTAAAAAATTTGGTGATTGATTTTCAATATAGGATTCTCAAATCAGACTGTTCAGATAGAAGATAGTGTAGAAAACAAAAAAATCGTTAACTGGTTCATAAAATTCTTGACAAGTTCCAAATTTAGGAGTAAACTATTAACCAGTTAACTTTTAGAGAGGAGTTTCTGCAATTTAGAAATGAATTGCAACTAGAAATATCAAAAAGAAAGAGAGTTTCGATGAAAATTAATAAAAAATATCTAGCTGGTTCTGCGGCAGCTTTAATTTTAAGTGTTTGTTCTTATGAGTTGGGACTGTATCAAGCTAGAACGGTCAAAGAAAATAATCGTGTTTCCTATATAGATGGAAAACAGGCTGCGCAAAAAACAGAGAATCTGACTCCTGATGAAGTCAGCAAGAAAGAAGGCATCAATGCGGAGCAAATCGTCATCAAGATAACAGACCAGGGCTATGTCACTTCGCATGGCGACCACTATCATTACTATAATGGCAAAGTCCCTTATGACGCTATCATCAGTGAAGAGTTGCTGATGAAGGATCCAAACTACCAGCTCAAGGACGAGGATATTGTCAGTGAAATCAAGGGTGGTTATGTTATCAAGGTAGATGGAAAATACTATGTATACCTTAAGGATACGGCCCATGCAGATAATGTTCGTACGAAAGAAGAAATCAATCGACAAAAACAAGAGCATAGTCAGCATCGTGAAGGAGGAACTTCAGCAAATGATGGTGCGGTAGCTTTGGCACGTTCACAAGGACGCTACACCACAGATGATGGCTACATCTTTAATGCCTCTGATATCATTGAAGATACTGGTGATGCTTACATCGTTCCTCATGGCGACCATTACCACTACATTCCTAAGAGTGAGTTATCAGCCAGCGAATTGGCTGCCGCAGAAGCCTTCCTATCTGGTAGAAGTGGTCAATCGAATACGCCTACTTATCGCCGTACCAATAACAACAGTAGTAGTTACGATATAGATAGATGGACCCCATCCTATAATAACCAAGGCAACAGCTATAACAATCAAAGCAACAGCTATACGAACACGAACACAGCTAACAACAGTAGCGACGATAACCAAGCAAGTCAGAGTGATGAGGATATTGATAGCCTTCTGAAACAACTTTACGCCTTGCCACTCAGCCAACGACACGTAGAATCTGATGGCCTTGTCTTCGACCCAGCACAGATTACAAGTCGAACAGCTAGAGGAGTTGCTGTGCCTCATGGGAACCATTACCATTTCATCCCTTATTCACAGATGTCTGAATTGGAAGAACGAATCGCTCGTATTATTCCTCTACAGTACAGTTCGAACCATAGGGTGCCAGATTCAAGACCAGAACAACCAAGTCCACAACCGACTCCGGAACCTAGTCCAAGCCCGCAACCTGCACCAAATCCTCAACCATCTCCAAGCAATCCAATTGACGAAAAATTGGTCAAACAGGCAATTCGAAAAGTAGATGATGGTTATGTATTTGAGGAGAATGGAACATCTCGTTATATTCCTGCCAAGGAATTATCAGCTGAAACTACTGCAGCCATTGATAGTAAGCTAGCCAAGCAAGAAAGTTTAGCTCATAAGCTCGGAGCTAAGAAAACCAACCTCCCATCTGGTGATCAAGGATTTTATAATAAGGCTTATGACTTGCTAGCAAGAGTTCATCAAGACTTACTTGATAATAAAGGGCGCCAAGCTGATTTTGACACTTTGGATAAACTGTTGGAACGTCTCAATGATACCTCAAGTGATAAAGTCAAGTTGGTGGATGATATCTTGGCCTTTCTAGCACCGATTCGTCATCCAGAACGTTTAGGAAAACCAAATGCGCAAATTGCCTACACTGATGATGAGATTCAAGTAGCCAAATTGGCAGGCAAGTATACAACAGAAGATGGCTATATCTTTGATCCTCGTGATATCACCAGTGATGAGGGGGATGCCTATGTAACTCCGCATATGACCCACAGTCATTGGATTAAGAAAGATAGTTTGTCTGAAGCTGAAAGAGCGGCAGCCCAGGCTTATGCTAAAGAGAAAGGTTTGACACCTCCTTCGACAGACCATCAGAATTCAGGAAATACTGAGGCTAAGGGAGCAGAAGCTATCTACAACCGCGTGAAAGCAGCTAAGAAGGTGCCACTTGATCGTATACCTTACAATCTTCAACATACTGTGGAAGTCAAAAACGGAAGCTTGATTATTCCTCATTATGATCATTACCATAACATCAAATTCGAGTGGTTTGACGAAGGACTTTATGAGGCACCTAAGGGGTATAGTCTAGAAGATCTCTTTGCGACTGTCAAGTACTATGTCGAACATCCAAACGAACGTCCGCATTCAGATAGTGGTTGGGGCAATGCAAGTGACCATGTTCAAAGAAACCAAAATGGTCAAGCTGATAATAATCATACTGAAAAACCATCAGTGGAGAAACCTCGGACAGACAAACCTGAGGAAGAAAAACCTCGCGAAGAGAAGCCTCAAAGTGAGAAACCAGAATCTCCAAAACCAACTGAGAAGCCGGGGGAAGAATCACCAGAGGAACCAGAAGAACCTCAGGTCGAGACTGAAAAGGTTGAAGCGAAGTTGAGAGAGGCTGAAGAGCTACTTGCAAAGATCCAAGACCCCATTATCAAGTCCAATGCCAAAGAAACTCTCACTGGCTTAAAAAATAACCTGCTATTTGGTGCTCAGGATAACAATACCATTATGGCTGAAGCTGAAAAGTTGTTGGCTTTATTAAAGGAGAGCAAGTAAAGGTAGTAGCATTTTCTAGATCCTAAAAACAGGATAGGAGAACTAGAAAAGTTAAAATCGAAAATGAGAACAGAATGTAAGTTCTAGTTCTCATTTTTTTCATGAAAATATGTAAAATATCTTGACATATAGTGTAAATAAAGATAAACTATTTACTAGTTAATTGAATGGTTAAATACTAGTTAAGGAGTAATGATGAAAAAAAGAACAATACTATTATTGATGGCCAGTGTGTTGGCTCTTGTCTTAGGAGCATGTAGTCAAAAAGAAAAACAAGAAGCAAAAGGAATGAAGATTGTAACAAGTTTTTACCCAATCTATGCCATGGTCAAAGAGGTATCAGGTGACTTGAATGACGTACGGATGATTCAGTCAAGTAGTGGGATTCACTCCTTTGAACCGTCAGCAAATGACATTGCTGCTATCTATGACGCGGATGTCTTTGTCTACCATTCTCATACGCTCGAATCTTGGGCGGGAAGTCTAGATCCAAACTTGAAAAACTCAAAAGTTAAGGTTTTAGAAGCTTCTGAAGGAATGACGTTGGAGCGTGTACCAGGTTTGGAAGATGTTGAAGCTGGTGACGGCATCGATGAAAAAACACTCTACGACCCTCACACTTGGTTAGATCCAGAAAAAGCAGGTGAAGAGGCACAGATTATTGCAGACAAACTTTCGGAACTTGATAGTGCCAATAAGGAAACGTATCAAAAGAATGCTAAAAACTTTATCGCTAAAGCCCAAGAATTGACTAAAAAATACCAGCCTATTTTTGAAAAAGCGAGTCAAAAGACTTTTGTTACGCAACACACAGCCTTTTCTTACTTGGCTAAACGTTTTGGATTGAAACAACTTGGTATTGCAGGGATTTCCCCTGAACAAGAGCCAAGTCCGAGACAACTAACAGAAATTCAGGAATTTGTCAAAACTTATAATGTCAAAACCATCTTTACTGAGAGCAATGCTTCTTCTAAAGTCGCTGAGACCTTGGTCAAATCAACGGGAGTTAGCCTAAAGACACTCAATCCTTTAGAAGCAGATCCTGAAAATGATAAAACGTACTTAGAAAATCTAGAAGAAAATATGAATGTTCTTGCAGAAGAATTAAAATGAGGAGATTATGAAAATTAAGAAAAAATATCTTGCAGCAGGATCGGCTCTAGTCCTTTCCTTAAGTCTTTGTATCTATGCATTAAATCAACACCAGGTAGAAGGAAACAAAGATAAAAATCGTGTGTCTTATGTCGATGGAAAACAAGACTCTCAAAAAACAGAGAATCAGACACCAGACCAAGTTAGCAAAAAAGAAGACATTCAGGCAGAACAAATTGTCGTGAAAATTACCGATCAAGGTTATGTGACTTCACACGGTGATCATTTCCATTATTACAATGGTAAAGTTCCTTTTGACGCGATTTTCAGCGAAGAGCTTTTGATGAAAGATGCCAATTATCAACTGAAAGACGCTGATATTGTTAATGAAATCAAAGGTGGCTACATTATCAAGGTCGATGGTAAGTATTATGTTTACCTTAAGGATGCGGCACATGCTGATAACGTTCGTACGAAGGACGAAATTGAACGCCAAAAACAAGGTCATACTCACGATGCACCAACTTCTAACAGTGCAGTGACACTTGCGCAATCACAAGGCCGTTATACTACCGACGATGGCTACATCTTTAATCCGTCTGATATTATCGAGGATACTGGTGATGCCTATATTGTCCCTCATGGTGGACATTACCACTACATTCCTAAGAGTTCCTTGTCTGCTAGCGAATTGGCTGCTGCCCAAGCCTACCTTTCTGGAACTAGAAAACAAGCAGGTGTGACTGACTATCGTCCGACTCCAAACGCAACTAGTCAAACTAGCAATCCGAGTCAAGAAGCTGAAAGGCCAAGCAATCCAGAAGAGAGCTTACAAACTCTATTGCAGCAACTCTATGCTCTTCCAAGTAGTCAACGTTATGCTGAATCAGATGGCTTGATTTTTGACCCTGCTAAGATTTCAAGCAGAACACCAAGTGGCGTAGCGATTCCACACGGAAATCACTATCATTTTATCCCATATACAAAGCTTTCTGCTTTGGAAGAAAAGATTGCGCGAATGATTCCTTTATCTAGCGACAGTGGGAAACCAACACCTTTGGAAAATCCAAGCAAACCAGCAGAGCATCCAGCTCAATCGGATCATCATCATGACCAAGACGGTGACCATGGAAGTCAGGATACCAACCATGAAGATCATGACCATGATGGAGAGGAGCATGACCACCATCACGGTGAAGAACATGATCATGGTTTTGCAGCTGACCGTGTCATCAGTGAGGATGAGCAAGGGTTTGTAGTTTCTCATGGAGATCACGCTCATTATTTCTTTAAGAAAGACTTGACTGCAGCTCAAATCAAAGCTGCCCAAGATCACTTGAAAGAAAATCATCAGTCTGAGCCGGTTCAACCACTTGCAAAGACTGTGGAAAGTTTCTCAAGAGATGCTAGTGATGAAGAAAAAATCAAGTATATCTCACAGACTTATGGGGTTCCGCTCGAAGCGATTCGTATTTCAAATGGATTCTTTGTCTTTGGAAATCCGGATCAAGCCTATGATCCAACCCATATCCATCCCTATGCTGTTCGAAAAGAACATGTTCGTATTCCTCTCCAAACTGGGAATCCAGAACTGGATTTCCTAAATGAACTTTATACGACTGCCCTACGTGATGGGGTGTCTCCTTATAGTTTACAGGTAGAAAGTGGTAGTTTTGTGATTCCTCACGGAGACCACAATCACTACATCAAGGTTCAAACTAAGGGCTATGAAGTAGCTTTGAAAAACAAGATTCCAGCCCTACAATCGACCTATCAACCTGGAGCATTTGATGAACAAACTGTTCTATCTAAAGTGGATCAACTTTTAGCAGATAGCAGAAGTCTCTACAAAGACCAGCCAATCATGCAGAGACGTGTTGAACTTGCTTTGGGGCAGTTCACCGAAAATATGAAAAAACTGGCAACAAACTCAACTGCTGGATATCTAGCAGCCTTGGATCTCTTTGATAAGCAATATATCCATGTGGATCAAAGTGTGGCACCAGTTGAAACTTCACCTTTAGATAAGAAGTACCAAGCCCTTGTAGATAAGATCAATACACTGGATACGGACACTTATGGCTTGTCTAAGAAAGATCTTTTGGTACATTTGCAGGAAGCAAAACTAGCACAAGATGAGACAGAGTTGGCTGCCATTGAAGCGAAACTTCAGGCCTTGCAAGATTTCCGTGATCGGACAGGGGTTACAACAGTAGAGTACATCAAGTATTTCTATGAACATGTATCTGATGGTCGTTTGAGAGAAGAACTTCGGAACCGTGTTGCCAAGTTGACATGGGAACTTTACCAGTCACAGTCTTTCCTCAAAGCGACCGACTTGAATAAGTTATTCCCAACTATTTACCAAACTAAGCTAGAAGTAGAAGAAGCTCTCAAAGAAGAACCCGTTTCTACAAAAGCTGGTAAGACTATTCTAGATACGGAAAAAGTAGATAGTCAAACCGCTAAGACAGCCATCTATGAATTTCTAAAAGAACTCTACGGTGATTTTATGCCAGAAGAGCGGGTTAGCCATGTTAAGAAGGAAGAAGTGGATGCTCTCCTAACTAAAGTTGCCCAACTCCTAGCACGTGTTAAAGAGGATGGTGTCAAACAATCCCTAGCTGAAGAAGCAGCTAATATCAAAGCAGCTACTGAAAAGGAAAATGCAGACCTTGACGAAGCTAAAACACAACTTGAAGATCTTTTAAATCGTATTGCAGCGACTATCCAACGAGAGGAAAAAGAAGCAGAACAAGATCCACAAACGGTGATTATCTACCAAAAACTCTATAATGTCTTGCTCTCTCTTCACAAGTACTTAGAGGATAACAAAGGATCCGATGCTGACTTTGAACGTGTTGATGCCCTATTTGATCAACTTGCAGCCAAAAGCAGTGATAAAGAAGGTCTCCTCACTCTAGCTAAAGAGATCATTAGCTTGAACCAGGAACTCCGTTCAAAAGCAAGTGAAACTGATAGCCAATCTAAGTCTGAGAAAGACAGTGAAACAGCTGCTTCTCAACCAACAGAAAAGCAAGAGTAAACCGAGACAAGTACTCAACCAAAGGAATAAAAAGAAAGGCGAAGTAGCTGAGCTACCTCGTCTTTTTTAGTCTTTATAGGATACAATGCCAATGATGGTATCTACTGCACGCTCCATTGTCTGAAGGCTGACGTATTCAAAACGGCCGTGCATGTTTTCACCACCAGCAAAGATATTTGGAGTTGGAATTCCCATGAAGGAAATCTTAGAACCATCTGTTCCACCACGAATCGGTTCAATGATTGGCGTGATTCCCAGATCTTCCATTACGGCTTTGGCAATGGTAACAGGAGTCATATCTTTCTCGATGACTTCTTTCATATTGTAGTACTGGTCAGTGAGAGTGAGTGTAACGCGATCATTCCCAAGCTCTTGATTCATCTTATCAGCGATAGACTGCATAGCTGCTTTACGCGCTTCAAATGCATCTTTTTCAAAGTCACGGATGATGTAGCTTGCACGCGCCTCCTCGACACTACCTGTCACATCCATAAGATGATAGAAACCTTGGTAACCTTCTGTCAGTTCAGGACGATCATTCTCAGGAAGTTGATTATGAAAATCAATTGCTAACTGAAGGGCATTGACCATCTGTCCTTTAGCAGTACCGGGATGAACATTGCGCCCTTGGAAATGGAGTTCAGCAGCAGCTGCTGAGAAAGTCTCGTATTGAAGCTCCCCTAGTGGTCCACCATCAACAGTATAGGCAAAGTCAACGTCAAAATCTTCTGCATCAAACTTATTAGCTCCAACACCAATTTCTTCATCTGGTCCAAAACCAACACGAATCTCACAGTGTTTGATTTCGGGATGAGCAGTCAGATATTCAATAGCAGTCATAATCTCAGCAATCCCTGACTTGTCATCAGCACCCAACAAGGTTGTGCCATCAGTTGTGATAAGGGTTTGTCCTGGATATTTCTCAAGGCTCTTGAAATCAGTTGGATTGAGTTTAAATCCAGAATCACCCAAGTCGATAGCTCCTCCATCGTAGTTTTCGATGACTTGCGGATTAACGCCCTCAGCATTAAAGTCAGCAGTATCCATGTGGGAGATAAACCCAATCTTGCGTGTCAAGCTCGGATCATTAGCTGGTAAGGTACCAATAGCAAAACCATTTGGTAGGTAGTAAACATTTTGCAGGCCAACACGTTTCATCTCAGGAATAAGAACAGTGGTCGCAAAATCTACCTGGCTCTGCGTACTTGGAGTAGTAGTAGAGTGTTCATCAGAACGCGTGTTGACCTTAACGTAGGTCAGAAAACGTTCCAAAAAGTTCGGATAAGACATAAAAACTCCTTTTTTATCATTTTTTTTCATTGTATCATAGAATGTAGAGAAAGACAAAGAGAAGTAAACAAAAATAAAATGAATGGAAGCGTTTATTTATGATATATTTCATGGTAGAATGGTAATTGAAAAAAACATCACAAGGACATATCAATGAAAAAAGCAATTTTAATGATGACATTCGGTTCGCCAGAAGAGATTACCTTTGAGAGTGTGGCGGATTTTTTTACCAATATTCGTCGTGGAATCAGGCCCAAGGATCACGAGATTCAGACTCTTTATGACAATTATGTTCGTATAGGTGGTACGCCCTTGCAGAGGATTACACGTGAGGAGGTCAATTTAGTCAAGGAATGTTTAGGGGAAGAGTATGGCATCTACTTTGCTAACAAATTTTCTCACCCCTTTATCCCTGATGTGATCAAGCAGATGGAGGCTGATGGTGTTGAAGAATGTATCTGCTTGATTTTGGAACCTCATTATTCTTTTTACTCAGTCATGGGGTATGAAAAGTTTCTGGAAAGCCAGCAGATCCGATTTTTAGTTATTAAGAACTGGTATCAACAACAGCCTTTGCTGGACTTCTGGACAGATGAGATTAGAAAAATTTTACGAAATGAGGTGGGAGAAGAATCTTTCAAGGTAATCTTTTCAGCACACAGTGTTCCCATTTTTGCCTTAGACTATGGAGATCCATATATCGATCAGATTTTCGATAATAGCAGGCTTATTGCTGAACAACTCGGCCTAACAGCCGACCAGTATACCAATACTTGGCAGAGCGAAAGTGATATTGGAATCCCTTGGATCAAGCCAGATGTTTTAGAATATTTACGAGAACAAAAGCAACATCCAGAACATTATATTTTTATCCCGATAAGTTTTATCAGTGAGCACATCGAAGTCTTGTTCGATAATGATGTGGAATGTTATGATTTGTGTCAAGAATTAGGTGTCACTTACCATCGTCCACCGATGCCCAATACGGATAGCCGTTTAATTGACGCTTTAGTTGCTACTGTAAGAGCCAACGAACACAAAGAATTTAAAGCTTTTCTCCCAGAAGAAGAAACCTTTGATGAGTTAGCGCCTTCGGCAACTACCAAGGACATCATGAAAGAGACAGACGACCTTCAGATGCCAGAATTTGTCAAAAAACTCATTGAGAAAAAAGGTCGTGAAAATGTGAAGATGCCGTACTTAATTAAGAAAATGCTAGAAAAGGCTGGGAAGTTACCAAAAGAGTAAAGAAAAAAGGATTTAGCTTTAAGCTAGATCCTTTATCTGTTTTATTTTTTCTCAAGAAGAGCTTTGATTTCTTGAAGAACTTCAAGTTCAGTTGGAGCAGCAGGTGCTTCCTCAACCACTTCCTCTTTCTTACGAAGGTTTTGAGCTTTTTCAATACCTTTGATAACGAAGAAGAGAACTGTACCCACAACAAGGAAGTTGATAACAGCGCTCAAGAAGCTACCGTAACCAACACCATTCCATGAAAGTTCAGCAATACGTTCAACGTTCGCTGCTTTCAAAGCAGGATTCAATAGAAGTGGAGTGATGATATCATTAACAAATGAAGTAACGATAGCACCAAATGCAGAGGCAATGATCACACCGACAGCGAGGTCAACGACATTACCACGAAGCAAAAATGCTTTAAGATCCTTTAACATTTTCATAAATTCCTTTCCTAATTTTCTAACTTATTATATCCTAAATTGTGACAAGAGGCAACCTGGATGCTTAAGGAGATCAGTTGCTCCTTTTAAAAATATAGATTTTACTGAAAATATAATTAAGCACAATAATCAAAATTTGTGCTAGGATAGTTTCAACCGTATTAACCCTGTCTATATTATATTCGACAAACTGACCAATAAGATCAGGAAAGGTTGTAACGAAGATATAAGTTAAAAGAACGTCAAGTCCAAGTGTAGAGAGACGAGCTAAGAAAAACTTAGCCAGGCGAGTTGGCCAATTTCTTCTCTCTTGTTTAAAGACGATTGTATCATTTGTAAAAAAGGCAAAGAGAATCCCGATAAGATTTGCGAGTATGGTTGCCAGGATTTCCTGGTGGCTGATGTGGTAAATAACCAAACGCGATAAGATAGAAACCAGAGTAGTAGCAGCACCGAAAAATAGGTAGGAGAGGATTTCGTTATCGAAGAATGCCTTTATTATTCTTTTCATGTTTTTAGTATAGCATAATGTCATATATTGTGCTATACTAGTAAGGTTGATAATCTCAACCCTTGGTGCTTAACTTCTTTCACCAAGCATATTTTACGCGGGAAACTGCTAAAGGAGAAAACATGAAAAAATTAACTGTTCGCGATATGGCAGATATCGCTATTGTCGCTGCTATTTATGTGGTTTTGACCATCACCCCGCCGCTGAATGCCATTAGCTACGGCGCCTACCAGTTCCGTATTTCTGA
Organism: Streptococcus oralis subsp. tigurinus; assembly: GCF_002093545.1. Taxonomy (GTDB): domain Bacteria; phylum Bacillota; class Bacilli; order Lactobacillales; family Streptococcaceae; genus Streptococcus; species Streptococcus oralis_C. The sequence continues at coordinate 666,220 of NZ_LNVF01000001.1, forward strand.
GATGATGAATTTTCTGGCTTTTTACAACCCTAAATATATCATTGGTGTGACAATTGGATGTATGATTGCTAATTTCTTTAGTTTTGGCATAATTGATGTCTTTGTCGGCGGGGGATCTACTCTAGTTTTCCTTAGTCTGGGTGTTTGGCTCTTTAGCAAGTACAAGAAAGACTATTTGTTCAATGGTTTGATTCGAAAAGATCATTTCTTCTTTTCAATCCTCTTCTCTATTTCAATGATTACCATTGCAGCAGAACTTCATATCGTTGCTGAAGCTCCATTCTTCTTTACTTGGTTTTCTACAGGGATTGGAGAGTTTGCATCGCTTATCGTTGGTGCTATTTTAATCGGAAAATTAGGACGCCGAATCGATCTAACAAGATAAGAAGTTTATAAGCTAGATTCTTGCTCAATCTAGCTTTTTCCATTCCATAAAATTAAAAGAGAGCGCTTGACAAGAACATAGAACTATAGTATACTTTTTAGGTAAGCTGATTTAGCTCAGTTGGCAGAGCGCATCCATGGTAAGGATGAGGTCGCCGGTTCAATCCCGGCAATTAGCATGATAGAAACGAAATAACCTTGGGAAACCAAGGTTTTTCTTGTACACTTGTATAAATGAAGCGAAGAGTTTTGGCAGTTGACAAAAGTGACTTTATCTAGTAGAATAGTAGTTGCGATGAGTCGATAGGTAGTCTTCGAACTACTATTGAGCATAAGGAGGTCATAACGCAGGAGCGGACCTTGATGAGTTGTGTGAACCTGCTCATCACATGAAGATGCCTCTTAGTCCCTGGTCAAATGGCTAGGGATTTTTAGTTTTCAGAAAATATAGTCTAAAAGTGCTTTTCAATTTCTGGAAAAAGTAGTATAATACATCTATTATAGAAATTTTTAGAAAATTCCGAAAGAGGTTATTTATGGGATATACAGTTGCTGTAGTCGGCGCGACAGGTGCTGTCGGAGCTCAGATGATAAAAATGTTGGAAGAATCAACACTTCCAATCGATAAAATTCGTTACCTTGCTTCTGCACGTTCAGCAGGCAAAACTTTGAAATTTAAAGACCAAGATATTACGATTGAAGAAACAACTGAGACAGCTTTTGAGGGTGTTGATATTGCACTCTTTTCAGCAGGTGGTTCGACATCAGCTAAGTATGCACCATACGCAGTTCAAGCTGGTGCGGTAGTAGTGGATAATACATCTTATTTCCGTCAAAACCCAGATGTACCATTGGTTGTCCCAGAGGTCAATGCTCATGCACTTGATGCTCATAATGGGATTATTGCCTGCCCTAACTGTTCAACAATCCAAATGATGGTGGCTCTTGAGCCGGTCCGCCAAAAATGGGGCTTGGACCGCATCATCGTTTCAACTTACCAAGCAGTCTCTGGTGCTGGTATGGGTGCGATTCTTGAAACACAACGTGAACTTCGTGAAGTCTTGAATGATGGTGTGAATCCACGTGATTTGCATGCGGAAATCTTGCCTTCAGGTGGTGACAAGAAACACTACCCTATCGCCTTTAACGCTCTTCCACAAATCGATGTCTTTACTGACAATGATTACACTTACGAAGAGATGAAGATGACTAAGGAAACTAAGAAAATCATGGAAGATGATAGCATCTCAGTATCTGCAACCTGTGTACGTATTCCAGTCTTGTCAGCTCACTCTGAGTCAGTTTATATCGAAACAAAAGAAGTGGCACCAATCGAAGAAGTCAAAGCAGCCATCGCAGCCTTTCCAGGTGCTGTTCTTGAGGATGACGTAGCGCACCAAATCTATCCTCAAGCTGTCAATGCAGTGGGTTCGCGTGATACTTTTGTTGGTCGTATCCGTAAAGACCTAGATGCAGAAAAAGGAATCCACATGTGGGTTGTTTCAGACAACCTTCTCAAAGGTGCTGCTTGGAACTCAGTTCAGATTGCAGAAACGCTTCACGAACGTGGATTGGTTCGTCCAACAGCTGAATTGAAATTTGAATTAAAATAGTCATATCGTTTAGGAGTTCAGATGAACTCCTTCTTTGAAATAGAGAGGTATTCTCATGTCTTATCAAGATTTAAAAGAGTGTAAAATCATTACAGCCTTTATTACCCCTTTCCATGAGGATGGTTCCATCAACTTTGATGCCATTCCAGACCTTATAGAGCATTTGTTGGCCCACCATACAGATGGTATTTTGTTGGCTGGAACGACAGCTGAAAGTCCAACCTTGACCCACGATGAAGAGTTGGAACTCTTTGCAGCTGTACAAAAGATTGTCAATGGACGTGTTCCTTTGATTGCGGGTGTAGGTACCAATGATACACGTGACTCGATCGAATTTGTCAAAGAAGTCGCAGAATTTGGTGGCTTTGCAGCTGGGCTTGCGATTGTACCATACTACAATAAACCTTCTCAAGAAGGGATGTACCAGCACTTTAAAGCAATTGCAGATGCTTCTGACTTACCAATTATTATCTATAACATTCCAGGGCGTGTAGTTGTCGAATTGACTCCAGAAACCATGCTTCGTTTGGCTGACCATCCAAATATCATTGGGGTCAAAGAATGTACTAGTCTGGCTAATATGGCTTACTTGATTGAACACAAGCCAGAAGAGTTCTTGGTCTATACTGGTGAGGACGGAGATGCTTTCCATGCCATGAATCTTGGTGCGGACGGGGTTATTTCTGTTGCATCTCATACAAATGGGGATGAAATGCACGAGATGTTGACTGCTATTGCAGAAAGCGATATGAAAAAAGCGGCAGCTATTCAACGTAAATTCATTCCTAAGGTCAACGCCCTCTTCTCTTATCCAAGTCCTGCTCCAGTTAAGGCTGTTTTGAACTATATGGGATTTGAAGCTGGACCAACTCGTCTACCTCTAGTTCCAGCACCAGAAGAAGATGCCAAACGCATTATCAAGGTTGTCGTAGATGGCGACTATGAAGCGACTAAGGCAACCGTAACAGGAGTCTTAAGACCAGATTACTAATAAAGACAATAAAATCCATGACCGAACGATCATGGATTTTTCTTATTTTCCTAAACAGAATTGGCTAAAGAGTTGGGTAATGAGTTCATCTGGAGCAGCATCTCCAGTGATTTCTCCGAGAATTTCCCAAGTACGGGTCAAGTCAACTTGAAGCAAATCAACTGGCATCCCTAGTTCAAGACCTTCATTAACTGCTTGTAGGCTTTCAACTGCCTTCTCAATCAGAGAAATATGACGGGCGTTGGACAAGTAAGTAGCATCTTGCTCGACCAAACCAGCATTTTCAAAGAAGAGGTTGTTAATACGCTCTTCAATCTTATCGATATTTTGATTTTTAAGAACTGAAATACGGATAACATCTTCAGGCAGTTCCGAAGTTTCAATCGCTTCAGGAAGATCAGTTTTATTAAGTAGAATAATGCGTTTGGTATCCTGACTGATTTCTAAGAGTTGTCTGTCTTGTGCTGTTAGTGGCTCACTAGCGTTTAAGACAAAAAGTACCAAGTCAGCTTCCTTGAGGGCTTTCTTGGAGCGTTCAACCCCGATTTGTTCCACGACATCATCTGTTTCCCGAATTCCAGCTGTATCAATCAATTTTAGAGGAACCCCGTTAATGTTGACGTATTCTTCGATAACATCTCGTGTCGTACCAGCGATGTCTGTTACGATGGCCTTATCTTCACGCAGGAGATTGTTGAGAAGACTGGATTTCCCAACGTTGGGACGGCCAATGATAGCTGTTGAAATTCCTTCGCGAAGGATCTTACCGCGACGAGCTGTTCTAAGGAGATTGGTTAGCAATTGTTCAAACTCCATGGTTTTCTCACGGACGACTGCAGTAGTGGCTTCCTCAACATCGTCATACTCAGGATAGTCGATATTGACCTCAACTTGGGCAAGTGTATTGAGGATTTCTTGGCGAGTATTATTAATGAGGTCAGAAAGAGAACCGTCCAATTGTTTGACTGCAATATTCATGGCCTTGTCTGTCTTGGCACGGATGATGTCCATCACCGCCTCAGCCTGTGTTAAGTCCACACGACCGTTTAGAAAGGCACGCTTGGTAAATTCACCCGGTTCAGCCAATCGAGCTCCTTCACGGATAGCTAGTTGGAGAATCTCATTGGTCACCGCAATCCCACCGTGAGTGTTAATCTCGATAATATCCTCACGAGTGAAGGTCTTTGGAGACTTCATAGCTCCAACCATAACTTCGTCCATGACCTTCCCTGTCTGCGGGTCAATAATGTGACCGTAGTTGAGGGTATGGCTTGCAACCTTGCTCAAGTCTTTTCCTTTAAAAATCTTTTGCGCAATGGCAAAACTATCTGTTCCACTCAGGCGGACAATACCAATAGCTCCTTCACCTAGTGGAGTAGAGATAGCAGCGATGGTATCAAATTCACGTGTAATCATACTATTTCCTTTTGTATTTCTTTTCTTAGGATAGGTATCCAAGCATCTCTTCAAATTGTAACAAAATTAGACTATTTCTTCAATGGATGCTACTTGGAGATTGAAAAAGCTTAAGCAATTCTGCTTAAGCTGGATTATTTGGTGCGCATTTCCCCTTGTGGGAAGTAAGTTCCTTCTGGCATGTCGTTGATGATGACATGAACGGCTGATTGAGGGGCTCCAGTATTACGAACAACAGCTTCCGTTACTTCCTTAGCAAGAGCTTTCTTTTGCTCGAGCGTGCGTCCTTCAAATAAATCGATGCGTACAAATGGCATAATAGCTTCCTCCAGTAGTTTTTGATTTCTTCTATTTTACCACATTTTGCCGTTTAAAGCTTCAGAAAATTATGATATACTAGAATGTAGCAAAAATTTAGAATGGACGTGAATTAGAAGCATGGCACAGTTGTATTATCGTTATGGGACCATGAACTCTGGTAAGACGATTGAGATTCTCAAGGTGGCCTATAACTACGAGGAGCAAGGAAAGGGAGTTGTGATTATGACTTCGGCTCTGGATACGCGTGACGGTGTTGGCTATGTGTCGAGTCGAATCGGTATGAAACGCCCAGCCATTGCGATTGAGGAAACGACGGATATCTTTGGTTATATCCGAGACTTACCTGAAAAACCTTACTGTGTGTTGGTCGATGAGGCCCAGTTTCTCAAGCGTCACCATGTTTACGATCTAGCTCGTGTTGTTGATGAGCTAGACATACCTGTCATGGCTTTTGGTTTGAAAAATGACTTTCGAAATGAATTGTTCGAAGGTTCAAAATACCTCTTGCTCTTAGCAGACAAGATTGAAGAAATCAAGACCATCTGTCAGTACTGTAAGAAAAAGGCGACCATGGTGTTGCGAACTCAAGATGGTGTGCCAGTCTATGATGGCGAACAAATTCAGATCGGTGGCAATGAAACCTATATCTCAGTTTGCCGTAAACATTATTTTGCCCCTGAAATCAATAAGGAGAATAAAGAAAAATGAACATCTATGATCAACTACAAGCTGTAGAAGACCGTTATGAAGAATTAGGAGAATTGCTCAGTGACCCAGATGTCGTCTCAGACACCAAGCGTTTCATGGAGCTTTCGAAAGAAGAGGCTTCTACTCGTGATACGGTAACTGCCTACCGTGAGTACAAACAAGTCCTTCAAAATATCGTTGACGCCGAAGAGATGATTAAAGAATCAGGCGGAGATGCGGACTTGGAAGAAATGGCCAAGCAGGAACTCAAAGATGCTAAGGCAGAAAAAGAAGAATACGAAGAAAAACTAAAAATCTTGCTCCTTCCAAAGGATCCAAATGACGACAAGAATATTATCCTTGAAATTCGGGGAGCAGCGGGTGGTGACGAAGCGGCGCTTTTCGCTGGAGATTTGCTAACCATGTACCAAAAGTATGCTGAAGCCCAAGGCTGGCGCTTTGAAGTCATGGAAGCTTCTATGAACGGTGTCGGTGGTTTCAAAGAAGTGGTTGCCATGGTTTCAGGTCAATCTGTATATTCTAAACTTAAGTACGAATCAGGTGCCCACCGTGTGCAACGTGTCCCTGTGACAGAAAGCCAAGGCCGTGTCCATACATCAACTGCGACAGTCCTTGTCATGCCTGAAGTGGAAGAAGTAGAATACGATATTGATCCAAAAGACCTTCGTGTTGACATCTACCACGCATCAGGTGCTGGTGGACAGAACGTCAACAAGGTTGCGACTGCTGTTCGTATCGTTCACTTGCCAACCAATATCAAGGTTGAGATGCAGGAAGAACGTACCCAGCAGAAAAACCGTGAGAAGGCTATGAAGATTATCCGTGCGCGTGTTGCTGACCATTTTGCTCAGATTGCTCAAGATGAACAAGACGCTGAGCGTAAGTCTACTATCGGTACTGGTGACCGTTCAGAACGTATCCGTACTTACAATTTCCCACAAAACCGTGTCACAGACCACCGTATTGGCTTGACCCTCCAAAAACTAGATACCATCTTGTCAGGTAAATTGGATGAAGTGGTAGATGCCTTGGTTCTTTATGACCAAACACAAAAATTAGAAGAATTAAACAAATAATGAAATTAGCTCAATTATTTTCAGATTTTGAAGAAGAGTTGATAAGACAAGGAGAGGAAGCAGAAAGCCTCTCTTTTGTCTATCGTAGCCTGAAAAATCTCTCTTTTACAGATTTCGTTTTTGCTCTGCAACAGGAAGTAACGGAAGAGGAAGAAGTATTTGTAGAAGAAATTTTCCAGCAGTTAGCGGCCCACAAACCAGCTCAGTATATCATTGGTCACGTAGATTTCTTTGGAATGCAGTTAAAAGTGGATGAGCGGGTTTTGATTCCTCGTCCAGAAACAGAAGAGTTGGTGGAACTCATCCTCACAGAAAATTCTGAGGAAAATCTCAAGATCTTGGACATCGGTACGGGAAGTGGTGCCATAGCCCTTGCACTAGCAAAAAACAGACCAAATTGGTTAGTGACAGCAGTAGATATTTCTCAAGAGGCACTGGATCTTGCATCAGAGAATGCTAAAAATCAAAATCTTAATATATTTTTTAAAAAATCTGATTGTTTTGCAGAAATTTCTGAAAAATATGATATAATTGTATCCAATCCACCCTATATCTCTCGTGAAGATGAGTCAGAAGTCGGTTTGAATGTTTTGCATTCGGAGCCTCATCTAGCTCTCTTTGCAGATAAGGATGGCCTAGCTATTTACCGCAGAATTGCGGAAGATGCAAAAGACTATCTCACAGATGGTGGTAAGATTTACCTTGAAATTGGATACAAGCAAGGTCAAAGTGTTCCTGCGCTTTTTAGGAAGCATCTTCCCCAAAAACGGGTACGAACACTCAAAGACCAATTTGGTCAAGATAGGATGGTTGTAGTTGATGATGGACAGGATTAGACAAGAGTTGGAAAAAGGGGGGGCAGTTGTCTTACCTACTGAGACAGTTTATGGTCTCTTTGCCAAAGCTCTAGATGAAAAAGCAGTGGACCATGTTTACCAACTCAAACGTCGTCCCAGAGATAAGGCTCTTAACCTTAATGTTGCCTCTCTAGAGGATATCTTGCACTTTTCAAAGAATCAGCCAACTTATCTACAAAAACTTGTAGAGACCTTTTTACCGGGTCCCTTGACCATTATCCTCGAAGCCAATGACAGAGTTCCCTTTTGGGTCAATTCTGGTCTTTCAACGGTGGGATTTCGGATGCCGAGTCACCCCATTACACTGGATTTGATTCGAGAGACAGGTCCTTTGATTGGGCCGTCTGCCAATATTTCGGGTCAGGCGAGTGGAGTGACCTTTACTCAAATTCTAGAAGATTTTGACCAAGAGGTTTTGGGTCTGGAGGACGACGCTTTTCTAACCGGACAGGATTCGACGATTTTGGATTTGTCTGGAGACAAGGTGAAAATCTTACGCCAGGGGGCAATTAAACAAGAAGATATACTTGCTCAGTTGCCAGAGATTTCTTTTGAGGAGGAATGAGATGCTCAGAGATTTGCAAGAAACAGATGTGAATGCTATATGTGAGATTAACAAAGAGGCTTTGGGCTACTCTTTTAGTCCAGAGGACACAGCTAGTCAACTAGCTAGACTGTCTCAGGATTCCCATCATTTCCTACTTGGCTATGAGGATGAAGTCAGTCATATCTTGCTTGGATATGTCCATGCTGAGGTCTATGAATCCCTCTATTCTAAAGCAGGATTTAATATCTTAGGCTTAGCAGTTTCACCTCAAGCACAAGGGCAAGGTATCGGTAAAATCTTACTGCAAGGGTTGGAGAAAGAAGCAAAAAGACGTGGCTATGAGTTTATCCGCTTAAACTCTGCTGATCATCGTCTGGGAGCTCATGCATTTTATGAAAAAGTTGGTTATACTTGTGATAAAGTGCAGAAACGGTTTATTCGCATCTTTTAGTTTGGTTTTTGTAAAATAAACTAAAGGACCAGTCACACTATAAAGGAGAAGACCTATGATTTTTGACAAAGATGATTTTAAAGCATACGATGCTGATCTCTGGAATGCTATTGCCAAAGAAGAAGAACGCCAACAAAACAACATTGAGTTGATTGCTTCGGAAAACGTGGTTTCCAAGGCTGTTATGGCGGCTCAAGGGTCTATCTTGACGAATAAATACGCTGAAGGTTACCCAAGACGCCGTTATTATGGTGGAACAGATGTGGTGGACGTTGTAGAGACTCTGGCTATTGAACGCGCGAAAGAAATTTTCGGTGCAAAATTTGCCAATGTCCAACCTCACTCAGGAAGCCAAGCCAACTGTGCGGCTTACATGGCCTTGATTGAGCCAGGTGATACGGTTATGGGGATGGATTTGGCAGCAGGTGGACACTTGACCCACGGAGCTTCTGTCAGCTTCTCTGGTCAAACCTACAGCTTTGTTTCTTATAGTGTAGATCCTGAAACTGAGCTCTTGGACTTTGATGCCATCTTGAAACAAGCCCAAGAAGTAAAACCAAAACTAATCGTAGCAGGTGCTTCAGCCTATTCTCAAATTATCGACTTCTCAAAATTCCGTGAAATTGCTGATGCTGTTGGTGCCAAGCTCATGGTCGATATGGCTCATATCGCTGGTTTGGTTGCGGCTGGTCTACACCCAAGCCCAGTTCCATATGCTCATATCACAACAACAACGACCCACAAAACCCTTCGTGGACCTCGTGGTGGTTTGATTTTGACAAATGATGAGGACCTAGCTAAGAAAATCAACTCAGCTATTTTCCCTGGTATTCAAGGTGGTCCTTTAGAGCACGTTATCGCGGCCAAGGCAGTTTCCTTCAAAGAAGTCTTAGATCCTGCCTTCAAGGAATATGCTGCTAATGTTATCAAGAACAGCAAGGCTATGGTTGAAGTCTTTTTGCAAGATCCTGATTTCCGTATCATTTCTGGAGGGACTGAAAACCACCTCTTCCTAGTGGATGTAACTAAGGTTGTAGAAAACGGAAAAGTTGCTCAAAACTTGCTAGATGAAGTTAATATTACCCTAAATAAAAACTCAATTCCATACGAAACCTTGTCACCATTCAAGACAAGTGGGATTCGTATCGGTTCTGCAGCCATCACTGCACGTGGATTTGGTGAAGAAGAAAGCCGTAAAGTAGCTGAACTCATCATTAAAACCCTTAAGAATGCAGAAAATGAAGCTGTCTTAGAAGAAGTGAGAAGTGAAGTCAAAGCATTGACAGATGCTTTCCCACTATACGAGGACTAATACTTTTATGGACATTTATATTAAGAAAGCTATTATCCATCAGTTCAGCCCAGATGATACCGAGCTGTTCTTAGCGGATAAGTTTCTCAATATCACTCCAAAAATCGAAGAATACCTACGCAAAAAAATCGAACGTGTGTATTCAGATGAAGCCAAGACTGGGATTTTCGAAGAAGAAAATCCCTTCTTCAATCACATTACTGACGATTTGTTGGAGACATCAGTAACACTGGCTAATCTCTGGAAAGAGGAATTCAGCATTTCTGAAAACCTCAAGACCAATGACTTGATTTTTGTTCAATTTTCTAAAGAAAGCGTTGAACATTTTGCTTTCTTGCGAATTGCTCTACGTGAGACCTTGACCCACCTCGGTGGAGAAGTTGATAATCCAATCAAGCTGACTCAGAATAACCTGCCTGGATTTGGAACGGGGGCTGATGAGGCCTTGGTCGTCAATCTTCAAAGTCGCAAGTACCACCTGATCGAGAAACGCATCAAGTACAATGGAACTTTTTTGAACTACTTTTCAGAAAATCTCCTAACTGTCGCCCCTAAGATTTCACCAAAGAAATCTATCAAGGAACTGGAGAAAACAGCCCAGAGAATTGCTGAGTCCTTTAACACAGATGATTTTCAGTTTCAATCCAAGGTCAAATCAGCGATTTTCAATAATTTAGAAGAAAGCAATGAATTGTCTCCTGAAAAATTGGCGAACGACCTTTTTGACAACAATCTGACAGCTCGTTTGAGCTTTATCGACCAAGTCAAAGAAGCTGTACCAGAACCAGTCCAGTTCGATGAAATTGATGCCAGTCGCCAACTCAAGAAATTTGAAAACCAAAAACTTTCCTTGTCAAATGGAATTGAGCTCATCGTTCCCAATAATGTTTACCAAGATGCAGAATCGGTCGAGTTTATCCAAAATGACAATGGAACCTATTCTATCTTAATCAAAAATATTGAGGATATTCAAAGTAAATAATGTTTAAATTTATACGAAGAATGCTAGTGCTAGCAGTCCTCCTTTTTGCTGGTTATAAAGTTTACCGAGTTCACCAAGACGTCAAGCAAGTCATGACTTATCAACCTATGGTTCGAGAAATCTTGAGTGAAAAAGATACTCCAGCCAATGAAGAGCTTGTGCTCGCCATGATTTATACTGAAACGAAGGGAAAAGAAGGGGATGTTATGCAGTCTAGTGAGTCTGCAAGTGGCTCAACCAACACTATCAATGATAATGCCTCCAGTATTCGTCAAGGTATTCAAACTCTAACAGATAACCTCTATCTGGCTCAGAGCAAGGGAGTAGATGTCTGGACCGCTGTTCAAGCCTATAATTTTGGACCTGCCTATATAGACTTTATCGCTCAGAATGGCAAGAAAAATACACTAGCACTGGCCAAGCGTTATTCCCGTGAGACTGTTGCTCCAATCCTAGGTAATACTACTGGGAAGACTTACACCTACATCAACCCAATTTCTATCTTTCATGGTGCAGAACTCTATGAAAATGGAGGAAATTATTACTACTCGAGACAGGTACAATTTAATCTCTATATTATGAAATTCTTTAATTTCTTTTAAGCATCTGGTTTTACCAGGTGTTTTTCACTATAAGCTTTCTTTAAGATTGTTTTATTACCCTAGAAAGGTAAAGGAGGGAATATCCCATGAGAAAGAAATTCTTTCTAACAAGTGCTGCAGTTTTGTGGGCTGCAACAGCTATGACGAGTGTCCACGCAGCAACAGATGTTCAAAAAGTAATCGATGAAACCTATGTACAACCTGAATATGTTCTTGGCTCTTCGCTAACTGAAGACCAAAAAAATCAAACACTTAGCAAACTCGGCTATGACGCATCGAAAGATACTAAAGATATCAAAACCATGACACCTGATATCTATTCGAAAATTATGAATGTGGCTAACGATGCAAGTCTACAACTCTATTCGTCGGCCAAGATTCAAAAGCTGGGTGACAAATCACCTCTAGAGGTCAAGATTGAAACGCCTGAAAATATCACCAAGGTGACGCAGGATATGTACCGAAATGCAGCAGTGACCCTGGGTGTGGAGCATGCTAAAATCACTGTTGCAGCTCCTATTCCAGTTACAGGTGAGAGCGCTCTAGCAGGGATTTACTACTCGTTAGAGGCCAATGGTGCTAAAGTATCGCAAGCCAATAAAGACTTGGCTCAAGAAGAACTAAAAGCCTTGTCCGATATCAATGCTGAAAACAAGGACAAGTCAGGTTACGATGCCAATAAGCTCAATGCGGCTATGACAGATATCAAGGCAGGAATCGCAAAGGCAAAGGAAGCCAAAGGAAATCTGACAGAAGAAGATGTTCGCAAAATCGTTGAAGACACTCTAAAAAACTACAAACTCGATCAGGTTATAACAGGAAACCAGGTCAATATCATCATCAATTTTGCACTCAACCTCTCAAAGAGTGACATTTTGAACAATGCTGATTTCACTAAAACCCTCAATGACCTCAAGGAAAGCATTGTTTCCCAAGCTGGAGATAGTTTTAAAAGTATCAACCTCAACTTTGATGCCAATAAAGCGCTAGAAGAGGGGGGCAACTTCTTTAGCTCCCTTTGGCAAGCCATTGTCAACTTCTTCAAGAGTTTTGGTGCTTAGGTCATTTCATGATATAATAGATGGTAACAGAAATGTTGCCGTCTTTTTTTGTCGGCCGATAGAAAGTGAAGAATATGTTAAAGAAAAATGATATTGTAGAAGTTGAAATTGTTGATTTGACCCATGAAGGGGCAGGGGTCGCCAAGATAGAAGGTTTGGTTTTCTTTGTAGAAAATGCTCTACCAACTGAGAAAATCCTCATGCGTGTCCTTAAAGTCAATAAAAAGATTGGCTATGGGAAAGTTGAAGAATACCTTGTTCGGTCACCTCATCGTAACCAAGACCTTGACCTAGCTTATCTACGCTCAGGTATCGCTGATTTGGGGCATCTTGCATATCCAGAGCAGCTCAAGTTTAAAACCAAGCAAGTCAAAGACAGTCTCTACAAGATTGCTGGTATTATAGATGTAGAGGTTGCTGAAACGCTTGGTATGGAACATCCAGTCAAGTATCGCAATAAGGCGCAGGTGCCCGTTCGTCGAGTGAATGGTATCTTGGAAACGGGCTTTTTCCGTAAGAATTCGCATGATCTCATGCCACTCAAAGATTTCTTTATCCAAGATCCGGTAATTGATGAGGTAGTAGTAGCCCTACGTGACTTACTCCGTCGTTATGATTTGAAACCCTATGATGAGAAGGAACAGTCTGGCTTGATTCGTAACCTCGTTGTGCGTCGTGGGCACTATTCAGGACAAATCATGGTTATTTTGGTGACCACTCGTCCGAAAGTTTTTCGTGTTGACCAATTGATTGAACAACTAATCAAGCAGTTCCCAGAGATTGTCTCTGTCATGCAAAATATCAACGACCAGAATACCAATGCGATTTTTGGCAAGGAATGGCGTACACTTTATGGTCAAGACTATATTACGGACCAGATGTTGGAAAATGACTTCCAAATCGCTGGCCCAGCCTTTTACCAGGTCAATACTCAAATGGCGGAGAAACTCTATCAAACGGCTATTGACTTTGCGGAGTTAAGAGAAGATGATGTGGTTATCGATGCTTATTCGGGTATTGGAACCATTGGTTTATCAGTCGCCAAGCATGTCAAAGAAGTCTACGGTGTTGAAGTGATTGCAGAAGCAGTCGAGAATAGCCAGAAGAATGCTGCATTAAACAATATCACAAATGCCCACTATGTCTGTGACACAGCTGAAAATGCAATGAAGAATTGGCTCAAGGAAGGCATCCAACCAACCGTTATCTTGGTTGATCCTCCACGCAAGGGCTTGACCGAAAGCTTCATCAAAGCAAGTAGCCAAACTGGAGCTGACTGCATCGTCTATATTTCCTGCAATGTCGCAACCATGGCGCGTGATATCAAACTCTACCAAGAATTGGGATATGAGTTGAAGAAAGTCCAGCCGGTTGATTTATTTCCACAGACGCATCACGTCGAGTGTGTAAGCTTGTTAGTGAAACGCAGTTAATCCTCAAAAGATTCACCCAAACCTTTTGAGTCCCGCAGACACATCGCGTGGAGTGTGTAGTTTTGCTGGTAAAAGCCTATAAATATTTTATCGAAGGTCTATATGAGAGTCTGGGACAAAAAGATTTTAATTTTAGGAATTCTTTATTATAAATTTTTAAAATCGATAGATTAGACAAAAAAGCGAACAAAACAAAATTCTGAATGTCAGATAACTCGTTTTGTTCGCTTTTTATATTTAAGGTTAGACTTTTGTCCCAGACTCTTTTATCTTTAGTGTAGATGTATGAAAGTAACCAAGAATCAATCATTAATGTAGAAGACTGGAATTTGATGCATCTTGAGCTGAAGCATAGGAATCAGTTTCGATAGGACTATCACATCAAATTTTAATTTTTTTAGGAGGAATAAAAGTCAATTTATAAAGCAAAGGTTAAGAGAGCAAGTGCTCTATCTATGGCCTTTTTTTCATTTCTACAGTATAATAAAAGTAGTATTGTTAAGGTTATAGTCTGAATAGTAGCTATTGTTTATGCATAGAGGATGGAAAGGATAAAGTGATATGTCATGGTTTAAAATATTACTAGCTAATATAAACAAAATATTGAATAGGGAAGCTAAAAATGTAGAGTATTATTCTTTTAATGAAATAGATTTTGACCCAAAATTCAATAATTCTAATATTTTAGAAAACAAACTCAAATATAAAACATACTACGAGAATCAAGGAAACCAGACCTTTGAGTCACTTTTAGAAGATGGTGGTTGTTTAGAATTAGAATTGCTTTATGGTGATAGTATCTTATCAGATAGTTTTGGATTTCGTAATATTGGGAAAGGGGCAGGTGTTACTAAACTTGCAGATTTAAATTTCAGGTATAGAAGCATAGCTGTTCCATCTGAATATAGAAGAACAGGGGTATGTAATTGTTTAGTATTAAATTCAATTATAGTAGTTTTAGAAAATCTGAAGCATTATAATATTGAATTTTCGTTAGTAAATACAGTCTTAATTGATATTGATGACAAATTTTCGGTCTATAATTCTGTTCTCACAGAGACTGTACCAAAAGAAAATATGCAATATAAAGTGTTCTTGGTTAAAAATAGAGATTCTGATTTAGAATTCTTACAAGAACAATATAATAGAAAACTTAAAAAATTGCTCAATAATCTTGAAGGTTGTAATTAAAAGTTTATATTGGAAGGTTAATCTCTTTGAAAAGCAACAGAAAAATAGAATCTTTAGGAGTAGGGAAACTTAGTGATTTGATCAATGATAATGACCTGCTACAAGCATACATAGATAGTAATGACAAAACACCTATGTGGGATGGTGAAGTCCATGTACTTAAAGCCGCATCTGATAAAAAAGAGGATATAATAGGTAGAGTTCCCATTCAAGTAAAAACTACTCAAAGGAAGACAAGATTGAACTCATTTGATATCAGTGCCTCAGATTTAATATCTTATAAATCTGACGGAGGTATATTCTTTTTTGTAGTTTTTCTGGACAGCGAAGGCAAGCTACAAAAAATTTGCTACCGTTCTCTTTTACCGTTAACGATAAGAAACCTATTAAGAAAATCAAAGTTGGGAAAAAACTCTCAAAAAAAGAGTCTTTCAGTAACAATTTACGAACTAAATGAATCTGAGCTATATTCTGAGATGAGACATTTTTTAGATGAAAGAATGCGACAGATCAGTTTTTCTAATGATAAAAACCAATTGTCAGAAAGCATCCCTGAAGATAGAGAATTTCGTTTTTATTTTACAGGTTCGTCTCCAATCAGTGTTTTTGAGTATCAAAAAAAGCATGAAATATTTCCATACATAATTGATAAATCTACTGGTGCTGAAATTCCAGTAGGAAGTGATATAAAGATAGCTAGTATTTTTGAAGAAACTGATTTAATTATAAAGCTTGGTGATGAATATTTATTTAATGATGTAAAACGTATTTATAATTCAGATGGAAGTGTAGAGTTAAGATTTGCTACCGGTTTTACAATTAGTATCTTCTCAGAATCTGAAAGAGAGTTTTCTTTTTCCTTTGAAAGACCAAATAGTCTCTTAGAAGCAATTTATAATACTAGAGTTTTACTTGAATTTTCTTCAAAGGGTTACATATATATTAACGAGCATAGGTTGAATTTTCAGAGTGAGAATTTAAGAAAGTTAAATAATCTGAACCTTAATGAACAGTTAACAGAACTAGATAATTTAAAGAGTAGCTTGGAAAAATTAGGAATCGCTAAAGATTTGAATTTATCAGAGTTTGATGATAAATCTCGTAAAAATCTTTTGTTACTTGAAGATGGATTGTTAAAAAAAGAAAAGGTGACCCTCAATTTTGATGAGTCTAAGCTGATAAATGCGAAAATTGGAAATTTACATTACTTGTTAATGTATCACCAGGACAATGTAAAGTCTGGCTTTCTAGTAGATATATTCAAAGAAACGCCATGGTGTAGAGAAACAGATGAAGATGGTAATACCAGGGAAATCTCGATTTTTGATTTATTTTCTATAGAAGATTGGATGCAAATTGACAACTGTGACATTATGGCTGTTATCTCTTCCTATAATCGTTTATTAAAGAGTAGTGGTTCATTTATAAGTGCAAATAATGCTTTGATTAGGATTATAGCTGCTTATGATAGGATTGAAGAATCAAATAAAAAGATGGAGTTACTAAGTTGGGCAAAGCAGTTGTCGGAATGGAATATGATTCATTCAACTGATAAGCCAAGGTCCATAATTAATCATTTACAGTTAAAGCAAAGGTTGGAAGAACTTTCAGAAAATGATATAGAAGAATTAAGTTCCCTACTTATTGAATGTCGGACTGATCCAGAAATTTGTTTTGGAGTTGCAGTGTTATTAAAATCAAAGCTACAAGCTGATTTATACTGGAGAAAACTTAGCAGTGAGAAACAAGAAGCCTATAGTGATTATCCAATTTTCAACTTGTATTGTAAACTTACATAAGTTTGTCTTTTCAGATACTAAAAAATTCACATTAGAATGGCCGAATCGCCATAGTCTTTTATTTCTTGAAGGTGGTAGATTATTATGAGAAACGACGTTCATACTATAGATAACAACACTAAATACTTTAACGAAAAATTAAATTCTCACAGAGTTTTTTTCTTAACTGGTGCAGGTATTAGTATTGACTCAAATATGCCTTCAGTGCAAAAACTCTTGAGTAAGACTATAGAAATTTTTTTACCCTCGTACTCGTTAGAAACTACAAAATTCAGTGATAATGAAGTATTAAGTAAAAAACTAAAAGATCTTATTAATTCTAATGATACTCCATTACAGCCTGAAATGTTTTATGGAACGTTGCTTAGATTTTTCAATGACAGACGAAACAATCTGAAATTGTGGTCTTGTCTACTTGAGTCACACCAAGATTCATTAGGAATCAAGATTTATCCTAATGTTGCTCATTATTTTCTTGTATATTACTCTGTGATGGCTGGTGTACCATTGTTGACAATGAATTACGATACGTTATTTGAGAAAGCTTTTAAAGAGTTAAAAAATATGGGCCTAATTTGTGGACATATTCAAATATACACCCCTGATAATCAGCCCCCTTCATTGGATAATAAATTTTCAGGTCTAGTTTTATGTAAATTACATGGAACTATAGAAGATGAAGAAGGAAATTTTAATTATTTAAGCATAAAAACAACAATGTCTGAGATTACGAAAATTACTCCAGAATGGAGCGATTTTATCAGAAAACTGTGTATTTCATTGTTTCCTTGTTTTGCGGGATATAGTGGAAGAGATATTGATTATTTTCCTATATTTAAGAGTATCTACAACAAAGAATCAAACATAAACACAAATTTATTTTGGGTAGATAAATTTGATAGTTCTTGTAGCACATCTCTACAAAGGAAAGTAAAAGAAACGAAGGCTGTAAAAATTGACGGTTATTTTAATGAGGTTTTACAGAAAATCCGTAAATTGTTTGGTAATCAAGTTATTCCAATCTGTTTTTATCTTTCGAATTTAAAAAATAGAGATTCAAGTGTAGATAAATTATTGATTCCAATTATCTCAGATATGAAAAAAGACATCAAAGTGTCTAAAATAGTCGAAACTGTATTTTTGCTTACTCTTTTAGTTAATCATGGCGATAATTCAGATATTGTATTTAACAATATAAAAAAGGAATTAAGTTCACGGTCGATTAGAGGGCACAGTATTTATTCATCGTTATTAACTCTTTATATTCGTTTAAATAGGGAGAGGGGGGACTTTATCGAATACAGAAATTCTTCTATAAAATTACAACAAATCACTAACAAGAGATTAGATTTTCCAACTTATTTATATGCAGAAACCGAAATTGTTTCATCATACCAAATGGAAATTCCAAATTTTGAAGATTATCACCCAATTTTATCTGACTATTTATTGTTTATAGCAACGTTTATTAGGATGCTTAAATTAATTTTTAAGTATCAAAATATAGAGTATAATTCCACATTTGAGGAATTTAAAATAAGAACACTTGCTCTAATGCTGAAAATTCCTATATTAAAACACTCAGTTAAATATTTTATTTATAAAATCAGAAGTAAAGCTCAAACTCAAGGAAATTTTGCAACTTTGGTTAGTTGCGATAAGTACCTAAGTCGTATCTCTAAACATAGCGAAGAATTACGTCATGGAACAATTGATGCTGCTAAGACAATTGGTGATTTCAGCGCTGAACAGATTGTTTTAAGAGATGCGAATTTAACTGAGGAAGCTCTTCAGATAGCTAAATCTAGTGGTAACAATCTAAATACCTTAAAAACTATCATTAAAAAAGCTAGAAAAAATAGTAATTGTCTTTCAAGAGACGAAATGACTTTATTCGAGAATTGTGAAGGTAAAATAAACAGTATTTCTCTAAGAAGGGCGCTTGCTAGAATAAAATCTGAGTTAAAAGTTCAAGACGATAACAAAAGATTTGACATCGAAATGGATAAATAACGTTTAATAGTTTAACTCAAAAATGCAGACAGTCTTTATATTATATCGTTTCATAGTATCTGAAGCTAACGTCAGCCCACGTTGAGTGTATGAGCTTGTTAGAGAAATGAGTATAAACCTTAAAATAAAGAAACTAAAACTCCATTATTTTTAGATGAAAACCTAAACTGTTTTTAAGGAGGTGAAATATTGATAGAAAGCAGACCTGAGTTTGAAAAAATCTCATCCTTTGATGAGTTTAATAAATACTATTGGTATCGAGATGAACTTTCGCAGATATGCAAAACAATAGGACTTGAATATAGAGGCACCAAACAAGAACTCAATGATATTATTGAGCAGTACTTTAAGGGGAATTTGATTAAAAAATCATCAATAAAAAGCAAGAAGAAACAAGTAGAAGTCGTTACCTTAGACACGCCCTTACTTGAATGCGGATTCTCCTTTAATGCACACTTTAGAGAATATTTCTCAACTTTAACAGGTATTTCGCCCTTTAAATTTACTGCTGATATGGCCACTGCTTGGAGAAAAGTAAAAAGAGAACATGATTTAAGTTTTACCATTCAAGATATGCTGAAAGTTTATTATGGAAAATCGGATTATGCCAAGTATGATAATTCGGTTTGTCAATGGAATCAATTTTTAAAGGATTTCTGTGCAGATGAAAATAGTTGCAACTATTCAAATAAATTAAAAGTAGCTTCCATCCTTTGGAAAGAAGTTAGAAATTCAAGTAATGAAAAAATTTATTCAAAAAATCTTTTGACTGAATATGCTGATAGAATAAACGAGTATAGGAAGTAGAAAAATCAGTCTAAACCAATAGTTTACAAGGAGGAATCTTATGCTTGGAGCAATTATCGGAGACATTGTAGGATCTGTTTACGAATGGAACAATATCAAAACGAAGGATTTTCCCTTGTTTAGGGATGACTGCTTTTTCACAGATGATACGGTGATGACCTGTGCTGTGGCAGAAGCAATCATGAACGGTGGACAGAAGGATGACTTTATTGATTCCATGAAGAAATATGGTAGGATGTATCCTGATGCTGGTTATGGTGCTAGGTTTGATGCATGGATTCATAGTAATGACCGCTCCCCTTATAATAGCTTTGGAAATGGATCTGCTATGCGTGTTTCTCCATGTGCTTGGGCCATGGATTGTAGTTTCTGTGCACGAACGGGAGCCTGGCCGTCCAGAAGAGCTCTCGCGCGACTTTCTGCAGAGGTGACTCATAATCATACAGAAGGTATCAAGGGCGCTATGGCGACGTCTGATGCTATCTTTATGTGTCGGTATTACTTCGGAGGCTACTGTGGCGACTACGAGCAACCAATCAACGATAACCCTATAGAGTGTAAGAGACTCATAAAAGAGCATATAGAGCAGCAGTATGGGTATAACCTTTCTCACAATCACTAGATGAAATTCGACCTACGTACCGTTTCAATGAAACGTGTCAGGATACGGTTCCTCAGGCCATCGTTGCTTTTCTAGAAAGTACAGATTTTGAAGATGCGATTCGAAATGCGATTTCTCTTGGTGGGGACAGCGACACTCTTGCAGCAATCACAGGAAGTATCGCCGAGGCAGCTTATGGAATTCCTGAGTGGATTAAGGATAAGGCCTTAAACTATCTAGATGAGCCTTTGAAAGAGGTGCTTAGACGATGGGAAGAAACGGTTGTAATAAAATAATAGATAGGCGTTATGCGGACCGATACTGAATGACGGAGGGTTATCGATGGTTATATTGGAATTGTACCAAAACAATTATTCAAAGGATTTAGTCTTATTTGAGACTTTAGAAGAAGGACGGGAATTTGTAACTCAAATCCCTGGGTATACATTAGAAAACGAAGATGGTTTTGAAGTGGAATATTTTAATTCAAAAAATCTACCGGATTATATGGAGATTGTCTTTAACGGAAATATTGTCCCTTTATCTAGGTTTTCGTTTAATTCTGAGGAAAATGTGGACATTATTTGGAAAGAGGTTTCGAATCTATCCTTTAAAAACGATAAAGTGGTCGAAGGAGCTACAAAAATCGATGCTTATGTCGTGAATAACGATGAAGTGAAAGCATATGTCGAAGCACGAGAAGCAAACTTCCGCAAGGCAAAAGCTTTCTTAGAAAGCAAAGGGTACGAAGTCGACAGAAGCTTTTTCGGAAGTGAAGACGGTGAAGCGATTATCTACAGAAAACGCGACACCGAAGATTGGCACTTCTTATGCCACTTAGACCCGCTTTTTGTAGAGATTGAAGATGTCGAAGGATATGTGAAAGAAGCGATGGAAGATATTCAATAGTCAACCAAAGTTCTTTGTGAGTGTATGCCACTGCTTTAGTAGACGGATTGAGCAGTAAAGAGAAACATCTAGCACTATCTAGCTTCTTAAGGAGAAATATCTATCATGAAAATGGAAATCGGGAAAACCTATCTTGTAAAAAAAGATATTTTTGGTTTAACAAAAGATGAACTTTGGACCTTAGTTGACAAGGGTTATCAGGCTTATTTTGGTGAACATAATTTCGTATTTGTCAATGATGATAAAGTGAAGGTATTTGCAGTTTTGAAAGATGGTTCAGAAGAAGATATGCAAATCTACCATCATCTGGATGACTATTTTGAAGAAGTTAATCGTGAGAATTTCTAAAGAATGTGAGATGAAAGTTGTATCTGTGAGTTTTAAATTTTGCTTAGCCCCAATCTATCACTACCAAGTACAGGGAATTAATTTTAGGATAGACGTCCTTACAGTGGCTATTCCGATTATCAAAAAGATCTAGACTGAGATAAAGGTAAGGGCCCGCTGGTTAGGTCTTTTTTTCTGTTTATGTAGTATAATAAAAGGTGTAGGGATTCAATTTTTTAATAGGATTATTCTAAGAACGAAAACATCTAGAAAGAGAAAAAATATGAAGCAATCACTTGAATTTTTAAGAGAAAGAATCACCGATAAGATGCCCTTAGAGGAAATGGTAGCAATCTTTGAAGACTTGTGTCGTGAGCCTATTGAGGATGAGATGATTTTATTTGAAACAGGGACATTTACAGCTATATCTGATAAGCCAATGTTTCAACTATCTTTAGTAAGGCAAGCTCCAAATGAAGATGAAGAGTTTTATCAGGTTCACCTCGATATTTTCTATGAATCATGTCAAGAGAATGAAATATTTCATGAATCGATCTGGGATGAAGATCTAGAGGAAAATATCTTTGATTACATTAGAGCTTCAGAGGTGTTTGCCTATGCTAAAGAGCAGGAATACCAAGCGATCAAAATTTATATGGACCAAACTTGAGATGGTTAGTTAAAGTAAGAAAATCTAATGACAGGAGAACAATAAATGAAAAAAATTATGGTAATCATCAATCCAACATCTGGAGGTGCAAAAGCCTTGGATTATAAGGTGAAGCTGGAGAATAAAGCTAGAGACTACTTTGATGATGTAGAGATTAAAATTACGGAAAAAGCGCAAGACGCCACAAACTTTGCTGAAGAAGCTTCTCGAGAGCATTATGATGCTGTTCTTGTTTTTGGTGGAGATGGGACCGTCAATGAAGTAATTTCTGGTATCGCTGAAAAAGACTATATTCCTAAACTGGCGATTATCCCAGGGGGAACTGGAAATCTCATTACGAAACTATTAGAAATCTCTCAGGATATTGATAGTGCTATTGACGAGCTTGATTTCAGTTCTACAAACAAGATTGATATTGGAAAATCAAATGGAAATTATTTTGGTTATATCTTTAGTATTGGCTCTTTGCCAGAAGCTATCCACAACGTTGGGATAGAAGATAAAACAAAGTTTGGTATGCTCGCCTATGCGATTAATACCATGAAGTCTGTGGTTACAGATCAAGCATTTAACATTACAGTTGAGACAGATAATGGTAATTACATTGGCCCAGCCAGTCATGTTTTAGTTCTCCTCACAAATTATTTCGCTGACAAAAAAATCTTTGATGAAGACAAGGATGGCTATGCCAATATTTTGATACTAAAAGATGCCTCAATCCTTACAAAATTGTCAGTTATCCCTGATTTATTAAAAGGGGATGTTGTCGTAAATGACAATATCGAGTATCTGAAAGCTCGACATATTAAAATTTCTTCAGATGTTGAGTTGGAAACGGATGTTGATGGTGACAAATCTGATGACCTACCAGTAGAAATCAAGGTGCTAGGTCAGCATATCGAGGTCTATTCTCAACCGAAAGAATAAAACTTTTGAAAAGAATAGTAGATAACAAAGGAGGAGATGATGAGGAAGATTTTAGCAATTAATTCTATTTCGTTTAAAAAAAGAATGATTGAATTACTATTTGATTATCTTTTCATTCTAGCTTATTTAGCAATTCTGTTTTTGGGTTCTATGCTTTTTTACACTATTTTTTTTAATGGTATTCCAGAGTTTACAGAAATTCAGTCGCAGTGTCTTGTATTTTTTACCTCTGTTTTGCCAATCATTCTACTTTTTACATTCTTAGATTATACAAAAAATGGGAGTTTCGGGAAGGCGAAAGCAGGACTTCAATTGGTTTACAAGAAAAAAACAGTGCAAGCTAGCTTGCTTAGAAACACCATTAAATTTTTTCCTTGGCAAATAGGTCATATGGGCACGATACATGGTTTCTATAGTGAGTTTGATTCCTTATCTATTATTCTCTCGTTTTTAGCTACTCTCCTCGCAGTTGCCCTACTTGTAATGATGGTTTTCAGGAAGGATAAGCGACATTTAGGTGACCTTATAGCACATACACAGGTACAGCTAAAGGGTGGCTAAAATTAAAGATTTCATAGATATTTCACTTATTAGGGAGCGTGCTGTGTGCCAGCTTCCTTTTTAATGATTTAAAATCTACTTTATTCAGCAAAATGCTTGGACTTAAAATAAATTTGAACTATAATATAAGAGAAGCTAATCGACCTGAAAAATCTTAGTAAATAAGAAAATATTTTATGAAAGTATCTAAAAAAATCAGATTAATGAGCTGCTGTGGTTTAGCTTTCTTTACTTTAGCTGCCTGTGGTACAAACCAAAACCAATCTACGGAAAAACAGAATAGTTCAACTACTAAGGTGGTTAAGGAACCTATAGCAACCTCAATAGCAAGGAAAGTTCAGAAGAAGTTCGAAAAGCCTTGGCTGCACATTTGGATAAAGATAGTGTCGATGCATTTTTTAACCTTGTCAATGATTACAACGCGACTGTCGGTTCAGTAGGCTTAACTGGAGATTTTTCTACATTTACCAAAACAGACTATGATGTTGAAAAGATAAGCAATCTTTGGGCTCCTAAAAAGGGTGATTTTGTCGGTACCAACTGTCGTATTAACAGTTATTGTTTATTAAAAAATTCTATCGAAATTCCTAAATTAGAGAAAGATGATTCTCTCTTGTTTGTCGATAATGATGCCATTGACAAAGGTAAGGTCTTTGATGCAGAAGACAAGGATGCTTTTGATATTTTATTCTCAAGAGTCAAGACCGAAGCAACGACAGATGTTAAGGTGCATGCTGCTAAGATGGAACAGTTCCTTTCTCAATTCAAGTTTAATGAAAATGCTCGAATGCTGTCTGTTGTAGTTCATGATGACTTGGATGGTCAATCTCTCTTTATCGGTCATGTCGGCATACTTGTGCCAAGCGAGGACAGTTATCTCTTTGTCGAAAAGTTAACCTTTGAGGAGCCTTATCAAGCTATCAAATTTGCAACCAAGGAAGATTGCTACAAATATCTAGATACAAAATACGAAAACTATACAGGTGAAGGTCTAGCGAAGTCTTTTATTATGGATAATGATAAGTGGGTTCAACTCTAAAAATAGTATTTTGGGGATGTTTTGCCTAAAGAGTGGGATAAGAAGTTACCAACCGAATGATAGTTAAATTGATATGATTAGAGGACAGCAAGCATGGATGAATATACATTAAGAGTTGTAAAAATTGATAAGGAAGCTATTTTTGAGTTTATCTACGAAACTTTTATATCGCAAGAGCAAGAACTACTGGATCTGTCGCCGGTGGATGTTATCAATGATTGTGCTATGGATTGGGAAAAGGGAGAGTTTATCTTTGCAGCACATCTTCAGGAAAATAGTCTGGGAGAATTTAATCCTCTTCCCAATGATATTGATATCCAAGATTTGCTGGAAAAACTACCTGTTACAACAGATTCCGTTCTTGGGCAAGAGAGGATTTATAGAGATTTTTCATTCGACCAATTAAAAAAATAGTATAATAGTAGTAAATAATATAGTTATAAGGAGACACAATGGATATTAAAGATTTTACAGAAAAAGAACAAGAAATGATTAAAAAGGGACTCACTTTTTCTAAACTGAACGACAAGGAAACAGCCGATAAGATTATCGCCTTAATTCCTCAAGATATGATTAAACGGATTCCATTTTTTGTTAGAAAACATGCTATTACACGTACCGTTAAGAGAATCTCGCTCGAGTATCCAGAGTTGTACGCTGTAGCTGAACAAGAAGGCCAACTTCCTGAAAAGGAAGCTCAAGAATTGCGACAAATTCTTACAGATATTTTCCAAGAGAAAATGAACAAGCATAAGATTAAATAAGTTTTGAGATTTATCAATAAGATGTTGATTGAGCATTAGGAGTTGAGTATGGCTATTGATGGCGTTAAAATCATTGACAGTGATCAAGGTTATGACATTTACAATGAGGTAGTTGGTCGCTATAGAGATGGTGAACATGTAGCAAATATCATCAAGGATATTCTCGATGCGGAAAAAGATTACTGTCAAACAGACTTTTTTACAGAAATTTATTGGACTGCTCTTGCCTACTCGTTGTGGAAGATTGGTCACCTGACAGACGATATCAGAGATAAAACCTTAGAGCTTATCAAAAAAGGGACTGATCCATTTTGGTTGGAAATAGATCCAAAGGCTTTGAAGCAAAGGCAAAAGGTCTTGGAAAAACTTGCACTTCAGTTGCAAACTGAAAATCCTAGACCTCTAAAGGTTCCTAAAGCCAAAACTAAACGCAAACCTTATTTTGAAGAAGGGGATATCCTTGCTGTTAAGTTCCAAGATGAGTATGGTCTTGTCTTTGTATCTATGGTTGATCAGAGTCCTAGAAAGCTTGAGTACCATCTGGCTTGCACGCGCCTCTTACAAACAAAACGGCCCACCATCGATGATTTTTTGACCAGTCATATCTCCTGTAAGATGGACAATACAAAGTTTGCTCTCGTTACAGATTGCTGGTTCAATCACAAAGATTTAGGGCAATTATTAGATAATATTGAAAAAATTGGACAGGTGAAACTTAGACCTTTTAGTCTTTGGATGCTAGCACCAGCCCAAAATTTAGAAGATATTTATGAAGAAATCACTAGAGATATGGGCTCTTCTGGCCTTCGCATCGAAACCTATAAACTTGTCGATGATGTTTTTTCAGTTTAATGCTTATGTGATAAAGGGGAAAATGGTCAATCATTCCCACATACTGTGTTGAGCTCTAACACCATAACTATCTATGGAACCATCTGAATTGAACTTGGCTTCAATCCTGTATCTTTTCCAGAGGTCGTAATCTGCCGTTTGAATGGTTAGGATGTAGTTTGAGTCAGTCTCAGCGACATTGTAATCAGCAGGATTGACTTCAAAGATATCGATTAATTTTCTTGTTTGAAAATCTTGGAGCTTGAGATTTGCTAAACTGACATGATTGATAGAAATTCCCTGCAATTGATGGGCATCCTTAGGCGTTCTATAGTAGGTAATGACACAGTTTTTGAGTTGATCAGTATCTTTGCCAGTAGGAGTAAGGATCATAAAACCATAGGACTGATCTTCACGCTTGATTTCGAGAAGCTGGCCGTAGTAGAAATGGTCGTTTTTTGGATTGGTGATAGGACTATTTGCACCTTTATCTTCGAAGGTGAAACCTTGCTCTAAAAGCTCGGAAGCCTTGCTCTCCCCGATAATGACAGTGGTATCTTGAATGGTTACTGGAACAGGTTGAGCTGGAAGACCACTCATCATCATGCAAAACATAAAAACATAACTCGTTAAAAAGGCTGTCCCGACAAAAGCGTTGGTTGATGCATAAGCATGACTGTTATGAAAGTTTTTTCTTATAGCTAGTACAATAAATTTACCAATACTTTTTAAAACCATACTAACAAGTACGATAAAAAATTGTTTTTTCAAACATTCATAAATTGCTTGCGGAAAGCTATTGCCATGATAGTAGAAGCCAGCCAATACCAGTAGATTTACGATTAAATAGATCAGCAAGAACCAATGAATCTCTTTAAGGGCATTAGTATCTGTGATTTCTTCATAGTCAACGTGAATTCTACCTTGAATGGCATGGCCGAGTTTATAGATCCATTTTGGGACATCTTTCCCTTGTCTGACCGCAACTACAAGTCTGATATAGAGATAGATAGTAAAGGACAAGGATAGAAAGAAAAGAGCATAAAAACCCAAAACAATACTAGTGAACATTACTATTTCCCCCTATTTAACATTCAATAAAACAATTTCTTAGCTCCATTATAGCATTTTCTAGGGAAATAGAGATAGAAAGATCCGTATAATACTAACTGATTCAAAGGAGCAAAATCATGGGAATGATTGCCAATTATCAATATTTACCAGACGATGAATTAGATCAAATAAAAGGTCTTTCCAATCAAGAAGATGACTTGTTAGATTTTGCAGAGGATTCCGCTGATAGTCATGATATCTTACTAGATATTGACAAAATGTGGGATGCCTTGGTCTTTGTCTTGACAGGATTTAGTAGTTCAGAATTTTTGGATGACAATCCCTTGAGAGAAGCGGTTTTAGGAGTGACTCCTTTAGAAGAAGTGTCTGAGTACATAGCCTATACTGAAAAAAATAAGATAGCCGAAATCATAGAAGCTCTAGAAAGTTTTGACATGCACAGAGCCTTGGAAGACTTTAGTATGGAAGCCTGCAAGAAAGCCGACTTGTATCCTGATATTTGGGATTATCTTGAGGAAGAGGAAGAAATCAAGGATGAAATTCGAATCAGTTTTGTAAATATGAAAGAGTTTTACAAAAAGATTCTGGAGCTCAATGGAAATGTCCTGGTCACTATTTGTTAGAAAGTTTATTAAACATTCCTAAAAGAATAAAACTGCTTGAGGTAATAAATGAACAAAGAAGATTTATTGGCATTATGGAAGGGAATAAGCTGGGAAAAACATGATTCGGGGATCTATTTTCTAGGGCGATATCTAAATAAAGACATAAATATTTATTTTACAGGTTACTGTGAACAGGATTTGGTCTTATTATCAGATGATTTGATGACTAGTTTATATAGAAACTTGGAACACCTTGATAAAAAAGCTCAAAAGGTTATCCATGATAATTGGCCTGATAAAGCAGTTACAGAACTGGAATTAAGGGAGTTAATCTTGGATAAAAGTAGTTCTTATGGCGAATTTGCTCTAGGTTATGATGCCGGTGTCTCTCCAGCTGGATCCCTTTATCTTTTAGTGAAATTCGACAAATATTTTCAAGTTGATAGAGAGCTTGTGTATGAAATTTACTAACTGTCTGACAATAAGAGGTTAAAATCAGGTGATGAAATGAAAGATTTATATAAAGCAATGTTAGGCTTAAATGGTATTGTCCTCGTCACCATTTGTTAATCAGAATTTATCCATGTAAGAAAAGGTAGTCAGATGAATCCATATTTACAAGAATATATCACCCGGACAAGGGAATACCATGCTAAAGATGGAAAGCCTTCAAGTGTTGCGGCACTCTATGATTTGGCTGATGAATTAGCTAAGTCTGATGATTTAGAAGCTAAAAAAGTCTTAGTTGACCTCTATGAACAATTGGGTCTCTACACTAGTGCCTATAGCTTATTTACCGAAATCTTAGATAAACCAGATCGAAAACAGAAAAAGAAACTGAGCCGTTTACAAGAAATGAATCAGAGTCATGGTGATCGTTATGCCCTTCCTCGTCCCCTAAGAAAAGAAGATAAAAAGCAGAGTCAGGAGTTATTACAGTCTTTGCCACATTTTCTCTATCATCCAGATCCCTTAGCTACAGGTTCATTTGTTGAAGGAGAAGCCAAGCTTTGTCCATCTTGTGGGAAAGAAAGCAATATTTATTATGACTTGATCCCTTATTGTATTGACAACATAGAGAACCTTTGTCCATTTTGTATTGCAAATGGTCAAGCAGCTAAAAAATTCGATGCAGAATTTATCCAAGATGCCGAGTGGCAGGGTGAATTGGATCCAGAAAAGAATCAGCTGCTTTTTTGTCAGACCCCAGGCTACTCTAGTTGGCAGGGAGAATATTGGCTTTCTTGTTGCCAAGATTATTGTGCTTACTTGGGTACAGTTGGAACTCAAGAATTGAAGGATATGGGAATCGCTGAGCAAGTCTTGGAAGACTATGAAGCGCGTGAAGAATATCAAGAGGTAGAAGACTACTTGGTCAAAGACGGGCCTATCTGTGGTTATTTGTTTAGATGTCTACATTGTCAAAAATACCATATCTGGGTTGATGCAGATTAAATCGAAATGTGATTAGCTATGAAAATTAAAGAGAAGACTATGGAAGAACTAGAATTATTCGAAGCTGCCTCCAAAGATTTATTTGATACTATGCAGGGATTTAAAGACAATCTATCTGTTCAATTTCCCCTATTAGATAGTGATAACTGGCAGTATGATAAGGGATCCATAAAAGTTTGTAAGGCTGATGAGTCAGGATTCAAAAAAAGATGTAGAGTCGGAATCAGCTACAATTTGAAAGTCCCCCTATTAAACGAAGATGCCGAGCAAATCTGGCTACTGTTTAAAGACTGGTTCAATACTAGCAGATTGAGTCAAGTTGAAAGAAATCTTAATAATGAGGATTTGGAAAGATATGTCTTCTCAGCAAGTTCCCCTCTAGGTGATCAGGTAGATTGTTCAATTTATTTGCCTAATGAGTGGAATATCCCTCAGATTAGCTTTTCAGGCTATCTAACAGCTCGTTATAGGGCTTGTGATCTTGATAAATAGCAAAAATAAGATGGAGGTTTTTAGAGATGAAAAAGATTAATTGGGACAAGATAAAGACTCGCTTAGATGCCTTGCTTGTCATTGATGAGTTTCTAACAGATCCGAGTGAGGATTGGCTCAGACTTGTGATTAAGACTGAGGAAGACTATGGACTCCGCTACCTTATTGACAATGGCTCTGGTGATTCTTTAGATGTGATTTTGACTGATAAAATGATCCTTATAAAAGGCTTTGATCATGAAAGCAGTTTAAGCCAGTTTGCTGCTGACGAGTGGAATCAAGATATCATCGATGGTTTTTATAATGGACTGGATGAAAAGTATGTCTCACTTTATTCAGAAGAACAAAAAGATGAAACAACCTTCTTTATCTGGTATGACGGTCACGCGCATCAACACACTTACCAAGATCAGGATGGCGGAGAATGGTTGCTCTCTTACCTTTTTGATAGCTTTGAGAGATTTCATGAGTTTGTGACTGACTATTATGAAATTACCGTAGATAAAGATTTACTTAGGAAACTCTACATGGATGGACAACTTTCAGACATAGAAGTAAAGCAATTAATCCAGGAAAGTTAAGAGAGTAATCATGAGAGTGAACTATAAAAATACCCCTGAAAACTATCGAGCTATGGCGGAAATAATTATCACACCATTGCTTGATTTACTCAAAAGTTTAACCTTGTTAGAAGAGGAAATTTTTGAGCGTAACAGAACACTGGATAAGGAAAAAGAAGCCCTTGCCATCCCAGCAAATCAAGTTCATCCCAAGTGGAATGATCTTATGGATGACTATTTTCAGAGGCAAATACAACTTATGACTGGACAAGTGACTCAAAAATGCTTGGAAGGAGGAGTTCGAAATTCTTATGGCTCCCCAAGTGAGTATAACTATGTTCAAACGAATGATTTTTCTGTAGCTTTTATCATGACAAAAGCTGAAGAAGCAAGAGTCATCACCCATTATCAAGAAGCTTTAGAAATGAAGCATCAGTTTGTACTTAGATTGGTGGATGGAAATTGGCTACTTGATGAGAAATTCTACGGTTTTGAGGATGAGGAAACTTGGTATGACGACTCACTTTAAGCAAGATAGCTTTGCTTCCCAACTGATATGAGAAAAAGGAGAAGTCCTATGAATTTTTTAAAAAATCTATTTACTAGTAAGAAAGAAAAGTCAGAGAAGAAAAAACAACTGATCTTGTCCATGCCCCTCTTTAAAGGCAAGCAGGCCTATTCTTTAGACCAGGTCGTTCAGGAATTGAAATCTCACTGGGCGCTTGAAATTTCTGAAGTTTCTGGGGATGATTCTAGTGCAACCTTTGTGATTGATGGTGCTCTCGTTGCGCTGGCTTTAATGGATTTGCCTATCCCAAGTCAAGAATTTGAAGAATTGTATGCCTATTCTTACCTCTGGCAGGATGTTGAGAAGGAAACACAAGAGCACACACAACACGCCATTGTTTCTATCCTGTCTGACAATCTTTCGCCAGTAGAAACTTATTCCCTATTAACTAAAGTCAATGCCTCTATCTTAAAAACTAGTCAATCAGCTATTGGTATTTATCAGGGTTCTACCACCTTGCTCTTACCCAAAGATCTTTATCTAGACCTGACTGACCTTTTGAAAGAAGAAATGCTTCCACTTCAACTCTGGATTTATATAGGAATTATCAACCAGGGAGATAAAACTAGTATTTACACTTATGGTTTGAAAGAGTTTGGAAGAACTGAGATTGAAATTATCGAGTCTCCTATGAATAGCGATGACTTATATTATTTCCTCCTGTCTATTCTTCAGTATGTTTTAGGCAGTGATGTCACCTTAAAGGACGGTGAAACCATTGGCTTTTCAGAAGATCAAAAAATCAAAATCACTGAGTCAAAAGCCGTCTATTTGGAAGGAAATTCCTTGAAATTAGATGTTTAAACCATGATTTATAATTGAGTGTCTTTCCTAGATTGGGGGTTTTATGAAGCGTGATATAAAAAAATATTATCTCTACCGATTTCTGGACCATAGATTTGAAAAACTCTCTTGTAAGAATCCAAGTCTCAAGGAAATAAAACCAGAGAAGAGAGAAAAAATCGTTCTAGAGGCTACTCGAACTAGTCAAAAGATTATTCTAGTCCTTGGAATTCTTTATGTTTTGCTATATTCTGCTATGTTCATTTACCTAAGGCTCAATGATTTTCAAAATCCCTTATTGACTTGGTTTACTGATTACATCGACTATTTAGGGGCACTGATAAACGGAGAATGGGGCAGTAGTTGGCGTCAAAAGAAAGCTAGTTTTTTGATGATTGCTCTAGTGGCTTTACCCATTGTGCTGATAGAAGGCGGCCCCTTCTTCTTGCTGGTTTTATTGATTGGGAATTGGGTACTAAAGAGTAAGATAAGATTTGAGAGAGAACATAAAGGAGTAGAGAGCCATGGGTAGAACAGTGATTATAGGTACTTTAATTGCTTTTGCAATCTTTAATCTGCTGCTAGGTCTGGGTTTTTATCTCTTTCTAAAAAAGAGGAAAGAGAATGGACAGTCATTGTACGAAACTCCTGTAAATCAACAAACTCGAACAGAAAAACTGGGTCTAGGCGAGATTTTGGTCTACCTGACACTGATTGCCATCGCAGGGATCTTTGCCTTTCAGACCTTAAATAGAGGCGGTGTTGGGAATTCTATTTTAGCCAAAATGATCCTCCTACCTGCTCTAATGGCCCTTTTCAATGCAAGAAAACGAACTGGGAAGTCTATGCTTGCCCTCCTTATAACTTTGATGGTCTTTCTAGTAGGAGTCACGTTTAATCTCACGATTGGTTTGCCACCTCAAGCACCGATTTTACAAATTAATGAAAGTAAAATCATTTTAGCTGAAACTAAATCCAGTGAGCTGATGGACGCTGGATTTGACCTCTATGTAAGACAGGGCGATGGTGGTAGCGATTATGAAGACCTCCTGACAAGTAACAGTTTCCAAAAGTATCCTGGAGATAAAACAGTTACCATCGAAAAAGGCTTCAGGCTTGATAGCAATGCTGTTCCTTACGCTCCCTATCTCCTAGCAAAAGATGGCATAGTACTGGGCAGTATTTCCTTTTACGGTGCTGAGGACCATGATGTGGCTATAGAAGATTCTAAGGTTATTCAGGTTCGATTTAACAAGGACAGTATTGAGGCAGCGAAAAAACATTCTATTACTTTCAAATTAAATGAACTTGACTTGACTACACGACTGGATGTTTCGCTTGTTCAAGAAACTTTCAAGAAGCATCTATGGTCAATTCCACCATCAAATACAAGTGATGTCACTCAACTATGGTATGGATTAAAGTGGTCCAGCAACAGTGATTCGCTATTTTGGAATGAGTACTATGGTCTCATCCGCCTAGATGAAAATTATATGATGACTGATTTTGAACTAGCTGTTCAAGTAGCACGAGATAAGTAGATAAGATTTTGAATAACTGACTATACTTACAATTCAACAAAGGAACTAATCGATTTAGTTCCTGTTTTTGTTTTTTGATTTCAATTTAAAACGATTCCTTTTTATCGTTAAATACCATTTTGCGAACAAAAAAAGAAATTGTTTAAAAAAGTTTCTCAAAATCCTTTACAAGCTCTTATAAACATGATATAGTTATAAGGCTTAGAAAATGAGATGATGTTTTCTAGCAAATATAAACCCGAGTAAAAAATGCCTACGGACAGGTAGGGTTGAATGCCGAAGCGTGGTTGAAAAGCCACATTATTGATAGGGTTAAAAGCCTACTTTTATAAGTTGATGTTAGGACACTTGTCCTAATTCATAAATTTTAGTGTGGTGAAAGCACACGTCATCTTGTGAAACGATCAATAAAGTACGTAATATTTGCTACTAGAGAGTTAGGAAACATCAGGAACAGACATACTCAACAGAAACCAAAATACAAACGTCAGAAGATTGCAGAGCAGGTGAAAACCTGCTCTTTTTTCATAAGTCAACCTTTAGTCGCCTTTATCTTCTTGAGGTGCTAAAATACGGTAAAGGAGTATGTCTTGAAGAAGTTAGATCAAAACCAAGCCCCTATTTATGAAGGTCTGATTAAGTTACGAAAGAAAAGGATTGTTCCCTTTGATGTACCAGGTCATAAACGCGGACGGGGAAATCCAGAACTTGTTGAATTGTTGGGAGAAAAATGTGTTGGCATTGATGTCAATTCTATGAAACCCTTGGATAATCTAGGCCATCCCATTTCGATTATTCGAGATGCAGAGGAGCTGGCTGCGGATGCTTTTGGAGCAGCGCATGCCTTTCTCATGATTGGTGGAACAACATCATCTGTTCAAACTATGATTCTTTCCACCTGCAAGGCTGGAGATAAGATTATTCTGCCGCGAAATGTTCACAAATCTGCTATCAATGCGCTGGTTCTATGTGGTGCCATTCCCATCTATATCGAGATGAGTGTAGATCCTAAAATTGGCATCGCTTTAGGTCTTGAAAATGACCGTGTTGCACAGGCCATCAAGGAACATCCGGATGCTAAAGCTATCCTAATCAACAATCCTACCTACTATGGTATTTGTTCAGACCTCAAGGGTTTAACGGAAATGGCTCATAAAGCTGGCATGCTGGTTTTAGTAGATGAAGCTCATGGAGCGCATTTGCATTTTACAGACAAATTGCCACTATCTGCTATGGACGCTGGCGCTGATATGGCGGCGGTCTCTATGCATAAGTCTGGTGGGAGTTTGACTCAGAGCT
Source organism: Streptococcus oralis subsp. tigurinus (assembly GCF_002093545.1). Classification (GTDB taxonomy): domain Bacteria; phylum Bacillota; class Bacilli; order Lactobacillales; family Streptococcaceae; genus Streptococcus; species Streptococcus oralis_C. The sequence goes on from NZ_LNVF01000001.1 coordinate 700,790, forward strand.
CCATCCTGCTTGTCGGGGAGCATATGAATCCTGAATACGTTCGTCAGATTATCAACCTGACCCAGTCTACATCTGCCTCTTACTTGTTGATGGCAAGTCTTGATATTTCACGTCGTAATCTAGCTCTTCGTGGTAAAGAGTCTTTTGAGAAGGTTATTGAACTATCCGAGTATGCTCGTCGTGAAATCAATGCTATCGGTGGTTACTATGCCTACTCAAAAGAGTTAATAGACGGTGTGTCGGTCTGTGATTTTGACGTGACCAAGCTGTCAGTCTACACTCAGGGTATTGGCTTAACAGGTATCGAAGTTTATGACCTCCTGCGAGACGAATATGATATTCAGATTGAGTTTGGGGATATTGGCAATATCTTGGCTTATATTTCCATCGGCGACCGTATCCAAGACATAGAGCGTCTGGTCGGTGCTTTGGCTGATATTAAGAGACTCTATTCAAGAGATGGAAAGGACTTGATTGCTGGAGAATATATCCAACCAGAGTTAGTGCTGTCTCCTCAGGAAGCCTTCTATTCAGAGAGAAGAAGTTTAACCTTGGATGAGTCTGTTGGACAGGTCTGTGGGGAATTTGTCATGTGCTATCCTCCAGGGATTCCAATCCTAGCACCAGGTGAACGTATTACACGAGAAATTGTGGATTATATCCTATTTGCCAAAGAACGTGGTTGCTCCCTCCAAGGGACGGAAGATCCAGAAGTCAATCACATCAACGTTATTGATAGAAAGGAGAACTAGATGGATTTATGGTTTTCTGAAGTTCATACTCCAGATGTGAAACTGTCCCTGAGAACAGCCAAGCAACTCTACGCTGGTAAGAGTGAATGGCAGGATATAGAGGTATTAGATACACCAGCTTTTGGAAAGATATTGATCTTAAATGGGCATGTCTTGTTTTCAGATGCAGATGATTTTGTTTACAATGAAATGACCGTCCACGTACCCATGGCTGTCCATCCTAATCCTAAGAAAGTTTTGGTTATCGGGGGTGGTGATGGCGGTGTTGCCCAAGTTTTGACACTGTATCCAGAATTGGAACAAATCGATATTGTAGAACCGGATGAGATGCTGGTTGAAGTCTGTCGTGAGTATTTCCCAGATTTTGCTGCAGGGCTAGATGATCCTCGTGTTACCATTTACTACCAAAATGGACTACGCTTTTTGCGAAACTGTGAAGATGACTACGATATTATCATCAACGATGCGACAGATCCATTTGGACATACGGAAGGTCTCTTTACCAAGGAATTTTACGGAAATAGTTACAGAGCCTTGAAAGAGGACGGAATCATGATCTATCAGCATGGGAGCCCCTTCTTTGACGAGGATGAGTCAGCTTGCCGAAGCATGCACCGCAAGGTCAATCAAGCCTTTCCAATCAGTCGGGTTTATCAGGCCCATATCCCAACCAGTCCAGCGGGCTATTGGTTGTTTGGATTTGCATCGAAAAAATACCACCCTGTCAAAGATTTTGACAAGGAAGGCTGGAAAAAACGCCAGCTTTTCACAGAATACTACACTGCAAACTTACATGTGGGGGCCTTCATGTTGCCTAAGTATGTAGAAGACATTTTAGAAGAAGAGGAAGGAAAAAAATGAGTCGTTTATTAGTTATTGGATGTGGGGGCGTTGCCCAAGTTGCTATTTCAAAGATTTGCCAAGATAGCGAAACCTTTACAGAGATTATGATTGCTAGCCGTACCAAGTCAAAATGCGATGACTTGAAAGCGAAGCTAGAAGGCAAAACAAGTACAAAGATTGAAACAGCCGCACTTGATGCTGACAAGGTTGAAGAAGTGATTGCCCTGATTGAAAGCTACAAACCAGAAGCTGTTTTGAATGTAGCTTTACCATATCAAGATTTAACCATTATGGACGCTTGTTTGGCAACAGGTGTTCACTATATCGATACAGCCAACTACGAAGCAGAAGACACAGAAGACCCTGAATGGCGTGCCATCTATGAGAAACGTTGTAAGGAACTTGGTTTTACAGCCTACTTTGACTACTCATGGCAATGGGCTTATCAGGAGAAATTCAAAGAGGCAGGCTTGACTGCTCTGCTTGGATCTGGCTTTGACCCAGGTGTAACCAGCGTTTTTTCAGCTTACGCCCTTAAACATTATTTCGATGAAATCCACTATATCGACATTTTAGACTGTAATGGTGGTGACCACGGTTATCCATTTGCGACGAACTTCAACCCAGAAATTAATCTCCGTGAGGTTTCTGCGCCAGGTTCTTACTGGGAAGATGGAAAATGGGTTGAAGTCGAAGCTATGTCTATCAAACGTGAGTATGATTTCCCTCAAGTTGGGCAAAAAGATATGTATCTCCTTCACCATGAAGAAATTGAATCATTGGCCAAGAATATTCCTGGAGTCAAACGGATTCGTTTCTTTATGACTTTTGGTCAATCTTATCTAACGCACATGAAATGCTTAGAAAATGTCGGACTCCTTCGTACAGATGCTATTAACTTTAATGGACAAGACATCGTGCCGATTCAATTCTTAAAAGCCTTGCTTCCTGATCCTGCCAGCCTTGGCCCACGTACAGTTGGAAAAACCAATATCGGCTGTATCTTTACAGGTGTCAAAGACGGCGTTGAAAAGACTATCTATATCTACAATGTTTGCGACCATCAGGAATGTTACGCAGAAGTTGGTTCACAAGCTATTTCTTACACAACAGGAGTTCCAGCCATGATTGGGACAAAATTAGTTATGAACGGAACTTGGAAACAACCTGGAGTTTACAACCTTGAAGAATTGGATCCAGATCCATTCATGGAAGCTTTGAATGAGTATGGTTTGCCATGGGTTGTGGTTGAGAATCCGCAAATGGTGGACTAATGAAGCTAGAACAAGTACCAACACCAGCTTACGTCATTGACTTGGCAAAGTTAGAAGCCAACTGCCGCATTTTGCAATATGTACAAGAAGAGGCCAGTTGCAAGGTTTTGCTAGCCCAGAAGGCATATTCCCTCTACAAAACCTATCCCTTGATTAGCCAGTACCTATCTGGTACAACTGCAAGTGGTCTCTATGAGGCCAAGCTCGCTAGAGAAGAATTCCCGGGAGAAATCCATGTCTTTGCGCCAGCCTTCAAGGATGCGGACTTGGAGGAATTGCTTGAGATAACAGACCATATCGTTTTTAACTCTGAGAGACAATTGCGTAAACATGGGCCTCGTTGTCGAGCGGCTGGTATTAGTGTCGGTCTACGTCTCAACCCTCAATGTTCAACGCAGGGTGACCACGCGCTTTATGACCCTTGTGCTCCTGGCTCTCGTTTTGGTGTGACACTTGATAAAATCCCTAGTGATTTGTTGGATTTAGTGGATGGTCTTCATTTTCATACCCTTTGCGAGCAAGGTTCAGATGATTTAGAGACAACTTTGAAAGCAGTAGAAGCGCAGTTTGGTCCTTATTTACATGAGGTAAAATGGCTCAATATGGGTGGCGGACACCACATCACAAGAGACGACTACGATGTGGATTTGCTGATTTCTGAAATTAAACGTATCCGAGAAACTTACAATCTTGACGTCTATATCGAGCCAGGAGAAGCCATTGCGCTCAATGCGGGTTATCTAGCAACGGAGGTATTGGACATTGTAGAAAACGGTATGGAGATATTGGTTTTAGATGCCTCTGCGACCTGCCATATGCCCGATGTACTTGAAATGCCCTATCGTCCACCTTTGAGAAATGGCTTTGAGGCTCAGGAAAAAGCCCACACTTATAGACTTTCTTCCAATACCTGTCTGACGGGTGATGTGATAGGCGATTATAGCTTTGAAAATCCAATCCAAATCGGTGATAGACTTTATTTTGAAGACATGGCTATTTACTCATTTGTCAAAAATAATACCTTTAACGGTATTGGCTTGCCAAGTCTCTATCTCATGGACGAGCAGGGAGAGTGCAACTTAGTCAAAGACTTCGGCTACCAAGACTTTAAAGGGAGATTATCATGATGGACAGTCCAAAAAAATTAGGCTATCGTATGCCAGCAGAGTACGAACCTCATCACGGTACCCTCATGATCTGGCCGACTCGACCAGGATCATGGCCTTTTCAAGGAAAAGCTGCTAAAAGGGCATTTAGCCAGATTATCAATACTATAGCAAAAGGGGAAAGGGTTTATCTTTTGGTGGAACAGGACCATCTATCTGAAGCACAATCTTATCTTGGAGACAAGGTCATTTATTTAGACATTCCCACCAATGATGCTTGGGCGCGTGATACTGGTCCGACCATTCTTGTTAATGACAAAAGAGAAAAGTTGGCAGTTGATTGGTCTTTCAATGCTTGGGGTGGGGCTGTGGATGGTCTGTATCAAGGCTATGAAGAAGATGACCAAGTAGCTAGGCTTTTTGCTGAGGTCTTGGAAATGCCTGTTTATGATGCCAAACCTTTTGTACTGGAAGGTGGAGCCATACACAGCGATGGTCAAGGAACCATTCTTGTGACTGAAAGTTGCCTTCTAAGTCCTGGTCGCAATCCTCATCTCAGTAAAGAGGAAATCGAAAACACCTTATTAGAGAGCCTTGGCGCTGAAAAAGTTATCTGGCTTCCTTACGGTATTTATCAGGACGAAACCAATGAGCACGTTGATAATGTAGCAGCCTTCGTTGGTCCTGCGGAACTTGTCTTGGCTTGGACAGATGATCAAAACGATCCTCAGTATGGTATGTCTGTAGCTGATTTAGCTCTTTTAGAAAAGGAAACAGATGCAAAAGGTCGTCCCTTCACTATTCATAAATTGCCAATCCCAGCTCTTCATCAAGTTGTAACCGAAGAGGATTTACCAGGCTATACCTATGAAGAGGGGGAAGAGGAGCGTTATGAGGGCGAGCGCCTTGCAGCTTCCTATGTCAATTTCTATATTGCCAACAAGTCTGTCTTGGTACCACAGTTTGAGGATGTAAACGACCAAGTGGCATTAGATATTCTCAGCAAGTGTTTCCCAGACCGACAAGTTGTCGGAATACCAGCCAGAGATATTCTGTTAGGTGGTGGCAATATCCACTGTATCACCCAACAAATCCCAGAATAGGAGAAAAAGATGAGAAATGTAAGAGTTGCAGCGATCCAGATGCAATGTGCCAAGGAGGTGGCAACAAATATCCAAACAGCGGAACGTTTAGTTCGCCAAGCTGCAGACCAAGGCGCACAAATCATTCTCTTACCCGAGTTGTTTGAACGTCCCTATTTCTGTCAGGAACGCCAGTATGACTACTACCAGTATGCCCAGTCGGTGACAGAAAATACCGCCATTCAGCATTTTAAAGTGATTGCCAAGGAACTACAGGTTGTTCTACCGATTAGTTTCTATGAAAAAGATGGGAATGTCTTATATAATTCTATTGCTGTCATTGATGCAGATGGAGAGGTACTAGGCGTTTATCGGAAGACCCACATACCAGATGACCATTATTATCAAGAAAAGTTCTATTTCACGCCTGGTAACACTGGTTTCAAGGTCTGGGATACTCGCTACGCTAAGATTGGGATTGGCATCTGTTGGGATCAATGGTTCCCTGAAACAGCGCGCTGTCTTGCTCTGAATGGTGCTGAATTGCTCTTTTACCCAACCGCTATCGGTTCAGAGCCTATCTTAGATACAGACAGTTGTGATCACTGGCAACGTACTATGCAAGGGCACGCAGCAGCTAATATTGTCCCAGTCATTGCAGCCAATCGTTACGGTTTGGAAGAAGTCACTCCTAGTGAGGAAAATGGTGGACAGAGTTCCAGTCTTGACTTCTACGGTTCCTCCTTTATGACAGATGAAACAGGAGCTATTCTAGAGCGAGCTGAAAGGCAAGGTGAGGCTGTTCTGTTAGCAACTTATGACCTGGACAAGGGAGCAAGCGAACGCCTCAACTGGGGACTGTTTCGAGATAGAAGACCCGAAATGTACCAACGAATTACGGACTAGAAGGTAAATTTCATAATAAACTTTTGATATTCACGCCTGTCTTACAAAAATGTAAGATAGGCTTTTTAAATGTAAGATGGGTGTACGATTATACGTGGAAATGTATGCTATACTCTATGTAGATTAAAAAGAAAGAGGTTTATTATGAAAAAATGGAATGCGACGCAGTTGAAGTATCTGATGGTAGCAGTAATGATTCTAGACCATATTCCGCATATTACCGGAATCGTTTCTCCTCTGTGGGAAGGTATTTTCCACGCCTTGACCCGTTGTGTGGGAGTTTGGTTTGCGTATATGGCTATGGAGGGATTCATCCATACTCGAAATCTTAAAGACTATCTTATCCGTCTCTGGAGTGGGGCGCTTATCATGTTTGCTGGAAATAGCCTCCTCAATACCCTATTTGCATCTAAAGGGGTAATGGTCAATAATAACATTTTCTTGACTTTGGCCATCGGTGTCACCATGCTTTGGATTGGTTTTCCCAGAAAAGAATTGGATAAAAAAGAGAAGTTGTGGCGTCGGATTGGAGTTGCTGGGCTTTTGATTTTCGGTTGTCTTTTTACTGAGGGTGGTATCACTATGCTACCATTTCTCTTGATTAGTTACTCTTGTCGAAATCGTAAGGGATTGCGAAATCTCCTCTATACTCTCCTTTGGGCCTTTCTATTAGTGACTTCTATCCATACCTATGATACTTGGTACCAAACCTTGGAAATGATGCTTTACAATTCTGACTGGCTCTTTATCACCGTATTTCCTTTTATGGCCTTGTATAATGGACAGCGAGGACAAGAAACCAGTTGGAGTAAATATTTCTTTTATATTTTCTACCCGGCTCATCTATGGATCATAACTTTGATTGCTTATTTGGTTAAATAGTTTCAATATTCATTAGCTCCTTCTTGCTTAAAATGTGAGAGGAGCTTTTCTGTATCTGGAATTCCTAACAAAACATGTTATAATAGTTTTAGAAAGGACGAGGTTTATGGCGAACATACTTGTAATTGAAGATAATAATGAAATCCAGGAAATTTTAAGAACCCTTCTTACAGAGGAACACGAGGTGATTCAAGCCTTTTCTGGTACGGAAGGTATCATGCAATTTGACAAAGGTGGCATTGATCTTGTTCTGCTAGATATCATGCTCCCTGGGAAAAATGGCGACCAAGTCTTGCAAGCTATTCGACAAACTAGTCAGACTCCGGTCATCATGCTTACTGCTTTAGGTGATAAAAAACTCATCAGCCAATATCTCTTAGATGGTGCCAATGATTATGTGGTAAAACCTTTTGATTTGGACGAAGTCTTTGCCAGAGTCACCGTGCAATTACGCCAAAGTGGTGAACATCAGTCAGGAGATCGAAGAGAAATTGATAACCTTATACAAAACTTTAAAAATATCCAGTTTGATGCGGATAGTTTTGAAATAAGCAACTCTACTGAAACCATTCGCCTTGCAAAGAAAGAGTGTCAGATTCTCCAAATGTTGCTCCAGCATCCTAAAAAGATCTTCACCAAGGAAGAACTCTATGAATTGATTTGGGAAGAAAGTTATCTGCCTGGAGACAATACGCTCAACACCCATCTAAGCAATCTCCGTAAAAAACTGCATCAACTGGATCCAAATCACGAGTACATCGAAACCATTTGGGGAGTTGGTGTTCGATTAAAAGGAGACAAGTAATGATTTACATTTTGATATCAATATTGCTCCTCATTAACATCATTTTGGCGATTTCTTTGATTCGCTATCATATAGCAATTAGAGACTTAAGCAAACAAATTGAAGAAAAGATTCGCTCTGGTAGCATGAAGAGGATCGGTGTAAATTTCTTTTCAAAGACCATTTTGCGACTACATAACCAAATTGAGAATCTATTTCAGGAAGTGGAGCAAAACCAGCTAATCATGAAGCGTGAAAAATGCACCCTAGATATGGCAATCAGTAACATTGCTCATGATATTCGGACACCTTTGACAATCGCTTCAGGATATACCCAGCAACTAATAAAACACCCCGATAATAGTTCAGAAACCCTAAATAAAATAGCCCATCATCAGGATTTGGTTTCCAAACGGTTGGAGGCCCTCCTCGAATACCGTCATTTGATGGAAGGAGCAGTCAAACCGAAACTGGAAGAACTTGATTTATCAACTTTTATAACGAAAAAAACTTTATCCTATTACGATGTTTTTCAAACTTCACATATTGTTCTTGATTTTAATGTTGAACCAGGATTGAAAACGGCGACTGATGAGGACTTGCTTGATCGAATTATACAAAACCTTCTTGGAAATGTTCTCAAGCACGGAAAGGAGAAAGCTCGACTTTCTTTGAAAAAGGAAGAAAATAGGCTTGTTTTGGAAATTGATAATCTAGTCAAAAAATCTATCAAGAATATAGACAATCTCAGTAATCGTTTTTATTCTGAAAATATGTCGGATACTGAAGAATCCTCTGGTTTAGGTCTCTATATTACTGAGGAATTGGTTCATCTTCTTGGAGCAGATATGAAACTAGCCACTGATGGAGAATGGTTTTCGGTCTTTATTTATTTTTAACAAAAGAAACCTCCTCTATATCCTAGAGGAGGTCCTTTTTATAAGCTCTTCTTCTTGAAAACGGTAAGGCCGCTAAGAGAGAAGAAAAGTATGATAGCGATGCAAACCGTAATGGTATAGAGAACGGATTGACTATCAGCAGTCATGGCATAGGCAAAATTTAAGCTCAGATATCGTAAAATTGCGATATTTGGAAAGATAAGCATTGGCACAGAAAGGATGATAGAGCTGACCAGATAGCCGATAAATACGGCAAGATAGGAGTGAGTCAGGTAGAGAATGAAGGAAACAATCGAAAGCCAGGCGAGAAGGCAGAGAAATTGAAGGAAAATCGTTAAGAGGAGGTTTGTAATAAAACCATCAGGCATCGTACCAAGTCCGTTTAGTAGAGTTGAAGGAACAAAAGCAATCACAAGGCTGGCGATGAGCTGCAAGAGAGCGATACTTGCTAGTACAAAGGATTTAGCAAGGAAAAATTCTGTACGAGAAACGCCGACTGTCAAACTATTTTTATAAAGCTTACCGATTAGATCAACTCCGAGAACGAGACATGCTAGAACAATGCAGAGAAAAACGAGGTTTGAACCATTGCTAGACGTGTTGATAAGAGCTTGAACGCCGTCCCAACCATGGGTTGGAGTCTCTGGTGGTGTTGTATCTACTGCCATTAGATGTCCTGTAGCACCAATAGTAGCACCCATTAACATAAGTATAAAGAGAATGAATTCTGTAATCCAGAATCCTTTGGAGCGGAAAAGACGGTAAAAATCTGCTTGAATGGTATGTATCATGATTTTTCTCCTATTCTACCAATTGGGTGAAGTATTCTTCTAGGTTTTGACGGGCAAAGTATATCTCATCAATAGCAACATCGGCCAAAGTTAGTTGCTTAAGAATCTGTTTGACATCTTGTTCATTACCAAAGATATGGATTTCATTTTCAGGGTTTACAACCTTAAACTGGAGCTGGATTTGTTCTTTCAATACCTGACAAGCTCTTTCTTTGTCGCTTGTTTTAAGCACAATATAATCCTCACTTAGTGTTTCAAACTCAGCTTTACTGATTTCACGGATAATCTTACCTTGATCCAGAATACCAAAGCGACTAGCTAAGAGATAGAGTTCTGACAAGATATGGCTAGAGATGAGGATAGTTATGCCTTTGTCTTGATTGAGTCGCTGGATCATGAGGCGAAATTCTTTGATTCCAATTGGGTCAAGTCCGTTAATAGGCTCATCTAAGATAAGGAAGTCTGGTTTGGATAGAAGGGCAATGGCGATACCAAGTCTTTGTTTCATTCCTAGCGAGAAATCACGAAAGACTTTTTTACCTGTATCTGACAACCCAACATAGTCCAGTGTTTCTTGAATGACTTTATCAGCATTTGGAATATGACGTATCATACAATAATATTTCAGATTCTGGTATGCTGTTAAGTGATTATGGGCTACAGGCGATTCGATAACTGAACCTACTCGAGATAGAGCTTTGGTCCATTCATTTTGTTCTTGACTAGAAAAGAGGGAAATAGTTCCTTTATCCGCAAACAGTAGTTGTGTAATGATTTTGATAAGAGTGGTTTTCCCTGCTCCGTTTTTTCCAATTAAACCATAAATATCTCCCTCTTTTATCGTTAGACTAAGATCTTGAAGAATAGCTTGTTTACCAAATTCTTTGGTCAGTCCATGAATTTCGAGTACTGTTTTCATGATTTTCTCCTTTAGATTTATTTTTCTAACTTTAGTATAAGCTATAGAAATCAAAGAAAGCTCAAGTATTTCTAAAGAGTTTCTAAAGTTTTCTGATTTTTAAAATGTCAAAAACCCAGTTAAGGATTTAACTGGGAATTTTCTCTATAAAATATACTTCTCAATGGCACGCGCGACGCCGTCGTCTTCGTTGCTGGCTGTAACGTCATTGGCAAGGGACTTGACATGGTCACTAGCATTTCCCATAGCAATACCAAGGCCTGCAAACCGGAGCATTTCGATATCGTTATTAGCATCACCCATGGCCATAATTTCTGAGGAATCAATCTGCAAAATCTCGGCTAGTCGAGAAAGAGCAGTAGCCTTTGTGGTTCCAAGTGGCATCGCTTCATAAATGACAGGTTGCGAACGAACGCCGCTAAATCGTTGGCAGAGCTCCTCAGCAAACCGCTGCTCAAAATCGTCTGTTTGCTCTTCGTTGCCCAAAAACATACCTTGGAACATCCGATATTTGCCACTAGTGGCTTCCTCAAGGGAAATTTCAGTCAGGTCTGAAAAGACTAGCTTGGCATCATTTTGAACAATTTCATTTGGCTTACCACCGAGGACAAAATAATGTTCTTCATCAAAAAGAGTCAACTGGACGTCGCTTTTTTCAGCCAGGTCATAGAGGTATTCAATGTCAGCTGGACTGAGTTCTTGCCAGTCAACTAGACTCCAGTCACTAGTCTGGTGAGTTGAGCAACCGTTATTGACAATGACATACTCATTCTGGAGATCAAGACCCAGTTTTTTGTAATAAGGAAGAACACCGAAAAGCGGTCGACCCGTACAGAGAACCAATTTGACGCCTTTTTCAATAGCCTGGTGAATGGCAGTAATGTGGGCTTGTGGGATTTCCTTGGCTTCATTAAGGAGGGTTCCGTCCATATCCAAGGCTAGTAGTTTAATCATAAGACTTCCTTTTCTATGTGTTTTGCTTTTATTATAGCATATTTTGGTGATAAGGAGACAGAAACTTCTATTAAAACATGGTATAATATAGGGTAATGACAGAAAGTATAACGAGGCTGAGATGAAATTACTGTATACTGATATTCGGACTTCTTTGACAGAAATCTTGACCAGAGAGGCGGAAGAGTTGGTTGTTGCTGGTAAGCGGGTTTTCTACATTGCTCCCAACTCTCTTTCTTTTGAAAAGGAACGTGCCGTGCTGGAATGCTTGTCCCAGCAGGCTTCTTTTGCGATTACCGTCACGCGCTTTGCTCAGATGGCTCGTTACCTGGTTTTAAATGACTTGGCAGCTAAGACCAGTCTGGATGACATCGGACTTGGGATGGCCTTTTATAAATGCCTTGCTGAACTTAATCCCAAGGAGTTAAGAGTTTATGGTGCGATTAAACAGGACCCTCAATTTATCCAGCAGCTGATTGAACTTTATCACGAGATGACAACTGCTCAGATGAGCTTTTTGGACTTGGAAAGTTTGACCGATGAGGACAGGAGAGCAGATTTACTCTTGATTTTCGAGAAAGTAACAGCCTATCTCAATCAAAGCCAGTTGGCTCAGGGAAATCAGTTGTCCCATTTGATTGAGGCTATTGAGAATGATAAGGTAAGTAGTGATTTCAGTCAGATTGCCTTAGTCATCGACGGATTTACCCGTTTTTCTGCTGAAGAAGAGCGTGTAGTGGATCTGCTCCATCGCAAAGGAGTCGAGATTGTCATTGGCGCTTATGCAAGCAAGAAGGCCTATACCAGTCCGTTCACTGAAGGAAATCTCTACCAAGCCAGTGTGGAATTCCTCCATCATTTGGGGGCAAAATACCAAACACCTGCTCAGGATCGTTCTCAGACTCATGAGAAAATAGATAGTTTTGACAAGGCCTCTCGTTTGCTGGAGTCTTCTTATGACTTTTCAGAACTCGCTTTAGATGTCGATGAGAAGGACCGTGAAAATTTGCAAATCTGGTCTTGTTTGACACAAAAAGAGGAGTTGGAACTAGTAGCCCGTAGCATTCGTCAGAAATTACATGACCATCCAGACCTGAGTTACAAGAATTTTCGTATTCTCTTGGGTGATGTGGCTTCTTACCAGTTATCACTGAAAACCATTTTTGACCAGTATCAGATTCCATTCTATCTTGGTAGAAGCGAATCCATGGCTCATCATCCCTTGACCCAGTATGTGGAGTCAATTTTACGTTTAAAACGCTACCGTTTCCGTCAGGAGGATTTGATTAATCTTCTCAGAACAGGCTTGTATACTGACCTCAGTCAGGCAGAGATTGATGCTTTTGAGCAATACCTCCGCTATCTTGGCATCAATGGCTTGCCAGCTTTTCAGCAGACCTTTACCAAATCCCACCACGGAAAATTTGATTTGGAACGCTTGAATGCCATTCGTTTGCGAGTTTTGACTCCTCTTGAAACCTTATTTGCCAGTCGGAAACAGAAGGCTGAAAATCTTTTGCAAAAGTGGAGTGCTTTTCTAAAAAATGCTACTTTAAGCAAGCAGATGCAAGGTTTAACATCCACTATGGAAGTCCTAGAGCAGGAAAGACAAGCCGAAGTTTGGAAAGCTTTCTGTCATGTTTTAGAACAATTTGCAACAGTTTTTGATGGTTCACAAGTAAGTCTGGAGGACTTCTTAGCCTTGCTCCATTCAGGGATGAGTTTGTCCCAGTATCGCACCATTCCAGCAACAGTGGACACCGTTCTGGTGCAGAGTTACGATTTGATTGCACCTCTGACTGCTGACTTTGTCTATGCCATCGGTCTGACTCAGGATCATTTACCAAAAATCGCGCAAAACACCAGTCTATTGACAGATGAAGAAAGACAAAGCCTAAACCAAGCTACTGAAGAGGGAGCACAATTACTGATTGCAAGCAGTGAAAACCTCAAGAAAAATCGCTATACCATGCTTTCTTTAGTCAACTCTGCTCGTAAGCAGTTGATTTTGTCAGCACCAAGTCTTCTCAATGAAAACGAGAGCAAGGAATCTTCCTATCTTCATGAACTGGTGAGTTTTGGATTTAGCCGAATAGAAAAGAGAATGAACCATAAAAAACTTAGCAAAGAAGATATGGGTTCTTATCACAGTCTCTTGTCTAGCTTAGTTGCCTATCACCAGCAGGGCGAGACGAGTGATACTGAGCAAGATTTGACCTTTGTCAAGGTTTTGGCGCGTGTGATGGGGAAAAAACTTGATCAAAAAGGTCTTACAAATCCAGCTATCCCAACCAGTCCAAGCAGCAAGCCATTAGCAAAGGATACCTTGCAGGCTCTCTATCCAGCTGACAAGGAGTTTTACATTTCTACCTCTGGTTTGACGGAGTTTTACCGCAATGAATACAGTTATTTCCTCCGTTATGTACTTGGTTTGCAGGAAGAATTGCGCCTGCGTCCAGATGCTCGCAGTCACGGGAATTTCTTGCACCGTATTTTTGAACGTGCCTTGAAACTGCCTGCTGAAAATCCGTTTGACCAACGTCTGGAGCAAGCTATTCAAGAAACCAGTCAGGAACGGGAATTTGAAGCCATTTATCAAGAAAGTTTGGAAGCCCAGTTTACCAAGGAAGTTCTTCTTGATGTCGCTCGGACCACTGGCCACATCCTACGTCATAATCCAGCCATCGAAACCATCAAAGAGGAGGCAACATTTGGCGGCAAAGACCAGGCATTTATTCAATTGGATAATGGGCGAAGTGTTCATGTGCGAGGCAAGGTTGACCGTATTGATCGTCTGAAAGCAGATGGTGCGCTAGGAGTGGTGGACTATAAGTCAAGTTTGACCCAGTTCCAGTTTCCTCATTTCTTTAATGGGCTTAATTCCCAACTGCCAACCTATCTTGCTGCCCTAAAAAGAGGAGGGGAGCAGAACTTTTTCGGCGCTATGTACCTAGAAATGGCTGAACCTGTCCAATCTCTGCTGACCGTTAAAAGTTTGGCTGGAGCAGTAGCAGAAGCCAGCAAGTCAATGAAATACCAAGGGCTCTTTTTAGAAAAAGAAAGCAGTCACTTGGGCGAATTTTACAACAAAAACAAGGCTAATCAGCTGACAGACGAGGAATTCCAGCTCTTATTGGACTATAATGCCCATCTGTACAAGAAGGCAGCTGAGAAGATTTTAGAAGGCCAGTTTGCCATCAATCCCTATACCGAAAACGGCAGAAGTATTGCTCCATACGCCCAGCAACACCAAGCCATCACAGGTTTTGAAGCAAATTACCACTTGGGTCAAGCTCGTTTCCTAGAGAAGTTGGACTTAGCTGATGGCAAGCGTCTGGTAGGAGAAAAACTTAAGCAAGCTTGGTTTGAAAAAATGAGAGAGGAGTTGAATCGATGAAGCCCATTTCCTTTTTAACTGAGGAAGAGATTCAAAAATTGCAAGAAGCAGAAGCGAATTCGAGCAAGGAACAAAAGAAAACTGCCGAGCAAATCGAAGCCATTTATACTGCAGGGCAAAATATCCTTGTTTCAGCGTCTGCTGGTTCAGGGAAGACCTTTGTCATGGCAGAGCGCATTCTTGACCAGTTAGCCCGTGGTGTCGAAATTTCTCAACTCTTTATCTCGACCTTTACCGTCAAGGCTGCCACTGAACTCAAGGAACGTTTGGAGAAGAAAATCAGCCAACAAATCCAAGAAACAGATGATGTTGATCTCAAACAACACTTGGGACGTCAGTTGGCAGATCTGCCAAACGCGGCCATCGGAACTATGGACTCCTTCACACAAAAGTTCCTCGGCAAGCATGGCTATCTGATTGATATCGCACCGAACTTCCGTATTCTGCAAAATGAAAGTGAACAGTTACTCTTAAAGAACGAAGTTTTTCATCAGGTTTTTGAAGACCATTACCAAGGTGAAAATAAAGAGAGCTTTAGTCGATTGGTCAAGAACTTTGCTGGACGTGGCAAGGATGAACGAGGTCTGCGCCAGCAAGTCTACAAAATCTATGATTTCCTCCAATCCACCAGTAGCCCCAAAAAATGGTTGAGTAACTCTTTCCTCAAAGGGTTTGAAGAAGCTGACTTTGTAATTGAAAAAGACAAATTAACTGAGCAAATCAAACAGGCGCTATGGGATTTGGAAAGTTTCCTCCGTTATCATCTGGATAACGATGCCAAGGAGTTTCCAAAAGCTACCTATTTAGAAAATGTGCTGTTGGTTCTGGATGAAATTGGTTCCTTAAATCAAGAGTCCGATAGCCAGGCTTATCAAGCAGTGCTTACGCGTGTTGTCGCCATCTCGAAAGAAAAAAATGGTAGAGCTCTAGCTAATTCTAGTCGTAAAGCCGATTTGAAACCACTGGCTGATGCCTACAACGAAGAAAGAAAGGCTCAGTTTGCTAAACTTGGACAACTAGCAGACCAGATAACCATTCTCGACTATCAAGAACGTTATCATGGAGACACCTGGGAGTTATCTAAAACTTTCCAAACATTTATGAGTGATTTTGTGGAGGCTTATCGTGAACGTAAACGCCAGGAAAATGCCTTTGAGTTTGCTGATATCAGCCATTACACCATTGAAATTTTAGAGAATTTCCCACAAGTCCGCAAGGCTTATCAGGAACGATTCCACGAAGTCATGGTCGATGAGTATCAAGATACCAACCACATTCAAGAACGGATGCTGGAATTGCTGTCAAATGGTCATAATCGCTTTATGGTAGGAGATATCAAGCAGTCCATCTACCGTTTCCGTCAGGCAGACCCGCAGATTTTCAATGAAAAATTTCAACGCTATGCACAAAATCCTAAAGAAGGCAAGTTGATTCTCCTCAAGGAGAATTTCCGTAGCAGTTTAGAAGTGTTGTCAGCAACCAATGATGTTTTTGGACGCCTTATGGACCAAGAGGTCGGCGAAATCAACTATGATAGCATGCACCAGCTTGTTTTTGCCAATAGCAAACTAACTCCCAATCCAGACAACAAGGCAGAATTTCTCATCTACGACAAGAACGATAGTGGGCAAGAGGAAGAAGAAAGTGATGCAGACACGAAACTCACAGGAGAAATGCGCCTAGTTATCAAGGAAATCTTGAAGCTCCATCGAGAGAAAGGTGTAGTCTTTAAGGAAATTGCCCTTTTGACCTCTAGCCGCAGTCGAAATGACCAGATTCTCCTCGCCCTGTCTGAGTACGGAATTCCAGTTAAAACCGACGGTGAGCAAAACAATTATCTCCAATCCCTAGAAGTACAAGTCATGCTGGACACCATGCGCGTCATTCACAATCCCCTGCAAGACTATGCCTTGGTTGCCCTGATGAAGTCCCCTATATTTAGCTTCGATGAGGACGAGTTGGCACGCTTGTCCCTTCAGAAAGCAGAAGATAAGGTGCAAGAGAATCTTTTTGAGAAACTGGTCAATGCTCATAAACAAGCAGCTAGCCAGAAAGAGTTAATTCACACAGATCTAGCAGAAAAATTAAATCAATTCATGGATATCTTGGATTCTTGGCGCTTATATGCCAAAACCCACTCTCTCTATGACTTGATTTGGAAGATTTATAATGACCGTTTTTACTATGACTATGTTGGAGCTTTGCCAAACGGTCCTGCTAGACAGGCCAATCTCTATGCCCTAGCTCTGCGAGCTGACCAGTTTGAAAAGAGTAATTTCAAAGGCTTGTCGCGTTTTATACGTATGATTGACCAAGTCCTAGAAGCCCAGCATGATCTCGCAAGCGTAACCGTCGCACCACCCAAGGATGCTGTTGAACTCATGACCATTCACAAGAGCAAAGGGCTGGAGTTCCCTTATGTCTTTATCCTAAACATGGATCAGGACTTCAACAAGCAAGACTCGATGTCAGACGTTATTCTCAGCCGTCAAAATGGGCTTGGTGTCAAATACATTGCCAAGGTGGAAACAGGAACAGTAGAAGCCCACTATCCTAAAACCATCAAACTCTCTATTCCCAGCCTTACCTATACCCAGAATGAGAAAGAACTGCAATTGGCTAGCTATTCAGAGCAGATGCGTTTGCTATATGTTGCCATGACGCGGGCTGAGAGAAAGCTTTATCTTGTCGGTAAGGGTTCTCGTGAAAAGCTGGAAGCAAAGGAATATCCAATAGCTGAAAACGGAAAACTAGATAGCAATACCAGACTTCAAGCCAAGAATTTCCAAGATTGGATCTGGGCTATCAGCAAAGTATTTGCCAGAGACAATCTCAACTTTAGTTATCGTTTTGTTGGTGAAGACCAGTTGACTAGAGAAGCTATTGGTCAGTTGGAAAACAAGAGTTCTCTACAAGATAGATCTCAAACAGACAATCGTCAGTCTGAAACGATTAAAGAAGCCCTTGAAATGCTGAAGGAGGTGGAAGTTTATAATACTCTTCACCGCGAAGCCATTGAACTACCAAGTGTTCAAACCCCAAGCCAAATCAAGAAATTCTACGAACCAGTTATGGATATGGAAGGGGTACAAATTGCTAACCAAACTCAATCACCGGAAAAGAAAATCAGCTTTGATTTACCAGATTTTTCAACTAAAGAAAAGGTAACTGGAGCTGAGATTGGTAGTGCAACCCACGAACTGATGCAGAGAATTGACCTTAGTCAGCAACCAACACTTGCCACTCTGGAAGAAACTCTGCAACAAGTTCAAACGAGTCCAGCAGTCAGAGACAAAATCAATCTTTCTAAAATTCTCGCATTCTTTGATACAGCACTTGGTCAGGAAATTCTCGCTAATACCGACCATCTCTACCGCGAGCAACCTTTCTCCATGCTCAAACGCGACCAAAAGAGTCAGGAAGACTTTGTTGTTCGTGGGATTTTGGACGGCTATCTACTTTACGAGGACAGAATTATTCTTTTCGACTATAAGACAGACCGTTACGATGAACCAAGTCAACTCATAGACCGCTATCGTGGTCAGTTAGCCCTATATGGAGAAGCCTTATCAAGAGCCTATTCGATTGAAAATATTGAGAAATACCTGATTTTACTTGGTAAAGACGAGGTTCAAGTTGTAAAAGTATAACCTAGAAAGGAGACCTCATGCCACTTCCAGTTAGAAAATCCCTTCATGACGCAGTTTTACAAGCTTCGCAAGCAAATACTTGGGATCAAGCTACCAAGGAATGGAATGAAGTTTCCTTGATTTTTAATGGTATTGGGCGCAGTAATTGTATCTGCGGGAACGCCATAAAATACGCCTACGAACTCTTTAACGGAGTTACAGGCCAAAGTCTCTTTCCTATAGGAAGCGATTGTGTTCGTCATTTTCATCGACTGACTTTAGACCAGCAACTGGAAGAGGAAGAAAGACTACTCAGAAAAGTTGAAAATCTAACCAAAAAGGCTCAGAAAAAGGAAAAAATCAAGGTTAATAAAAGCGACTTTGACGAACGACTTCTAAAATGGTTTTGGGAAAAAGGTGTTTTCAAAGCCAATCGTGGCAATCAATTCGCACCTGAGAGAGACTACCAGCTTTTCCTAGAAGTTTTTCAAGGAGGAAGTTGGACCAAGGCAGACCCCAAAAAGAAGGCGCGTCTGGAAGAAGTCCTTGAAAAGTGTATCAAACCCTTTCTACTTGGGAAATCTGATGATCAACTCTACCTTATCAAGCTAGGTAAGGAGAAAATAGACTACGAGCAGCATTTACGGATTCAGGCAGAGAAAGAACGCAAGAAAAGAGATAAAATCGCTAAGCAATACGCTGACAATCTCATCCTAGCCATGGGGCCCGCTGAACGCGCCTATCAAGATTACTTTGGATTTACAGAAACTCTCACACCAGAAGAACGAAAATGGGAAAAAATTCTTTTTGGAAAGAATAGAGAAGAACGAGCTCTCAAGGCAAAGCAAAATCAAAAAGAGCTGGAAAAGGATCAGCGAATTGCAAATCAAGATCCTATTGAACGAAAGCAGAAGCAGACTTGGCTTCTTAATTCCTATTTTCGTGGTTTGCCTGATGAAAAAGCTAGATTTTCTCGACTCTTATTAGAATATCGAAAAAGTAGAGAAGTACCCTTTTCAGATGATTACTTATCTGAACATCTCATCGACTTTTTCTACAATATGAAAGCCTTTGAGTTTGAGATTGCACCAGAACAAGTCCGCGATTTTCTAAAAGAATGCCTTCAGGCAGAACATCTATCATCTGCACAAGAAAGCTGGATTAGAGGGATTTTGACAAATTGCCTTCACCCGTTTTTAGATAGATTGCTCATATAGAATAAATCCTACCTTGTCTATGCATGGTAGGATTTATGTATCTCCAAAGATGTACTGGTAAAGTTGGACGACTTTCTGAAAACATTGCGTGTCCATTCTTGTTATTTTTTGAGCATTACGCATTCGAAAATCAAAGGTATACAGTTGAAATGGATTGACAGCACCATCTACCTTGTCCGACGAGACAGGAACGAGCAAGCCTTTTTCTGCCAAACGATGTTGGCCGTGAGTGATAGGACAGACAGCAACAAAACCAGTTTGCAAGGCATATTCTTTCCTAGAAACGACCAAGGCAGGTCGCCGTTTCTGAATCCCCCGACCGACTGATGGATCAAAGTCCAGCCAAATGATATCCTGCTTTTCAGGAATATAGTCAGATTTCGCTATCAAGTGACCTTACCCCTTCAAAATCATTCGTCATTCTCAAATCAGTAATCCCATCAAAAGGATCTTTTAGTTTTGGAGCTAAGACAATGACTCCGTCAATCCCTTTGTAGACAACCATTTCTTGACCTTCTGACATACCCAAGTTTTTAGGAATGGTCACAGTGAGAGAATTCCCCACCTTCCGAGTCTTTACTGTATTCATTGCTCTACCTCCACGAATTGGTATACACTAAGTATATACCTAAAAACAAAAAAAGTCAAGTCAATCGTTTCTGGCATCAAGGATATTTCGCACGATTACTATTTATCATTTGTTGTGGTCAAAGCCTGTGCAAAAGTTCCTAATTTATGATAGAATAGATGGTAAGAGAGAAAACGTTTTTACTACGTTTTTTTAGTCGGAAAGGGAAATTTATGGCTACAATTCAATGGTTCCCGGGCCACATGTCTAAGGCTCGGCGACAAGTTCAGGAGAATCTAAAATTTGTTGATTTTGTGACGATTTTGGTGGATGCTCGGCTACCTTTATCTAGTCAAAATCCTATGTTAAACAAGATTGTGGGTGATAAACCAAAACTCTTGATTTTAAATAAAGCGGACTTAGCAGATCCAGCAATGACCAAAGAATGGCGTCAGTATTTTGAATCACAGGGAATTCAAACTCTGGCTATCAACTCCAAAGAGCAAGTTACTGTAAAAGTTGTGACTGATGCTGCTAAAAAGCTCATGGCTGATAAGATTGCACGCCAGAAAGAACGCGGTATCAAAATCGAAACCTTGCGTACCATGATTATCGGAATTCCAAATGCCGGTAAGTCAACTCTCATGAACCGTTTGGCTGGGAAAAAGATTGCGGTTGTCGGCAATAAACCAGGTGTCACCAAGGGGCAACAGTGGCTCAAAACCAACAAAGACCTTGAAATCCTAGACACACCAGGGATTCTCTGGCCTAAGTTCGAAGACGAAACCGTAGCTTTGAAACTAGCCCTAACAGGAGCAATTAAAGACCAGTTGCTTCCTATGGATGAAGTGACCATTTTTGGTCTCAATTATTTCAAAAAACATTATCCAGAAAAGCTAGCTGAACGCTTCAAACAAATGAAGATAGAAGAAGAAGCACCTGTTATCATCATGGATATGACACGTGCCCTCGGTTTCCGAGATGATTACGACCGTTTTTATAGTCTCTTCGTCAAGGAAGTCCGTGATGGAAAACTCGGTAACTATACCTTAGATACATTGGACGATATCGATGATGACGATTAAAGAAATCAAGGAACTTCTTGCTCGGGTTAATGACTTAGACAATCCTCTTTTTCTAGAATTCGAAAAAGATACTCGTTCTGGAGTTCAAAAGGAAATCAGCAAGCGTAAAAAAGCCATTCAGGCAGAACTGGATGAAAACTTTCGTTTGGAATCCATGCTTTCCTATGAAAAAGAGCTTTATAAACAAGGATTGACCCTAATAGCAGGTGTTGACGAGGTCGGCCGTGGTCCTCTGGCTGGTCCTGTGGTCGCTGCAGCCGTTATCTTGCCAAAAAAATGTAAGATTAGAGGCCTCAACGATAGCAAAAAGATCCCCAAAAAGAAACATCTGGAAATTTATCAAGCCGTTCAAGACCAAGCTTTGGCAATCGGTATTGGTATCAAGGATAATCACATCATTGACCAAGTCAATATCTACGAGGCGACCAAACTGGCCATGAAGGAAGCAATCTCCCAGCTCAGTCCACAACCTGAGCACCTCTTGATAGATGCCATGAAACTGGAGTTGCCGATTTCTCAAACAGCAATCATCAAAGGAGATGCAAACTCTCTCTCGATCGCAGCTGCATCTATAGTGGCCAAGGTGACACGGGATAATATTATGAAGGACTATGATAATCAATATCCTGGCTATGATTTCAGGGCTAATGCAGGCTATGGAACAGCTAAACACCTAGAAGGACTAGAAAAACTAGGTGTCACCCAAATTCACCGAACCAGCTTTGAACCAGTCAAAACACTGGTTTCAACTAAGAAAGATAAGTAAGAGGAAATGATTATGGAGGAACAGTCAGAAACACTCAGTTCCAAGAAAGAATTTGCCTTTGCATCAAGTACCATATTATCCCAAGTTGGGCGAGGAGTCATTGTCGGTCTCGTCGTCGGTCTCATCGTCGGATCCTTTCGTTTCTTAATCGAAAAGGGATTCCACCTGATACAAGGACTCTATCAAGATCAAGCGCACCTAGTCCGCAATCTTTTTATCATTGGTCTATTTTATCTAATCGTTAGCTGGCTCAGTGCGAAATTGACTCGATCGGAAAAAGATATCAAGGGTTCAGGAATTCCTCAAGTCGAAGCCGAATTAAAAGGACTCATGACTCTTAACTGGTGGAGTGTCCTCTGGAAAAAATATATTCTAGGGATTCTTGCTATTGCCAGTGGCCTTATGCTAGGTAGAGAAGGGCCAAGTATTCAACTTGGAGCAGTTGGTGGTAAAGGCATTGCCAAGTGGCTCAAATCTAGCCCAGTAGAGGAACGTTCCTTGATTGCCAGTGGTGCTGCAGCAGGATTAGCAGCTGCCTTTAATGCACCAATCGCAGGTCTTCTCTTTGTTATAGAAGAAGTTTACCACCATTTTTCACGCTTTTTTTGGGTCTCAACTTTAGCAGCTAGTCTCGTAGCAAACTTTGTTTCTCTGCTCATATTTGGCCTAACACCCGTACTGGATATGCCAGATAACATTCCTCTCATGACCCTAGACCAGTATTGGATATACCTCCTTATGGGAGTTTTTCTCGGGCTTTCTGGTTTTCTCTATGAGAAAGCTGTACTCAATGTTGGTCGAGTTTATGACTGGATTGGTCAAAAAATCCATTTGGATAGATCTTATTATCCAATATTGGCCTTTATCCTTATCATACCAGTCGGGATTTTCTTACCACAAATCCTTGGTGGTGGAAATCAGGTCGTTCTTTCTTTGACTGAGCAAGATTTTAGTTTCCAACTTTTATTAGCTTACTTTTTGATTCGCTTTGTTTGGAGCATGATTAGTTATGGAAGTGGTCTCCCAGGAGGAATTTTCCTTCCCATTCTGGCTCTCGGTTCCTTGCTTGGTGCCCTGGTTGGTGTTATTTGTGTCAATCTTGGACTTGTCAGTCAGGGGCAATTCCCTATATTTGTCATTTTAGGAATGAGTGGCTACTTTGGAGCAATATCTAAGGCTCCCTTAACAGCTATGATACTCGTAACTGAGATGGTAGGTGACATTCGCAACCTCATGCCACTTGGCTTAGTGACCTTAGTCGCATATATTGTCATGGATCTACTCAAGGGTGCTCCAGTCTATGAGGCCATGCTAGAAAAAATGCTACCAGAAGAAGCAACAGACGAAGGAGAAGTTACCCTAATTGAAATCCCTGTATCTGACAAGATAGCTGGAAAGCAGGTTCACGAGCTCAACTTGCCACATAACGTACTCATCACCACCCAAGTCCATAATGGCAAAAGCCAAACAGTTCACGGCTCAACTAGAATGTATCTGGGTGATATGATTCACCTAGTGATTCCAAAAAGTGAAATTGGAAAAGTCAAAGATTTGTTGTTGTAGTATTTTGCATAACATAAATTATGTAAAATACTTTCTTAATGTATTTAGAAAACCGATTCTCAGTAATGAGATCGGTTATTTCTTACTGATAAGGTATTTCACATACAAGTAATTGAATTTTCTTAAAAATAAGATAATAATTAAGTTAGAAATGATAAAGCATAAAAGCTAGAAAGGAGTTTACTGTATTTAATCTATACAGAATGTATTTTGTATCCCATAGCTCCCTATATAGCTCTTGAGATGTGTAGAATGAACAGAAGTTTCGTTACTGATAATTTCTTTTTTATTTTCCTTATTCTGCTGACTATTTCATTCTGGTTTAGTATTTGGAAGCTAGAAAAAGTACTAGATAATGATTCACAATAGAAACTCCAAAGATTTAGATCCGTATTACACAGGTCTAAGTCTTTTTTATTACTTCTAAAACTAAAAGTTTATGTACAATTGACTAAACTAGAGCTAAACCATTGATACAACTGAATTAGAAGCAGAAAGTACATTCTTTAAGGAGTGTACTTTATTTTTATTTTGTACATTATTTTGAAGTGTTATTTTGTATATTTTCTAGTTCATAACATCATCTGATTTAAGGAATTGATTTGTACATTTTTACTCTAATAGGTGCAGAAGAAGTAGTGGTTCAATTGTACATTTTTTGCTGCTCATTTAAGGTCTTATTGATAGTAAGATATAGATTTTTACTCGTGGTGCTAGTTAATCTCAAAGTATCTCAGATTATAAGCCAGTACAATTTGCTCCATTCTCAACTGCAATCCTGTTAAGCCTCTAGTTAGTGTCTGTTCGACATCAAAAAAAGCACAAAGTTCTGAAAATCGAGTTTCAATAGTCCGTCTCATAGCCATTAGTTTCCAATGATTATGTTGTTTAGCTCTTGCCATATTTTGACGTAAAGGCGTCCAAATATGGTAACCTTTCTGTTTCAACTGTTCTCTGAGTTCATAGCTAAGATAAGCTAAATCAGCTAAAACATAGGGTTGAGAACAATTTTCTAGTAAGTCATCAACTGCCCTAATATCATGTACTGAGGCAGGCGTTACAACATAATTCAGAATATAGCCTGATAGGGGTGACCAGCATATGTACTTTGAATCCATAGAACCAAAGGTGCTTAGAGGAATTGTAACCAATGTCGGCTAGTTCTTTAAAACATGTGCTCTATGGTTACGGACTGGTTGACAAAGTGATAAGGGGAAACTATCTATGATGACAATGTTATTGGGAGAAATTTGAGTATTTATGGCTTGCCGAATAATTTGGACTAACCAAATCAACTGCCTTGACCGTCGATTAAACCGACTTCTTTCAAGGAGACACCCACAAGGATTCTTGTTTAGAAGCACCGAATCAATCAAGAAGGATCACCCAGAGGTTCCAGCATTTGAAGAATATGACGAGCTACTTGAAGCAATCAAAAAATCCCTATAAAGGGATTTTTTTATACCTATAATACCTTGTGCAAAATAGTCGTATATATCAAAATCAGAGTCACGTTACCTACTATTAGACCAAAAGTCGCAAGCAAGGTCTTTGCTGTACCCGGCTTAAAATCTGCACTAATCAAATATGGCCAAAAGCATACCATTGGGAGAATGGCTATTAACACGCATACATAGGTAGGAAAGCTTGTCCAAAGAAAGCGTGTCGTCTCTAACCAGTGACCCCATGAAGGTATCACTATTTTGCTTATAGTGAAAAGTATGCATATAAGGTGGACCACTAGAAGATAAATAGCATACTTTGTCTTACTTAGCACTTTTTTCTTTTTCATTTTGCCTAATTATCCCTGCAAATTCTTCTATCGCTCTGCTGCAATATTAGAACTAAAATTAAAATTAACTATATCATTATTCGAATCAAGGTCTAAATTCATAAAATAATGATTCCAAAAGAATTCATTGTTACCTGCTCCCCACTGCACGCCATAATGACCCAAATATTCACCTCTCGGATTGCTTGGAGTCAGCCATATTTTTTTCCCAAATACTTTCGTGAACTCGTTTTTGTCAAGCTTCTTTAGCAAATCTATACCATCTATATTATATGAAATTCCATATTTTTTGGCAACAGCTGTGCACTCAGAATCGAAGCAAACCTGCGTAACTACACAGTCCTTCAGCTCCGTACTCTTCCTCTTATCTCCGTAAACACCTATACATCCGAGAACTACATTCTTCTTTACAAGAAGATAGGTAGATCGCGTAACTGCTGAGTCATATGACTTAAAGCCGTTTGGTACGCTAACCCCAGCTCCTTGGTATTTAGTATAGCTTCCCGTTGTCAAAAGCTCGTTATAATTAGGATAATCATGTCTACCATTTGACACATAAATTTCAAACCCCTTGTCTATCAAATCCGAAATCTTAGTCTCTGTAAGATGAATTTCAGTTCCGTCAATTTTAAGTGGAGGTGCGTTATCAGGTAGACCTATAATTATATATACAAACATCAAAAACACGAATATCATAAGCACTGCAACGATACCCATCCAAGATTTCCCGGTTCTCCTTCGTGCATTGAAAAGCGCCATTATAGAAGGCGTGATTATAGCAGCACCAATTGGCGCCGCCCCATGACGGAACATGCCCATGACCTTAAAGGCAATTACAGCGCTAATTAGTATTAAAACTATATGCACTGCATACTCTCCTACGCTTAGCTTACTCGTCCTAGTCTGATTATTTGCTGGGGCATCGTACACTGGAACACCGTTCTCAAAGGTGTTCTTCATTCTAAAACGCAGCCAAAACAATATTCCAATAAACACAACTGCCAAGAACACTAGCATTCCGATAAAAACTAATTTTTCCATCTGTAACCTTTTTTCTGACCTAATTATCGTCCATCAAAATTCATATCTAGTCTACCACATTTTGAAATTGTTTTACAATATTTACACACTTGTGCACGAATCAATAATGTATACAAGCTTTTCAGATTATTTTTTCTTTACACCTCTTTAAAATTGTATAGAGTTTAATACTTGTTTTATTCTAAACGTGCGCATCATTTTAGCGCAAAAAACAAATTTAATTCCGTTGTTTCTGTAGTTAACTTTTTTTGATATCATACCTACTAAGAAGAAGATAAATGCGAATATTGTTACTTTTAACGGTGAATTCTCATATGTTGCTAGAGGAGAAGGTGAAAATGGAATCAGAGGATATATTGATTTTGATGAAAAATTTTTAAATCCCTCCAATACTATTTCTTTCGGTCAAGATACTGTAACTATGTATTATCAACCAAATGCCTACTTTACAGGAGATAAGATTCAAATATTTAAGTTAAATAAAAAATATGGGAAATTAACAGAAAATATTGCTTTGTATTTAATTAGTTCGATGAAAAAAGCTTTTACAAATTTTTCTTGGGGTCAATCTTCTTTTGCTCTTGATGTTATTTCAAATATTGATATTGAACTTCCAGTGACAAAAAGTGGTACTATTGATTTTGAATACATGGAAAAATATATTCAAGTAATAAAGAAACAGCTTATTGAGGACGTTGTTGAATATAAAAATGAATACATCAGCAAGAGCAAATCAACTGTTTTTAAATAAGGTTATATGGTATCTTTTTGGTAGCTAAACAGACAAAAGGAACATTTTTTCTCAAAAAATACAAGAAGAGAATGTTGATTTATCAGCATTCTTTTTTATTTCAGATACTTTATCGGAATTACATACAGATAGAAATCTTTTTAAGCAATTTATTCCAACTCTTGTAAAAAGTAATATGATTGATAGCTTATCCGACATCTTAGTAAGATGGCAGTGTTTTAAGTGTCATGGTCAATATGACTGTTGTGTTGTTAAAAGGCATCTTGAAGGATGCCCTTATTGTGATGATAAGTTGATGTTAAAAGGGTATAATACTTTACAAGAAACTCATCCTTATTTAGAGAAATTTTGGGATAAAAGTAATGATAAATCTATTTCTGAATACTGGTATAAGTCTTCTGAATGTATAAATTGGAAATGCCCTTGTTGCCATGTCAGTTTTTATTGCAGTCCTATTGAAATGATTTCAAGAACCGACTTAGAGAATAGTAATTTTGAAACATGTCCCAACAACTGTGATTGGGATACACTTGTTTTTAACAATTATATACTCTACAATTTCCATAATTACAGGAAGAATGGAGCGATAAAAATGGATTGCCTGTTCATTTAGCATTGAGTCACATTGAAACAAAAAAATATTGGTGGAATTGCTCCGTTTGTAGAGGTGAATACTTGTGTTCAATTCCAATTAGAAGAGAAGTGCCTAATACTTGTCCATATTGCAATAACGAACAAGCATTAAAAGGCTATAATACAATTCCAGATATTTATCCTGAATTATGTGATTATTGGAGTAGCAAGAACTTAATAAAAACTGATGAGGTGACGAGATCGGTTGAAGCTGAGAATAAAATATTTACTTGGATTTGTGATTGTTGCAATTTAGAATTTCAGGAAAGATTAGGGATTGTTTTAGAGGCATTTACAAAAAATAATTCTAGTAAACTTAACTCTATATGCCCTTACTACAATAAAAAACTCCCTAAACCAAATGAAACAGTAAACTATGTTAAGCCGTACTTAATCAATGAATGGGTGAAAGAACTTAACGGAGATATTTACACTTTCTTTTATGATTCAAATACATTAGTTGATTGGAATTGCCGAAAATGTCACAGGAATTTTAAAGCGAAAATTTCTGAACGCCACGAAAACGACCAATGTTGTCCGTATTGTTCATTTAAGAAGACTGCAAAGGGTTATAACGATCTAGAAACAACACATCCTTGGTTAATTAAAGAATGGTCTACATTAAATAAACAAGAAATGTCTTCAGTAAGGGCTAATTCAACATATACCGCATGGTGGAAATGTCCTGTATGTACTGGAGAATATCAGCAAGTCATTAAAGAAAAATTTTACAGAGATAATTCTTGTCCATATTGTAGAATTCAAAAAGTTTTAAAAGGGTTTAACGACTTAGCAACAACACAACAAAGTCTAATGAATGAGTGGGATTATGTAAATAACCTCCTAATAGCAAATCCAACTGAAATCACAGAGTTGAGTAATATGTCTGTATGGTGGATATGTCAAGAAAATCCAGATCATCGTTATAAAATTCAAGTTAAAGAAAGAATGACGTACAGAAAGCGAAATAAAAAGGCATGTTCAATTTGCAAAGGATACAGAAGAAAGCAAGAACATTTTGTACAGTTTAAAAAAGATATAAAAAAATAAGAACACTTTATATTATTTAAAGTGTTCTTATTTTGTCAAAATGTACATTTGAAAAGTTTTTAGCTTTCACTTAAATAAAGTACGTTTCATAGTAGATGAAGAGCTTTTAAAAATTTCAGTATTCACTTAAATAAAGTACATAATTGAGGATAATTAGCTATAAAAAAATTTTTGGTTACTTATCTAAAACAAAACAGTCCTATATATCCCCTATGATATCTTTCCGAAAAACTATAATTTTCTTGAAAAATATATAAGTCTATGCTATACTACTAGTAGACTAATTTAGGGAGAAAATCATGAAACGTGAGATTTTACTAGAACGAATCGAGAAATTAAAACAAATCATGCCCTGGTATGTTCTGGAATACTACCAATCTAAGCTTGCTGTCCCATATAGTTTTACAACCTTGTACGAATACCTCAAGGAATACGATCGATTTTTCAGCTGGGTTCTAGAGTCTGGAATTTCAAACGCTGATAAAATTGCCGATATTCCTTTATCGGTCTTGGAAAACATGTCAAAGAAAGATATGGAATCCTTTATCCTCTATCTACGAGAACGTCCTTTGCTGAATGCTAATACAACCAAACAAGGCGTTTCTCAGACGACAATCAATCGCACTTTGTCGGCACTATCTAGTCTTTACAAGTATCTAACTGAGGAGGTTGAAAATGACCAAGGAGAACCCTATTTCTATCGCAATGTAATGAAGAAAGTTTCAACCAAGAAAAAGAAAGAAACCCTTGCTGCCAGAGCTGAAAACATCAAGCAAAAACTCTTTCTAGGTGATGAAACGGAAGGTTTTCTAACTTATATCGACCAAGAGTACCCTCAACAACTCTCAAATCGCGCTCTCTCATCATTCAATAAAAATAAAGAACGTGATTTAGCTATTATTGCCCTTCTCTTGGCCTCAGGTGTCCGCTTATCTGAAGCTGTTAATCTGGATCTAAGGGACCTCAATCTCAAAATGATGGTGATCGATGTCACTCGAAAAGGGGGTAAACGTGACTCAGTTAATGTCGCTGCCTTTGCAAAGCCTTATCTAGAAAATTATCTCGCTATTCGAAATCAACGCTATAAGACGGAAAAGACGGATACAGCACTCTTTTTGACCTTATATCGTGGCGTTCCCAATCGTATCGATGCTTCCAGCGTGGAAAAGATGGTTGCTAAGTACTCTGAGGACTTCAAAGTACGTGTAACTCCCCATAAACTACGCCATACCCTGGCTACTAGGCTCTATGATGCGACTAAATCGCAAGTTTTGGTCAGTCACCAGCTAGGACATGCCAGTACGCAAGTCACTGACCTCTATACCCATATCGTTAATGATGAACAAAAGAATGCTCTAGATAAGCTTTGATTTACATAATTAAAATTATGACACACATAGAAAATACTCTACGATTTTTAATCATAGAGTATTTTTACTTAGATAGTATTTAACCGAATCACTTCATCGGCCTTTTCCCAAATCACTGGATTATGCGTTGCAAGAATTATCAAGCGGTCTGGTTTTTTCAATGATAAAAGTAAGTTCATAATTTCTTTTGAAGTTTCTGGATCGAGCGCTGCAGTCAGTTCATCTGCTAAAATCAAAGGAGGATCCTTGAGGATGACTTTAGCCAAGGCGACACGTTGCGCTTCTCCGCCTGATAATTCATAGATTTTTTGATCGAGAGTGAGATAATCCAATCCCACCTTTTCTAAGACTTCTTCTTCTCGCTGCTTCTTCTCTTGTTTAGTCCATTTTTGACCAATCAATCCAAGTTCTAAATTGGCCGCTACGGTCTCGTTTTCAAGAAGACCAAAGTTTTGAAAGAGATAGCCTAATTCATTTTTAAAAAAGTGATGAGATTTTATTTGCTTAAGTTCTTGCCCTCGATAGCTGATGCTTCCCTTTTCATAAGGTTCCAGCTTAGCCAGAATATTGAGTAAGGTTGTTTTGCCACAACCACTATTTCCAATTAGGGCATAGACCTTTCCTGCTACAAATTGCAGATTGATATCCTGAAAGACAGTCCGTTCTCCAAATGATTTTGCCAGATGTTCTATTTTAATCATATTAGGCTCCTTTCAGAATAATGGGCAAGAAATGCTCCTCTTTATGCGAGCGATAAAGGAGAATCAGCCATGCATTAATCGTAAATAATAAAAGCGTGACGAGAGCGATCCACCATTCCTGTGTGAGAAAGAAAATCAGGACACTACCTAATAGCAGCATGGCAATCTCTGATACGAGCATACTTTTGTGAATTTTCAAAAAGTCCATACCCGCAATCTTCTTCAGGAATATCGGTCTTCTAAACTCTTCAAAATAGAGGAAATTCATGGTGTTAAAGAGTAGAATGGAGGTCGCCATTCCGAATACTCCTCCTGCAATCGTCATGAGATTTTCTATTTGGATGGATTGGGCTATTTGCTGGTAAACGGCCACTGCATAGTCATACTGACTAACACTTTTTTCAAGATTATACTCAGCTACTAGCTTCTTGCTTTTTTCAAGTCCATCAAAATACAGATAAGAATTGAGATGAGAGAAATAAGGATTGTCGTAGCCACCAAAACTTTTAGGTCGAACAACAACTAAAATCGGATCGGTCAAGAATTGCTGATAGCTCATCGGTGTATTATTATAGATAAATCGTTTTTGGTTGTTAGGAAGATAGGTCACCCGTGCTTTCATGGGCAACTGACTCTTTCCTTGTTCATCTCGAGGAGTCAGATAATCTTCATAGCGTTTTTTTAACTCCTCTTCTCGACCTTTTAATTTTTCTGGAAGTAATAGACCAAATTCTCCTGCTTGTAAGTGACTTAAGTGATCTTTTACTTCAGAAGAAACTTGAACACCTTGGATTTCGAGGTAATTTGGAGTGACATACAGGGTATTGGCAAGAGGATCGTAATCTGTGATTGAAAACTCTTTACCTGTACTAGGATCCGTCATAACTCCTTTTGAACTAAAAAATGTTAGGTGATGATAAGCTAAAAGACCACCATTTTCAATACCAGACTCGATGAGCTTGGACCATTTCTCTCTATTTTCCTTCAGACCTTCTTTACTGGTATTCTGATAGAAATATTCTCGATTTGTACCAATTTGGACCCAATTAGACTGTTTTGACCAAGCCAAACTTCCCTCTTGATAAGTCTGCCAGATAGAGCCATAGATGCTGACACGATGAATTGAGAGACCAATGACAGTGATTGCAAGAAATTGACATGTAAAGAGAAAAAACAAGACTCTTTTTAATGGAATCTTCCCCTTTAAAAGGCTGACCAAGTGTACTGTCTGAATACTGAATGCAAAGAAAAAGGATAGGAAAGCAGATAAAATAAATAAAAGTGTATTGTAAATAATACTACCTGAAATGATGAGGGAATAGGCAAAAGGGGTCAATTGTAAATAATAAATCAGAATAGCTCCTAGGACACTGCCGCCAATACATCCTAAAAACAATTCTTTAGCATCTTCCATGAGAGAATGTCCAAAGAGTTGGTATCGTCTTATTCCAGAAATGTAACGAATCCCTGCACTTCTCATTTCAAGTGTTTTTTGAATAATGGTCAATGCACCAAAACTGATGATAAAAATAACCAAGGCTAGAGATTGGGCACCAGAACCAAAAAATGCGATAAAATTTTGCAGGGGATTAGGGTTATTCATGAAACTTTTTGAAAAACCAAGATCGTGGAGTTTTTGATCCAATTTTTCAAGGGTTAAATTCCCAGATAGTATATAGTAATTGGTAAGCAAACTTTCCTTTGCAGCGAATTCTTTCTCTTCTTTTTTGATGCCATTAGGAAGTGCCCCTTCTCCGTAGATATCATACGAAAACTTAACTTGCCCTTTAGAATCCGTTTTTTCAATCTGGCGAGCGATTAGACTATTGCTTTCCCTTGCTAACTGATCTAAGTTGGACGAAAGCTCCTCATTGGTGACAGTTCTTTCTTGCTTAATAACTCCTACCACAGGGAGACTTCGGTAGATAACCGTATTTGGAGAAATAAAGGCAATCCAAAGAAGAAAGATTAGAATAAAAAGGTTCGAAAAAAGTATAAATAAACGTTTCATAACATCACACCTTCCTAGATGGACTTTGGAGATAAATACTCCAAGCTTTTCAAGTACTTTGTAAGACATTTATACAAATTCATTTCAAAAAACATAAACTACTTAGATTATGTTTTTTGCTGAACCCTTAGTTAGATCCTCAAGTCACACACTCATTTACTAACAATTCTTCACATCTGTATTATATCACTTTTTTAAAAAAATACAAATTATTATATATAAGATGACTCAAAAAGAAGCTGGTCATACAACCAGCTCCTTTTCCTTTTACCCCACTACCGCTTCAGCGATTTCTTCACGGCTAATACCAGCAAAGTAGCGTGTAATATCAATAGTTTCTAGAGCTTTAAGGACATCTTCGCGTTCATATTTCACGCCACGAAGGACATCTTCTACAGCTACAACGTCTTCGATACCAAAGAAGTCACCATAAATCTTGATGTCTTGAATTTTTGATTCAATGACGTTGGCAAAAATTTCAACCTTACCGCTAGTGAATTTTGTTCCACGACGAATGTTAAACTCAGGTGATTTACCATAGTTCCAGTCCCATGTACCAAACTTGGTATCCTTGATGCGATTGATTTCAGCCAATTCTTCCTCAGAAAAAACGTATTCGGTCATCTCTGGGTACTCTTTTTTCATGTATTCCAAAAGCAAATCACGGAATTCTTCAACTGTGATCTTTTCTGGTAATTCATTGACAATATTGGTTACACGGGCACGGACGGATTTCACACCTTTTGATTCAAATTTGTCCTTTGAAACCTTAAGTGCGTTAGCAAGGACTGACAAATCAACGTCAAAGAGCAAGCAACCGTGGTGCATGATACGACCGTTGATATAGGCTTGGGCATTGCCACAGAATTTCTTGCCATCAATCTCAAGGTCATTACGGCCTGTAAACTCAGCTTTAACCCCAAGTTGAGCCAAGGTATTAATAACTGGAGTTGAGAAGCTCTTGAAGTCAAAAGCCTTGTTTTCATCTTCTTTTGAAATGATTGTGTAGTTGAGATTGTTTAAATCGTGGTAAACAGCTCCACCGCCACTGATACGGCGGACCACCTCAATACCATTTTCTCGAACATAATCACGGTTGATTTCTTCGATAGTATTCTGGTGACGTCCAACAATGATAGATGGCTTGTTAATCCAAAGAAGGAAGATTTGATCCTCATCTAGTAAGTGTTTAAAGGCATATTCTTCCAAGGCGATATTAAATGCAGTGTCGTTTGAATGATTGATAATGTATTTCATAGTATTTCCAAAAATTTAGTTTTTAAATTCTGTTTATAGCAATCCAATTTTCTAAAGTGGTAAAAAGAAATGTAACGTGTTATCGTTACATTTCTCGGAAAAATTGAGACAAGAGGCTCAATTTTTAGGCATGGAACTCTAGTAGAGGTCGCTGCCGTCCGTACTACTTTAAGAAAATTTAGTTGAAAAACTTATTTATTTTTTCTTTGGTGAATGGATGGCCATTCCTAGAACATCTGCAAATGCTTCGTACATCACTTCAGAGTAGGTTGGGTGTCCGTGGATGGTCTTAAGCATTTCTTCAACAGTAATTTCCATTTCAATAATGCTTGACGCTTCGTTGATCAATTCTGCAGCTGCAGGACCGATGATATGAACACCAAGGATTTCTCCGTATTTCTTATCTGCAATGACTTTTACGAAACCTTGAGCAGCATCCGATGCAATAGCACGTCCATTCGCAGCAAAGTTGAATTTACCGATGGCTACATCGTATTTCTCACGAGCTTGTTCTTCAGTTAGACCTACTGCTGCTACTTCAGGAAGAGTGTAGATAGCTGCAGGAGTCAAGTTAAGTTTGGCAACAGCATGATTTCCTTTAAGGGCATTTTCAGCGGCAACTTCACCCATACGGAAGGCTGCGTGGGCTAACATCTTAGTACCATTAATATCACCTGGTGCGTAGATACCTGGAACAGAAGTTTCCATATATTCGTTGACCTTGAGACGTCCACGATCCAATTCAAACTCAACATCGCCAATACCTTCAAGATCCGGCACACGACCGATTGAAAGGAGCGCTTTGCTTGCGATGATATCATCTTTTCCTTCAACCTTGATACGAAGTTGACCATTTTCTTCGATGATTTCTTGCAATTTTGTACCTGTCAAGATGGTCATTCCTTTACGCTCAAGAATCAAGCGGAGATTCTTAGACACTTCCGCATCCATAGCTGGAACGATACGGTCCATCATTTCGATAACAGTTACTTTTGAACCAAACGTCATGAAGGCTTGACCGAGTTCGATACCGACAACGCCACCGCCGATGATAACAAGGCTTTCTGGAACTTCGTTCATTTCAAGAATGTCATCACTGGTCATTACAAGTGATGATTCCATACCAGGAACGTTGATCTTGCTGACTTTTGAACCACCAGCAAGGATGATTCTCTTGGTTTCAAGCAATTCCGAACCATTTACCAAGACATTCTTGTCTTTAGTGATGGTACCAATTCCTTTATGAACAGTAACTCCGTAGCTACGAAGAAGACCCGCAACACCACCTACCAAGGTATTGACAACTTTAGATTTAGTTTCTAAAAGTTTGTCCATATCAACAGTGAAGTTTGGATTTTCTATGACGATACCACGGCTTGCTGCATGACCGATATTTTCGATGATTTCAGCGTTGTGAAGGTAGGTCTTCGTTGGAATACAGCCACGGTTCAAGCAGGTTCCACCGAGTTCTGATTTTTCAACAAGGGCAATCTTACCACCAAGTTGAGCAGCTTTAATCGCTGCAACATAACCAGCAGGACCTCCACCAATTACAACGATATCAAATGCATCATCGCTCTTACCATCGTCGTTTGAGGAACTAGCTGCAGGTGCAGGTTTTGATTCTGGCGCAGCTGCTCCAGCTGTTGGGATGTTTTCCCCTTCTTCGCCAAGGTAACCGATAACTTCAGTTACTGGAACGGTTTCACCATCTCCTTTAAGGATGGCAATCAAGTATCCATCTTCTTCGGCTTCCAATTCCATGCTGACTTTGTCAGTCATGATTTCCAAAAGGATTTCTCCTTCTTTTACAAATTCTCCGACTTTCTTATTCCATTGGACAATTTGTCCTTCTGTCATATCCACGCCGGCTTTTGGCATAATTACTTCTAAGGCCATGTCTTACTTCCTTTATCTAAATCTCTAAAAAAACAATAGCTGACTTAAACCAACATTGAGATCGGATTCTCAATTAAGGCTTTCAAGTCTTTCATAAACTTAGCACCAGCCATACCATCTACGACACGGTGGTCAATGGTTAATCCAAGGCTCATGATTGGGCGAATGACAATCTCACCATTGACAACTACAGGTTTCTCAACTGTTGAGCTAACCCCGAGGATAGCTGAGTTTGGTTGGTTAATAATCGGACCGAAGGACTGAACACCAAACATTCCCAAGTTACTGATTGTGAAGGTTGAATTTTGCAGTTCGCTTGGAGCCAATTTACCATCCAGAGTACGACCAATCACATCCTTAAAGGCAACAACCAACTCTGACAAGCTCATTTTTTCAGCATTATAGACAACAGGTGTCATCAATCCGTTATCCATCCCAACTGCCATAGCAAGGTTGACATAGTTGTGAGTGACAATGGTCTTACTATCTTCAGTCAATGAAGCGTTGATGTATGGGTGTTTCATCAATGTCTTAACAACAGCCAGTGAAAGAAGGTCTGTAACCGTTACTTTCTTACCAGTTGCTTCCATGATTGGATCAAGAACCTTCTTACGAAGGGCCAACATTTCTGACATATCGACATCGTAGTTGAGTGTGAAGGTTGGCGCAGTTAGGTAGGATTCAACCATACGTTGGGCGATAACCTTACGCATTGGTGTCATTGGAATACGCTCAATCTCACCATAAGGAGTGATATTGTCTGGAACCTCTTCCACTTTTTCGATTTGAGCAGGAGACTTGATAGTGTCGTTTTCGATATTTTCAGGAAGCAAGGCCAAAACATCCTTCTTCATGATTTTACCACGATGACCCGTTCCTTGGATTTCCTGCCAAGCAATGTTATGTTCGAGGGCAATTCGTTTTGCAAGTGGCGAAATGCGAACCACGTTTGTGTCTTTATAAGTTTCCACGTCTTCTTTGTGGACACGACCGTTTGCACCTGAGCCAGAAACATCGTAGAGATTGATTCCTAAATCATCCGCTAACTTTCTAGCCGCAGGAGTCGCTCTTAGCTTGTCATCAGCCATGACCTCTCCAATTCTATTTATGATGCAAAGGGCGTTTAAAAGCGACCGAAAAATAGGAAATCTACGCAGACTTCGATGAAGTCAAGGAGATTTATCTTTTTTCCGAGCTTTTAGCCCGTGCTCTAATTTAAGATATTAAGGACGAAGAGGGCAATGAAAAAATAGGAGATTGACGATGTGTTCGATGAACACAAGGAAATCTATCTTTTTTTCGCAGACCTCCGTCCGAATTCAATTACAACTCTACAAGTAACTTGGACACGGAACGTGTCTCAAGTTACTACGGTTGTCGCTATTAGGCGACCAACCTAGTAGACTTACTAAGTTTTTTATCGAATATTATTGATTCGTCAAAAAACTGTCACAACTTTACAAATAAGTTAGATACAAAACATATCTTAAGTTACTAAAGTTAAAAATCTCTAAAATCTTACATAATTTAATTTATGCAAGATTATTCTTTGTTATAAGTCTTACGGATGGCATCTTTGATTCTTTCAACGGTTGGAATCATAGCATTTTCTAGGTTTTGTGCGTAAGGCATTGGCACATCTTCTCCTGCGCAACGGCGGATTGGTGCGTCTAGATAATCAAATGCTTCTGATTCTGAAATAATAGCTGAAATCTCTCCGATATAGCCACTTGTTTTGTGAGCATCGTTGACAAGCACCACCTTACCAGTCTTCTTAACTGAGTTAATGATGATATCCTTATCAAGCGGTACAAGGGTACGTGGGTCCACAATTTCAACTGAAATTCCTTCTTCTGCCAATTCTTCGGCAGCTTGAACCACACGGCGAAGCATTTTTCCATAAGTAACAACTGTTACATCTGTACCTTGACGTTTGATTTCCCCAACCCCAAGTGGGATTGTATAGTCTGGATCAACTGGTACTTCCCCTTTTTGGTTAAATTCTGACTTGTACTCAAGAATGATAACAGGATTGTTGTCTCGGATAGAAGACTTAAGAAGTCCTTTCATGTCCGCAGGTGTTCCAGGTGCCACAACCTTAAGTCCAGGAATGTGAGTAAACCAAGACTCTAGAGATTGCGAGTGCTGCGCTGCAGAACCAACTCCGTTACCAGCTGCACAGCGGACAGTCATTGGAACCTGACCTTTACCACCAAACATATAACGTGTTTTAGCTGCTTGGTTGACGATATTGTCCATAGCAATAACCGAGAAGTCCATGAAGGTCATATCGACGATTGGACGAAGTCCCGTCATGGCTGCTCCTGCTGCTGCTCCAGAGATGGCAGCTTCAGAAATCGGACAGTCACGGATACGTTCTGGACCAAATTCTTCAAGCATTCCAACAGAAGTTCCGAAGTCTCCTCCGAAGACTCCGACGTCTTCTCCCATCAAGAACACATTTTCATCGCGACGCATTTCCTCAGACATAGCAAGGATAATAGTGTCACGGAAGGACATTGTTTTTGTTTCCATTTTATCTCTTTCTCCTTAGTCTGCGTAAATATCTTCAAATGCTGATTCAAGCGGTGGGAATGGACTTTCTTCCGCAAATTTAACAGAAGCTTCTACTTCTTCCTTGACTTGCGCTTGGATTTCTTCCAATTCTTCTGCACTTGCAATGTTGTTCTCAACGAGATAGTTACGAAGGTTTTCGATTGGGTCTTTTTGTTTCCACAATTCCACTTCTTCGCGAGTACGATATTTACCAGGGTCTGATGATGAGTGACCAAGCCAGCGGTAAGTGACACTTTCAATCAATACAGGACCATTGCCACTACGAACATGGTCTACAGCTTTCTTAAATCCTTCATAAACGTCGATGACGTTGTTTCCATCTTCAATAAACATTCCAGGAATTCCATAAGCTGCGCTACGGTGATGGATATGTTCCACGTTAGTCATTTTCTTGATATCCGCAGAGATCCCATAACCGTTGTTAATGCAGTAGAAAATCACTGGAAGGTTCCAGATAGAAGCCATGTTCACTGCTTCGTGGAAGACACCTTCGTTAGTCGCGCCATCTCCAAAGAAGCAGACGACGATTTTTCCAGTTTTCTGCATTTGCTGACTGAGGGCTGCACCAACAGCGATTCCCATACCACCACCTACGATACCATTGGCACCAAGGTTACCAGCATCAAGGTCAGCAATGTGCATGGAACCACCTTTTCCTTTACAAGTTCCAGTGTATTTGCCAAGGATTTCAGCCATCATTCCGTTGAGGTCAATTCCTTTGGCAATAGCTTGTCCGTGACCACGGTGGTTTGAGGTAATTAGATCATCTGGATTGAGAGCCAACATAGCACCCACGTTAGCTGCCTCTTCTCCAACAGAAAAGTGCGTCATTCCTGGCACTTTCCCTTTCTTTACTAATTGCGCAATTTTTAAGTCCATACGACGGATTTCTTCCATCTTACGGAACATCTCTAGCAAAAGATTTTTATCTAAAGTTGACATCTTCTTGCCTTTCTAACTTTGTACTTACTCTACTATTTTACCGTTTTTAGAAAACACTGTCAAAGTATATGACCGATAAAATTTCACAAGGTAAAAAAACAAATCCCTGTTTTAACAGGGATTCTCTCCAGTTAGAGTATTTTTTCACAAAGTTATTTTTCGGGATATTTTCCAAAAATTAGCCCAATCTTTTCATTATGGATTTCAAACGCCATTGATACAAACAGCCAGAAACAATCAAACTGGCAATTAACCCAATCCAGTAGGCAAATGCCCCTAAGTCAGTTGCCTGATCTAGTAGGTATCCTAGAGGTATCGCTACTCCCCAATACCCGATTAAGCCAAGATAGAAAGGAACGATAGTGTCCTTATAGCCTCTTAGAATCCCCTGGAGCGGAGCTGCAAAGGTATCAGCTAGCTGGAAAAAAAGACTGTAAGTCAGAAATACAGCAGTTGTTTCAATGAACTGAGAGTCATTCCCATATAGACTTGCTACACGATCTCTAAAAATGTAGAGAAAGGACAGGGTAAGACCAGCAAAAATAAGGGCTGTTATTCTCCCCAGACGAGCATAGGTTTTTGCATCCTCAAAACGTTTAGCCCCCACCTCGTAAGACACAACAATTGCCATAGCAGAGGAAATACTCATGGGAAAAGCGTACATGAGACTCGAAAAATTCATAGCTGACTGGTGACTGGCGATGATGAGCGATGAAAACTTAGCCATGATTAGTCCCACCACGGAGAAAATAGCCACTTCAGCAAATACGGTTCCTCCGATTGGTAGACCTAATCGAACACCTTCCTTGATTTTATCTATATTAAGTGGAATAGGTTTTTCAAGATGTAACGCTTTTAATCTTTCCTGTTTGAACAAAACAAGCAGGGAAATACCCAATAAAACCCAGTAGGCTAGCGAAGTTCCTAGCCCTGCTCCTGCGCCACCAAGCTCTGGAAAACCAAGGGCTCCATATATCAAGAGATAGTTAAAACCACTATTGAGCGGAAGTAACAAAAGCATGAG
Source organism: Streptococcus oralis subsp. tigurinus (assembly GCF_002093545.1). GTDB lineage: Bacteria > Bacillota > Bacilli > Lactobacillales > Streptococcaceae > Streptococcus > Streptococcus oralis_C. The sequence continues at coordinate 741,255 of NZ_LNVF01000001.1, forward strand.
GTACATAGATAGCTTAGTCAAGCCTAGAGAATCAAGTAGCAATCGGATAACACTGAAAAGCAACAAGGGAATAATGCCTATAGACAAATACCAAAGATAACGAACTGCAACTGCCGCTACTTGAGTTTCTAGTCCGATATGATTTAAGACAAGAGGTGCCAAGAAAAGTACCAGTCCCAGTAAGACCACAGATAGACCCAAGGCCAAATAGATGAACTGGTAAAAATCTGACGCAACTTCTTCCTTTTTACCTCGACCAAGATGGTGACCAATGATGGGCACCAGGGCTGATACAATCCCTGTTAGGAATGTAAAGAAGGGATTCCAGATACTAGTTGCCATAGACACACCAGCCAAGTCCATGGTATTGTACTGCCCAGTCATTGTTGTATCAACAAAAGAGGCAGAATAATTGGCAAATTGATAAATCAGGATAGGGAAAAATATCTTAAGAAATAAAATAAACTTGTCTTTAAATTGATGGGTTGGGTACATATACGCTCTCTATTCTTATAGTTTATAGAGCAGAGCCCCATCTAGTTTTGATAGACGATTTGTCCCTTACAGATAGTATATTTGACCTGCCCTTTTAAAGTTTCCCCGATAAATGGAGAATTGGCTGATTTTGAAACGAAGTTTGGACCAACAGTACGATCAGCCTTGTCATCAAAGATAGTGATGTCCGCTGGCCCATTTTCAGCCAAGTAGCCTGCTTCAAAGTTGTAAAGTTTGGCTGGATTGACAGTCATTTTTTCTAGTAATTCCATCAAGCTTAGTTCACCAGCTTCCACCAAATAAGTCAAACCAAGAGAAAGAGAGGTTTCCAAACCAGTCATACCAGATGGCGCTTTGGTGATATCTTCTACATTTTTCTCATCTGCATGGTGAGGCGCGTGGTCTGTTGCGATAACTGTGATAACACCTGACTTGAGACCTTTGATAACGGCACGACGGTCTGATTCCAAACGAAGCGGAGGGTTCATTTTGGCATTGCTACCTTGAGTTAAAAGAAGAGTTTCTGTCTTAGAAAAATGTTGTGGTGCCACTTCTGCTGTGACTTGGGCCCCCAAACCTTGAGCAAACTCTACTACTTTGACACTTTCTTCCTTAGATAAATGCTGGATGTGAACATGGGCCTTGGTTGCATAGGCAATCATGACATCACGCGCAATCATGGCGTATTCTGCTACACCTGTCGCACCACAGATCTTGAAGTGATCTTTAGCGATGTTTTCGTTGAAGCCAAGAATACCATTTAAGCCTGGATCTTCCTCGTGAAGACAGACAAAAGTACCTAGTTTCTTGGCAGTTTCCAAGGCTTCTTTGAGAACCTTGCTACTTTCAAGCGGGATACCGTCATCTGAGAAACCAACTGCTCCAGCTTCCAAAAGTGCCTTAAAGTCAGTTAAGTCTTGGCCATTAAAATTCTTAGTAATGGTCGCAACCGTCTTAACATTGATTTTCTCTTTAGCAGCTGACTGAAGAACTTCTTGCAAAGTCTCCACGTCTGAGATGGTTGGATTGGTATTAGCCATCATGACGACCGTTGTAAAACCACCTGCAGCGGCTGCTAGAGCACCAGTATGGATATCCTCCTTGTGGGTCTGACCAGGTTCACGAAAATGAACATGAATATCCACGAGTCCAGGCGCAACTACAAGCCCAGTAGCATCAATCAGTTCTGCTCCTTCTTCCTTAATTTCAGGCGCAATTTTGACAATTTTCCCATCTTGGACCAAAACATCACACACTTGATCCAAACCAGACTTGGGATCCATTACACGACCATTTTTGATTAGTAACATCTGCTTTCTCCTTTATTCATAGAAATCAACTTGAGTATCCAACAATTTATCCCCATCATAAACAAACTTAGCTGAAAAGAAGGGTTTGTCCTCTAAAAGCCACTCAACAAAGGTGTGATCACCCTCCCAAGTCGGCTTGCTCAAAACTTCATCATAGGGAACCCATTCCAGCGTCCCCTCATTGCAGTCAATCAAGTCCCCCTCAAACTCCGTTACCTTAAAAACATAGGTGTACCAGTCTAAATCAGGCGTGAACTCAGGAAAAGTGATAACGCCTTTTAGCACAGGCTTACCTTTCAAACCTGTTTCTTCGAAGATTTCACGCGCTGCGCATTCTTGAGGTGTCTCCCCTCGCTCTAACTTACCACCTACACCAATCCATTTGCCTTCATGGACATCATTCGGCTTCTTATTGCGATGCAGCATGAGCAGTTCTTTTCCGTTATCAATATAGCAAATCGTCGCTAACTGAGGCATATTCTCTCCTTATCTAAGCCAATCAATTGGCACTTGTCCTGTCTCTTTTAAAAATGCATTAGCCTTAGAAAAAGGCTTGGAACCCCAAAATCCTCTGAAAACAGATAAAGGACTGGGATGGGCTGATTCGATAATCAAGTGGTGAGGATTGGTAACCAAGGACTTCTTCTTGCGTGCATAAGCGCCCCAGAGTACAAAGACCACTGGCCTATCTAGATTATTGACAACCTGAATCACAGCATCTGTAAAAGGCTCCCATATCAGCCCAGAATGACCATTGGCCTGCCCAGCAGGAACGGTCAAGCAAGCATTGAGAAGTAAGACTCCTTGCTCAGCCCAAGCTGTCAAATCATGATATTTCTTAACCCCGATGTCATCTGACAATTCTTTCAAGATATTTTGCAAGGACGGTGGCGCTGGAATGGTATCCGGTACAGAAAAACTCAAGCCCTGAGCTTGACCTGGCCTGTGATAAGGGTCTTGCCCTAGAATCACCACCTTAACCTCTTCAAGCGGTGTTGTCAATAAAGCCTGAAAAACCTTTTCCTTGGGTGGATAAACAGTTCCCTGTGCATATGCCTGCTCTATAAATTGATTGATTTTCCCGAAATACCCCTCAGGTAATTGCTCCTTAATCAAAGCATGCCAAGATGAGTGTTGCATCGCCAACTCCTTCGTTTTTACTGCTTCTATTATAGCAAAAAGTGGCTATCTAAACCACTTTTTACAGTTTATCCAAACAATCCAGTAAGTCTTGGTAGGAATGGACTTCATAGGTCGGCTGGGCTTGTGTGTGATTTTCAAGGCGATGAGGGTTGTACCAGATAGTGTCAATTCCAGCATTATTACCACCTTGAATGTCAGCCGTTAAGGAATCTCCAATCATCAGCGTCTTTTCTTTGCTAAATCCTACAATCTGCTGACCGATTTTTTCATAGAATAGTGCATCAGGTTTTTGTGTTTGCAACTGCTCGGAGATAAAAACTTGGTTGAAATAAGGTGCCAGACCAGATTGAGCCAAACGTCCCGTTTGAATGGCAGTAATGCCATTTGTCGCAGCATACAAGTCATAATCACGCTCGATGAGGCTGTCCAAGAGTTCATGAGCGCCCGAAAGAGTTTGTCCTTGTTGGGCTAAGTAAAATTGATAACGCTGGGCGAGTAACGTACCGTCTTTCCCCTGTCCGAAATAGGCAAATAAACGAGAAAAGCGCGTGTTAACCAGCTCTTGTTTACTGATTTTCTTTTGCTCCAAGTCCTTCCAGAGAGCCTTGTTCATAGGAACGTAATAGTCTTTATAGGCTTGAATGTCCGCAACTCCTTCTTCCTTTAGAAGTTGCGTCAGAGCCACATCCTCAGCAGCATCAAAATCAAGCAAGGTGTGGTCGAGGTCGAAGAGTAGAAATTTGTAGGGCAATTTGATTTTTCCTTTCTATGTGAGAACAAGTTACTAGTATTTATTAGGGAAATATTCTTTTCCCAACTGCCATAAGTACTGATCAATTTCTTTAAGATTAAATTCTTCTAATCCATAGTATTCTCTAAAAGCAATAATTATATTTTTAAATTTTTGATAATCTTTTAGGTCTGCATTCTTAAAGTTAAAAAATTTATCTGTTTTTCTAAAATATTTTAATACCTTTTCTACATAGCTATCATAAATAGGGTATTCGTTAGGATTATGATGAGAACAGTATTTGGTAGAAAAAGAATAAAACTTTCTAGTGACTCCATTAATAGTAACATTTTGAATTTCCTTGACTAAAGTTACATCACCTTGTCTCAACCTCTCATCAATTTTAAGACTTAGAATATGCTCTGCAACTGGATAAACTGAAAAAATATTGGTAAAAGCTCAAAAAATAATTTATCTAAAGCATCTTCTTGCAACTGATAATTTTTAAGATTTTTCCACGTTTTCAAGTATTTTCCTACTTCAATGGCTGACGGTTTAGATATAACAATATCTGATTTCTGTCTTCTTATAGTTAATTTGCATACTTACCTCACTTAAAGTAGTTGTTAAAATAATTGATAGATTTATTATAGCATATTACAAAACGAATGGGTAAACTCTTTATTCGTCTCTATCCCAACTCCTTGGCTATTCTGCTTTTTTCAAGTTTTCCCTTGGTAATTCGTTTCCATAAAACAAGAGGATTCAGACTATAGGATAAGCGTACGAGGAAATAATTAACCCATTCGATAAGAGCAAAAAGTTGTATCAATGTAGCTAAGATAGCCACTTGGAAACTCTGTGTATTCCAGACTATAAAAGGAAAGCCTGAAATAAGTAAAATAAGATCTAGTATTCTGAAACCACTATATAGTTTGGGGACACTACCGCTTCCGAACTGGGGATTCGACAGTCTTGTAATCAAAATCGCCCAATAGATTGAACCTTGAAGCAGTATAAATGTCAGTAAAGATAAAGGATAGAGAATGGTGACTAGACTCCTCCAATCACCAAGCCGATTTTTCAAAAGGAAAAAACACAACCAAAAGGATAGGATGGCTGCAAGTTCTCCCAAACAGAGGGACCCCAACTCTTTTCTAACTTTCTCTTTTTGTATGTTCATCATCTCCCCCATCTATCTATCATCTATATCAGAAAAAAGCCATTCGATCCATTTTCTAGTCAACATTTTTCAGAGTCAAGGCATTCTAAACGTCGAACAGTCCAATTACTCTAATATAAATGCAATTCTAAGTTTAGAATTGCATTTATATATATGTTTTAGATCTGTTCTAAATCTATGACAGCCTTAAATTTTAATTTTTGAAGGATTCTAAAGCTAAAATTGTTCAAAAATCACGAGAATGAAGCGATTCGAAGCTTAGAATAACCTTTGGTGAATTTCAATAGCACTTCAACTAGCTACTCTTACAATTTCTCTGATGAGCTTTGAGCTTTTTCAGAGCCCAATCATAGTGACTGGAGGTGCTACTGACAAAGTAGGAACCTAGACTTGTCCCACCCGTCCATTTATAGATACCTTTGGTAAAGAGTTGGTCATTGCTGAAGCCTTCCATCAACTCTAAAACCTCTTTATGTGATTGCTCTAGTAGCCTAGTCGCTTCTTCTAGAGACGTTTTCTGGTGCTTCTTCCAAATAGCGACATTCATTTCCCCATAAGTTTTCCAATTATAAGGTTCAGGGAGAAAAGGTCTTTCATGTCCCTTTTGATTAGAATGTACCCAAGTCAAAAGTAACTGATGCCATTCATAGAGATGGATCAGAACATCTCTTAGATTTTTATCTCTTTTCCAGTGAGCTTCTTTTTTCTTTTGGTCTTTTGAAAAATCAAAAGGAGTCTGTAGTTCCTCTTCACTTAATTTAGAGATAAAGTGATTGAGCTTTTCATAGTTTTCCTTAGAGGCTAACACTAGCTCCTCTTTCGTTCTTGGTCTAGGCATAGGAGTTCTCCCTTCATTTTCAAGTAGAATAAGCTATTTTCTTACTTCATTATACCACAATCAAAAAGCAGTTCTTCATTTTACGAAAAACTGCTTTTACTGACTAGTTATTTTATGCTTATAGTCACTAGTTTACATATAAATCTCTAAAGCGACCATCCACTTCAGCTATCTGATAGAGCAAGTGGGCTAGTTCTTGATAATCTTCTTTTAAACATGAAAGATGGGCTTGGCCAAATAAAGTAGCCAATTCCTCTTTTAATCTTGCTCCTTCGGAATCATGGTCTTTTAAGAACTTACTGAGGTAGAGATTTCGAACAGCAGCAAGTTTAAAGCTGAAATACTGATGCAATAGTTTTTGCTCTGTATTTAAGCCATTTTCAGCAACTGCTTTTGCATAACATTCCAATACACCTCTTTGTCCATCCAGATATCGGGTCTTCATAATCCTTGCTGTTTCTTGGTAGATTTCAGTCTGACTAGGAGTCTTGACCTTCTTAAAATTTCCCCACATGGAGTAAGCTCCTCGCTTATAGTCAATAGCCTCCGCCTTCCAAGCTTCTATAATGTCATTAAAAGTAACCTTCATACAGGCAAAACCAGCTGGATCATGCAAATAAAGGTACTGATCATCAATGCCATACACGGTTACGAAGTGATCCACACCATAAAGGATTGTGTGATTGGGATTGTAGGTCAGATGCCCCATATCAAGAGGTCCCAGTACGACAGGTCCATTGGACAGAAAGGTTTCCAACTTTCCTTTAACCTCTTCCAAATCTACTTCCGATCCATCCTTTAGATAGAAGTCCTCATAGTCAAACCCAAGTATTTTTAAGGAATGAGAGATGGAAAGATCTGGCATTCCATTATCAAAGAATACTAGAGGGTGCTGCTCATCTTCCTTTACGATACTAGCGCCTTCCCCATCGCCATGATTGCCTCTAAAAAATCTGCTTTAAAGTCATAACCATAGGCGTCGAGTGCCATTGCCAATGAATAGCTATAGCAAAGTGACACATCTCCAAAATACATCTGCATATTCATGCCTCCTTATCTTCTATGGGACTATTATACCGAGAAAACTATTCGCATGCCCCATTAAATCCAAACAAAAAATATGGGTATTTGTGATTTACGGACATGAATGTCAACAATTAAAAACTCTGTAAAAGATACCTTCTACAGAGTCAGCTTTCCATCTTTATAAAAAATAGAAAATTATCTAGTCCTTGCTTACTGGTATCCAGAGTTGCATTTGATAGTCTGGTGACGACATGTCTCCCTCGGTATAGACTTCAAAGTCTGGCGCTCCTGAGTGGCGATAGCCAGTTTCTGGGAAAAAAATCTCTAGAACATATTTCCAAGCATTGTGAATGCTAGCTGGTATAGGAACTTTGACTGGGACGATAGCATATTCAGCTGCTGGGATATCTTTGATGGACAGACCTAGTTCTTCTGCTTTAGTTTTATCCGTCACATCATAAGCAGCCATATAGTTGATGATTTCGCCTTCTTTGACATCCGAGCAGACGCCAAAGGATTGGCCACTACCCAAACCTTCTAGCATTTCAAAACTGTGATGGGCATAGAGTTGATCCCAAGCAGACGGGCATTTGCTATTGTCAATAGCTTCCAATAGGACGCCTGCCACGATAAATGCAGGCTTCTTTTGAATCTTGATATCCATGTTCTTTCCTCCTGTGATTTTTAAGGATAATTGAAGCTTAGGAAAGACCCGATAAGGTTTTCCATTTCGAACTTCTGAGGGAGTTGCACCATGGAATTTCTTGAAAGCTGCGCTAAAGGCATCCGCAGACTCATAGCCGTATTTGAGTGCTATATCAATAACTTTCTCAGAGCTTTCCCGCAAGTCTGTCACAGCTTCTGACAGCCTGCGATTGCGCAAATATTCTGCTAAAGTCGTATCTGCTAGGATGGAAAAGAGCCTGCTAAAGAGAGCATAAGAATAGCCCGATAGCTGCTGGAATTTCTGCAAATCCACTTCTGCGTCCAACTTGCTTTCCAGATATTCCATGGTTCGATTGAATTGATGCATCATATTCTTTTTCACCTCCTGATTAAAGTCTAACAGATATCAGATACTTCCGCCCCAGAATCTTTGTACAAGATTTAAAGGTTCAATTTTTACAACTTCCCCTTTAATTTCTCAACAAAGAGATAGGCTGCTGGGCAGGTCAAAGTATTTTTGATTGTCAGATGATTAATTTGATAAATCTTCTTACGATCTGTATGAGGGAACTCGCGGCAAGCCTTTGGTCGAACGTCGTAGATGGAGCAGAGATTATCTCCTCCTAGAAAGGGGCAAGGCATGGATTTGAAAACCTTATCTCCATCTTCATCAACTTGTAAAAACTCTGCTTCAAAGGCTGGTAATTTCATCTTAAAGTACTTAGCAATACGGGTAATATCGGCTTCCTTAAAGTCAGGCCCCAATGTCTTGCAACAGTTCGCGCAGGCAGTACAATCAATCTCAGCAAAAACTTCTTGGTGAATCTGCTGGGCAATCTTATCTAAGTTTTTAGGAGGTTTTTTCTTTAGATTAGCTAACACTTTGCGGTGCTCCTTCTGCTTTTGCAGTGCTAGTTGGTGGTAGTACTCAATATCAATCTCTTTAGACATAATTTCTTCCTAATACAAATGTTTTTGTCTATTATACCATAAACTCTGCCCCCTTTTTTCCCTCTGAATAGAAAAAAGCCCTTCGGAATAAATCCGGAGGGCTTAAAACGTTGTTAAATCAACGACCGAACTTTTGAATTTCAAGGTTCGGGATAAAATAGTTCACTGAACTATTTTATTTTTTCAAGTTGTAGAATGATTTCAATCCACGGTATTCAGCTACTTCACCAAGTTGGTCTTCAATACGAAGCAATTGGTTGTATTTAGCAATACGGTCTGTACGTGAAAGTGAACCAGTCTTGATTTGTCCTGCGTTAGTTGCAACTGCGATGTCAGCGATTGTTGAATCTTCAGTTTCACCTGAACGGTGTGATACAACAGCAGTGTAACCAGCTTCTTTCGCCATTTCAATAGCGTCGAATGTTTCAGTAAGAGTACCGATTTGGTTAACTTTGATAAGGATTGAGTTAGCAGCACCTTCTGCAATACCTTTTTCAAGGTAAGAAGTGTTTGTTACGAAGAAGTCGTCACCAACCAATTGAACTTTACCACCAAGACGTTCAGTAAGAGCTTTCCAACCGTCCCAGTCGTTTTCATCCATACCATCTTCGATAGTGATGATTGGGTATTTGTTTACCAATTCTTCAAGGTAGTCGATTTGTTCTGCAGCAGTACGTACAGCAGCGCCTTCACCTTCAAATTTAGTGTAGTCGTAAACTTTACGTTCTTCATCATAGAATTCTGATGAAGCACAGTCAAATCCGATAAATACGTCTTTACCAGGAACATATCCAGCAGCTTCGATTGCAGCAAGGATAGTTTCGACACCGTCTTCAGTTCCTTCGAAACGAGGAGCGAATCCACCTTCGTCACCTACGGCTGTTTCCAAACCACGTGATTTAAGGATTTTCTTAAGAGCGTGGAAGATTTCAGCACCCCAACGAAGAGCTTCTTTGAATGTTGGTGCACCAGCAGGTACGATCATGAATTCTTGGAAAGCGATTGGAGCGTCAGAGTGAGAACCACCGTTGATGATGTTCATCATTGGAGTTGGAAGAACTTTAGTGTTGAATCCACCAAGGTAGCTGTAAAGTGGGATTTCAAGGTAGTCAGCAGCAGCACGAGCTACAGCGATAGACACACCAAGAATTGCGTTTGCACCCAATTTACCTTTGTTAGGAGTACCGTCAAGTGCGATCATAGCACGGTCGATAGCTTGTTGGTCACGTACATCGTAGCCGATGATAGCTTCAGCGATGATGTTGTTTACGTTGTCAACAGCTTTTTGTGTACCAAGACCACCGTAACGAGATTTGTCACCGTCGCGAAGTTCAACTGCTTCGTGTTCACCAGTAGAAGCTCCTGATGGAACCATACCACGTCCGAAAGCACCTGATTCAGTATAAACTTCTACCTCAAGTGTTGGGTTACCGCGTGAGTCTAGGACTTCGCGAGCGTAAACATCAGTAATAATTGACATTTTTTACTCTCCTTTGAGTTAAATTTTTTACACCTCTATGATACCTTAAAAATAAGCGTTTTTCAAGAAAAAACGTTATCTTTGTGCAAATTTTCCTTAACTTTATAAAGTAATCGCTTTCTTTTGTCTGTTTTCATGCGATTTTTGTGATATACTGTTTTTATGACAGATTTATCAAAACAACTACTAGAAAAAGCTCATGGCGGGCCGAAATTAAACCCTGACGAACAACGCCGCTACCTCGGTACTTTCGAGGAAAGAGTTCTTGGATACGCGGATGTTGAGACGGCCAATAGCCTTCAACTCCAAAAAGGATTTTTAACGATTTTGGAAAACTTTCAAGAAAAGACAGAGAGTCTTTTTGTGAAGATTTCGCCAAATATCGAGTTTGACAAACAAGTATTCTACTTAAAGGAAGCTAAGGAAACCAATAGTCAAGCAACGATTGTATCAGAGGAACACACTTCTTCACCTTTTGGCTTAGTTATCCATTCAAATGAACCCGTTCAAGTGGATGAAAAGGATCTTCGACTGGCTTTTCCAAGCCTCTGGGAGGTTAAACAGGATGAACCAGTTAAAAAATCCATCTGGAAAAAATGGTTAGGTTAATCCTTCCTCATATTTAATAAATGACCGATATTAGTAGCTGTGTGCTCCAAATAGAGACTTGCATTTTTCAAACTATTCTCTAAAGGTTCACATTTCTCTAAAATGGAAAAGGCAGCTTCTATATTTTCAAATGGTAGGGGAGGCAAATCGTCAGCAAGACTACCACAAATAGCAATAACTGGAACTCTGTTAGGGGTTCTTTTGGCTACGCCGATAGGAGCTTTTCCAGCAAAGCTTTGACTGTCCAGTCTGCCTTCTCCAACGATAACCAAGTCGGCACCTGCAACTTTCTTGTCAAAGTCTATCAAATCCAAGCAAGTATCAATCCCAGATACGATACAGGCCTTAGCAAAGGCACAGAGTCCAGCAGCAATACCGCCACCTGCCCCTGCTCCTTTAAGAAATAGGGTAGAAGGCGATAATTTTTCATAGAACCGCTGCATAGCCAGATCTACTGTCTCAAATAAAGCAGGATCCAAGCCCTTTTGTTTTCCAAATGTATAGGTCGCTCCTTGATGACCACATAAAGGGCTCACGACATCTGCTAAAATGCGAATTTTCACATCTTCAGGAATCCTATACAACTCACTGTCTGAAACTGACTCGAACTCAAGCAAAGTCTGACCGCAAGCTGGTAATTCCTTTCCATTCTTATCATAAAAACAATAACCCAGACCAGCAGCAATGCCTATCCCACCGTCATTACTAGCCGTACCGCCAACGCCGACATAGATATCTTTCATTCCTTGATCAATGAGATGGCGAATCAATTCTCCGATACCGCTAGTTTGGATGTGGAGAGGGTTTCGTTTCTCCTGCGGAATCTTTCCAAGACCAACCAAGTCAGCAACTTCGAAGAGCGCTATTTGATCTTTTTGAAAATAGCGCATTGATTCTTTTAGCCCAAAAGGCCCCGTCACCTCTTGCCATTTTTCTTCGAGATTAAGAGAATGGCGAATAGCATCTACAGTTCCTTCCCCACCATCACCAACAGGACAGAGCAGACATTCTACATCCGATATTGACTGTTCGAAGCCTTTTTTTATAGCTTGAGCGACATCTTCTGCTGTCAAACTTTCTTTAAAAGAATCAGGTGCGATTACAATTTTCATAGTTCCCTCTCATTCTAAGAAATCAATCAAAGGAAGAACTTCCAAAAAATCCCTCGTATCTACATGACAAGCTATCTCTGCTTTTACGACCTCTTTGGCACAAAAGGCTATACCGTGGCCTGCTGTCTTTAACATCAAGAGGTCATTGGCACCATCACCGATAGCAATCGTTCTTTCTTTGGGTAGTTCTAATTCCTTTCTCCATTTCTCAAGAGTAGCATTTTTTACTTGACCTGTCACAATTTCACCAACTAATTTTCCTGTTAAAAAACCGTCTTTGACTTCCAACTGGTTAGCAGAGAAATAGGAGATACCAAGGGATTTTGCTAATCTCTCAACGATTGGTGTAAAGCCACCAGACACTAAACCGACGAGGATGCCATTCTTTTGGAGAATGGAGATAAATTCTTGAGCATTCTTGGACAGGTGAATGGATTTGAAGACAGTATCAAAGACTGAAATTGGAAGACCTTTTAACAAAGCCACTCTTGCTCTTAAACTTGTTTTAAAATCCAGTTCACCTCGCATTGCCTGGCTTGTAATTTGCGAAATTTCGGCTTCGCAACCTGCTTCTCTTCCTAAAAGATCAATCACTTCCTCTGCTATCAGGGTGCCATCAACATCCATGACACAGAGCCCTTTTACTTGAGTCATCACTTCTCCTCTTTTCTAAACAGCCCAAAAATCGTATGAAAGAATCATACGATTTTATCTATTAGTTGACTAAACTATGGTACAAGTCCAGGTAAGATTTGCAGGCTGTATCCCATGAGAAATCACATTCCATAGCTTGTTTTTGTAGATTTTTCCAAACGTCCGGCTGGTACTTATAAACATCCAAGGCTGTTTGAAAACTCCAGTTAAGCCAGTATGGTGTTAAATTGTCGAAGCTAAATCCAGTACCAGTTCCTTCGATCGGATTGAAGGATTGAACTGTATCTCTTAGTCCACCCACTTCATGAACCAATGGTAGTGTTCCATAACGCATCGCCATCATTTGAGACAAGCCACATGGTTCAAAACGACTTGGCATGAGGAAGAGATCACAAGCTGCGTATATTTCTTGAGCGAGCTTGACGTCAAAAGTGATATTTGCTGATAGTTTGTCAGGATAGACTTGCGCAAACCAGGAGAAGGAATGTTCAAAAGCCGGGTCACCTGTTCCTAAAAGGACTATTTGAACGTCCTCTTGTAAGAAACGATGCAAGCTCTCTACAACAACATCAAAGCCTTTTTGACGGGTCAAACGAGAGACAATCCCAACTAGAGGAACATCTGCTCGGACAGGTAACCCAACTCTCTCTTGCAATTTTGCTTTATTTTGTGCTTTTCCAGACAAATCTTCCTTATCAAAATGATAATCTAAAAGTGGGTCTGTTTGAGGATTATAAAGATCTGCGTCAATACCATTGACAATACCTGAAACCTTACCTGACTCCATGCGAAGAATCTGGTCCAAACCGCAACCAAACTGACTGGTCATAATCTCATGTGCATAGCTAGGAGAAACGGTTGAGACACGATCCGCGTATAGGATACCAGCCTTCATCCAGTTAAGGCAATCATTCCAGCGAAGGGTTCCATCAGCATAGCGTTCAAATCCAACACCAAACAAATCCCACAACATTCCTTCAGAAAATTGACCTTGAAATTCCAAATTATGAATAGTCAAGACAGTACGAATTCCGTTGTAGGCTTGAATCCATCGGTATTTTTCCTTCAAAAGGAAAGGGATCATGGCAGTGTGGTAATCGTGCGCGTGTAAGATATCTGGAATGAAATCAACTCGTTCCATAGCTTCTATAGCAGCAAGTTGGAAGAAGGCAAAGCGTTCCCCATCATCGAAATCTCCGTATACATGACCACGGAAGAAATAATACTGATTGTCAATGAAGTAGAAGGTAACACCATTCAGGACTGTTTTCTTAATACCACAGTACTGTCTACGCCATCCCACACTCACTTCAAAGTGAAGAACATCCTCAATCTGATCACCAAACTTAGCCTCCACCATATCATAGTAGGGTAGGAAAACAGCAACTTCATGCCCTGCCTTTACCAGTGATTTAGGAAGAGCGCCAATAACGTCTCCCAAACCACCTGTTTTTGAAAAGGGTGCACCCTCTGCTGCTACAAATAAAATTTTCATGAATGAATATCCTCTGTTACTTTTTCGCCTTTTTTGACTACGACTGGATGTTCAGCAGTTCCTCGAATCACAACACCGTCAGCAACTTCAACTCCCTTATCCAAGATAGCATACTCTACCTGGGCGCCTTGGCCAATGATAACTCGAGGGAAGAGAATGCTGTCTTTCACCACACTATCTTTGTGAACATAAATGTTACGAGATAGGACTGACTGAACTACTTCACCCTCAATGATACTACCAGAGGCAAACTGAGAAGTACTTACTTTTGAAGTATTTGCATAGTAGGTTGGTTCTTCATTCTTAACCTTGGTATAAATCTTTTGGTTAGGTGAGAAGAGAGAGTAGAATTTTTGAGATTCCAACATATCAATATTGGCTTGATAATAGGATTGAACGGAGTGAATATTGGCTAGATAGCCCGTGTATTCGTAAGCAAAAGCACCTTCTTTTACAGCTAAATCGCGGAGTACATAGCGTAATTTTTCTGGATATTCTTTTTGAACTTCTTCTTCAAGTCGTTCAATCAACCACGGAGTATCAACGACGAATATATCTGTAGACATGTTGAAAAGTTCATCTGTTGATTTGGCATCAAAAAGTTTATGAGAAAGAACATGGTCTGTTTCATCCACTTCCAAGATGGCATTAACATCTGAAATATCCTTTTTAGGTAATTTCTTATAAACAACTGTAATCGGACGACCGGCAGTAGTATGTAAATGGAATACTTGATTGAGGTCAATATTCACCACGATATCACAGTTAAGTGCAACCGTCTGATTTGATCCTGAACGTTTCAAATAAGTGAGAAGCTGTTGGTAATATTCTTTCCCAACTGTGCTACTTTCAACACTCGTATTATAAATACCTAGATAGTAGTGGCTGAGAAGGGTAGATAAGCCCCACTCACGTCCTGAACGAATGTGGTCAAAGACTGAACTGATATTGTCTTGTTGGAAAATTCCAAAGACACTACGAACACCAGCATTTGCAAGGCTAGAAAGAGGGAAATCAATTAAACGATATTTTGCTCCAAATGGCAAGCTAGCCACCGGACGGTGTTCTGTTAACGTTGACATATCATGAAAACCAACTGTGTTTCCTAAAATGGCTGAATATTTATCAATCTTCATCTGATGCTACCCCCACTACTTCATTGTATCCTACTACTTGTACTTCGTCTGTTCCATCAATTTCGACACCTTCAGAAATAACAGCACCCTCACCAATAATGGCACGTTTAATTTTTGCACCTTTTCCGATAATGGCACCACTCATGATTACAGAGTCTACTACTTCAGCACCCTCACGTACTTGCGCTTCTGTTGAGAGAATAGAATGCTTAACAGTTCCATCCACGAGACAGCCATCCACAACTAAAGAATCTTCTACATGAGCGTGTTTTCCAATAAAGTTTGGTGGTGAAATCAAGTTCCGTGAGTAGATTTTCCACTGACGATCACGACTATCCAAAGCGTTGTTTGGATCAATGTATTCCATATTTGCTTCCCATAGAGACTCGATAGTACCAACGTCTTTCCAGTAGCCTTTGAATTCATAAGCATAGACGCTTTCTCCAGACTCAAGGTAATTTGGAATAACGTTTTTACCAAAGTCTGACATATCTACCTTGTTCTTTTCAGCGGCTACTAGCATGTTGCGGAGACGTTTCCAATCAAAAATATAAATCCCCATTGAAGCCTTTGTAGACTTAGGTTGAGCAGGTTTTTCTTCAAATTCAACGATACGGTTATTGGCATCTGTATTCATGATACCAAAACGGCTAGCTTCCTTTAGAGGTACGTCTAGAACAGCTACAGTCAGACTGGCATTGTTATCCTTATGTGATTGGAGCATATCATCGTAGTCCATCTTGTAGATATGGTCACCAGAAAGGATCAAAACATACTCAGGATTAATACTATCAATGTAGTCGATATTTTGGTAGATAGCGTGACTGGTTCCTTCAAACCAACGGTTTCCCTCACTCGCAGAGTAGGGTTGAAGGATAGAAACACCTGTGTTAATACCATCTAGTCCCCAGCTAGAACCATTCCCAATATGGTTGTTCAAAGCAAGAGGTTGGTACTGCGTAATCACACCAACATTATGGATTCCAGAGTTTGCACAGTTGGAAAGAGCAAAGTCAATGATACGGTAGCGCCCACCGAATTGCACTGCCGGTTTGGCAATGCTTTGAGTGAGTTTTCCGAGACGAGTTCCTTGCCCACCCGCAAGGATCAAAGCTAGCATTTCATTCTTCATTTTCTACTCCTTTATAAAGACATGTGAACGTTAAAATCGAAAGAAGGTCGGAAGTCAAACTTTTTTATAAAAATAATAGGAAATCCATTTCTCTTGTGTTTCAAGTCCAATACAAGTACATCCGTTTTTAAAATCTAAAAAATATAATCAACAGCCTGCTATTCTTTTTTCTTAGCTGGTTTCAAACGACGCTTGATCTTCCAAATGCTTGCTCCCATAGCAGGCAGGGTGAAGGTCAAAGTCTGCTCGTAATCTTTCCATAAGCCTTCTTGAGTCTGAACTGTTTGATTGTGTTCTTTCCACACACCTCCCCATTCTTCTAATTCTGTATTCCAAACTTCTTCGTAAATACCTGCAACAGGTAACCCAATCGTAAAGTCTTTACGTTCAACTGGTGCCATATTAAAGACACAGACTAACATTTCGTCCTTCTTTCCCTTACGAATAAAGGAGAGAACACTCTGGTCTCTATTATCCGCATCAATGATTTCAATGCCGTCATAACTAGTATCAATTTCCCAAAGACAGCGATGTTCTTTATAGAATTGATTTAGTTGAGAAGTGAAATGCTTCATCTTGGCATTCATTGGATCTTCTAGATTGGACCATTCCAACTGCTCCTCAGACTTCCATTCTAGGAATTGCCCGTACTCACTACCCATGAACAAGAGTTTCTTACCTGGATGACAAATTTGATAGGTGTAGAGATTACGCAGACCAGCGAACTGATTGTAGCGATCTCCCCACATCTTATGCATCATACTCTTCTTGCCATGAACCACTTCATCATGTGAGAAAGGTAGGAGATAGTTTTCATTGAAAACATACATGAAGCTGAAGGTCACAAGATTAAAATCATACTTGCGATAAATTGGATCTTCCTCGTAGAAACGGAGAATATCGTTCATCCAGCCCATATTCCATTTATAGTCAAAGCCAAGACCACCCATTTCTTTCATGCCAGTAATCTTTGTTGCTGATGAACTTTCTTCTGCAATCATCATGATATCTGGATGAGCTAACTTGATCACTGTGTTTAAACGTTGAAGGAAATAATAACCTTCATAGTTAAGGTTTCCACCGTCTTTGTTTGGAGTCCAAGGAGCATTATCATAATCTAGGTAAAGCATATTGCTCACTGCATCGACCCGAATACCATCTAAGTGGTAAAAATCAATCCAAAATTTAATACTTGAAATCAAGAAAGACTGGACCTCATTTTTCCCGAGGTCAAAATTCAACGCACCCCATCCATAGTTGTGAGCCTTGTTGTGATCTTGGTATTCAAAAGTTGGTGTGCCGTCATAATATGCTAATGCATCATCATTAATAGTGAAATGGCCTGGCACCCAGTCTACGATAACACCGATATTATTTATATGACACTCTTCAACGAAATCTTGGAATTCCTCAGGTCTGCCATAGGAATGTTCAAAAGCAAAGTAACCCATAAGCTGATAGCCCCAGCTCAAGCCAAGTGGGTGAGCCATTAAAGGCATGAACTCAATATGTGTATAGTTCATCTCAACTAAGTATGGAATCAACTCGTCTTTCAGCTGCGAAAAAGTATAGGGACTACCGTCTGGATTTCTCTTCCAAGATCCTGCATGGGCCTCGTATATATTAACTGGTCTCTCGAAAAATCCCAAACGTTTGCGACGTGCTAGCCAAAGACCATCTTTCCATTTCTTTTCACGGATATTGGTCAGAACTGCTCCTGTACCCGGTCTAGCTTCAAAATAAACTGCCAACGGATCAATCTTCATAATCTGGTGACCATTTGCACGCGTGATATGATATTTATAAATCTGACCTTCCTGAGCCTGACTAGTAAAGACTTCCCAAACACCTGCTTCATTACGAACCATAGGAATTTGATTCTCGACCCAATTAGTAAAATCCCCAACTAGATGAACTGCTTGTGCATTTGGTGCCCAAACCCTAAAGGTATAGCCTATTTCTCCGTTTTTCTCCTCTCTATGTGCTCCTAAATAATGCTGGAGGTGAAAGTTTTCACCTGTAGTAAAGGTTCTTAATGCTTCTTGATTATTCATTCGATCCCCTCTCTTTTGTAAGCGTTTTCTATGATTCTATTATACACTCTTTTAAGATAACTTTCAAGTAATTTACGAAGAAAATCATATTTTTTTATGAAACTCTTCAAAAAATTACCGAGCATTTTAAAAAAGATATCTCGAAAATAGAATACGAAACAATTTCCATATATTTTTTTATTATAATACCAGAATATTCGTTTTTTAACAATTTTAAACTGTATTTTTTTGAAAAAAATAAAATCAGGAAATCGATTTCCTGATTTTATATATTATTTTACATCAAATACAATGGATTTAACATTTGTCATCGCTTCGATACTATATTTAATTCCTTGCACTCCTGCTCCAGAACCTTTTACACCAAGGAATGGGAAATTATCTGGTCCGCGTTGTGTTTTATTATTAATATGAACGGTTCCCACTTCAAGTTTCTCAGCGATTTCAAATGCCTTCTTAAAGTCATTTGTAAAGACAGAGGATTGAAGACCAAACTCAGATTCATTGGCAATTGCTACTGCTTCATTCGCATCTGCGACACGAATAATTGGTAGAACAGGTCCAAACGGTTCCTCCCATGCCACTTTCATATCTTTTGTAACTTGGTCAAAAAGCACTGGCCATAGAAGATTGCCTTCACGCTTGATTGGTGTAAGAGCCCTAGCGCCTTTTTCTTGTGCATCTTCAATCAATCCCCAGATGAAATCAGCTGAAGCATTGTCAATAACAGGTGTGATATCAGCATTGTCAAATGGATCACCGACTGTTAGCTTAGCAACTTTAGCCTGGAGCAATTCGGCTAACTTGTCTGCTACGCTTTCTACAACTAAGACACGTTTGATAGCGGTACAGCGCTGACCAGAGTAGCTAAATGCACCACCTACGATTTGATTGGCTGCATTTTCCAAATCTGCATCTTCTATAACGATTGCTGCATCTTTCCCGCCAAGCTCCAGCATAACTGGGCGCATACCAGCTAAACGACCGATACGCTCACCAATCGGTGTTGAACCTGTAAAGTTAATGAAGTTCACTTCCTTGTGTTCGATGATGTAGTCTCCGATCTCAGAACCACGTCCAGTGATGGTGTTAAAGACACCTGCTGGAATTCCGGCTTCGTCAAATGCTTTAGCTAGCAAGAGACCAGAAATAGATCCTTGCGTTGGTGGTTTAAACATAACAACATTCCCTGCAATCAAAGCCGGAGCAATCTTGGATCCAGAAAGGTTGACTGGGTAGTTAAATGGCGCAATAGCTAAGACAACTCCAACTGGCTCACGACGGACAACGGCTAGTTTGTTTTTACTTGCAGCTTCAAAACCGCCACCTTCCATCGCTTGTCCAGTAATACGGATACCTTCCTCAGCAGCAAAACGGATCAAATCTGCTGTACGTACTACTTCTCCAATGGCTGCTTTAATCCCTTTTGCAACCTCTTTGGCAAGAATTGTACCAATTTTTTCTTTATCACGTTCTAAAATATCTGCTGTCTTATGTAAATAGGCTGCACGCTCAACGGGTGCTAAATCACGCCACGCAGGGAGAGCTGCACGCGCAGCTTTCATAGCCTCATCTACTTCAGCCTGACTCATAGCTGGTACCGTGCCTAGTTTTTCTTGATTGATAGGAGAATAGATCGTAATCTCGTTCTCTGATAATTTCCATTTTCCATTCACTAAATTCTGATAATTTGTCAAATTCTCTTCCTCCCGAAAATGATTAAAACTTATTTTATCAAATTTTCAGAAAATTACAACCCTTTTTGCGAAAATATTGATATTTTTTTCACAAACTTGATTCTTCAAATTATTTGAATTTTATTCCTATTAGATATTGGTTTTTCAATAAAAATCAAAAAAGGTCTAGTTAATCTAAACCTTTTTAGAACATTAATTTACGAGAGTACCTTTAAGACCACGACACTGGTATCATCAATCACATTTGATTCTTTAGAACGACTATTAGATACAAGCATTTCAAGATTTCCTGCATTCTCAAAGTAGAAGGAAGTTCCCTTCGCATTAAAGACTACCAATAAGTGCTCTGGTCCACCGTGAATTTCGTAAACAATCCACCCACTATTTTCAGCAGCTGTATGGACGAAGACATGGCGATAGACTTCTTCGTATGTAGGATAAGAGAAGGCGCTGGTCTGTGTTTTTAGGCGAATAATCTGACGGATAAAGTTAATGCTCTCTTGTCTCTCATTGATTAAATCCCAGTTGACCTGGTTGATACTATCTGGAGCATTGTAACTATTCATGGCACGTTCTCTATCTGCCGCAGTCAGCTCCCCGTTTTCACCAGTAGCAAGGAGTTTAGTGCGGCCAAATTCTTGCCCCAACTCTATAAAGGACATTCCTTGCATGAGAATGCTCATCGCTGTTGCCGTCTCAACCTGACGCATAATCTTATCTGAACTGTGATTTGGATGAAGGGTCACCAATAAATCATGCAAGTTGTAATTATCATGGGCCTCCACATAGTTAAGGACTTGGTTTGGGCTAAGATATGAGCCCAACTCTCGACTACCAAGAATAGCTTTGGCTACGATTGGTTCTGTAGCTGCACCACTAACAAACCCTGCCTTGATGGAGCCATAAACTTCTCCTCCTTTGATGGCATCACGCTGATCATCATTGAAGAATCCAATATTTGGCATCTGGTAGGCATTGTCCTTCTTGGCCTTGTCATAAGGCGCAAGACCGGTCCCCATATCCCAACCTTCTCCATAAGTGAGAATACGAGGATCAACTTCATCAAGTGCCCAACGAATCGCCTGCATGGTTTTAACATCGTGAATTCCCATCAAGTCAAAACGGAAACCGTCAATATTGTATTCTTTCACCCAATAAAGGAGTGAGTCAATCATATACTTGCGGTACATTTCGTGTTCACTCGCGGTTTCATTTCCTACTCCTGTGCCGTTTTGGAAGGTTCCATCTGGATTCATACGATAGTAATAATCAGGAACAGTTGTTTGGAAAGGTGCATCAACTGTTGAGAAGGTATGGTTGTAAACGACATCCATAATGACACCGATTCCTGCATCATGATAAGCCTGAATCATTGTCTTGAGGTCTCGAATAACTTGTCCAGGATCATCTGGATTGCTAGAGAAACTCGTTTCTGGAGCATTGTAGTTTTGAGGGTCATAACCCCAGTTATAGGTTACATTTCCGTCCTCTTCATATTCCTTATGGCGATCAAAGATAGGTTGAAGCTGAACATAATTACAACCAAGCGCTTTGATATAGTCAAAAGCGGTTGCTTGTCCATATTGGTTAACAGTTTCCGTTTGCGCAGCCCCAAGGAAGGTCCCTCGAAGGTTTTCTGGAACTCCCGATGTCGGCGATTTTGTAAAATCACGAATGTGCATTTCACAGATAACTGCTTTACATGGATTTTCCAAACGCCAAGGTGCGTCTGTCCCATGTTTGACTTCAAATCCTTCTACTTGTTTCTCTTTGTGAGTTAGAATAACAGAACGTTTTCCGTCAGGACTTGTTGCAGTTGTATAAGGGTCTCGTGTCAAAGTCTGGTGGTGCGGAAACTCAATCTGATACTGATAAGCCTTACCTGCAAGATTCTCATCTAGATCTACACTCCAAAGACCAATGGTATTGTACTTATGACTATATGAATAGCTATTCCCACGCTCTAGATTATAGGTTTTCCAAATCGGAGCATCGTTGCTGGTATTTTCATAGACAACCACCTGTACAGCTGTAGCTGTAGGAGCCCAGAGTTTAAAGCTTGTCTGGTAGTCAGAGATACTATAACCCAACTCTCCTTGGTATCCCCAATGGTGATCAAAACTTTCACTGTGAAAGGCTTTATCAAAAGCAAACGGGTTTTGATCTTTATAGTAGGGACTTGCAATGGCTGGATTTTCAGAATAATAAACCGTCTCATCACCATCCAAAATCCAAACCTCAGTCAACAGTGGATAATGGTTAAACCGTAGGAGATAGTCTTTTGCCTTTCCATCTATTTCGACAGAAAAGGTCAGAGTATCGAGACTTTCTGCACTTGTAACTGTAAAGGAGAATTTTGCTCCAAAATAGTCATTTTCATAATACAAATTTTCTTTAAAATCTGCCTGTTTTCTACTGAATGAACAAGCATCATAATCCCCATTTTTTCGGTGAAAATGGATGACTACTGGGTATCTATACATTTCTTTTCCTAATTCCTAATTTCAATTTTTTATGTGGTGCTGAAGAATTTAGCGGGAATTTCAGCACAATAGAGAATAGCCTTAATAGATATAAAAATACATCAGGAGAGATAGTTTCAGACTATCTAACATCTAGTTTTCAACTATTCTTTACAAACTTTCTAGCCAAGCTTCATCTCGAACTTCGATACCAAGTTCTTGTGCTTTTTGGAGCTTGCTTCCTGCATCTGCTCCTGCTACGACAAGATTCGTTTTCTTAGATACACTGCCTGTAACTTTGGCACCAAGACTTTCGAGTTTACTTTTGGCTTCAGAACGTGTGAGACGTTCCAATTTTCCAGTTAATACAACGGTCAAACCTGACAAGACCGCATCCGCTACTACTGTCTGTCCTTTGTAGTCCAGATTAACTCCAGCTTCTTTCAACTCGTCTAGGAGAATCTTCGATCCTTCTGTAGCAAAATAGGTCTGAAGACTTTGGGCAATTACACTACCCAAGCTTTCTATACTTGCCACTTCCTCTGGATCAGCTTGGGCTAAGTTTTCAATAGAGTGGAAATGTTGGAGCAAGAGCTGACTAGCCTTACTTCCGACATGGCGAATTCCCAGACCAAACAAGAGCTTTTCAGCAGAGTTTTCCTTGGATGCTTGAATGGCCTGATACAGTTTAGAAGCAGATTTTTCCTTGACGCCCTCTAAAAGGAGGAATTCGTCTTCTTTCAAACGGTAAATATCTGCCACATCCTTTACTAAATTAGCAGCAAAAAGCTTTTCAACGATAGATGGACCAAGTCCTGTAATATTCATGGCATCTCGGGAGGCAAAGTGAATCAAACCTTCCATGATTTGGGCAGGACAGCGAGGATTGATACAACGAAGAGCCACTTCATCTTCAAAGTGAAGCAACTGGCTATCACAACTTGGACAGTTAGTCGGAATATCTAGTTTTTCTTCAGAAACACGCTTGGACTCTACCACACGCAAAACAGCAGGGATGATGTCTCCAGCCTTATAAACGATAACCGTATCGTCCTTTCGGATATCTTTTTCAGCAATATAATCTACGTTGTGGAGAGTTGCACGGCTAACAGTTGTCCCAGCAAGCTGAACAGGTGTTAGATTGGCAGTCGGGGTCACAACACCAGTACGGCCTACTGTCCAGTCAACTGAAAGGAGCTGGGCTTCTTTTTCCTCAGCAGGAAATTTATAGGCGACTGCCCACTTGGGTGCTTTAACGGTAAAACCGAGCTCTTCTTGACCTGCTAAGTCATTTACCTTGATCACTACTCCATCAATGTCATAAGGTAAATTATCCCGTTCTTTTTCTACTTCTTGGATAAAATTCCATATCTCATCTATGCTTTCAGCCAATATTCGTTTAGGATTAACTACAAAGCCAAGCTTTTCAAGATGCTTCAAGACTTTTTCTTGGCTATCACGAGTAGAAGGACTTGCTTCTTGATAGAGAAACGTTGCAAGATTACGCTTGGCCACTACTGCCGTATCCAGCTGACGCAAAGTTCCAGCCGCTGCATTACGAGGATTGGCAAATTCAGGCTCCCCATTTTCTTGGCGGGCCTGGTTGACTTGATCAAACGAAGCGCGTGGCATGTAACACTCTCCACGAACAGTGATATCAAGTTCTTCTGGCAAGGTCAAAGGAATGTCCTTGACACGCTTGAGGTTCTCTGTGATATTTTCTCCAATAGAACCATCCCCACGTGTCGCACCGACTACCAAAATTCCCTTTTCATACGTAAGCGATATAGACAAACCATCGATTTTCAGCTCGCAAATATAGGTCGGTTGGGGCAATTCCTTTCGAACACGCGCATCAAAAGCTTCTAACTCTTCACGTGAAAAAGCATCCTGCAAACTATAAAGAGGATACTGATGACTGTATTTTTCAAAACCGTCTAAAACCTTACCACCAACACGATGGGTCGGACTGTCCGCTAAAACTTGATCTGGATAGGCAGCTTCCAATTCGACCAACTCTCGGTAGAGGCGATCATACTCGCTATCTGACACCGAGGGATTGTCACTCGTATAGTACTCGGTCGCATAGCGATTGAGCAAGGCAACTAACTCATTCATTCTTTCATTCATAAAACTATTCTACCATAAATCAAGCCCTCCTCACAATAGAGAAGGGCTGAAAAATGGTTCGTAGTGAAATATTTTCTAAAAAAATAGAAATTAGGACTCTTTTTCAAAATGACTTCGCACATAAAAGAGGGATAAACAAGACAGGGCAATAACCCCGCTTCCAATTATCAGAAAAGAAGAGAGATATACACTTGGCAGCACCGTCATAAAGCCTTTTGCAATCGGCATAAATAGAATGGCTAAAGTAAAAATTGTACTTAATACTCTACCCAAATATTCACTTTCAACCTTGGTTTGAACCTGAGTAAAAAAATGAATATTAAAAATTGTCATAAACAGTTCACAAACTAAATTTCCCGAAAAGGAAAGAAAAGTTGGCAGTGGTAACCCCATCATAAAAACTCCTACTCCAGTAAAAGCCAATAGAATCAAAAGATTATAAACATTTGCCTTTATTTTACTAGCTAGAAGAGCTCCGATAATCGAACCAATAGCGCCCATAGTTAAAATAGTTGCATAAGCTCCTTCTACCCCGTAAAGCCGTTCTGAAAAAGGAAGGAGAAATTCAAAAGCTGCAAAAAAGAAATTAACACTGGAAGCCACTAACAAAAGGAAAAAGATCTCTTGCTGGCGCCAGATATAGTCAAGTCCTTCTTTCATATCAGAAAAAATATTTTTCCAGCAGAAAGTCCTTTTCACTTGTTCCTGAGTCTCTTTTTTGGGAAGTAAAGCAACTAAGGTAAATGCAATGAAAAAACTAATGGCATCTAAAACGAGCGTCATATGGAGACTGGCGAATTGTAAAACGATGAAAGACAGTACAGGGGAGCTAACGCCTACAACCTGCAAAACGAGCTCTAAGCGAGCATTGTAGGTCACAATCTCGCCTTTCTCTACAACCTCAGTTATAATGGCTTTGTTAGCTGTACGAGAAAATGCAAAGGCAACCGCCTGAACAATATTTGCGAAGATCAGAGCAGCAATCATCAAGCTATCATTTCTGATGAAAGAAATAGCTAAACAGAGAATACCACAAACCAAGTCTGTCGTCATCAAAATTTTGCGACGCGAAAAGCGGTCTGAAATCACTCCGCCAAAGGGATTGACCAGAATCGATGTGACGAGTTCAGAAATCTGGTAAATCCCAAGAACAGTCTGTCCTATCGTTCCCATTGATGCCAACCAAACACTGTTTCCATAGTCATAGAGCATATTCCCTATTTTATTAATAGCTCCACGACCAATCAACTGGATTGCATGTCGATTCATATAAAAAGCTCCTCTCAAATTTTGAAACTATTGTATCAAAACTGAAAAGAGTCTCTTCGCTTTTCCCTTATTTGGGAAATTTAAGGATTTATAAATTTTTCATAATGTTCCTGATAATAGGCCACTTGCTCTGGAAGTCCAAGTACTTCAAAAATATGCATGGCTTCCTGCATCTGACAACAACCCTCTTCTTTCAAGTCTCTCTGGTAGAGGGCAAAACCCTTTAGATAATGAAAGATATTGCGCTCATAAAGCTTGATACCATTTCCAATCAACTTCTCCACATAGCCCTCAAAATAGTCCGCATCCGCAAAGGAACGGTTCTCCAAACAATGCTGGTAACAGTTAAGAGCTAAAATCAAAACGAGTTTTCGATGGCGACCAATTTCTTTATAGTACTCCTCTCGCTCCATGACTTCTCTGCCAATCCGAGCCACATAGTCCACATTGTAGAAAGTATAGAGATTGCCAAAAAGGATCAACTCATACATGGTCCATTCTTCTGTTTGGAAAAGATAATCCGCCACCTTATCCAAATCACTCTGTTCCATACTGTAACTAGTATCTCTTTGACAAATAAGGCCTTGTAGCAGAATCCAATTCAGCTCAAAATAGAGGGGATTGGTCGAACTCTTTGCTTTCTCAAGCTGTTCCTTTTGAAGCTTTTGAAAACCTGCAATATCATTTGAGTAGTAAAGCGGAATAATCTGTGCCATCAAGGCAACATGTTCATGATTTTGAAAATCCCTAGCCTTGTCCATGAAATTTTCAATGGTCACATGAATATTATCCAAAATCTCAAAGAAACGGGAAACTGCTAGATCAGACTCCCCAAGCTCGAAGCGAGATAACTGAGAGGTTGAACATGATTCACCTGCCGCCTCTTTCAAAGAGTATTTCCCACTTGTTCGAAATTCACGAAATACCTTTCCAAGATGTTCCATTTCTTACACCTGCTCCGATAATTCTTCCCACTCAAGCATAGCCTCTTCCTGACGCCGGCTAATCTTATCAAGTTTTGCTTGTAATTCCATGAGTTTTTCGGCATCGTTGATTTCCAGCATTTGTTCAGAAATGGCTTGACTTTGAGTTTCTAACTCTTCGATTTCAGCTTCTAGACTTTCGATTTGTCGCATGAGTTTGCGAACTTCTTTTTGACTTTCTTTCTGGGCCTGGTAGTCATTAACTGAACTTGCTTCTTTTACTTGATTACTTGTTGAAGTTTCTTCTGTCTGGCTGACTTCCATTTCAGCCTTTTTATCAACATAGTAGTCATAATCTCCAAGGTAGAGGGTTGAGCCATTCTCAGACAATTCCAAAACATGAGTGGCCACACGATTGATAAAGTAACGGTCATGACTGACAAACAGCAAGGTACCGTCAAAGTCAATCAGGGCATTTTCTAACACTTCCTTGCTATCAATATCCAAGTGGTTGGTCGGCTCGTCAAGAATCAAGAAGTTATTGTTTTCCATTGAAAGTTTGGCAAGCAATAAACGAGCGCGTTCACCACCAGACAGCATGCCAACTGACTTTTTAACATCATCTCCTGAGAAAAGGAAGGCACCAAGGCGGTTTCGGATTTCAACCTCCGGAGTTAATTTAAAGTCATTCCAGAGTTCATCCAGAACACTATTACTAGGTGTTAACTTGCTTTGAGTCTGATCATAGTAGCCAACCTCAACATTGGCCCCAAATCGCTTTTCTCCCTTGATAAAAGGAATCTGGTCCACTATCGACTTGATAAAGGTCGATTTGCCAATACCATTTGGTCCGACAATCGCAACAGCATTCATCTTACGAAGGTCAAGATTGATAGGTTCTGACAATATTTCCCCATCATAGCCAATAGCCGCATTTTCAACAGTCAGGACAACATTACCTGACGTTTTTTCAGACTGGAAGGTCATATTGGCTGCTTTCTTACCAGCTTCTGGCTTGTCCAAACGCTCCATTTTTTCCAGTTGCTTGCGGCGAGATTGAGCACGTTTGGTCGTTGAAGCTCGGACTAGATTGCGATTGACAAAGTCTTCTAGAGCAGCGATTTCCTTCTGTTGCTTTTCATAGTTTTTTGCCTCAGTAGCTAGCTTTTGCTCCTTTAACTCAACAAAACGAGAGTAATTACCTACATAGCGATCCAAAGAATGCTTGGTCAAATCGAGTGTAACCGTCGCAACCTTGTCCAAAAAGTAACGGTCGTGGCTGACAATAATGAGCGCACCGCTATAGTTCACCAAGTAATTCTCTAGCCAGGCAATGGTTTCGATATCCAAGTGGTTGGTTGGCTCGTCCAAGACCAAAAGATTTGGCTTTTCAAGGAGCATTTTAGCCAGTGCTAGACGAGTATTTTGACCACCAGAAAGCTCGGCAATTTTCATCTGCCACATAGACTCGTCAAACTTGAATCCATTCAAGATAGCGCGGGTATCAGCTTCGTAGGTAAAGCCACCTGCTTGACGAAAATTCTCAGACAAACGATCGTAATCTGACATCAGTTTATCCAGATCTTCACCAGACTTTTCACCCATCTCCAGTTCCATCTGACGAAGTTGCTTCTCAGTTCGACGTAAGTCATCAAAGACATGAAGCATTTCATCGTAAATGGTATTTTCAGACTCAAAACGGCTATCTTGGGCTAGGTAAGACAGAGAAACATCTTTTTTCTTATTGATTTCTCCACTGGTTGGCTCCTCTTCTCCAACCAAAATCTTCAAAAGAGTAGACTTACCTGCACCATTTTTTCCAACTAGGGCAATCCGATCTCGTTCATCTAC
Organism: Streptococcus oralis subsp. tigurinus; assembly: GCF_002093545.1. GTDB lineage: Bacteria > Bacillota > Bacilli > Lactobacillales > Streptococcaceae > Streptococcus > Streptococcus oralis_C. The sequence goes on from NZ_LNVF01000001.1 coordinate 769,601, forward strand.
TTGCAGGTTGATATGTTCAAAGAGAACCTCTCCAGCAAAAGATCGTTCAATTTTATTAGCTTGTAAAATAATCATACATCTATTTTACTATCTTTTTCTCTTTTGCACAATTACGATAGAAAAAGTTCGAGTTATAAACCCGAACTATTCATCTTCTTTTTCATTAGAAAGCGTATTGGGCTGTTCTTCTACAATGAAATAAAAGTAAATTTCCTACATTTTAAGTTATGCTAACGTTTTACTAAAATGTCAAATAGTGATATAATGAAAGCGATTAAAGTAAATAAACAAAGGAGACACTCTATGACTTACCAAGAAAATTATCAAAAATGGGTCGATTTTGCCGGCCTTCCCGACTATCTTCGTCAAGATTTAGAAAACATGGACGAAAAAACAAAAGAAGATGCTTTCTACACCAATCTTGAATTTGGTACTGCAGGTATGCGCGGCTTGATCGGTGCAGGTACAAACCGCATCAACATCTATGTTGTTCGTCAAGCAACTGAAGGATTGGCTCGTTTGATTGAGTCAAAAGGTGGAAATGAAAAAGAACGTGGTGTGGCAATTGCCTACGATAGTCGTCACTTCTCACCTGAGTTTGCCTTTGAATCTGCGGCAGTTCTTGCAAAACATGGTATCAAATCTTACGTATTTGAAAGCCTTCGTCCAACTCCAGAACTCTCATTTGCAGTTCGTCACCTCAACTGTTTTGCAGGTATCATGATTACTGCCAGCCATAACCCTGCTCCATTTAACGGTTACAAGGTTTACGGTGAAGACGGTGGACAAATGCCTCCACACGATGCGGACGCTTTGACTACTTACATCCGTGCTATCGAAAACCCATTCGCTGTGGAAGTTGCTGATGTGGAAGCTGAAAAAGCTTCTGGCTTGATTGAAGTTATAGGCGAAGCTGTCGATGTGGAATACCTAAAGGAAGTCAAGGACGTTAACATCAACCCTGCCTTGATTGAAGAGTTTGGTAAAGACATGAAGATTGTCTACACACCACTTCATGGTACTGGTGAAATGTTGGCTCGTCGTGCTCTTGCACAAGCAGGATTTGACTCAGTTCAAGTCGTTGAAGCTCAAGCAACTCCAGATCCAGATTTCTCAACTGTTAAATCTCCAAACCCAGAAAACCAAGCAGCCTTTGCACTTGCTGAAGAACTCGGCCGTCAAGTTGGTGCTGATGTTCTTGTGGCGACTGACCCAGACGCTGACCGTGTTGGTGTTGAAGTTCTTCAAAAAGATGGTAGCTACCTCAACCTTTCAGGTAACCAAATCGGTGCTATCATGGCTAAATACATCTTGGAAGCTCATAAGAGTGCTGGAACTCTTCCTGAAAATGCTGCTCTCTGCAAATCCATCGTATCAACTGACTTGGTAACGAAGATTGCTGAAAGCTACGGCGCAACCATGTTCAACGTTTTGACTGGTTTCAAATTCATCGCAGAGAAAATCCAAGAGTTTGAAGAAAAACACAATCACACTTACATGATGGGATTTGAAGAAAGCTTCGGTTACTTGATTAAACCATTCGTACGTGATAAAGACGCTATCCAAGCCGTTCTTGTCGTTGCTGAACTTGCTGCCTACTATCGTTCACGTGGTTTGACACTTGCTGATGGTATCGAAGAAATCTACAAAGAATACGGCTACTACGCTGAAAAGACCATCTCTGTTACCCTTTCTGGTGTCGATGGTGCAGAACAAATCAAAGCAATCATGGCTAAATTCCGTAACAATGCTCCGAAAGAATGGAACGCAACAGCTATCACTGTTGTAGAAGACTTCAAAGCTCAAACTGCTACTGCTGCTGATGGTACTGTGACAACTTTGACTACTCCTCCAAGTGATGTGTTGAAATATACACTTGCTGACGGTTCATGGATTGCAGTTCGCCCTTCAGGTACAGAACCAAAAATCAAGTTCTACATTGCCGTTGTTGGTGAAAGCAACGAAGATTCACAAGCTAAGATTGCTAACATCGAAACGGAAATCAATGCGTTTGTGAAATAAGAAACTATAAAAGATGAGACCAACCAATCTCATCTTTTTTTCGTATCAAATCTAAGCAATTTTAGGAACTTTGTGGCATACTAGACATATCAATGAAAGCGAGGTAAACTCATGGAACAATTTTTAGAAAATATTAAAGATCTTGAAGTCACAACTGTTGCCCGTGCTCAAGAAGCACTTGATAAGAAAGAAATTGCAACCTTCTTCATCGGTCGTAAAACTTGCCCTTACTGCCGTAAATTTGCTGGCACTTTGGCTGGTGTCATAGCTGAAACCAAAGCGCACATCTACTTTATCAACAGTGAAGAAGCAAGCCAACTCAATGAGTTGCAAGAATTCCGCTCACGCTATGGAATCCCAACCGTACCAGGCTTTGTCCACATCTCTGATGGACAAATCAATGTCCGTTGTGACTCTTCCATGTCCGCACAAGAAATCAAGGAATTTGCTGGATTGTAAAAAATATAAAAAAGAAGGCACTCGCCTTCTTTTTTATATATCTGTCAATGGTGTTGCAGTATCTGGGGAAGTGTCGTAAACTTTAAAGTCTACTCCTACTCCCAGATCAGCTTGTGCTAGCTGGTTAACCATGGTCATATGAGCCAGCTCCTTGATATTGTTCTCTTTGGACAAATGCCCGAGGTAGATTTTCTTGGTTCGATTTCCCATTGCACGAATCATGGCCTCAGCACCATCCTCGTTAGAGAGGTGACCGAGATCCGATAGAATTCTCTGTTTGAGACGCCAAGCGTAAGATCCTGCTCGCAAGATTTCTACGTCGTGGTTGGACTCGATGAGATAACCGTCTGCATTTTCGACAATTCCTGCCATACGGTCACTGACGTAACCTGTATCGGTCAGCATGACAAAGCTCTTGTCGTCTTTCATAAAGCGGTAAAACTGGGGTGCTACCGCATCATGGCTAACCCCAAAACTCTCAATATCAATATCGCCAAAGGTTTTGGTTTTACCCATTTCAAAAATATGCTTCTGCGATGAATCCACCTTACCGAGGTACTTGCTATTTTCCATAGCCTGCCAGGTTTTTTCATTGGCGTAAAGGTCCATACCATATTTGCGAGCCAATACACCAACTCCATGAATATGATCTGAATGTTCATGCGTAATCAAAATAGCATCCAAATCTTCTGGCTTACGATTGATTTCGCTCAAAAGACTGGTGATTTTCTTACCAGACAAGCCTGCATCCACTAAGATTTTCTTTTTTGGAGTTTCCAGATAAAAGGAATTTCCACTGGAACCTGATGCTAAAATACTGTATTTAAAGCCTTTTTCACTCATTCTAGTCTTCTATTTCGTCCTCCCATATTTCTTCTTTTACGGCATCCTTATCATAAGGGAGCACTATGGTAAATGTTGAGCCCTTACCGTATTCGCTTTTTGCCCAAATAAAACCATTGTGTTGTTTGATGATTTCTTTCGCGATAGCCAGACCTAGACCAGTCCCACCTTGAGCACGACTTCTTGCGCGATCCACACGGTAAAAGCGGTCAAAAATCCTAGGCAAATCTTGTTTTGGAATCCCAAGACCCTGGTCAGAAATTGATAAAATCATCTGGTCATCCGTGGTTTTCATGCTAACCGTAATCTCCCCACCATCTGGTGAATACTTGATGGCATTGTTAAGAATATTATCAATCACCTGGGTCATCTTATCCGTATCAATCTCAATCCAAACTGAAGTTATTGGATAATCTCTCACTAGCTCATATTTTTTCTCTTCATCCTGATTTCTCATCTTATCAAAACGGTTGAGGATGAAGGTGATAAAGGCTGTAAAGTTAATCAACTCTATATCCAGTTTAGTAGTCGCATTGTCAATACGAGATAGATGCAAGAGATCTGTCACCATACGCATCATACGGTTGGTTTCATCGAGTGAGACCTTAATAAAATCAGGGGCGACAGGATCATACAGAGCTCCCTCATCCAAGGCTTCGAGATAAGATTTAACACTGGTCAAAGGAGTACGCAACTCATGACTGACGTTTGAAACAAAGAGTCTTCGCTCACGCTCTTCCTTCTCTTGCTCGGTCGTATCATGTAAAACGGCAACCAAACCAGAGATGAAACCTGACTCACGGCGGACAAGGGCAAAACGTACACGAAGGCTCAGGTATTCCCCATTTACATCCTGGGAGTCAATCGTCAACTCTGGAATCTGTGTAATCAGGTCACGCAGCTCATACTCATCTTCTATCTTAAGCAATTCGAGGATGCTTTTATTAAGAACATCTTCTTTCTGCACACCGAGCTGTTTCTTTGCCATATCGTTGATCATGGTAATCTGGCCACGGCGATTAGTCGCAAGGACGCCATCAGTCATATAAGAAAGAATACTGTTCAATCGTTTACTCTCTTGTTCCAGATTTTCTTGGGTCAAACGAATAACTTCTGACAAATCGTTTAGATTATTGGTGATATTGGTGATTTCTGTACTTCCTTGCAAGTCCAAAACTTGAGAATAATCACCTGCAATCAAGTCCTTAACCTTTTGATTTATCTCCTTCAGACGGATATTATCCCGACGATTTTCCAGTAAGAGCAAGGTCACCACCAGGATAAAGCCAAGTAAAATCAGGATAAAGATAAAATCACTGGTCAGAATAGTTTGTCTAATATCTTCAATCATTATTTTTCATATAGTAGCCAACACCACGACGTGTGAGGATATATTCTGGACGGCTTGGTGTGTCTTCAATTTTTTCACGCAAACGTCGGATAGTCACGTCCACTGTACGAACATCACCAAAATAGTCATAACCCCATACAGTCTCAAGCAAGTGTTCACGCGTAATCACTTGACCAATATGAGATGCCAAGTGATATAAGAGTTCAAACTCACGGTGGGTCAAATCTAATTCCTCACCATATTTCTTAGCCACGTAAGCATCTGGAACGATTTCCAAATCACCAATTTGTAAAGGCTGCGTCTTCTTCTCATCAGACTCTTGGCTATCTACTGAAGCAAGATCTGTACGACGAAGTAAAGCTTTCACACGGGCTTGCAACTCACGGTTTGAGAAGGGCTTTGTGACATAATCATCTGCACCTAACTCCAAACCAATAACTTTGTCAAACTCACTATCCTTAGCTGAGAGCATAATGATAGGAACACTACTGGTCTTACGAATGGCTTTGGCTACTTCTAAACCATCAATTTCCGGAAGCATCAAGTCTAGAATAATAATATCTGGTTGCTCTGCTTCAAATAGCTCAATTGCTTCACGACCATTAAATGCGGTTACAACTTCGTAACCTTCCTTGGTCATATTAAACTTAATAATATCCGAGATTGGTTTCTCATCATCTACAATTAATATTTTTTTCATTTTATCACCTTTTCTCTATCTATTATAACAAAAAAATACAAAGAAGGCACAAATGGCTACTGTAAGCTTTCATCTTCGAGAGTTGTTTTCATAAGCCTGCCAAATTTTTTGTTGAGGTTTAGCAAGTGGATAATCAGAAAACTCCTGAGGAGAAACCCAACGAACTTCTCTGTCAGAAAACTGTTTCGAATCTGTCACTTGACCTGCTAGGATTTGAATATGCCATTTCCGATGACTAAATACATGCTTGACCTGGTCAAATACTTGCTGGGACCAATTCACTTCTAAATCATAATCCTGCTCAAAGTTTTCTTGAGGGCTTGGTCCAAAAGCTCTGCTTTCCTCTTTGACTTGTGAAAAGAGATCTAGTTGATTATCATCGCTGTAGAAATCCTCAACTTCAATCAGCGGGAAATGCCAAAAACCGGCTAGCAGTTTCTCACTTTCATTTTTCTCAAGAAGATATTGACCACGGTCATTGCGCACAACCAAAGCCTTGAGATAGATTGGGAGAGGCTTTTTCTTGGGTTCTTTAATCGGATATACATCCATGGTCCCATTTTGATACGCTGCGCTAAAATCCTTAACAGGGCTTTCTTCTGGTCTAGGATTAACTGGGGCCTCTATGTCGGACCCTAAATCCATCAGAGCTTGGTTAAAGTCACCTGGTCGTTTCGGGTCAATCAAGATTTCCATAATAGCTTGGAAAATCTTGCGATTGCTGGGAACTCCGATATCATAATTTACCTCAAACAAGCGCGCTAAAACTCGCATGACATTGCCATCAACTGCTGGCTCGGGTAAATTAAAAGCGATACTGGAAATTGCTCCCGCAGTATAGGGGCCAATCCCTTTCAGGCCAGAAATTCCTTCATGGGTGTTTGGAAATTGACCACCAAAGTCAGATATAATCTGCTGAGCTGCAGCCTGCATATTGCGTACTCGAGAATAATAGCCCAAACCCTCCCAAGCCTTCAGCAGACGCTCTTCAGGGGCATTTGCCAGACTTTCAACAGTTGGAAACCAGTCCAAGAATCGTTCATAATAGGGAATAACTGTATCCACCCTGGTCTGCTGGAGCATGATTTCAGATACCCAGATGTGATAAGGATTTTTACTTCTCCGCCAAGGTAAATCTCTTTTTTTTTCATCATACCAGTTGAGGAGTTTCTCACGAAAAGAAATGATCTTCTCCTCCGGCCACATGACGATACCGTATTTTTTCAAATCTAACATATATCTAGTATAACATAGAAGCTTCTAGCTGTCCTTTTCTCAGTACTAAAAAGCCTCTTTCCATGGGAAAGAGGACTAAATCTTATTGATGAACTGCTTGAGCTGCTGTGATAAGGGTCAACTTGTAAACATCATCTGCATTACATCCACGAGAAAGGTCGTTAACAGGTTTGTTCAAACCTTGCAGAACTGGACCTACAGCCGCAAAACCACCGAGACGTTCTGCAATCTTGTAGCCAATATTTCCTGCTTCGATACCAGGGAAGATAAAGACAGTTGCTTGCCCAGCAACGTTACTTCCTGGAGCTTTCAATGCTGCAGTTTCAGGGTGGAAGGCTGCATCAAATTGCAACTCACCATCAATCTCAAGGTCTGGACGCAAATCATGAGCGATTTTAGTCGCTTCAACAACCTTATCAACGCTTGCACCAAAGCCTGAACCTTTAGTAGAATAGCTTAGCATGGCAATTTTAGGCTCGATACCAAACATCTTAGCTGTGATTGCTGAATTGATCGCAATTTCAGCCAAGGCTTCTGCATCTGGATTGATATTAATGGCACAGTCTCCAAATAGATAACGTTCTGTACCACGTACCATAAGGAAGGCACCTGAAGTACGAGTAACATTTGGGCGTGTTTTGATAATTTGAAGGGCTGGGCGAACTGTTGAGGCAGTTGAGTGAATCGCACCAGATACCATACCGTCAACCAAGCCCAAGTAGACTAGCATCACACCAAAGTAGTTGACATCTTCAACCAAAACTTTGCGCGCTTCTTCTTCAGTCATTTTGCCTTTACGACGCTCTACTAAAGCAGCAACCATTTCTTCAAATTGAGGATAGTGTTGAGGATCGATCACTTCATAACCATCCACAATCCCTTCGATTTCAAGATAAATTTTGATTTTTTCTGGGTTTCCAAGCAAAACAGGAATTACTTCTGTTTCTTTTACCAAGCGTTTTGTTGCTTGAAGAATACGTGGCTCTTCCCCTTCAGGGAGAACGATACGAGCATTTTTGCCAACCAGGTTGGCTTTAAGATTTTCAAAAACTTCCATGAGTTTTCTCCTTTAATAAAATAAATTATACTCCAAATAGTTTTTAAAGAGTATTAGTTGATAACTGAGTAATAAGATTGCTGAAATCATCCGGTAAGGGGCTTTCTAGCTGCAAATCGTGTTCTAGAAAAGGATGATAAAAAGATAAATAATGACAATGCAGAGCCTGACGTTGAATACCGTCATCCAGACTACCACCATACAAATCGTCTCCCAACAAAGGAAAGCCGATATGAGAAAAATGCACTCGGATCTGATGAGTTCGTCCAGTATGCAGGCGAATATCAATCAGGTGAATATCTCCATAAGACGCTACAACTTTGTAAGAAGTATGGGCGTATTTTCCACCCTTGGCAACCCTTCTCGTGATAATTGAGTCCACATCACGCGCAATCGGGGCGATAATTTCCCCTTCAGACTCCAAGACACCAGCTCCTTTAACCAAAGCAAAGTAGCGTTTCTCGATAGACTTTCGTTGCAGTTGCTTGTCTAAACGTGCATGAGCGTAGCCGTGTTTGGCAAAAAGCATCAAACCAGAAGTATCTCTATCAAGCCTAGTCACGATGTGAACCTGCTGGTTTTCATAGTTTTGATTGAGATAGTAGCCCTTGATAAAATTAGCAATGGTATTGGAATGATTGACACTGGGGATGGAAGCTACTCCATTAGGCTTATTCAAAACCAGAAAATGGTCATCCTCATAGAGAATATCCAGTGGACGCTCAATTGCTTCAAGACTTTCAAACCCTTCCTCCGCTGGAATGTCAATAGTTACCCTGTCTCCAATATCTAAGAGATAAGTCGCATTTTGAGGTTGGTCATTGACCAGGATAGCCCCACCTCGAAACTTAATCTTAGCCAAAAGTCCCTTAGAAACCTCGTGTTTCTTGAGAAAAGTTTTGACTTTGACGTGCTCATCTGCGGTAAATTCGAACCTCATTCATCCACCTCGCCGATGAAGGCATCTTTGACACGATTCCAGAAACTAGTGTGGCTTGGTGTCGCTACGAAGTGAATCTTGTGATGGTCGATTTGATACTCAATCCGTTCGATATTACGGAATGAATAGACACTGTTATCGACTGATATCGTGTGGTAATCATTGCGTGTCGGCAAGAGCTCAATCTTATCTTTTTTGGGAATAATGATTGATGATCCCAGAGTGCGATAGACTCGGTTGTTAAGACTCGCTATCTCCGTCAACTGCAAGGCTTCAATGGTAGGATGCAAGACAGCTCCACCCAAAGACTTGTTGTAGGCAGTACTTCCCGTCGGCGTTGAAACAGTCACTCCATCTCCACGAAATCTCTCGAACGGAACATGGTTAATGATGATATCCGCAACCATGGTGCGATCTGATCGACGGATGCTCGCTTCATTTAAAGCGCGGAAGATTTTCACTTCTCCATTTTCAAGCGTTACCTTGACATTCAAAACTGGATAGGAAACTTTGGCACCAGTGTCTAGCAGAAGATTAGTCACCAACTGATCCAACTCAAAATCACGATAATCTGTGTAAAATCCCAAATGCCCTGTATGAACACCTACAAATCGAACCTTGTCTAACTGATTCTCATACTTGTGGAAAGCAGACAAAAGCATCCCATCTCCACCAATCGAAATGACGATGTCGGGATTGGTATCGTTCAGTATAAAATGTTGTTTCTTTAGTTTTTCCCTCAGTTCATGCAAAACCTTCTGACTCTGCGGCTTTCTATTTGCTATGAGGTCAACTCGTTTACCTGTATTCTTCATCTGTATCGTCACTATTTCCTACACCATCGTTTAGTTTTCTGCTCAATGGATCAAAGAGAGCCTGCGCTTCCTGTATATCGTCACGAATCTTACCCATTTCTTCATCCAGTTGATAGGCTATTTTGGCCGTGATTTCCAGTCTTTTCCTGATTTCTTCTGGGAAATCGCCCTGGTATTTATAATTGAGCGAGTGCTCAATCGTAGCCCAGAAATTCATGGCTAAAGTACGTATTTGAATTTCCGCCAAAATCGTCTTAGCTCCGTTGATCGTATCAACCGTGTACTCGACAACCACGTGATAAGAACGATAACCTGAAGCCTTACGATGAGTGATATAGTCTCGTTCCTGAACAATTCTCATATCTTGGCGTTTACGTAGAATCTCAACTACTTCTTTAACGTCATCAACAAACTGGACCATGACACGTAAACCAGCAATATCTTGCAAGTCATTTTCTAAAGTTGCATAAGTAATTCCTCGACGAGCCATCTTTTCTTTGATACTTTCAATCGGTTTTACCCGACCCGTTACGAACTCAATCGGAGAATGCTTGTTTTGCTTACGATACTGTTTGCGAATTCCTCGAAGTTTAATCTTCAATTCACCAACAGCTTGAATGTAAGGATCTAAAAATTCTTCCCATTCTATGGTCATACTTTCTCCCTTGTAATATTTGATTGCTCTGTCGAAAATCTTTGATTTTTTCAGTACATTCGTATACAATAAATACATTGTCCATTATACCATAAATCGCTTTCAAAGATATAGAAAAGGTTGAAAAAATGAAACATTTAGAAATAGAATTGAAAACACTTCTGAAAAAAGAGGAATATGATTATCTAAAAAAACAGTTTTCCCATATCCAACCCGTCCTTCAGAAAAACTACTACATTGACACACCTGATTTTCAATTGCGTGAAAAGAAGGTTGCCATGCGCATTCGCACTTTTTCAAATTGGGCGGAATTGACCTTGAAAGTGCCTCAAACTGTAGGAAATATGGAATACAACCAGAAACTAACTCTTCCAGAAGCTGAATCGTACCTAGAAAAACAAAAACTACCTCAAGGGCTCGTTCTAGAAAAGCTCGCTAAGATTGGTATTGAAAGTCATGACTGGCTTGTTTTAGGCTGCCTTTCGACTCTTCGTTATGAAACGAAAACAGAAATCGGCTTAATGGCGTTAGATGAAAGTCACTACTTTGACCAAACGGACTATGAACTCGAGCTTGAAGTCACAGACCATGAAAAAGGGAAAGCCGATTTTCGGAAATTTTTAGATGAAAATCACATAACTTATCAGAAAGCTCCTTCAAAATTAATTCGTTTTATTAAAAGCATGAAAAAAAGCTGAAATAATCTCCTTTTTTTGGTAGAATAGAAAAGATAAAAATAAAAGAATCTTGCTTTGAAAAACAGAACTTTCTCAAAGGAGATTCACAAAGTTTACAGAGGACGGTCTATAATGTCAGATAGAAACAACATGAAACTTTTCACCCTAAACTCTAACCCAGAAATCGCTCAAAAGATTGCGGATACAGTTGGTGTACCTCTCGGAAAATTATCCTCTCGTCAATTTTCTGATGGTGAAATCCAGGTCAACATCGAAGAAAGTGTCCGTGGTTACGATGTTTACATCATCCAGTCAACCAGCTACCCCGTTAGCAACCACTTGATGGAATTATTAATCATGGTTGATGCTTGTGTTCGTGCAAGTGCTCATAGTATCAACGTTGTCCTTCCTTACTTTGGTTATGCGCGTCAGGATCGAATCGCTTCTTCTCGCGAGCCCCTCACTGCAAAATTGGTTGCCAATATGCTTGTCAAGGCCGGTGTAAGCCGTGTTCTAACGCTTGACCTCCACGCTGTTCAGGTTCAAGGTTTCTTTGACATTCCTGTAGACAATCTTTATACTGTTCCTCTATTTGCTAAGCACTACTGTGATAAAGGACTTCTTGGATCCGATGTTGTTGTTGTTAGTCCAAAGAACTCTGGTGTTAAACGTGCTCGTAGTTTGGCTGAATACCTTGATGCCCCTATCGCTATCATTGACTACGCCCAAGACGATTCTGATCGTAACGAAGGCTATATCATTGGGGATGTCGAAGGCAAGAAGGCTATCTTGATTGACGATATTCTAAATACTGGTCGTACTTTCTCTGAAGCAGCCAAAATCGTTGAACGTGAAGGTGCAACTGAAATTTATGCAGTATCTAGTCACGGTTTATTTGTTGAAGGGGCAGCAGACCTTCTTGACGCTACAAACATCAAAGAAATCCTTGTGACAGACTCAGTAGCAACCAAAGAAAGAACTCCAGAAAATGTATGTTACATTACTGCTAGCGAGTTAATCGGAGATGCTATCGTCCGCATCCATGAAAGAAAACCAGTCAGCCCACTCTTTGCTTACAACAAAAAGAAATAAGGTGATTCTTTGATTTATTTGGACAATGCTGCAACGACTCCTATGTCAGCAGTAGCTATTGCAGAAATGACCAAGGTCATGCAAGAAACTCATGGTAATCCTTCTAGTATTCATAGTCATGGTCGGCAGGCTGGCAAACTCTTGCGAGAAGCTCGTCAGGACTTAGCCCACTTACTAGGAACCAAACCTCAACATATCTTTTTTACATCTGGCGGTACAGAAAGTAACAATACTGCCATCATTGGCTATTGTCTCCGTCATCAAGAACGTGGAAAACATATCATCACGACAGCTATTGAACACCATTCTGTGCTTGAGACTATCGATTATCTGGTTCAACATTTTGGTTTTGAAGCGACCATCATCCAACCAGTAAATCAAGAAATTACTGCCCAGCAAATTCAAGAAGCCTTACGTGACGATACCATTCTCGTTTCCACTATGTATGCTAATAATGAGACGGGTAGTCTCTTACCTATCGCTGAGATTGGACGTGTTTTAAAAGAACATCCTGCTGCTTATCATGTTGATGCTGTTCAAGCTATCGGAAAAATCCCTATCCATCCAGAAGAATTAGGAATTGATTTCCTCAGTGCTTCCGCCCACAAATTCCATGGACCAAAAGGAATCGGCTTTCTTTATGCATCTTCCGCGGACTTTGATTCCTACCTTCACGGTGGAGACCAAGAACAAAAGAAACGGGCTGGAACAGAAAATCTCGCTGCCATTGTAGGCATGGTCGCTGCTCTCAAAGAGGACTTAGAGCAGCAAGCTGAACATTACCAAAAACTAGAGGGATTAAAATCTGCTTTTCTAGATGAGATTGCAGATCTAGAATACTATCTCAACGAAAGCCAACACCAGCTTCCTTATGTTATCAACATTGGCTTTCCTGGTCAAAAAAATGATTTGCTCTTGCTACGGTTAGACCTTGAAGGAATTTCAATTTCTACCGGTTCGGCTTGTACTGCTGGTGTCGTGCAAACCAGTCATGTACTTGAAGCTCTTTATGGGCCTGATTCTCATCGTTTAACAGAATCTGTCCGTATCAGTCTGTCTCCTCTTAATACCGAGGAAGAACTGAAACAACTCGCACAAGCCTTAAAAAATATTATTGGAGATTAATCTAATGGCATTTGAAAAAACCATTAAACTACAAAACTGCCGCTACGACTACACACTTAGCCCATCTGTCAAAAAATTCACACTCAAAGACAATACTTTCTTTGAAACAAAAGTTGGAAACTTCGAACTGACTCGTTTGCTTGAGAAAGTGCCTAACAGCGGTGAAGGATTCAAGCTAAAAATCATCATCAACAAAGACCTTACAGGTGCTAAACTCAATATCACTGACAAGTCAGGCCTTCGTTTGGTTAATATCTTTAAATCAGAAGACCATCATATCCACCAAGAGAAATTCTACTTCCTCATGGACAGCCTTGTAGAGCGCGGTATCTTCACAAAAGAAGAAAGATAATTGACTATGTATCGTCTCACTTATCAAGATAGTTATCAAGTAGAGCGTACCTTTGAATTTGAGAGTTACGAAGAGCTTATGTTATCTCTATCAGGTTGTGTAACTCTTCCTGATACATTCCTAGTTACCTCATTAACCTTTGATGATAAAGTTATTTATCAAGGATTGGTCGGGGATCTCTACCGTTTTCTATCACAAGCTAATTTTTAAGACTAAAACTAAGATTTTCTTAGTTTTTTCTTGTTTTTGTTGATTTTTTCACAATGTTTCTATAAAATAGAAGAATAGAAAGGTTGTGGTTTTGTGAAAGATAAACAGTCTGCTATTCCAAAAGCAACAGCAAAAAGACTCTCTCTCTACTATCGAATTTTCAAGAGATTTCATGCCGAGAAAATCGAACGTGCCAACTCCAAGCAAATTGCAGAGGCTATCGGTATCGATTCTGCGACTGTTCGTCGTGATTTTTCCTATTTTGGTGAACTAGGTCGTCGTGGTTTTGGTTATGATGTTAAAAAACTGATGACTTTTTTTGCTGATCTCCTAAATGATAACTCCATTACAAATGTTATGCTGGTTGGGATTGGAAATATGGGCCATGCCCTTCTCCACTACCGCTTTCATGAGCGTAACAAGATGAAAATTATCATGGGCTTTGACCTAGATGACCATCCAGAAGTTGGAAGCCAGACACCTGATGGGATTCCAATCTATGGTATCTCACAGATTAAAGAAAAAATCAACGAAGCAGATGTCAAAACTGCTATCCTAACAGTTCCAAGTGTTCAATCACAAGAAGTTGCTAATCTTTTGGTTGATGCAGGTATAAAAGGTATTCTCAGCTTTTCCCCTGTTCACCTTCACCTCCCAAAAGATGTGGTCGTTCAGTATGTCGATTTGACAAGCGAACTCCAAACTCTCCTCTATTTTATGCGTAAAGAGGATTAGAAAGCGAAAGCATTTATGAAAAAACCAGTTATTGGGATTACAGGAAATGAAAAGGCTCATCCAGATGATGACATCATGATGAGCTATGCAGCAAAGGGCTTTGTTGAAGGAGTCAAAGACGCTGGCGGAATTCCAATCATCCTACCGATTGGTGATCAAGAAATGGCTACCCATTACATCAGTATCATTGATAAGCTCATCCTAACGGGTGGGCAAAATGTTGATCCAAAATACTATGGTGAACCAAAGGCTATTGATAGTGATGACTACCATCTTCAACGAGACCAATTTGAATTAGCTCTTATCAGGGAAGCCATTAAGCAGAAAAAACCGATTTTTTCTGTTTGTAGGGGTACTCAGCTTTTCAACGTCGCCATGGGCGGCACGCTTCACCAAGATATTGAGGATCATTGGCAGGACTGTTCAGCCGAATACACAACCCAACGCCTCGTAACGGAACCTGATACGATTCTCCGAGAGATCTATGGAGAAATCTCTCATATCAATTCCTTCCACCACCAGAGCATTAAAGATTTAGCTCCTAATCTTAAGGTTGTAGCACATGATCCTAAAGATGGAATAATTGAGGCTGTGACAACTACGGACGGTCTTCCTTATCTTGGTGTTCAATGGCATCCTGAATTTCTCTTTGAAAATCGCCCCAAAGATAAAACATTGTTTGACTATGTTGTTAATGAACTCTAGATTAGATCCGTATTTTCACGGTAACTAAAGTAATCAGAGTGCGAGACAATCAGATGGTCCAAGAAAACGATTCCCATCAGTTCGCAAGCTTCCTTGACTAGCTTAGTGACATGGTCGTCATTTCGACTAGG
Organism: Streptococcus oralis subsp. tigurinus; assembly: GCF_002093545.1. GTDB lineage: Bacteria > Bacillota > Bacilli > Lactobacillales > Streptococcaceae > Streptococcus > Streptococcus oralis_C. Next base: position 784,706 of record NZ_LNVF01000001.1, read on the forward strand.
AGATACGGCACCGGATGGATGATTGTGAACGAGAATCACTGAGGTAGCCATATGCTTGAGGGCATAGTGAAGAATTTCCCGTGGTTCAGCAATGCTGCGTGTCGCAGATCCGATAAAAATGGTCTGCTGATGGATGATTTGATTTTGAGTATTGAGATAGAGCGCCACTAGGTGCTCTTGTTTTTTGTCGCCAAGTTCCTGTTGCATTTTCTTGGCTAGCTTTTGACTACTGAGAATACTTTCCATCTCAAGGGTTTCATGTTTGTGAATACGATGTCCCAGTTCAATCACCGCTTGTAGTTCAATAGCTTTAATACGTCCAATACCTGACAGACTCTGCAATTCCTGCAGGGTCATTTTTTTCAAATCAGTTAGGCTGGTCAAACTGTTCAAAACTTGCTGGGCAATTTCAAAAACATTTGCCTGACGCGTTCCCGTTCTGAGTAGTATAGCTAGCAACTCTTGATTGCTCAGTGCCTCAACTCCTTCTTTAACCAGTCTTTCTCTAGGCAAAAGTGAATCTTCTTGGAATGAAATACTGTACATAAAAATCCTCCTCACTTTATTATTCGTGAGAAGGATGAAAAATTAGATTTTTTTCTCAATTGGGGCAACACTAGCTAGGAGTTTTTTCAGACCCACTTCTGGGAAATTGATTTTCAATTCCTGAGTAGCGCCACTACCCGACACTTCAAGAACTGTTCCTTCACCCCACTTTTTGTGAAGTGCAATATCTCCAATAGACCAACTTGTATCAGTCGAATTTTTTTTATTTCCGGCTGCAAACTGTCCAAATGGGAGAGTGCTTGACTGGATAGAGCTTGGTGCAGCATTGCGTTTCCGTTCTTGAAGAGCCTGAGCCAAACTCATTCCTTGACCGAAAGTAATCCCACCACTGCTATAAGAAGCCTTGAAACTGGTATTAGCTGGACGAGCTAAGCCCTGATATTCAAGCAAGTCCGAACTGATTTCATTAATAAAACGAGTCGGACGATTGTAGTTGGTCTTCCCAAACAGTAATCGAGAGTTGGCATTGGTCAGATAGAGGATTTTTTCAGCGCGCGTGATACCGACATAGGCCAAACGGCGTTCCTCTTCTAGCTCATCTGGATCTTCAGCTGCGCGGCTAAGCGGAAAGACATTCTCTTCCATCCCAATGATAAAGACAACCGGAAACTCAAGCCCCTTAGCAGCATGGAGGGTCATCAAGGTCACTTCCGATGTTTCCTGACTACCAGAGTCCGTATCCGCAATCAAGGCTAGGTCATTCAAGAAACGACTGAGTTTATCTAAACCTGTTTCCTCTTCTTGACTATCAGGATTGTCGTCAAAGTTCTTGGTAACAGATAGGAACTCTTCGATATTTTCAACCCGAGACTTGCTCTCCAAGGTCGCTTGGGCATTGAGAATATCGATATAACCAGTTTTTTCTAGAACAGCCTCAACCAACTCTGTAATGGTTAATTGGTCCAGTTGCTCCCGCAAACCCAGAATCATATTGGCAAAGTCCCAGATAGACTGGGCTGCTTTTCCTTTGATGCCGGACAGCATGATATTGGCTGAAGCGTCTAGCATGGACATCTCTTGTAGGTTAGCAAAGTCGCGAATTTTCTCAACAGTACCTGGCCCAATTCCACGTTTAGGCTCGTTGATAATACGCTCAAAACTGATATTGTCACTCAAATTAGCAATAAGATTAAGGTAGGCAATAATATCGCGAATTTCCTTACGGCTGTAGAACTTAGTCCCACCAACCATAGTATAAGGAATATTGGACTTGAGCAAGGCTTCCTCAATAGTACGAGACTGCGCATTTGTACGATAGAGAACTGCAAAATCCTTGTGAAGGAAGTTTTGACTGCGACTAAGTTCATCGATGGTTCTGGCTACAAATACGGCCTCATCCTGCTCATCATTGGCACGATAGTAAACGATTTGCTCCCCATCAGCGTTTTGAGTCCAGAGATTCTTAGGACGGCGGTTTTTATTGTTTTTAATGACCTCGTTGGCGGCTTGCAGAATGGTTTTAGTTGAACGGTAATTCTCCTCCAACAAAACAACCTTGGCGTTAGGGTAATCTTTCTCGAAATCCAAGATATTCTGCATATCAGCCCCACGCCAACCGTAGATAGATTGGTCTGCATCACCGACCACGCAGATATTTTTAAAGCGTGAAGCCAAAAGTTTGACCAGTTGGTACTGTGCATGGTTGGTATCTTGGTACTCATCAACGTGAATGTACTGAAACTTCTGCTGATAGTAGGTCAGAACGTCAGGATTCTGATCAAAGAGACGCAGGGTCAGCATAATCAAATCATCAAAGTCAACAGACTCTGACTGACGAAGCTCTTTTTGATAGGCTGTATAACACTGAGCTACGATTTGCGTATACATATCACCAGCTTGAGCAGCATATGCGACATCATCAATCAGGTCATTCTTAGCATTGGAAATGGTTCCCAAAATAGTCCGTTCATTCCATTTTTTAGGATCCAAGTTTAATTGCTTGAGAATGCGTTTCATGAGAGTTCGTTGCTCTCCTGGATCTACAATGGTGAAGTTCCGATTGTAGCCAATATGATCCGCATCACGACGTAGAATACGAACACACATGGAGTGAAAGGTCGCAATCAGACAGTCCTGAGTAGCTGGATTAAGGTTATAGGCACGCTCCTTCATCTCACGCGCCGCCTTATTGGTAAAGGTAATGGCCAAGATATTCCAAGGATTGACCATCTTTTCATCAATCAGATAGGCAATGCGGTGGGTTAAAACACGAGTCTTTCCAGAACCAGCCCCCGCCATGATTAACAAGGGGCCTTCTGTCGTTTGTACCGCCTCTGCCTGACGGTCATTCATTCCATTCAGTAATGCGTTCATTTTCTCTTCCTTACTCTTGAAGTCAATGTTTCTATTATATCAGAATTCAGGGAAAATAGAAACTTTATAGAGACTAGACAAACAGCAAAATCCCATCCGAATATAGATGGGACTTCTTATAATACTTAACGTGATTATCTAGTTGAATTATTTAAATCATAAAGAACCTCTAGTAAAGGTGTAATATTCCAAGTATAAAAATAGTTATTTTTTTCTTCAATCCATCTACTAAAGTAATTTGGAAATTCACTTTGGAACTTACTTTCCAATTCATCAATCGTTTCAATACCTAATTGTTCACAATAATTGACAATTTTAGAAATTCTATCATCTTTAAATTTTCCACCAGGATACCTAATTTCTATATTATGTTGATCATAATTTTCTTCAATAAAATTGATATAAGACTCACTTTCTAATAAGGCTGAAATACTTATAGAATCAATTTTTATACTTTTAGAATTCTCTTTGAATCCTTCTTCAACTCTATTAGTATATTCCTTTTCATATCGTTTAATTTCCATGAATTCATCGTCAGCTAACTCAATTAAACCGGCTAATCTTGAAAATCTTCTTCTAATTTTTTCAGGAACATCCTGATCAGATTTATATCCAAAGTCATGTTCTATCTCCGCCCAAGCATGCTGCAAAATAGTCCTTATCTGAACTTCAAATTTTAATTCTTTATAATTAATATTTTCAGTTAATTCTGCTCTACTTCCTCCTAATTTTAAAATATAGTGTAAAGATACATAGCCAAATTTAGTAGGATCTTGAGTTTTTCGTTTATCAATAGAATTGTCCTGATCTAAATCAAATTCCTCTTCAAGTAAAGAAGCGATTTTATCTACATCGTCCGAAAAATATGTGATAATTCTAATTCCACAAATATCAGTTATTTCTGACAAACTGGAATATTTATAGTCTTTAGTTTCAATTTTTTTGCTTAAACTTTCTCTATCTTTAATTCTTCCTTTAATTTCATGGATTTGTATTTTTTCATTTTCCATAAGACTTTTAATTGTGGCTTCAATATATTCTAAAAGTCTCTCGTAATTATTTTTAGTTGAATCAAATTGTGACAATATTTCTTTCAAATTTTTTTCCATAATTCTATATCTCTCAATATATTAGAATAATCCTAGAACGGTTCCGTCACTTTCAACATCCATGTTGAGAGCTGCTGGTCGTTTTGGAAGTCCTGGCATGGTCATGACATCACCAGTTAAGGCAACGATGAAGCCTGCACCTAATTTTGGTACCAATTCACGAATGGTAATTTCAAAGTTTTCTGGAGCTCCAAGGGCATTTGGATTATCTGAGAAACTGTATTGAGTTTTAGCCATACAGATTGGCAATTTGTCCCAACCATTTTGAACGATTTGAGCGATTTGTGTTTGAGCTTTCTTTTCAAAGTTCACTTTGCTACCACGGTAGATTTCAGTAACAATCTTTTCAATCTTTTCTTGAACAGAAAGGTCGTTGTCATAAAGACGAGTGTAGTTGGCTGGATTTTCAGAGATAGTCTTAACAACCGTTTCAGCAAGCGCTACTCCTCCTTCTGCGCCATCAGCCCAGACACTTGCTAGTTCAACTGGCACATCAATAGAAGCACAGAGTTCTTTCAAAGCTGCGATTTCAGCTTCAGTATCAGAAACAAATTCGTTAATCGCAACAACTGCTGGTACTCCAAATTTACGTATATTTTCAACGTGGCGTTTCAAGTTAGCAAAACCTGCACGAACTGCCTCCACATTTTCCTCTGTGAGAGCGTCTTTAGCTACGCCACCATTCATCTTAAGGGCACGAAGGGTTGCAACGATGACAACTGCATCTGGAGATGTTGGCAAGTTTGGCGTCTTGATATCAAGGAATTTCTCAGCTCCAAGGTCCGCACCAAAACCAGCTTCAGTGACTGTATAATCAGCCAAGTGAAGGGCTGTTGTTGTTGCCAAGACAGAGTTACATCCATGAGCGATATTGGCAAATGGACCACCGTGTACAAAGGCAGGTGTACCGTAAATTGTCTGAACCAGGTTCGGTTTAATAGCATCTTTCAAAATCAATGCTAATGCTCCCTCAACCTGTAAATCACCTACAGAAACAGGTGTACGGTCATAACGATAGCCAATGACGATGTTAGCCAAACGACGTTTCAAATCTTCAATATCCGTCGCCAAGCAAAGAATGGCCATGATTTCTGAAGCTACGGTAATATCGAAACCATCCTCACGTGGAATACCATTTAGAGGACCACCAAGACCAACAGTCACATGGCGAAGAGCTCGGTCGTTCAAGTCAACAACACGTTTCCATAGGATTCGACGTTGGTCAATTCCCAACTCATTTCCTTGGTGCAAGTGATTGTCAATCAAGGCAGAAAGAGCATTGTTGGCAGTTGTAATGGCATGCATATCCCCGGTAAAGTGGAGGTTGATGTCTTCCATTGGCAACACTTGCGCATAACCACCACCAGCGGCACCACCCTTAATCCCCATTACTGGTCCAAGAGACGGTTCGCGGATAGCAATCATGGTTTTCTTGCCGATTTTGTTTAAGGCATCTGCAAGACCAATAGTAATGGTTGACTTCCCTTCACCTGCAGGTGTTGGATTAATCGCAGTAACCAAGATCAATTTTCCAACTGGATTGTTCTCAACTGCACGAATTTTATCAAAGCTGAGTTTAGCCTTGTACTTTCCGTACAATTCCAAATCGTCATAAGAAATACCAAGTTTCTCAACAACATCCACGATTGGCTTTAACTCAATGCTCTGTGCGATTTCAATATCTGTTTTCATAGCAAACTCCTCTAACCTCTAATATGATAACTCATTATAACACAAAAAAAGTTTTTTCACATACAAAAAGCTTAGTAAAGTTTATAAACATAAAGTTTTAAGGCCGATTTTAGTCGTCTTTTTTACTTTTTATAAGTTTTTATAGCCAAAAACTATAATCTTGCTGGAAAATTAGAAAAAAAACAAACGCTTTCTTTTGATTCTATTTTATTTTTTGGTACAATAGTCCTATGAAAATTTTAGTTACATCGGGTGGTACCAGTGAAGCTATCGATAGTGTCCGCTCTATTACTAACCATTCTACAGGTCGCTTGGGGAAAATCATCACCGAAACCCTACTTGCTGCTGGTCATGAGGTTTGTCTGATTACTACTCCTAGTGCTCTTAAGCCAGAACCTCATCCCCATCTAACCATTCTAGAAATCAAAAATACGAATGATCTTCTTTTAGAAATGAAAGAGTGTGTTCAAGATTATCAGGTCTTGATTCATTCGATGGCAGTTTCTGACTACACTCCTGTTTATATGACCGGACTAGATGAAGTTAAGACGAGTTCCAATCTAGAAGAATTTTTAAGTAAGCAGAATCATCAAGCTAAGATTTCTTCAACTGATGAGGTGCAGGTTTTATTTTTGAAAAAAACACCCAAGATTATCTCTCTAGTCAAAGACTGGAATCCTTCTATTCATCTGATTGGTTTCAAACTGTTGGTTGATGTTACTGAGAATCATCTTATTGAAGTCGCTAGACAGAGTCTTGTCAAGAACCAGGCTGACATAATCATAGCAAATGATCTTACTCAAATCTCAGCACATCAGCATAAGGCAATCTTTGTTGAGAAAGATCGTCTTCAAACCGTTCAAACTAAAGAGGAAATTGCGAACCTCCTCCTTGAGAAAATTCATATATACGATTCATAGAAAGGAAAGCCATGGCAAACATTCTAATCGCAGTGACAGGTTCCATTGCCTCCTATAAAGCAGCTGATTTAGTCAGTTCTTTGAAAAAACAAGGCCATGATGTCACTGTCTTAATGACTGAGGCGGCAAGAGAGTTTATCCAGCCTTTGACACTACAGGTACTCTCACAGAATCCAGTTCACCTTGATGTCATGCAGGAACCCTATCCTGATCAAATCAATCATATCGAAAGAGGAAAAGAAACAGACCTTTTTATCGTTGTCCCTGCTACTGCTAATACCATTGCCAAACTTGCGCACGGTTTTGCGGATAACATGGTGACTAGTACAGCATTAGCTTTACCCCAAAACATCCCTAAACTCTTGGCGCCAGCCATGAATACAAAGATGTATGATCATCCGGCAACTCAAACAAACCTTAAAACTTTAGAAACATATGGTTACAAGCTTATCTCTCCAAAAGAATCCTTACTTGCTTGTGGAGACTACGGAAGGGGAGCTTTAGCAGACCTGGATATTATTTTAGGAAGAATAAAGGAAACACTCAATGAAAAAACGCTCTAATATTGCTCCGATTGCTATCTTTTTTGCGACCATGTTGGTCATTCACTTTCTGAGCTCGCTCTTATTTAATCTATTCCCGTTCCCAATTAAACCAACTATCGTGCATATTCCTGTTATTATTGCAAGTATTATTTACGGCCCACGAGTTGGTGTTACACTCGGTTTCTTGATGGGACTACTTAGCTTGACGGTTAACACGATTACAATCCTTCCAACCAGCTACCTATTCTCACCTTTTGTACCAAACGGAAACATCTATTCAGCAATGATTGCCATCCTACCTCGTATTTTGATTGGTCTGACACCTTATCTAGTTTATAAATTATTGAAAAACAGAACGGGTCTCATCATTGCCGGAGCTCTCGGTTCACTTACAAATACAGTCTTTGTACTTGGGGGAATCTTCTTCCTTTTTGGAAGTGTCTTCGATGGAAATATCCAGAAACTCCTTGCAACTGTTATTTCAACCAACTCAATTGCTGAGCTTGTCATCTCTGCAGTTCTCACAGTAGCAATTGTCCCACGTTTACAAACCTTGAAGAAATAAAAAAACAACTCCACTTTCGTCCTGAAGGTGGAGTTTAGTAGTTAAAACATAAGAATTAAGTTCCCAGTATTCTTTCTTTACCACATTTAATCAAATATCCATTAAAAATCACTAATGCTTCTTGACTTGATTGGTGATTTATTGTACTATACTTGTGTATATACAGATAAATGGAGGTTCTTATGGATATACGGAAAAAAACGCGGTTTATGACTATGACTGCCCTACTCACTGCAATAGCGATTTTGATTCCAATCATTATGCCTTTTAAAATCGTTATCCCACCGGCTTCTTACACCTTGGGAAGTCATATCCCCATCTTTATCGCCATGTTTCTTTCACCTTTGATGGCTGCTTTTGTGATTATTGCTTCTAGTCTCGGTTTCCTGATGGCAGGCTACCCTATGGTTATTGTCCTACGCGCCTTTTCTCACATCGTTTTTGGTACTTTGGGGGCTTTGTACTTAAAGAAATTCCCTGAAACCTTGGATAAACCAAAGGCATCTTGGATTTTTAACTTTGTTTTGGGTGTTGTTCATGCTATCGCTGAAGTAATAGCTTGTATCATCTTTTATGCTACTTCAGGAACAAATGTTGAAAATATGTTTTATGTTCTCTTCGTCCTAGTTGGCTTTGGCACAATTGTCCATAGTATGGTAGACTATACATTAGCACTAGCTGTCTATAAAGTGCTTCGAAAACGTCGCTAAAAGGAAAAACTATGACAAAGGATCGCAAACAAGCTCTTCTCAAACTGTTAAAAGAGGCACCAAAAGCTCTCAATGGTCAAACCTTGGCTGAGCACTTTCATGTTACGCGCCAAGTCATTGTACAGGATATCGCTATTCTCCGAGCAGATGGGGCTCCTATCCTATCCACCAATCGTGGTTATATCTACAAAGAAAATGACGCCAGCCCCTACGTTCACAAACTCTTTAAAGTGAAACATGAACTGGAAGAAATCGGTCAGGAACTACTAGCTATTGTAGATAATGGCGGACGCGTTCAAAATATCTTAATCGATCATCCCGTTTATGGTGAAATTGAAACCCATCTCAAACTCACCTGTCGTCGAGATGTCCAGCACTTTCTGGAACAAGTCGAGAATTCAGACTTTAGACCCCTTTCTGAATTGACAGACGGCATCCATTACCACCTTGTTGAAGCCGAGACACAACAAGACCTCCACTATATTGAGGAGGCCTTGGATCAGTTAGGTTATTTAGTAAAAGACTAGAAAATTTCTTTCTCCCAGCCGTCCTCTGTACGGTGGCGATAGAAGAACTCAGACTTGTTAGGTGCTTCCATCATTTCCATCAAAGGCAACATATCATAGGCCAGATCCAAGTTTGGAATCTGGTCTTTTTGTACCCGAAAAACTTCTTCAAATCCAAAAAGTTGAGACTTTTATATAGAACCAGCTGTAGCATGCTCTAAAGACTATCTGCTTGATTTTATATTAAAAAGTTTCTCCTTAATTTTTCACAATTTCGTTCCCTTAATTTTACTTTCGAGCAATAAACATACCATATTCTTTAGGAATAATTAACTTGCCTTTATAAAAATGCACTTCCAATCTTTTACGAATGACTTTTTCTTCTAGCGAACCTATTTCTGAAATTCCTTTAAAGGATTGAATGTATTTAACTAGGTCATCTATACTAGTTACCTGTAACTCATCATCATAGAGTAATGTTTCGACAGAGTCAAAATACATACTCAGTTGGCTTTTGCCATTTTGTAAAGTAAATGTTTTATTTTCCAAATCTTGATTAACCTCATCTTTAAATAAGCTTGCCAAATAATCTACAACTCCATTTTCACCAAATGTAGCACAGTAAAAAATTCCGCCTGTTTTTAAGACTCTATTCACCTCAGAGAGCGCTTTATGAATATCATTTACATGATGTAGAAGCATATTAGCAATAACAATATCAAATGTTTCATTCTCAAAAGAAATCTTTTGAATATCCATTATTTCATAGTTGACATTGTCTCTATTTCCAATCACTGACTTCGTTGTTTTAACCATATCTTTAGAAAAATCTGTAATAATCAACTGCTTCATTTTATCTATAGAATCGCTATTACTTTTCCACAGTTCTCCTGTACCACATCCCAATTCTAGAACCTTTACTTCATTAGTGATTTGGTAGTTGGAAAATATCCAATTGTTAAATCCTAATTTATTTTTTGAATACTTCTTATGTAGCTTTACTCTAATGTCAAGATTATCTTGTTTTGCATATTGTTCAATTACCTTATCAGCCATTTTCTTTTACTTCCTTTCATATCTTAAGATTATACCATAAAATAAAACATCTCCGATTTCAAAATTGAAGGTGGAGATTGTTAAAGATAAAGATAGAAAAGAAGAATAGGAAATATTGAAGTATTCAGTTGACATACACCGACATACTTATCCTATATTTAAGTACCAATCATTAAAGGTTAACACCGTTCCAGTAATCATACAACTAAAAAATTTCTTTCTCCCAGCCGTCCTCTGTACGGTGGCGATAGAAGAACTCAGACTTGTCAGGTGCTTCCATCATTTCCATCAAAGGCAACATATCATAGGCCAGTTCCAAATTTAGAATCTGGTCTTTTTGCACCCAAGATACTTCTCCTTCATCTGAAGATTGGAGATTCCCAATAAACTCTGTCGCCTTATAACAAAAAACGATGTAGCGCCCACCTGTATCTAAGGGCCAATTTTTAATACCGACTAGTTGAGGATTCTGAATCGTCAAGCCAGTTTCTTCGTATATTTCACGAATGACAGACTCGGCAAAGGCCTCGCCGTTCTCAACATGACCTCCTGGAAAGGCATAGCCAGACCAGCGATTGTTTTCAGGAGAGCGATATTGCATGACTACTCGCTTATTTTCTAGATCTTCGATTAGACAGATGTTGGTTAAAATAGTTGCTTGGGCACGGGACATAGATTTGCTCGCTTTCTAAATTATTCAAATATATCTTTGTTGTATTCTATTTCAAATTTCACGATAAAAGCATTAACTAAGTCATGGTATTATGATAAGATACTCTGACAGTGATAATTATATATAATGGCCTATATTGGTAAGAATGGGTGAAAGAGACATTACAATCATTTCTTCAATTTCTTTTTTTCTAAATATTTAGCAAGAAGTAAAATGACCAATCCTAATAAAAAGAATAGCATGTACGTTGCGATAGGAAACCAGATGTAGCGATAATCTAGTGATAAGAGAGATGGTAAAATCCCTTTACTGTTTTTTCCACTAACTCCTAAAAATAGATGGACCACTAAACCGATACTATTAAGATAGATGAACAATCCAGCAAATCTGGTTAGAGTCATCCTTAACCTGGATAAATCTAAAAACCAATAGTCAAATATTCTGTAGACCAGACAAAAAAGATTTGCATATAATGGAAAACTATAGTTAATATCTCTGTATAGTGAAGGAAGTGGGAGGCTTTTAAAACTAAAATTAATACCTAGTTCTATTCCTAAGATTAGACCAAGGACTAGGAAGAAACCTATAATTTTATGAGAATCTAGCCAATGCTGAAAACTTTCTTTCCTTGATAGATTCTTTTTTGTATTTGAATTTCTTTTATTCATTTTCACCATTTTCTTCATATCTAGACTACTGAAACAAGGAAATAGCAATTTGGCTAATTAAATTTGACTTAAGGGCCTCTCTACCCCAACGCCTTCACTTCCAACATCATATCACGAATCTGGGCTGCCAGTTCAAAGTCAAGCACTTCGACGGCTTCTTGCATTTGTCTTTCTAGTTTCTTGACGAGTTCCTTGCGTTCTTGTTTGTTGAGGCTATTGATATCGACTTCCTTGTCCTCTTCCTTGGCAACTGCCTTGGTCACGGCAATAAGGTCACGGATTTCTTTCTTGATTGTCTGAGGTACGATACCATGCTCTTCATTATAAGCCATCTGGATTTTCCGACGGCGGGCCGTTTCATCGATAGCACGTTGCATAGACTGAGTTATCGTATCTGCATACATGATGACATGCCCTTCGCTATTACGGGCAGCACGGCCAATGGTCTGGATGAGGCCACGTTCGTTACGAAGGAAACCTTCCTTATCAGCATCGAGAATAGCAACCAAGCTTACCTCGGGAACGTCAATCCCTTCACGAAGGAGGTTAATTCCGACCAAGACATCAAAGACACCCAAGCGCAGGTCACGGATAATCTCTGTCCGTTCCAAAGTCTTGATATCCGAGTGCATATACTTGACCTTGATGCCCATTTCCTTAAAGTAGTCAGTCAGGTCTTCTGCCATTTTCTTGGTCAAGGTGGTAATAAAGGTTCGTTCATTCTTTTCAACACGGGCATTGATTTCACCTAGGAGGTCATCAATCTGCCCCATAGTTGGTCGGACCTCCACTTCAGGATCTAGAAGCCCTGTCGGACGAATGATTTGCTCAATCACTGTCTCGGTCTGTTCATTTTCATAGTCGCCTGGTGTCGCTGAAACGTAAACAATCTGATGCACATGACTTTCAAACTCTTCCCGACGGAGAGGACGATTGTCCAAGGCAGACGGCAAACGGAAACCATAATTGACTAGCATTTCCTTACGCGAACGGTCTCCATTATACATGCCCTTGATTTGCCCCATGGTCATGTGACTTTCATCAATCATGATCAAGAAATCATCTGGAAAAAAGTCGAGAAGCGTATAAGGAGGCTCGCCTTCACTACGACCATCCATGTGGCGTGAGTAGTTCTCAACCCCATTTGTATAACCCATCTCACGTAACATCTCAATATCATACTCTGTCCGCTGTTTCAAACGCTGGGCCTCTAGCAGTTTGCCTTCCTTCTCAAAGACAGCTAACTGCTCCTCCAACTCCGCCTGAATCTTGGCAATGGCAACTTCCATGTGGTCATCATTGGTCACAAAGTGAGTGGCTGGGAAAATCGCCAAATGATCCACTTCTCCCAATACCTGACCTGTCAAAGCCTCAACTTCACGGATACGGTCAATTTCATCTCCGAAGAACTCTACTCGAAAAGCATGTTCATCACGAGATGCTGGGAAAATCTCCACTACATCCCCACGAACTAGAAATCTTCCGCGTTGGAAATCAATATCATTTCGCTCAAACTGAATATCGACCAAGTCATTTAAGAGTTTATCACGAGAAATTTCAAGACCTGGACGGAGACTAACTACACTATCAGCGTATTCCTTGGGCGAACCCAAACCATAGATACAAGAGACTGAGGCCACGACAATAACATCATTACGCTCCAAAAGGGCTGAAGTAGCAGAGTGTCGGAGTTTGTCAATCTCGTCATTGACAGAGCTATCCTTTTCAATATAAGTATCGCTAGAAGGGACATAGGCCTCAGGTTGGTAATAATCATAGTAAGATACGAAGTACTCAACTGCATTTTCAGGGAAAAATTCCTTGAACTCCCCATAGAGCTGACCAGCTAGGGTTTTGTTATGGGCAATAACCAGAGTGGGTTTATTGACTTTGGAAATGACCTGACTCATGGTATAGGTCTTCCCTGTTCCGGTCGCCCCCATCAGAATCTGAGCTTTTTCTCCACCCTCGATATTATCAACCAACTGCTTGATAGCTTGTGGTTGATCTCCTGATGGTTGATATTTTGATACTAGTTTAAATTTATTATCTGTAATCCGATTGATCATAAGAATCCTCTCTCCATGTGCTATTCCTATTTTAGCATACTTATAGCATTTTCACGAAGAAAAGGACGGACCTAAGTCACATCCTTTCATTTTCTTTCTTTAATTGATTAGCGAGATAGACAATCAGAAGTAACAAGACTAAACTTGTCATGATAGAACCTTCAATCCCAAAAGAGCCTCCTGATAGCCAGCCTTGATCGCCTTGTGGTAAAAAGGTCATCAGAGACGTTCCTGACGGTTGACCGCTAACTAAAATGCCAAAAAGATTGCCCTGAGCAAAATTCCAAGCTCCATGAATACCTGCAACACCCCAAACTGAATCAGCTTTGAGAAGGTAAAGAGCCATGGCAACTCCGAATAAGAAGAGATTCACTAGAGATAGAGGTGTTAGACCAGAATTTCCCACATGAAGCAGGGTAAAGAATATGCTAGATATGACAACAGCAAGTTTTAGATTGGTTCTTGAGGCCAATTGTGGAAGAAGCCAAGCACGGGACACCACTTCTTCTGCTGTCCCCTGTAAAATCCAAAATGGGATAGTAAAGACGACAAAAGTAAGCGAATAAGGATTCAAGCGAATGGATTCCAAACGATATTGCCCCAAGACCACCAAACCTAACAAGGTCAGAAGAAAAAGTGCCAAACCTAGGCCAAATCCTTTCAGAAGACTGCTAAGGAAATTTTCTCTATAAAATCCCAAGGTTCTAATAGATCTTTTCTCAACTTTTTTAGTCCATCTGAACACAGTGTTGAGAATAAAACCAAAGGACAGCAATGCTAAAATTAAACGAAAGTCAGTTGTTTTATCCGTCAAGCTCTGCTGCAAGGTTTGCAAGTAAGTTGCAAGATTTTGACCAGCCTCTCCAAAATTTCTAGCAAGTACGATGAGAGCTAACAAGCTAATACCATACAAAGTATATGCAACAAACTCTCCTATAAAGACAAAAACAAAGGCTAACAAAGGACTTGTGTAAATATTTAAACTCATTTGGGAAGATTGGAAGTCTTTAAATATTCTTTTATTCTTCATGTTTCTGCCCTCATTTCTTCTATTACATACTATTATTATATCATTTTATAGTAGCAATTCAAGAAGGAAAAGAAAATATAGATGTTATATTTTCTGACACAAAAATATGAAAATTTGCCTTTTCACCTTTTTTCTGGTATAATGGGAAAATATTCGGAAAAGGAGACTAAAAATGAAGAAAAAAATACTAGCATGTTTGCTCATTTTATTTCCCATTTTCTCACTAGGTATTGCAAAAGCTGATACTGTTAAGATTGTGTCTGATACAGCTTACGCACCTTTTGAGTTTAAAGATTCAGATCAAACCTACAAAGGGATTGATGTTGATATTATCAATAAGGTCGCAGAAATAAAAGGATGGAACATCCAAATGTCTTATCCCGGCTTTGACGCTGCTGTAAATGCAGTGCAGTCAGGTCAAGCAGATGCTATTATGGCAGGTATGACAAAAACAAAAGAACGTGAAAATGTCTTTACCATGTCTGATACCTATTATGATACAAAAGTTGTCATTGCTACGACAAAGGCAAATAAAATCACCAAATATGAGGAACTTAGCGGAAAAACAGTTGGAGTTAAAAACGGAACTGCCGCTCAACGTTTCCTAGAAAGTATCAAAGATAAATACGGTTTCTCTATTAAAACCTTTGATACAGGTGATTTGATGAATAACAGTCTAAGTGCTGGTGCTGTAAATGCCATCATGGATGACAAACCTGTTATTGAGTATGCGATTAACCAAGGACAAGATCTCAGCATCAATATGGATGGCGAGGCTGTTGGAAGCTTTGCTTTTGGTGTCAAGAAAGGGAGCAAGTATGAACACTTGGTTACCGAGTTTAACGAAGCCCTAGCACAAATGAAGAAGGATGGTAGCTTGGAGCAAATCATCCAAAAATGGACAGCTTCTACAACTACGGCAAGCCCAACGACAACTACTGCTGCTGGACAAAAAGCTACTCCATTGAAAAGTAAGTACATTATTGCCAGTGACTCATCTTTTGCCCCATTCGTCTTTCAAAATTCAAGCAATCAATACACCGGTATTGATATGGACCTCATCAAGGCCATTGCCAAAGATCAAGGTTTTGAAGTTGAAATTACTAACCCAGGATTTGATGCAGCCATCAGTGCTGTTCAAGCAGGACAAGCAGATGGTATCATTGCTGGTATGTCTGTAACAGATGCCCGTAAGGAAACCTTTGACTTCTCAGATTCCTACTACACTGCTAATACCATTCTCGGTGTAAAAGAATCAAGTACTATCGCTTCTTATGAAGGCCTCAAGGATAAGACCGTTGGTGTGAAGAACGGAACTGCTTCTCAAACGTTCCTTACTGAGAACCAAAGCAAATACGGCTATAAGATTAAAACCTTCGCAGATGGCGCATCAATGTATGACAGTCTGAATACTGGCTCTATTGATGCTGTGATGGATGATGAGCCAGTTCTCAAATATTCTATCAGCCAAGGACAAAAATTGAAAACTCCAATCCCTGGAACTCCAATCGGTGAAACAGCCTTTGCCGTTAAAAAAGGTACAAATCCAGAATTGATCCAGATGTTTAATAATGGACTTGCGAACCTCAAAGCTAACGGAGAATTCCAAAAGATTCTTGACAAGTACCTAGCTAGCGAAACTTCAACTGACTCTACAAGTACGGTTGACGAAACAACTATTTGGGGCTTGCTTCAAAACAACTACAAACAACTTCTTAGTGGACTTGGAATCACTCTTGCCTTAGCACTTATTTCATTTGCAATCGCCATTGTCATTGGTATTATCTTTGGTATGTTTAGCGTTAGCCCATACAAATCTCTTCGTCTTATCTCTGAGATTTTCGTTGACGTTATCCGTGGTATTCCCTTGATGATTCTTGCAGCCTTCATTTTCTGGGGTATTCCAAACTTCATCGAGTCCATCACAGGCCACCAAAGTCCAATTAACGACTTTGTAGCTGGTACCATAGCCCTCTCACTCAATGCTGCTGCTTATATCGCTGAAATTGTTCGTGGTGGGATCCAAGCTGTTCCAGTTGGGCAAATGGAAGCCAGCCGCAGTCTTGGTATCTCTTATGGAAAGACCATGCGAAAGATTATCTTGCCACAAGCGACTAAATTAATGTTGCCAAACTTCGTCAACCAATTCGTTATCGCTCTTAAAGATACAACCATCGTATCTGCTATTGGTTTGGTGGAACTCTTCCAAACTGGTAAGATCATCATCGCCCGTAACTACCAAAGTTTCAAGATGTATGCAATCCTTGCTATCTTCTATCTTGTAATTATCACACTTTTGACTAGACTAGCGAAACGCTTAGAAAAGAGGATTCGTTAATGGCAAAATTAAAAATTGATGTAAATGATTTGCATAAGTATTATGGAAAAAATGAAGTTTTAAAAGGCATTACGACTAAGTTCTATGAAGGAGATGTTGTTTGTATTATCGGTCCTTCGGGTTCTGGTAAATCCACTTTCCTCCGTAGCCTTAACCTTCTTGAAGAGGTAACGAGTGGTCACATCACTGTGAATGGTTATGACTTGACTGACAAATCAACCAATGTCGACCATGTTCGCGAGAACGTCGGAATGGTCTTCCAACATTTCAACCTCTTTCCTCACATGTCCGTCCTAGAAAATATCACTTTTGCACCTATTGAACACAAACGGATGATCAAGGCTGAAGCTGAGAAATTAGGGATGGAATTGCTGGAAAAAGTCGGCCTTGCGGACAAAGCTAATGCCAATCCAGATAGCCTTTCAGGTGGTCAGAAACAGCGTGTAGCTATTGCTCGTGGACTTGCCATGAATCCTGATATCATGCTCTTTGATGAGCCAACTTCTGCTCTCGACCCTGAAATGGTTGGAGATGTACTAAACGTTATGAAGGAATTGGCAGAACAGGGTATGACCATGATCATCGTAACCCACGAGATGGGATTTGCTCGTCAGGTGGCCAACCGCGTTATCTTTACAGCTGATGGAGAATTCCTTGAAGATGGAACTCCAGATCAAATCTTTGATAACCCGCAACACCCTCGTCTAAAAGAATTTTTGGACAAGGTCTTAAACGTATAAAACGAAAGTGTGAGGTTCTCCTTACACTTTTTTAATTGCGTATTGGATTTTTGATTTTTTTGAAAATTATGATAAAATAAAAGCTATGACAATGAGAAAATCTCATCCCTAGTCCAACTAGGAAAAAATATAGAAATTAGGTAGCTAGATGTCATCAAAGGTTATTGTTACAATTTTCGGTGCGAGTGGAGATTTAGCTAAACGCAAACTCTACCCTTCCCTTTTCAGACTCTATAAATCAGGCAATCTCTCTGAGCATTTTGCTGTTATCGGAACAGCTCGTAGACCTTGGAGTAAGGAATATTTTGAATCTGTAGTTGTCGAGTCCATCCTTGATTTGGCAGATAGTACCGAGCAAGCCCAAGAATTTGCTAGCCACTTCTACTATCAAAGCCATGATGTGAATGATACGGAACATTACATTGCTTTGCGCCAATTACAAGCTGAGCTGAACGAAAAATACCAAGCTGAACACAATAAGCTCTTCTTCTTGTCTATGGCACCTCAGTTCTTTGGAACCATTGCCAAACACCTCAAATCTGAAAACATTGTCGATGGTAAAGGTTTTGAGCGCTTGATCGTTGAGAAACCATTTGGTACAGACTACGAGACAGCGAGCAAGCTCAATGAAGATCTCCTTGCGGCCTTTGATGAGGAGCAAATCTATCGTATTGACCATTACCTAGGTAAAGAGATGATTCAGAGTATCTTTGCTGTTCGTTTTGCCAACATGATCTTTGAGAATGTTTGGAACCGTGAGCACATTGATAATGTACAGATTACCTTTGCAGAGCGCTTGGGTGTAGAAGAACGTGGTGGCTACTATGATGAATCTGGTGCCCTTCGTGATATGGTGCAAAACCATACTCTACAACTCCTCTCTCTTCTAGCCATGGACAAACCAGCTAGCTTTACAAAAGATGAGATTCGTGCTGAAAAGATAAAGGTCTTTAAAAACCTCTATCATCCAACTGAGGAAGAATTGAAAGAACAGTTTATCCGTGGTCAGTATCGCTCTGGTAAAATAGATGGCATGAAATACATTTCCTATCGTAGCGAGCCAAATGTCGCCCCTGAATCTACAACAGAAACCTTTGCATCTGGTGCCTTCTTTGTAGACAGCGATCGCTTCCGTGGTGTTCCCTTCTTCTTCCGTACAGGGAAACGTCTGACTGAAAAAGGGACTCATGTCAATATCATCTTTAAGCAAATGGAGTCTATCTTTGGAGAACCATTGGCACCAAATATTTTGACCATCTATATCCAACCAACTGAAGGCTTCTCTCTTAGCCTAAATGGGAAACAAGTCGGTGAAGAATTTAACCTGGCGCCAAGCTCTTTAGATTATCGTACAGATGCTACCGCTACTGGGGCTTCACCAGATCCATACGAAAAGCTAATCTACGATGTCTTGAACAACAATTCTACCAACTTTAGCCACTGGGATGAGGTTAGTGCTTCTTGGAAATTGATTGATCGTATCGAAGAGCTCTGGACTCAAAATGAAGTTCCACTCCATGACTACAAGTCTGGAAGCATGGGACCACAAGCTAGCTTTGACTTACTAGAGAAGTTTGGAGCAAAATGGACTTGGCAACCAGATATCGCCTATCGTGAACAAGGGCGTTTAGAATAACAAAAATATCCTGCAAGTCAATCTTGCAGGATTATTTACTTTCTATTAAATCAAGCCCTCTAAGAGACCCTTCATAAAGTTTTCAGAGTTAAATTCTCCGATATCATCGATCTTTTCACCGAAACCAATCAATTTTACAGGGATATTGAGTTCTTCTCGAATTGCCAGTACGACACCACCTCGAGCAGTTCCATCAATCTTGGTCAGTACAATTCCTGTCACAGGGGTAATTTTAGAAAATTCCTTAGCTTGTACCAGGGCATTCTGTCCAGTTGAAGCATCGAGTGCCAGGAAGGTTTCATGGGGTGCTTCTGGAACGACACGCTTGATAATACGACCAATCTTTTCCAACTCGGCCATGAGGTTGTCCTTGTTTTGCAGACGACCTGCTGTATCAATCATGAGAATATCAATTCCTTCTGCTACAGCACGTTCCATCCCATCAAAGACCACACTTGCTGGATCAGCTTTTTCAGGCCCCGTCACAACAGGAACATCAACACGACGGCCCCACTCTGCTAGCTGGGCAACGGCTCCAGCACGGAAGGTATCCGCAGCAACCAGCATGACTTTCTTGCCAGCTTGCTTGTAACGATGAGCTAATTTCCCAATAGAAGTTGTCTTCCCAACACCGTTAACACCAACAAAGAGCATAACTGTCAAACCATCTTGGAAATGGATTTGTTCATCGAAATTGCCATCCTTTTCGTAGAGGTCAACCAATTTCTCGATAATGACACGGCGGAGTGCGTCAGGTTTCTTAGCATTTTCTAATTTGGCTTCATAGCGGAGCTCTTCTGTTAGATTCGAAGCGACCTGCACACCGACGTCACTCATGATGAGCAATTCTTCCAATTCTTCGAAAAAGTCTTCATCGACAGAGCGGAAGTTGGCAAAGAAGGCATTCAAGCGTGCACCGAATCCTGTCCGCGTTTTCTTAAGACTGCGGTCGTATTTTTCTTGAACCGTTTCTTCAACTCGAGGATATTCTTCTATTACTTCAAAAGCTTGCTCTTCTCCAGTTTCTAGAGATTCTTGGCTCTCTTCTTCGAAAAATTCTTCAGGCTCTTGGCTTTGCTCCATCTCATCAGATTCTAACTCAACCTCTTCTTGCACCGTTTCCTCAACTGCTTCTGGTTCAATCACTTCTTCTGTCATGGACTGTGGAAGTTCTTCTTGAGCAAGAGTTGCTTCCACTTTGTCCCTTCCTATCTCTTCCTGACCTGTTTCTTCGATAGCCGTTTGATTTTCTTCAACCTCTTCTGACAAATCAATATTTTCCAGAGCTTCTTTTACAATATCTTCGATTTTCGGCTCTTCTTTTTTCCCGAATAAACGATCAAATAATCCCATATTCTAATTCTCCTTTAGCACGTATTCTTCAATAGCCCAAG
>NZ_LNVF01000002.1:0-266161 GCF_002093545.1 Streptococcus oralis subsp. tigurinus
CTGAACTGCACCCCAAAAGTTAGACAGAAAAAATCTAACTTTTGGGGTGTTTTTACTATGAAATTAACTTATGATGATAAAGTTCAGATCTATGAACTTAGAAAACAAGGATATAGCTTAGAGAAGCTTTCAAATAAATTTGGGATAAACAATTCTAATCTTAGGTACATGATTAAATTGATTGATTGTTACGGAATAGAATTCGTCAAAAAAGGAAAAAATCGATACTATTCCCCAGAATTAAAACAAGAAATGATTGATAAAGTTTTACATGAAAACTGGTCTCAAGATAGAGTTTCTCTCAAATATGCTCTCCCAAATCGTGGTATGCTTCCAAATTGGCTGGCGCAATACAAGAAAAACGGGTATACTATTATTGAGAAAACAAGAGGGAGATCAGCTAAAATGGGACGTAAACGAAAGAAAACTTGGGAAGAAATGACAGAATTAGAACGACTCCAGGAGGAGAATGAACTTTTACGTACCGAGGTGGCCTACCTAAAAAAGTTAAAAGAGTTAGAGGAAAGGGACGAAGCCCTAGAGCGAGAAAGGCAGAGACAGTTAGAGAAATGGTTTCAGGAGGATTTCGACTAGATTTACTTCTTGAAGTGGCTCGTTTAGCTCGCTCAACTTACTACTATCAGTTGAAGGAACTAGATGGGCTTGATAAAGATAAAGAGCTTAAAACCGAAATTCAGACTATTTATAATGACCATAAAGGAAATTATGGCTATTGCCGAGTTACTCTCGAACTCAGAAATCGTGGTTTTGTAGTGAATCATAAGAAAGTTCAACGTCTGATGACGGTCCTTGGTCTAACGGCTCGAATTCGTCGTAAACGGAAGTATTCTTCCTACCGAGGAGAGATTGGCAAGAAAGCAGATAATCTCATTCAACGCAAATTTGAAGCAACCAAACCAATGGAAAAGTGCTATACAGATGTAACGGAGTTTGCCATTCCAAATAGCACACAGAAACTCTATTTATCCCCTGTTTTAGATGGCTTTAACAGTGAAATTATTGCTTATCATCTTTCTACTTCGCCCAACTTAGAACAAGTGAAGAGTATGTTAGAACAGGCATTCACAGAGAAATACTATGAAAATACCATTTTACACAGCGACCAGGGCTGGCAATACCAACATGATTCTTATCATCGGTTCCTAGAGAGTAAGGGAATTCAAGCCTCCATGTCACGCAAGGGCAACAGCCCAGACAACGGCATGATGGAGTCGTTCTTTGGCATCTTGAAATCGGAAATGTTTTATGGCTATGAGAAGCACTTTAGGTCTTTAGAGGACCTTGAATAAGCCATTGTAGACTATATTGATTATTACAACAACAAACGAATTAAGGTAAAACTAAAAGGACTTAGTCCTGTGCAATACAGAACTAAATCCTTTCAATAATTATTTGTCTAACTTTTTGGGGTCAGTACAAACTCTAGCTTTTTAATTTTGCCCCCTTTTCTTATTGTATTTTAAGAGGTTATTGGCCATGAGTATGAATCCCATGTTAATTCTCACTTGACGCTTACCTCTCAGATCACATCTCTTGTAACTCCAACAAGCCTTTATCTGCCCCAAAACTTTATTTTAAGAATAGGCTCTATATGAGTATATAAAAAGCCCTTTAATAAGGGCTAAGTGCATTTAGGAGACTACACTTCAAATTCATAGAGTGCTGTAGACAAATAACGTTCGCCGTTATCTGGTGCTAAAGCAAGGACTTTCTTACCTGTACCTAATTTCTTGGCAACCTCAATTGCCCCGTAAATCGCTGCAGCTGAAGAAATCCCAACAAGGAAGCCTTCTTTTCCACCAATTTCACGGCCAAGCGCTAGAGCATCATCTGACGTTACGCGGACGATACCATCATAGGCTTTTGTATCAAGTGTTTCAGGAATAAATCCAGCTGAGATGCCTTGAATTTTGTGAGGTCCTGGTTTTTCACCAGACAAGATAGCTGACTCGTCTGCCTCAACTGCATAAACTTGAATGTTTGGATTTGCTGCTTTAAGAGCGTGAGAAACACCTGAGATTGTTCCACCAGTACCAACACCACCCACAAAAGCATCTAGTCCATCAGAACCGAAAGCAGCCAGTATTTCAGCTCCTGTTGTTCTTTCGTGTACTTCTGGATTAGCTGGATTATTAAATTGGAGTGGAAGGAAGCCGTCACGTTCAGCGGCGATTTCCTGAGCTTTGGCAATAGCCCCTTTCATTCCTTCGCTACCAGGAGTAAGGACGAGTTCAGCACCATAGGCTTGGATAATCTTGCGTCGTTCCACACTCATCGTTTCAGGCATGACGATAACAACTTTATATCCTTTAGCGGCACCAACCCATGAAAGACCGATACCAGTGTTTCCACTCGTTGCTTCAACAATGGTAGCACCCGGTTTTAGAATACCATCTTGTTCCGCTTTTTCAATCATGCTAAGGGCAATACGGTCTTTTACTGACGATCCAGGGTTAAAGGCTTCTAGTTTAACATAGACGTCTGCAGCACCCTCTGGAACAATGTTGTTAAGTTTAACAATTGGAGTTTGACCGATTAGTTCAGTAATATTATTATAAATAGTCATAGATATACCTCTTTGTATAAGATGATACTAGTATAACGCGCTTAAGGCTATTTGTAAAATATAGAAATCCTATCAAAGTGATAGGATTTTTTTATATCAAAGGTCTAAGCCATTAATTTTTAATCGATTGTGATAAACCAATTCTAATAAATAGGTGTAAAGAGGGAGGATGTCTGTTTTTTTAGGGAATTCAAATTTATGGAAACTCAAATGCTCATTATGTGCTTTTAGAAAGACATTTTCTAAATAAGTAATCGTAATCTCACTATCATCTATACCTGCTCCAGCAGTTTCCATTTCAACGTTTACAATGTTCATCAAAAAGAGTGACTTAGCAGACACCTTGCGACCAGTGGCACCTTGCTTATCAGTAAAAATAATACGGATATTTGTAAAGATAATTGAATCACGAATAAGTTTATACCCGCTTTGAATTTCTTCGTTTTCTAGTAGGTATTGACCATATTCTTTGATAAGAGTCTCTTTCTTTTCCTCGCTAAAGTTTCCAGCAAGTCCTTGAATAAATTTTCCAAAAACCATAATTTCTCCTTTTTTACACTAAGTTTACAGGAACTTCAACCTCTCGTAAACCTTGATCAGTTAAAGTGATTTTTCCATTAAAGAACTCAACGAGAGCAGCTTTGATATTTTCTTTCTCTTCCTTATTAACATAGATCATTGTATCAACTTGATCTGTAAAATTTGTCTCGAGTTCTATGAGTTTATGCTCTCTAAGGAAATTGCCATATTCTTGATACTGAGCGTAAGACATCTGAATGGTTATGCCAGCCTGTTCTTTGATTTCAATAATGCCAATTTCTTTGACAGCCAAGGCCACACTACCTGCATAAGCACGAATCAAACCACCAGCACCTAGTTTGATGCCACCAAAATAGCGGGTAACTACTACACAGACATTGGTAAGATTATGATTTTCTAAGACTCCGAGCATAGGGACTCCAGCAGTACCACTAGGCTCCCCATCATCACTCGTACGCTTGATTTCACTGCGTTCCCCTACAATAAAAGCAGAGCAGTTATGGGTGGCTTTATAGTGTTCTTTTTTGATGGTAGTGATAAAATCACGGGCCTCTTCTTCGCTATAAATACGCTTGACATGGCAGATAAAACGGGATTTTTTGATTTCTTCTTGGACCTGCCCATCCTCTTTAATTGTTCTAAATTCCATGATTTAATTGTACTAAAAAAATACCTAAAGTGCGAGATTTTTACGAATATTAAAGTATGAAAGTAAATCCAAATTACCTCGGTCGCTTGTTTACTGAGAAAGAATTAACTGAAGAGGAACGACAGATGGCGGTGAAACTGCCGGCAATGAGAAAAGAGAAGGGAAAATTACTTTGTCAACGTTGTAATAGTAGGATTCTAGAGGAATGGTATTTGCCTATCGGTGCCTACTATTGCAGGGAGTGTTTACTGATGAAGCGAGTCAGGAGTGATCAAGCATTATACCATTTTCCGCAGGAAGATTTTCCTAAGCAAGATGTTCTCAAATGGTGTGGTCAGTTAACCCCTTTTCAGGAGAAGGTATCAGAGGGGTTGATTCGAGCAGTTGAAAAGAAGGAACCGACTTTAGTTCATGCTGTAACAGGAGCTGGAAAGACGGAGATGATTTATCAGGTTGTGGCCAAAGTGATTGATGATGGTGGTGCAGTTTGTTTGGCCAGTCCTCGAATTGATGTGTGTTTGGAACTGTATAAGCGACTTCAGAATGACTTTGCTTGCGACATAGCACTACTCCATGGCGAATCAGAGCCCTATTTTCGAACTCCCCTAGTAGTTGCAACAACTCACCAGCTATTAAAATTTCATCATGCTTTTGACTTGCTGATAGTGGATGAGGTAGATGCATTTCCTTATGTTGATAACTCTGTGCTTTACTATGCTGTAAATCAATGTGTAAAGGAGGAAGGGTTAAGGATATTTCTTACAGCAACTTCTACAGATGAGTTAGATAAGAAAGTTCGCACAGGAGAATTAAAACGATTGAGCTTGCCAAGACGGTTTCATGGAAATCCTTTGATTATCCCTAAACCAGTCTGGTTATCTGATTTTAATCGTTGTTTAGAGAAAAATCAGTTGTCACCCAAGTTAAAAACCTATATTGAGAAACAGAGAAGAACAAGTTATCCTTTGCTGATTTTTGCATCAGAGATTAAAAAAGGAGAGAAACTAAAAGAAATCTTGCAGGAGCAGTTCCCGAATGAGAATATCGGTTTTGTATCTTCTGTGACAGAAGACCGATTAGAGCAAGTGCAAGCTTTTCGAGATGGAGAACTAACAATACTGATCAGTACGACAATCTTGGAACGTGGGGTTACCTTCCCTTGTGTGGATGTTTTCGTTGTAGAAGCTAATCATCGTCTCTTTACCAAGTCTAGCTTGATTCAGATTGGTGGGCGAGTTGGGCGTAGTATGGACAGACCAACTGGTGAGTTGCTCTTCTTTCATGATGGATTAAATACTTCCATCAAAAAGGCAATCAAGGAAATCAAGCAGATGAACATGGAGGCAGGTTTATGAACTGTTTATTATGTGGACAGACTACCAAGTGTGAGCTGACTTTTAGTAGTCTCTTCCTTTTGAAGGATGACTGCAGTTATCTTTGCTTAGCTTGTGCTTCTAGTTTTGAGAAGATTGGTGAGAATCATTGTCCAAACTGTATGAAAACATACGTGTCAACAAAGTGTAAAGATTGTCAATTTTGGTGTAAAGAAGGGATTCAAGTTGATCATAGAGCGATTTTTATCTATAATCAAGCTATGAAAGACTTCTTTAGTCGATATAAGTTTGATGGGGATTTTCTGCTTAGAAAGATTTTTGCTCCTGTTCTTGCTGAGGAGTTGAAAAAGTATAGAGGCTATCAACTTGTTGTAATTCCCCTAAGTCCTGAAAGATTGCTTGAGAGGGGGTTTAACCAAGTTGAAGGTTTAGTTGAGGTAGCAGGATTTTCCTTTCAAGATTTACTAGGGAAAAGAGAAGAGAAAGCAAGTTCTTCTAAGAATCGCTCAGAGCGATTAGCTACTGAAATTCCATTTTTTATAAAAACTGAAGCCCCTCTTCCTAAGAGAATTTTGGTTATTGATGACATCTATACGACAGGGGCTACTGTCAATCGTGTGAAGCGTCTTTTTGAAGAAGCAGGAGCTTTGGATGTTAAAACTTTTTCCCTTGTAAGATGAGGAAAAAATTTGCAAAATGAAAATGAAAGCGCTATAATATAGTTAGAAAAACAAAAATGTTTAGAAAGAAGGTACTTATATGATTAAATATAGTATCCGTGGTGAAAACCTAGAAGTAACAGAAGCGATTCGTGATTATGTAGTTTCTAAACTCGAAAAGATCGAAAAGTATTTTCAACCTGAGCAAGAGTTGGATGCACGTGTGAATTTGAAAGTTTATCGTGAAAAAACAGCAAAAGTTGAAGTAACGATTCCACTTGGATCTATTACTCTTCGTGCAGAAGATGTTTCTCAAGATATGTATGGTTCTATCGATCTTGTAACAGATAAAATTGAACGTCAAATTCGTAAAAATAAAACTAAAATCGAACGTAAGAATAAAAATAAAGTTGCGACAAGTCAACTCTTTACAGATGCTCTAGTTGAAGATGCAGATGTTGTGCAACCCAAAGTCGTTCGTTCAAAACAAATTGATTTAAAACCAATGGATTTAGAAGAAGCGCTTCTTCAAATGGATTTGTTGGGACATGATTTCTTTATCTATGTAGACGTAGAAGATCAAACAACAAATGTTTTGTATCGTCGTGAAGATGGTGAAGTTGGTTTGCTCGAAGTAAAAGAATCATAAAATTGAAATAACTAATAAGAGTGGTTTACTGATTTGTAAACCACTTTTTCTTGTGCCTATAAGTAAGTAGAAAAACGAGGAAATCCTTGATAAAACAGTCAGAATCGGCCCCTATAATCTGAACTTATAGGGGTGTTTATATTTATTAAGTAGACAAAATAATACCCTAAGGGATAGAATGGAGTTGTCAACAAATAGCGAATACAAAAATGTAAGCGCTCTTATAACAATTAAAGGAGTCATGACTATGGCAACAAAAGAAGAAATTTTACGCGAACTATATCCTGAGGACCTTTTTCACTATGCGGATGGTCTAACTTTGGGAGAAGCAGAGGTTTTACAAGAAACTCGCCGTTTGATTGAGAAACATCTCCGTCCGGTTATTAATGAATACTGGGAAAAACCTGATTTTCCTTTTGAAGAATTCTATGCTGTGGCTAAGGGCGCTCAAATTATGAACAATCCAAAATTGTTTGAGGGACGTGAAGGTAGCTGGAAACCATCTGAACTTTATATTGCCTTCTTGTATCTTGAACTTGCTCGCTTCGATGCTTCTATGGCAACATTCTACACTGTTCATGGCGGACTTTGCTACAACACAATTCTCTTGGGTGGTGATGAGCGTCAACAAAAAGAATTTCTTCCAAAACTAGCTGCATTTGATTGGCAAGGTTGCTTCGCTTTAACTGAACCTCTTTCAGGTTCTGATATTGCTGGAGGACTTGCAACTACTGCAGAACGTGTTGGAGACAAGTGGATTCTAAATGGTGAAAAACGCTGGATTGGTGGTTCAGACACTGCAGACGTTGTTCCTGTATTTGCTCGTGATGTTGCGGATGGCAAGGTGAAATGCTTTATCGTTCGTAAGGGAGCACCGGGATATCATGCAGAACCAATCCCACATAAAATCGCTCTTCGTTGTGTCCGCAATGGCCATATCACCATGAAGAATGTAGAGGTTCCAGATTCAGACCGCTTGGTAAATATCAATGGTTTTGGTGATGTAGCCCGTATCTTGACCTTCACTCGTGCGGACGTTGCTCACATTGCTATGGGAGTAACTTGTGGATCATATGTTTCAGCACTTAAATATGCTAAAGATCGCGAACAGTTCAAACGTCCAATTGCCAAATTCCAAATTGTTCAAGAAAAATTGGCTCGCATGCAAGCAAATGCTGTAGCAGTTATTGCTTATTCAACTCGTATTGCTGAGATGCAAGAGAAAGGGAATGAATTGATGCTTAACTCTGCTCTTGCTAAGATGCACAATTCCTTGGTGATGCGTGAAACAGTTGCCCTTGCTCGTGAAACTTGCGGAGGTAATGGTATTACACTTGAGACAGACGTTGCTCGTTTCTTTGCAGATGCTGAATCAATCTATACCTATGAAGGTTCACACGAAGTGAATGCCTTAATTGTTGGTCGTGAGATTACTGGACTAGGTGCCTTTGTTTAATGTCAGAAGGGCGATTGAAGGATTTCTGTTCAATCGTTCTTGCTTCATGCAATGGATTTTTGTAAAATAAGAAGGAGAAAATAATGATATCTAAGGTGATGATTATTGGTTCTGGTCAAATGGGAAGCGGAATTGCTCAAGTATTTGCTCAGGCTGGTTTTACAGTTTACTTAAACGATATTAAAGAAGAATTTGTTCAAAGAGGCTTGAATAATATCACAAAACAATTGGAACGTTCAGTTGAAAAAGGACGGATGTCTGCGGATGAGAAGGATCAGGTATTGGCCAATTTGCTTCCATCTGTTTCATATGAAGATGCGAAACAAGTCCAATTGGTGATTGAAGCTGCAACTGAGAACCGTGAGATTAAGTTGAATATTTTCAAACAATTGGATGAATTGACAGATTCTAAAACTATCTTAGCATCAAACACATCCTCTTTGTCAATCACGGATATAGCTGCTGCTACCAAACATCAGGAGCGCGTGATTGGAATGCACTTCTTTAATCCTGCACCAATCATGAAACTTGTAGAGGTTATTAAGGCCTTGCAGACTTCAGAAGAAGTGGTTCAGGTGGTTCGTGAACTGACAGTGAAAATTGGTAAAACACCAGTTGATGTTAAAGATTCTTATGGTTTTGTTGTGAACAGAATTTTGATTCCTATGATTAATGAAGCCATTTACATTCTAGGTGAAGGAGTGGCTAGTGCCGAGGAAATCGATGAAGCGATGAAACTTGGTGCAAATCATCCTATTGGACCTTTGGCTCTTGCAGACTTGATTGGATTGGATGTTTGTTTGGCTATTATGGGCGTCCTAAACCAAGGGTTTGGTGATCAAAAATACCGTCCTGCCCCTCTTCTTAAGAAAATGGTCGAAGCAGGAAAATTGGGACGGAAGACAAAAGAAGGCTTCTTTACTTACTAGACACTGATGGAGGTAGTCATGAAAGACGTAGTTATTGTTTCGGCAGTGCGAACACCTTTAGGTTCCTTTGGCGGGAGCTTGAAGAATGTTTCTGCTGTTGATTTGGGATCTTTGGTAATTAAGAGTGCTTTGGAAAAAGCGAATATTAAACCAGAGCAGGTAGATGAAGTGATTATGGGGAATGTCCTAGGCGCAGGTTTAGGCCAAAACGTGGCTCGCCAAATGAGTATTCATGCTGGGCTTCCTGAATTTACACCAGCCTTTACCATTAATAAGGTTTGTGGTTCCGGTTTGAAGGCAGTGCAGTTAGCTGCTCAAGCGATTCAGTGCGGAGATGCAGATATTGTCGTGGCTGGTGGTGCAGAAAACATGAGCCAAGCTCCATATGTTTTGCCAAGCTTCCGTTGGGGTGGCCGTATGGGAGATTCGAAAGTGGTAGATACCATGATTAAGGACGGTTTGTCTGATGCCTTTAACGAATACCATATGGGGATTACAGCTGAGAATGTGGCAGAAGAATATGGTATTAGCCGGGATGATCAAGATGCGCTTGCTTTGGAATCACAAAAACGAGCAGTGGCGGCTATAGAATCTGGACGCTTTAAGGAAGAGATTGTTCCGGTGGTCATTCCTCAACGTAAAGGCGATCCTATCGTCTTTGATACAGATGAATTTCCTAGAAAAGATGCTAGCTTGGAGAGTCTGTCTAAGCTGCGTCCTGTTTTCAAAAAAGACGGTTCTGTTACAGCGGGAAATGCCTCAGGTATCAATGACGGGGCGGCGGCTGTCTTGGTCATGAGTGCTGAAAAAGCTGAAGAATTAGGACTTCCAGTCATTGCGCGCATTCGTTCGTATGCAAGTGCAGGTTTGGATCCTAAGATTATGGGATGTGGACCGATTTATGCGACCCGTAAAGCTCTTGAAAAAGGTAATTTGACAGTTGATGATCTTGACTTGATCGAGTCAAATGAAGCCTTTGCTGCTCAGGCTTGTGCGGTCGGGAAAACACTTGGTTTCAATACCGATATTGTCAATGTCAATGGTGGCGCGATTGCTCTTGGTCACCCAATTGGGGCTTCAGGTTGCCGTATCCTAGTGACTCTGGTACATGAGATGATGAAACGTGATGCTAAAACTGGTTTAGCAACTCTCTGTATCGGAGGAGGGATGGGAACAGCCCTCATCGTTGAACGTTAGTTATTAGAAAACTGAACGTCATTTCCTCTTTTTCAATATTACGATTACAAAATGAGATTTTGATCCGATCTCATAGTTACATACCTTATCAAGTGTCTTTCTCTAAAAGGGCTTGATAAGGTATTTTTATTTTTCCCAAAACTTTAAGGATGGATTGGACGACCATATCCTATAAGCTGAACTTATAGGTCTATAAATAAAGATTAAGTAGACGGATGAAAAAAAAAAGTTTATGATGAAAATGTAAGCTCTTACATTTTGTGTTGGTATTTGTTGACGCTGTACTCTGTACTCAAAATAAATCAAGTAGGAGCAAAACAATGAGTAAAACTGTTTTATTAGAGGTTAAGAATGGTCTTGGCTATCTAACAATTAACCGTCCATCGGCTTTGAACGCTTTAAGTTCAGAAGTCTTAAAGGATTTGAATCTCGTTTTAGACCAAATTGAGGATAGCGAGGACATTCGTGTTGTCATCGTGACTGGTCAAGGGGAAAAAGCATTTGTCGCTGGAGCAGACATTAAAGAGATGGACCAAATGTCTCCAATTCAGGCTCATGAATACATGACCTATGCGAACGACACCTTTACCCGTTTATCTGAATTGACTCAACCAACTATTTCAGTATTGAATGGGTATGCTTTGGGAGGCGGTCTAGAATTAGCTCTTTCAACTGATATCCGAATCGGCTATGACAAGACAATGGTTGGTTTCCCTGAAGTTGGCTTGGGAATCATTCCTGGTTTTGCAGGTACTCAAAGAATGTCTCGTTTGATTGGTACTAGCAAAACAAAGGAATTAATCTTTACTGCTAGAATGGTTAACGGACAAGAAGCATATGATCTTGGAATTCTTAACAAGTTGGTAGCAGCAGAAGAACTATTGCCTGCGGCAGAAGAGCTGGCAGGAGCGATTATGAAAAATGCACCGCTAGCAGTTGAAAAGGCTAAACATATTATCCAAGTTGGCTCAGAACTCCCTCTGAAAAATGCTATTCGTTTGGAAACAGAAGCGGAAGCTCTACTCTTCTCTACAGAAGATAAGGTAGAAGGAATGCGTGCTTTTGTTGAAAAACGCAAGGCTGTATTTCAACGTAAATAAGAGAGGCGATAGGTTATGAAAGTTGTAACATTGTCTGAAGCTATTTCCTTGATTCATTCAGGAGATAAAGTTGGTATTTCTGGTTTTCTCGGAGTGGGAGAGCCACTTGAGTTAATTGAGGAACTGGTTCGTCAAAACCAGCAAGATTTGACCTTGGTGTCTGTTGTAACCTCTCAACCCGGTAAGGAAGTTGGAGTTGGTCGTCTTTGTGAAAACCATCAGGTTACAAAGTACATTGCAGCCCATGTAGGGACATCTGCTGCTGCTCAGCATGATTATTTCTCAGGATTCATGAAAGTGGAGTTCACTCCGATGGGAACTGTTGTAGAACGCTTGCATGCTGCGGGAGCGGGTCTTGGAGCAGTCTTAACGCCAACCGGTGTGGGAACAATTCTTGAAGATGAGCACGAAAAAGTGACTCGAAACGGAAAAGAATATTTGATTTATGATCCATTGAAAATCGATGTTGCCTTGATTAAAGCTACAAAGGCGGATAAGTATGGCAACCTTTATCTGGATGGGACTACTAAAAATATCTCCCTTCAACTCGCTCTAGCAGCTGACACAGTTATTGTTGAGACAAACGAATTGGTTGAAGTCGGAGAAATTGATCCAAATGATATTTACATCCCTGGTATCCTAGTTGACTATGTCGTTCAAGGATTGACACCACAAGAGCATCATCAGATGATGGGAGATCTGTGGACAGAGACAAAGAAACTGGCGGGGGTGAAGTAAAATGAAAGCAAAAGAGATTATCGCAAGACGTGTAGCACTTGAATTTAAAGATGGAGATGTGGTCAATCTTGGTTTTGGGATTCCAAATGCCTCTGCAGACTTCATCCCAGAAGGTGTTAACGTAATTCTTCAAGCTGAAAATGGTGCCCTTCGATTTGGGGAAACACCAACTAAAGATAACTACAATCCAAACCTAGCAAACTCAGGTGGTGCGCCAATCACTCTTCTTCCAGGAGCTGCTTTGTTTGATTTGCAAACATCATTTGCAATTATTCGTGGTGGTCACGTTGATGCGACTGTTCTTGGAGCTCTTGAAGTAAGCCAAGATGGAAGCATTGCTAACTGGATTATCCCAGGAAAATTTGCACCTGGTATGGGTGGAGCGATGGACTTATTGGTTGGTGCTAAGCGTGTAATCGGGGCTATTCAACACACAACTGCTGATGGGGAATCCAAGTTGTTGAAAAAATGTACCTTGCCACTTTCAGCTAAAGGAGTATTGGATCTTGTCATCACAGAATTAGCTGTTTTTGGATTCAAAGATGGTAAGTTCTTATTGAAAGAGTTGGCTCCTGGTGTGACATTAGAAGAAGTTCTTGAAAAAACAGCTGGGGAAGTCATTGTCTCAGAAGACCTAAAAACAATGCCGATTTAAGCAAAAAAAGAGCTATTTTCTACTTATTGTGTTATGATATAAACTAGATAGTATTGTAAGCGCTTTATATACAACGTTAAAATGAAGTATTCGAAATGTTATTTCGATAAAAAGTCAGTAGACAACTATCAAACACTAGAATAGTTGTCTAATTGACTTACTAAAATAGTGAAGGAAAGCTAGGTGATGGGTAAGTGGATATTATCCAAATGAACTATTTCATCAATATCATAGAATGCGGATGCAACCTTTCCATTGCTGCAAAGAAGATTCACATTAGTCAATCAGCCTTGAGTCAATTTGTGACAAATTTTGAAGCAGCTGAAGGGATTCAATTATTCAATCGCAAGAATGGAAGATTAGAAAGTTTAACAGATTCGGGACGCAAAATTTATCGTTATGCGACCGAGATTGTGAATCGACATGAAGAAATGCTTTCCATGATCCATATAGAAGCTCAAAAGCAAAAGGGCACCATTAATCTTGGTATTCCGTCCTTGATTTTACGAGTTTATTTTGCTAGTGCCTTGCCTCATTTTCTGAAAAATAATCCTCATATCCATATCCAGGTTACGGAAGGTGGAGGGAAGGAAATTCGTCAAAAAATGGTTGATGGAGATTTGAATCTCTCTATTCTGATAGAGCCTACGAGCCTGGATGCTAAAAAATATGAACAACATATCATTCAATTGGATGAATACGTTGCTTATATGGATAAGGATCATCCGCTGGCTCAGAAAAGCTTGTTGGAATGGTCTGATATTGCTAGTTATGAATTGGCAACCTTCAACAAAACATTTACGACTTATGATTTAGTGACAGAAAAACTTCGTTCACAACGAATTGAGGCTAAATTTGCTTATCTTTCCTCTACTTGGGACTTCCTAGTTGAATCAACTCATCAGACAGATTTGATTGCTCTTTTACCAAGGCCGGTTGAATATTTTGTGGACAAGAGTCGTTTTAAGGCAGTTAGATTCAAGGATCCTATTCCATTTAATATTTGGTTTTGTAGACCCTATAAAAACTCCTACAATGAAGTAGAGTCTTATATATATGAAGAATTGTTGAAAGATTATTACCAACCGTTTTCTGACAACTAAGCTGAGGTGAATGCGATGACCTATAATGACGTGCTGGCGCGAGAATTGAAGGCAGACGTGAAAGTGTTGATTCGGGACTATTTCAAGTCTCGTGAGGATGAACAACAGTTCCCTAGAGAATTGCTTTATCAGTTTATTGAGCGATTTGATATCTTTTCCTTGCTTTTAGATAGTCAAGATTCTGTTTTGAGAACCGAGTTTTTGACCTTTATTCGCTTGATTTCAAAAGATTTCCCTGCTTTTTCTGCTGTTCTGCTAACTCAGGCATGTTATGGTATCTATCCTATTTTACGATATGGAAGTCAGGAACAAAAATCGCGTTATGTAGAACCATTAGTAAGGGGAGAAATCTTAGCTGGCTTGGGATTTTCCGAAGGAAAATTGATGGAAAGCTTGGAGGTTATTGCAACAACAGCAAGGAAAACAGAGGCAGGTTGGTCTTTAACTGGGAAGAAGTCAATTGTATCAAATTGCCGCTATACAGATATTTTGTTAATCTTAGCCAAGGTTCAGGAAACTAACGGAGAAGATGGATATGGATTTTTCATTGTTGATACGACTCGACCGGGGGTTGCTTTTGGAGATGATATAGCAAAACCTGGTTTACAGGGTTTACCTGTGAATTC
Organism: Streptococcus oralis subsp. tigurinus; assembly: GCF_002093545.1. Classification (GTDB taxonomy): domain Bacteria; phylum Bacillota; class Bacilli; order Lactobacillales; family Streptococcaceae; genus Streptococcus; species Streptococcus oralis_C. Next base: position 14,223 of record NZ_LNVF01000002.1, read on the forward strand.
GGTAACTTTTGACCAGGTCATATTGCCAGAAGATAGTCTGCTAGGATTGACCTTAAATGGGGAAACTCAGTTAAATGATATTATCAAAAAATTACAGCTAGGATTAAGCGCAATCTCTATTGGTATCTCTGAGGGAGCTTTTGAAAAAGGTCTGGCTTTTGTAAAGGTCAAAAGAGGATTTGGGAAACGATTAATCGATGCGACAGTCTATCAACATCAATTTGCAGACTTGTATACTAAGCTGTGTGCGGCTGAATCTTACTTTGCCTCCTACAAGGACAGGATGAAGGCGGATTCTCTCTTTGTATCTCAGATAAAACTTTATACGACAAAAGTAGCAATTGAGATTTCTGAGGAAATTATTAGATTAATTGGACCTCTTCAAACCTTGGATGACATCCCCATAGACCGTTATCTAAAGGATGCCAAAACGATTGAAATCTATGGAAAATCTGGGGATTCGATTCGTAAAAGAATAGCAGCCCAATGGATAAAGGAGTAAAGCATGGCAGAACTCACCTTACAGGAATATCAATTTCATGATATGAAACTGACATGGCTACGTGGAGCCGATAAATTGACGGATGCAGGGACTCTTTTTGGTCCGGTTCCGAAAGTTGTGTGGTCTCGTTACTACCCAACAAATGATGCTAATATGATGGCAGAATTGACGGATCCTATTTTGATCCAGTACAAGGGTAAAAATTACTTGATAGATGCAAGTTTTGATACAGCAAAATTATCCGATAAACAAAGGCGTAACTTAGGAATCTTGTCTGAAAGTCGGGTAGAAGAAAGTTTAGCTCTTTTAGGACTATCGCCTGAAGACATTGACATCGTGCTGATGACACATATGCACCACGATCATTCTGGTGGCTTGACGTATGTGAATGATCAAGGGAAGCTGGTTTCCAAGTATCCAAACGCCAAGATTATTGTGAATGATGTCGAATGGTATGAGATGAGAAACCCTAATGATCGAACGCGGGGAACTTATCTGAGAGAAAATTGGGAACCGATTCAAGATCAGGTGACGACTTTCTCAGAGTATATCAATGTCGTTCCAGAAATCCAAATGATTCACACAAGTGGTCACAGCAATGGCCACAGTATTATCTTGCTCAAACAGGGGAAAGATACGATGATCCATATGGGGGACTTGATGTTAACACATGTTCATCGAAATCCTCTCTGGGTTCCAGCAGTTGATGATTATCCTATGAAATCAATTTTAGCCAAAAAGAAGTGGTTGCGTCAGGCTTTTGAGAATCATTATAAGTTTTTCTTTTACCATGATCAATTTTTCGCGGTGGTAGAGTTTGACAAGGATGGGAAGGAATTTGTAGATTATGTTCTACGTTCTCGCCCCCCACTTATTCCTTTTACAGATCAGCAGGATCGTAAGCCAGATTTTTTAGGATAGCAGAATATGAGGAGACAAATATAACATTTTCTTGTTGACGGGGATATTGGTGCATTATGCATCCATTTGCCAACAAGAATCAACAGAAAATAAAAGGAGGACTCATATGTCAATTACAAAACTTTTACAGATTCAATATCCAATTTTCCAAGGGGCTATGGCTCAAATCTCGCACTATCAACTAGCAGCAGCTGTTTCTGAGGCTGGAGGTCTGGGAATTATCGCTTCGGGTGGTATGACCGGAGAGCAGTTGCGAGAAGAAATTCGTGAACTGAGAAAGTTGACAGATAAGCCTTTTGGTGTCAACATCATGTTGATGATGAAAAATATCAAGGATATTGTGACCGTTATCATCGAAGAAAAGGTTCCAGTTGTAACTACAGGTGCAGGAACTCCTAAGCATATCATGCCTTACTTGAAAGAAGCAGGAATCAAGGTTATTCCAGTTATTGCCAGTGTCAAGCATGCTCAAAAAATGCAAGAATTGGGAGTTGATGCTGTAATCGCTGAAGGTTCAGAAGCTGGTGGCCATATTGGAGAGACCAATACAATGGCTCTTATCCCACAAATCGTTGATGCCGTAACGATTCCAGTCATTGCTGCAGGAGGTGTGGCAGATGGTCGTGGACTTGCTGCTGCGATTGCCCTAGGTGCACAAGGAGTTCAAATGGGAACAGTTTTTCTTGCTTCAGAAGAATGTCCAATTTCTCCAGCCTATAAAGAAGCTATTTTGGCGGCAAGTGATACAGCGACTGCGGTTACAGGCCGCATTGCGGGAGCGCCAGTTCGTTGTATTCGCAATGAGATGACGGATCACTACATTGAATTAGAGCAGAAAGGTACAAACCGAGAGGAACTGGAAGAAATTACGATCGGTTCCCTATCTAAGGCTGTCTATGAAGGTGATACAGTTCATGGTTCAATGATGAGTGGACAAATTGCGGGTTTGGTGAAAGACATCAAACCATGTAAGACTATTTTAGAATCAATTGTGAAACAGGCGCAAGAGTGCCTACAAGACATTCGACTAGAATTAGGTGAATAATGTAATCTAGGCAGAAGATTCTGCACTGATGTGGAAAAAGGAGAGCGAGGCATTTGCTATCCTTTTTTATATATGGTTTCTTTAAGAGCATCTTGCTATAATAAAAGCAGTGCTTTCTCTTTAAAGGTCGCTTTTTAAGGGCTTTTGTGATATAATAATGCGCAAGAGGTTTAGAATGAAAAAAAATAATTTAATCCCGTTTTCTGCAGTCTTGCTAGGACTTGCAACTTTCGGAATCTTAACTTTGCTGATTATTTTTTCACATAATCTTGCTGTAACAATCACTGTTTTATTTTTATTTGTACTGCTTTATCTGCTTTTATTTGTATGGCAAAAAAAACAGTACGAAAAGAGCGAAATTGAACAAATCCAATATGTAAATCACCAAGCCGAAAATAGCTTGAGTACTTTGCTTGATCAAATGCCGGTGGGAGTCCTGAAATTAGACTTATTAAGTGGAGAAGTAGAATGGTTTAATCCTTATGCTGAGTTAATTTTGACAAATGAAGAAGGGGAAATTGATGTTGAGTTAATTCAAGCCATCATCAAGGCTTCTGTTGGGAATCCTGGTTCGTATGCTACCTTGGGCGAAACACGATATGCTGTCCATATGGACAAGGCTTCAGGCGTTTTGTATTTTTTTGATGTTTCTGGGGAGTACGAAGCGACTGTCGAATTGGTAACTAGCCGTCCAGTCATTGGGGTCATCTCAGTGGATAATTACGATGATTTGGAGGATGCGACGTCTGACTCTGATATCAGCCATATCAATAGCTTTGTAGCTAATTTTGTTTCAGAATTTGCTAGTAAGTATGCTATGTTTTCTCGCCGTGTGGGGATGGATCGTTTTTATTTATTCACAGATTATACAGTACTCGAGGAATTGATGAATGATAAATTCTCTGTTATTGATACTTTCCGAGAAGAATCAAAACAGAGGCAACTAGCCCTAACTTTAAGTATGGGATTTTCTTATGGTGATGGAAATCATGAAGAGATAGGGAAAATTGCCTTGCTCAACTTGAACTTAGCAGAAGTTCGCGGTGGTGACCAGGTGGTGGTCAAGGAAAATGATGAGACCAAGAATCCAGTCTACTTCGGTGGAGGAACTGCTGCGTCTATCAAACGTACTCGTACACGTACGAGAGCCATGATGACAGCCATTTCTGATAAGATTCGAAGTGTTGACCAGGTTTTTGTAGTCGGTCATAAAAATCTAGATATGGATGCCTTGGGCTCTGCTGTCGGTATGCAGTTGTTTGCAAGTAATATTATTGAAAACAGTTATGCTGTCTATGATGCAGATAAAATGTCAGCAGATATCGAGCGTGCTATCCAGTTCTTAAAGAAGGAAGATACTACGAAACTCTTATCTCTTACAGATGCGATGAAGCTAGTTACAAGCCGTTCGTTATTGATTTTAGTGGATCACTCAAAGACGGCTTTGACCTTATCGAAAGATTTTTATGATTTGTTTACTCAAACCATTGTTATTGATCATCATAGACGTGATCAGGATTTCCCTGAGAATGCAGTCATCACCTATATTGAAAGTGGAGCAAGTAGTGCGAGTGAGCTGGTCACAGAATTGATTCAGTTCCAAAATTCTAAGAAAAATCGTTTGAGTCGTATGCAGGCTAGCGTACTGATGGCTGGAATGATGCTGGATACCAAGAACTTTACATCTCGCGTAACGAGTCGGACCTTTGATGTGGCTAGCTACCTGAGAACACGTGGAAGCGATAGTATTGCTATCCAGGAGATTGCTGCGACAGATTTTGAGGAGTATCGTGAGGTAAATGAACTCATTTTACAAGGTCGTAAGCTAGCTTCAGATATCTTGATTGCCCAAGCTAAGGACTCAACCACTTATGACACAGTTGTTATCAGTAAGGCTGCCGATGCTATGCTGGCCATGTCCGGTATTGAGGCTAGTTTTGTTCTGGCAAAAAATACACAAGGATTTATCTCCATCTCGGCTCGAAGCCGTAGTAAAATCAATGTGCAACGCGTTATGGAAGAGCTAGGTGGCGGAGGCCATTTTAATCTAGCGGCTGCGCAAATCGAGAATATGAATCTGTCAGAAGCAGGAGAAAAATTGACTAAACTAATCTTGGATGAACTAAAGGAAAAGGAGAAAGAAGAATGAAAGTAATCTTTTTAGCAGATGTTAAAGGAAAAGGAAAAAAGGGCGAAATCAAGGAAATGCCAACTGGCTATGCTCAAAACTTCCTGATTAAAAAGAATTTGGCCAAGGAAGCGACTGCTCAAGCAGTGGGCGAGTTGCGTGGTAAACAAAAATCAGAAGAAAAGGCTCATGCTGAAATGATTGCTGAAGCAAAAGCCATCAAGGCTAAGCTTGAAGCAGAAGAAACGGTTGTAGAGTTTGTTGAAAAGGTTGGACCAGATGGCCGTACATTTGGCTCCATCACTAACAAGAAAATTGCAGAAGAATTGCAAAAGCAATTTGGTATCAAGATTGACAAACGCAATATTCAAGTGCAAGCACCAATTCGAGCAGTAGGTTTGATTGATGTACCAGTGAAAATCTATCAAGATGTTACAAGTGTCATCAATCTTCGTGTAAAGGAAGGGTAAGTTTACAACTTCTTGACAAGATTGTAAAAGGAAGGAAAGTCGGATGGCAGAAGTAGAAGAACTACGAGTTCAACCTCAGGATATTTTGGCAGAACAATCTGTTTTGGGGGCTATTTTTATAGATGAGAGTAAGCTCGTTTTTGTCCGAGAATACATTGATTCTCGTGACTTCTTTAAATATGCTCATCGGTTGATCTTCCAAGCGATGGTAGATTTGTCGGATCGTGGGGAAGCGATTGATGCGACGACAGTTCGGACGATTTTGGATAGCCAAGGGGATCTCCAAAATATTGGTGGCCTGTCCTATCTTGTTGAAATTGTCAACTCTGTACCAACTTCAGCTAATGCGGAGTATTATGCTAAAATCGTTGCAGAAAAGGCTATGCTACGTCGCTTGATTTCCAAGTTGACAGAGTCTGTCAACCAGGCCTATGAAGCTTCTAAGCCTGCAGATGAAATCATCGCTCAGGCTGAAAAGGGACTCATTGATGTTAGCGAAAACGCCAATCGTAGTGGGTTTAAAAATATCCGTGATATTCTAAATATCAACTTTGGAAACCTAGAAGTTCGGTCACAACAGACAACGGATATCACAGGTATTGCCACAGGCTATCGTGATTTGGACCATATGACGACAGGTCTCCACGAGGAGGAGTTGATTATCCTAGCGGCGCGTCCAGCGGTTGGTAAGACAGCCTTTGCCTTAAATATTGCTCAGAACATTGGTACCAAGTTGGATAAGACGGTAGCTATCTTTTCACTGGAAATGGGTGCAGAAAGCCTAGTAGACCGTATGTTGGCAGCAGAAGGTTTGGTGGAGTCTCATTCTATCCGTACTGGTCAATTGACTGATGAGGAGTGGCAAAAATATACCATTGCTCAAGGGAATCTAGCCAACGCGAGTATCTATATTGATGATACGCCAGGGATTCGGATCACAGAAATTCGTTCGCGCTCACGCAAACTAGCTCAAGAAACTGGAAATCTTGGTTTGATTTTGATTGACTACCTACAGCTTATCACAGGGACTGGTCGCGAGAACCGCCAACAAGAAGTTTCTGAAATTTCTCGGCAGTTGAAAATTCTTGCTAAGGAATTGAAAGTTCCAGTCATTGCTCTTAGTCAGTTATCTCGTGGAGTGGAACAGCGGCAGGATAAGAGACCAGTCTTGTCTGATATTCGTGAATCGGGTTCTATCGAGCAGGATGCAGATATCGTAGCCTTTCTATACCGTGACGACTACTACGATCGTGCGGGTGAAGAAGAGGAAGGAATTCCAAATAATAAGGTTGAGGTTATCATCGAGAAAAACCGTAGTGGAGCTCGTGGAACAGTGGAATTGATTTTCCAAAAAGAATACAATAAATTTTCAAGTATCTCAAAGAGGGAGGCATAAGATGTCAGATGCATTTTCAGATGTAGCCAAGATGAAAAAAATCAAAGAAGAGATCAAGGCGCATGAGGGACAAGTCGTTGAAATGACTTTGGAGAATGGCCGTAAGCGCCAAAAAAATCGATTGGGTAAGCTAATTGAGGTTTATCCATCCCTATTTATCGTTGAATTTGGGGATGTTGAGGGAGACAAACAAGCCAATGTCTATGTCGAATCCTTCACCTACTCAGACATCTTGACAGAAAAGAACTTGATTCGCTATCTAGACCAAGAATCATAAAATGAAGTGAGCTTTGCTCACTTTTTTCTTTTTCTCCCGAATAGTATAAACGAGGGTAACCTCGGAAATTTATATCACTAAGGAGAATGAATGACGTTTTTTAAATCAGGAGTTAAGAAGAGTAGATGTACTCAGTTGAGTGTAGGGTTGGCTACTTTGTTCGTTACGAGTACCTTTTTGTTTGGTGGGGAATCGGTTCAGGCCGATAGTGTAGCGCGTGGTGATGACTATCCGCTTCACTACAAAAATGGTAGTGTTGAAATCGATCAATGGCGGATGTATTCTCGCCAGTGTACCTCTTTTGCGGCCTTTCGTTTGAGTAGTGTAAATGGCTTTGAGATTCCTCCTGCCTACGGAAATGCGAATGAATGGGGGCATCGTGCAAGGCGAGAAGGCTATCGTGTGGATACTAAGCCAGAAGTTGGAGCTATTGCTTGGTCGACAGAAGGTTATTATGGGCACGTGGCTTGGGTATCAAATGTATCAGGGGATACGATTGAGATTGAAGAGTATAACTATGGGGTTCGAGAAAAGTATAACCGTCGAAAAGTCAAGGCTAGTTCGATGACTGGTTTTATTCATTTCAGGGATTTATCCGCTAGCCATGGTGCGAGTGAGGGTGCTCGTAGCTCAGAGCTTCCGTCCAGTGGGACAATAGTGTTCACGGGGAAATTGCCGATTATGGACCAACCAGCAAGCACAGGACAAGTTATTGACTACTATTATGCTGGTGAGAGTGTGAGTTATGATCAAGTTCTTGAAAAGGATGGTTATAAGTGGCTCGGTTATTTGTCTTATAGCGGTTCTAGAAGATATGTGCAGTATGCAGAGCTAAGCAATACAGAAAAAGGCTGGAAAAAAGAAGGAGGGAGTTGGAATTACCGTGAGAACGGGAAACTCGCAACTGGTTGGAAGAAAATAAATGGCAGTTGGTATAACTTTAAAGACAATGGAACCATGTCAACAGGTTGGGTGAAGGATGGTTCGCATTGGTACTATCTAAAGGCATCAGGGGAGATGCAGACAGGATGGCTCAAGGAAAATGGAACATGGTATTATTTGGAGAGTTCAGGGGCTATGAAGTCTAGCCAGTGGTTCCAGGTAGGAGGAAAGTCTTATTACGTCAGTGCTTCAGGGGCTTTAGCAGTGAATACTACTGTAGATGGCTATCGAGTGGATAGTAATGGAGCTAGAATCTAGAAAGAATATAAAAAAGAGAGCTTCACTACCATTTGCCTATTCTTTCCGATGGTATTTTTCCTTGCTTTCCTTTATAATGGGTGTATGGACAAGAAAAAATTATTATTAATTGATGGATCTTCTGTTGCTTTTCGAGCTTTTTTTGCGCTCTATCAGCAGTTGGATCGATTTAAAAATGCTAATGGTCTTCATACCAATGCAATCTATGGCTTTCAACTTATGTTGAATCACGTCTTGGAGCGGGTTGACCCCAGCCATGTTTTGGTAGCTTTTGATGCAGGTAAGACGACTTTCCGAACAGAGATGTATGCAGACTACAAGGGTGGCCGTGCTAAAACTCCAGATGAGTTTCGTGAGCAATTTCCCTTCATTCGTGAGTTGTTAGACCATCTTGGGATTCGCCATTATGAGTTGGCCCAGTATGAAGCTGATGATATCATCGGGACCCTAGGTCGTTTGGCTGAGAAGGATTCCTTCGATGTGACTATCGTTAGCGGAGACAAGGACTTGATCCAGTTGACGGATGAGCATACAGTGGTTGAGATTTCCAAGAAAGGTGTGGCTGAGTTTGAGGCCTTTACGCCAGACTATCTTATGGAAAAAATGGGCCTCACACCAGCTCAGTTTATCGATCTTAAGGCTCTTATGGGGGATAAGTCTGATAATATCCCTGGTGTCACGAAAATCGGTGAAAAGACGGGTATCAAGCTATTGCTGGAGCACGGTTCGCTAGAGGGTATTTATGAAAATATTGATGGGATGAAGGCTTCTAAGATGAAGGAAAATCTCATTAATGACAAGGAACAAGCCTTTTTGTCTAAAACCTTGGCGACCATTGAGACTCAGGCACCAATTGAGATTGGACTAGATGACTTGGTATATAATGGCCCAGATGTGGAAAATCTCGGGAAATTCTACGATGAAATGGGTTTTAAACAGCTCAAACAAGCTTTGAATGCTTCTCAGGCGAATCAATCTGAGACTTTGAATTTCACCATGGTGGACAAAGTGAGTCAAGATATGCTGAGCGCAGACTCCATCTTCCACTTTGAACTTTTTGGTGAAAACTACCATACAGATGACTTGGTTGGTTTTGCCTGGTCTTGTGGGGATAAACTTTACGCTACAGACAAACTTGAGCTCTTGCAGGCGCCGATTTTCAAGGAATTTTTAGAAAAAACACCTCTGAAAGTGTATGACTTTAAGAAAGCTAAGGTTCTTTTAAATCGCTTGGGCTTGAACCTGCAGGCCCCTGCTTTTGACAGCCGTTTGGCCAAATACCTCCTCTCTACTGTCGAGAACAATGAAATTTCAACCATTGCGAATCTCTATGGCCAAACTTATTTGGCTGATGATGAGATTTTCTACGGTAAGGGGGTCAAGAAAGCCATTCCTGAGAGAGAGAAATTCTTGGAGCATTTGGCTCGCAAGGTTGCTGTATTGGTTGAGACGGAGCCTGTTTTGCTTGAAAAACTCAGTGAACACGGGCAGTTAGACCTTCTCTATGACATGGAGCAACCTCTGGCTTTTGTCCTTGCCAAGATGGAAATTGCTGGGATCAAGGTCAAAAAAGAAGCCCTACTTGAGATGCAGGCTGAAAATGAGGTCGTCATTGAGCAACTCACTCAAGAAATCTACGAGTTAGCTGGTGAAGAGTTTAATATAAATTCACCTAAACAGTTGGGCGTCCTTCTCTTTGAAAAACTGGGACTTCCTCTAGAATACACCAAGAAAACCAAGACAGGTTACTCGACAGCAGTGGATGTGCTGGAGCGTCTGGCTCCTATTGCACCGATTGTCAAAAAAATTCTAGACTACCGTCAGATTGCTAAGATTCAATCGACTTACGTGGTTGGCTTGCAGGATTGGATTTTAGATGATGGCAAGATCCACACGCGCTATGTGCAAGATTTGACTCAGACTGGGCGTTTGTCTAGTGTAGATCCAAACTTGCAAAATATCCCTGTTCGCTTGGAACAAGGTCGCCTCATTCGTAAGGCTTTTGTGCCAGAGTGGGAGGATAGTGTCCTTCTTAGCTCCGACTATTCACAGATTGAGTTGCGCGTTTTGGCGCATATCTCTAAGGATGAGCACTTAATCAAGGCCTTCCAAGAGGGAGCAGATATCCATACTTCGACAGCTATGCGTGTCTTTGAAATTGAACGTCCTGAGGATGTGACGCCAAACGACCGTCGCAATGCCAAGGCTGTCAACTTTGGAGTGGTTTACGGGATTTCAGATTTTGGTTTGGCGAACAATCTTGGTATTAGTCGTAAGAAGGCCAAAGCCTACATTGATACCTACTTTGAGCGTTTTCCTGGGATTAAAAACTATATGGAAGAAGTGGTACGTGAAGCGCGTGATAAGGGATATGTAGAGACCCTCTTCAAGCGTCGTCGAGAGCTACCAGATATCAATTCGCGCAACTTTAACATTCGTGGTTTTGCAGAGCGAACTGCCATTAACTCCCCTATTCAGGGTTCGGCAGCAGATATCCTCAAGATTGCTATGATCCAGCTAGACAAGGCTCTAGTTGAAGGTGGCTATCAGACCAAGATGCTCTTGCAAGTGCATGATGAAATCGTCCTTGAGGTTCCGAAATCAGAACTAGCAGCCGTTAAAGCTCTAGTGAAACAAACCATGGAAGAAGCCATCCAGCTTAGTGTTCCCCTCATCGCTGATGAGAATGAAGGGGCAACCTGGTACGAGGCTAAATAAGAAAGCTATGATAGAGTTTGAAGCGCGTGCCTTCAAGCTCTTTTTCATGATTTTCTGTAAGCAGTTTCCTTGACTTTTCCTTGTATTTGCGTTACTATATATCCATATAAGATATGGGAGTCTGTGTACAGTCTGAGAGGAAGTGTTAAACTTCGACCGCACCTGATCTGGGTAATGCCAGCGTAGGGAACGATACTTAACCGAATTCTGCACCTTTTCCATATATGGCAAAGGTTTTTCTTTTTGTCAAAAAGAAAAACTGAGAAGAGGAGGTTTTTATGAAAGCAAGCATTGCCTTGCAAGTCTTGCCCCTATCACAGGGGATTGATCGAATTGCTATTATCGATCAAGTGATTGCTTATCTGCAAGCTCAGTCCGTGACCATGGTGGTGACACCCTTTGAAACGGTCTTGGAAGGGGAGTTGGATGAGCTCATGCGCATTCTCAAAGAAGCGCTTGAAGTGGCCGGGCAGGAGGCAGATAATGTCTTTGCCAATGTCAAAATAAATGTAGGAGAGATTTTAAGTATTGATGACAAACTTGAAAAGTATACTGAGACGACACATTAGTCTATTGGGTTTTCTAGGAGTCTTGTCAATCTGGCAATTAGCGGGAGTATTCAAACTTTTACCCAAGTTTATCCTGCCAACTCCTCTTGAGATTATCCAGTCCTTTGTTCGTGACAGAGAATTTCTCTGGTACCATAGCTGGGCGACCTTGAGAGTGGCTTTGCTAGGTCTAGTCTTAGGAGTCTTGATTGCCTGTCTTATGGCGGTGCTCATGGATAGTCTGACTTGGCTCAATGACTTGATTTATCCTATGATGGTGGTTGTTCAGACCATTCCGACCATTGCCATAGCGCCTATCTTGGTCTTGTGGCTAGGCTATGGGATTTTGCCCAAGATTGTCTTGATTATCCTGACGACAACCTTCCCTATCATCGTCAGTATTTTGGATGGATTTAGGCACTGTGACAAGGATATGCTGACCTTGTTTAGTCTGATGCGAGCAAACCCTTGGCAAATCCTTTGGCATTTTAAAATCCCTGTCAGCCTGCCCTACTTTTATGCAGGTCTGAGGGTCAGTGTCTCCTACGCCTTTATCACAACTGTGGTGTCTGAGTGGTTGGGAGGTTTTGAAGGTCTTGGTGTTTATATGATTCAGTCTAAAAAACTGTTTCAGTATGATACCATGTTTGCCATTATTATTCTGGTGTCGATTATCAGCCTTTTGGGTATGAAATTGGTTGATATTAGCGAAAAATATGTGATTAAATGGAAACGTCCCTAAGATAAGGATGTTTTAGAAAAAGAAAAGAGGAAATCAAAATGAAAAAAACATGGAAAGTGTTTTTAACGATTGTAACGGCTTTTGTAGCTGTTGTGCTTGTGGCTTGTGGTCAAGGAACTGCTTCTAAGGACAACAAAGAAGCAGAAGTTAAGAAGATTGACTTTATCCTAGACTGGACCCCAAATACTAACCACACAGGGCTTTATGTTGCCAAGGAAAAAGGTTATTTCAAAGAAGCTGGAGTGGATGTTGATTTGAAATTACCACCAGAAGAAAGCTCATCTGACTTGGTGATCAATGGTAAGGCACCATTTGCAGTGTATTTCCAAGACTACATGGCTAAAAAATTGGAAAAAGGGGCAGGAATTACTGCCGTTGCAGCTATCGTTGAGCACAATACATCAGGGATCATCTCACGTAAATCTGACAATGTCAGCAGTCCAAAAGACTTGGCTGGTAAGAAATACGGTACTTGGAATGACCCCACTGAACTTGCTATGTTGAAAACCTTGGTAGAATCACAAGGCGGAGACTTTGAGAATGTCGAAAAAGTACCAAACAACGACTCAAACTCTATCACACCGATTGCCAATGGCGTCTTTGACACTGCTTGGATCTACTACGGTTGGGATGGTATCCTTGCCAAATCTCAAGGCGTAGATGCTAACTTCATGTACTTGAAAGACTATGTCAAGGAGTTTGACTACTACTCACCAGTTATCATCGCAAACAACGACTATCTCAAAGACAACAAAGAAGAAGCTCGTAAAGTCATCCAAGCCATCAAAAAAGGCTACCAATATGCCATGGAACATCCAGAAGAAGCTGCAGATATCCTCATAAAGAATGCACCTGAACTCAAGGAAAAACGTGACTTTGTTATCGAATCTCAAAAATACTTGTCAAAAGAGTATGCAAGCGACAAGGAAAAATGGGGACAATTTGACGCTGACCGCTGGAATGCCTTCTACAAATGGGACAAAGAAAATGGTATCCTTAAAGAAGACTTGACAGACAAAGGCTTCACTAACGAATTTGTAAAATAATGACAGAAATTAGACTAGAACACGTAAGCTATGCCTATGGCGATGAAAAGATTTTAGAGGACATCAACCTGCAGGTGACTTCGGGTGAAGTGGTTTCTATCCTAGGTCCAAGTGGTGTTGGAAAGACCACTCTCTTTAACCTAATCGCTGGGATTTTAGAAGTCCAGTCTGGGCGAATTGTCCTTGATGGCGAGGAAAATCCTAAGGGGCGCGTGAGTTATATGTTACAAAAGGATTTGCTCTTGGAGCACAAGACGGTGCTTGGCAATATCATCCTGCCTCTCTTGATTCAAAAGGTGGATAAGGCGGAGGCCATTGCCCGAGCGGATGAAATCCTTGCGACCTTCCAGCTGACAGCCGTACGGGATAAGTATCCTCACGAACTCAGCGGAGGGATGCGCCAGCGTGTAGCCTTGCTTCGGACCTACCTTTTCGGGCACAAGCTCTTTCTTCTTGACGAGGCTTTTAGTGCCTTGGATGAGATGACCAAGATGGAACTCCACGCTTGGTACCTTAAGATTCACAAGCAGCTGCAGCTGACGACCCTCATCATCACTCATAGTATCGAAGAGGCCCTTAATCTCAGTGACCGCATCTACATCCTAAAAAATCGGCCTGGGCAGATTGTTTCAGAAATTAAACTAGATTGGTCTGAAGACGAGGACAAGGAAGTCCAAAAAATTGCCTACAAGCGTCAAATCTTGGCGGAATTGGGCTTAGATAAGTAGAAAAATAGGGAGTTGGTGAAGATTATCCTTTACCAGCGCCCTTTTTCTTTAAAAAAATCAAAAATTTCGGTATAATAGTCAAAGATAGTCAAGGTTCAAAGAAGGAGTTTGATTTACTATGAGATTTAAAAATACATCAGATCATATCGAAGCCTATATCAAGGCGATTTTAGACCGATCTGGTATCGTGGAATTGCAGCGGAGCCAGTTAGCAGATACCTTTCAGGTTGTACCGAGTCAGATCAACTATGTCATCAAGACACGCTTTACGGAAAGTAGAGGTTACTTAGTTGAGAGTAAACGAGGTGGTGGAGGCTACATTCGCATTGGGCGGATTGAGTTTTCCAGTCATCATGAGATGCTCCGCGATTTGCTTTACTCGATTGGTGAGCGAGTTAGTCAGGAGATTTATGAGGATATTCTCCAGCTTTTGGTGGAGCAGGACTTAATGACCAAGCAGGAGATGACCTTACTGACTTCAGTAGCAACAGATCGTGTCCTAGGGGAAGAATCCTCAGTTGTCCGTGCCAATATGCTCCGACAGCTATTGCAAGAGGTAGATAGAAAAGAGAAGTAAGATGAACTATTCAAAAGCATTGAATGAATGTATCGAAAGTGCCTACATGGTTGCTGGCCATTTTGGAGCTCATTACCTAGAGTCTTGGCATTTATTGATTGCCATGTCCAATCACAGTTACAGTGTGGCAGGTGCGACTCTAAATGATTATCCTTATGAAATGGACCGTTTAGAAGAGGTTGCGTTGGAACTGACTGAAACCGACTATAGCCAAGATGAAACCTTTACGGAATTGCCCTTTTCCCATCGTTTGGAGGTTCTCTTTGCAGAAGCAGAGTATGTAGCCTCAGTGGTCCACGCAAAGGTGTTAGGGACAGAGCATGTATTATATGCAATCTTGCATGATGGCAATGCCTTGGCAACTCGCATCTTGGAGAGAGCAGGATTTTCTTATGAAGACCAGAAAGATCAGGTCAGAATTGCTGCTCTTCGTCGCAATTTAGAGGAACGTGCAGGTTGGACAAGAGAAGACCTTAAGGCTTTGCGTCAACGCCATCGCACAGTAACTGACAAGCAAAATTCTATGGCCAATATGATGGGCATGCCTCAAGCTCAAAGTGGTGGTCTAGAGGACTACACGCATGACCTGACGGAGCAAGCGCGCTCTGGCAAGTTAGAACCAGTTATTGGTCGTGACAAGGAAATCGCACGTATGATTCAGATTTTGAGTCGGAAGACCAAGAATAATCCTGTCTTGGTTGGAGATGCGGGTGTCGGGAAAACAGCTCTGGCACTTGGACTTGCTCAGCGTATTGCTAGTGGGGATGTACCTGCAGAAATGGCAAAGATGCGTGTTCTAGAGCTTGATTTGATGAATGTCGTTGCGGGGACACGTTTTCGTGGTGACTTTGAAGAGCGCATGAACAACATCATCAAAGATATCGAGGAAGATGGCAAAGTGATCCTCTTTATCGATGAACTCCACACCATCATGGGTTCTGGAAGCGGTATTGACTCGACTCTGGATGCGGCCAATATCTTGAAACCAGCCTTGGCGCGTGGAACTTTGAGAACGGTTGGGGCCACCACTCAGGAAGAATACCAAAAACACATCGAAAAGGATGCAGCTCTTTCTCGTCGTTTTGCCAAAGTGACGATTGAAGAGCCAAGTCTAGCTGACAGCATGACCATTTTGCAAGGTTTGAAAGCTACCTATGAGAAACACCACCGTGTGCAAATCACAGATGAAGCTGTCGAAACAGCTGTCAAGATGGCGCATCGTTACTTGACTAGTCGTCACTTACCAGATTCTGCTATCGACCTTTTAGATGAAGCGGCAGCAACTGTGCAAAACAAATCCAAGCATGTGAGAATGGACGAATCCGACTTGAGTCCAGCTGACAAGGCCTTGATGGATGGCAAGTGGAAACAAGCAGGCCAGCTAATCGCAAAAGAACAAGAAGAGCCTGTCTATAAAGACTTGGTGACAGAATCTGATATTTTGACCACCTTAAGTCGTTTGTCAGGTATCCCAGTCCAAAAGCTGACGCAAACAGATGCTAAGAAGTACCTGAACTTGGAAGCGGAATTGCATAAACGCGTCATCGGTCAAGATCAAGCTGTTTCAAGTATTAGCCGTGCCATTCGCCGCAACCAGTCAGGTATTCGCAGTCACAAGCGTCCGATTGGTTCCTTTATGTTCCTAGGGCCGACGGGTGTCGGGAAAACTGAATTAGCCAAGGCTTTGGCAGAAGTTCTCTTTGACGACGAATCAGCCCTTATCCGTTTTGATATGAGTGAGTATATGGAGAAATTCGCAGCCAGCCGTCTCAACGGAGCTCCTCCGGGCTATGTGGGCTACGAAGAAGGTGGGGAGTTGACCGAGAAGGTTCGTAACAAACCATATTCCGTTCTCCTCTTTGACGAGGTCGAGAAGGCCCACCCAGACATCTTTAATGTCCTCTTGCAAGTCTTGGACGATGGTGTGTTAACAGATAGCAAGGGGCGCAAGGTTGACTTTTCAAATACCATTATCATCATGACGTCAAACCTTGGTGCGACAGCCCTTCGTGATGATAAGACTGTCGGATTTGGGGCAAAGGACATTCGTTTTGACCAGGAAAATATGGAAAAACGAATCTTTGAAGAGTTGAAAAAAGCTTATCGACCAGAGTTTATCAATCGTATTGATGAAAAGGTGGTCTTCCACAGTTTGGATAGCGACCACATGCAGGAAATCGTTAAGATCATGGTGAAACCATTGATTGCTAGCCTAGCAGAGAAAGGCATCGACTTGAAACTGCAAGCTTCAGCGTTGAAGTTACTAGCAAGCCAAGGTTACAATCCAGAAATGGGAGCTCGCCCACTTCGCAGAACCCTGCAAACAGAAGTGGAGGACAAGTTGGCAGAACTTCTTCTTAAGGGAGAATTAGTGGCAGGAAAGACCCTCAAGATTGGTGTCAAAGCTGGTCAATTAAAATTTGATATTGCTTAAAAATAGAGAATCAGGAGTTGTCCTGATTCTTTTTGTATTTATTTTTAAAAAACCAAAGGAAATAAGTTGACAATATGTAAATATTGGTTATAATAAGAATAAATAGATATTAAGATTTGTATAGAATGAAAAAGAGCAGAGTTTCCTGAAATTTCCACCATTTCAATAGAGCCCTGTTTCTTTTTTTGCGTATGAAATGAAAATAACGTAAACCTAGCCAAAGAGTGAATTTTAGATAGGTTAAGAAGGGAAATAGATGAACATTTTAGTTGTAGATGATGAGGATATGATTAGAGAGGGAGTAGCTGCTTTTTTGAGAGAAGAAGGCTATCATGTTATTCTAGCAAAGGATGGACAGGAAGCTCTGGAGAAATTTCATGAGTTCCCTATTCATCTGATGGTCTTGGATCTGATGTTACCGAAGCGGAGTGGATTTGAGGTGTTAAAAGAAATTAATGGAAATCATGATATTCCTGTAATCGTCTTAAGTGCGCTCGGAGATGAGGAAACTCAGATGCAGGTATTTGACCTTTATGCTGATGATCATGTGACGAAACCATTTTCACTGGTGCTCCTAGTCAAACGGATTCAAGCCTTGCTTAGGCGTTACTATGTTGTGGAGGATATTTGGCATTATCAAGATGTGACAGTGGATTTTACATCCTACCAAGCTCGAGTCAAGAACGAGGAGGTTGCAATTAAGCCGAAAGAATTGTTGGTTTTAAAATGTTTAATCCAACATAAGAACCAGGTCTTGAGTAGAGAGCAGATACTCGAGTCTATCTCAAATGATTTTGCAGATTTGCCTCTTGATAGAGTAGTTGATGTTTACATTCGAAATCTTCGTAAGAAGTTGGATTTGGATTGTATTGTAACAGTGAAAAATGCCGGATATAAAATTAGTTTATGATAAAAAACCCTAAATTATTAACCAAATCATTTTTAAGAAGTTTTTCGATTTTAGGTGCAATTGCTTTGGTCATCCACATTGCCATCTATCTGACCTTTCCTTTTTATTACATTCAGCAAGAGGGTGAGAAGTTTAATGAGAGTGCTACTATTATGAGCAAGCACTTAGAAGGCAAAAATTTTCATGAACTGCCTAGTTTGCTGGAGTCCTATTCGAAATCTCTTCGCATCTCTGCCCATTTGAAAGATGACGTACTGGATAAGAGAATTTCCCTTGTGCACGACTTGGAAATAAAGGAAGGCAGTCCCACTAACTATATCGTAACGATTGACCGTCAGATTACGACAGCTGATGGTAAAAAGGTAACCATTCAATTTATTCAAGGTGTGGATATTTATAAAGAGGCAACACGGATTATGCTTCTCTATCTCCCGTATACCTTTTTAGCAACGCTTGTATTTGCCTTTCTCTTTTCCTACTTCTATACGAAACGTTTACTGGAGCCTCTCTTTTATATCTCAAAAGTTACAGGTAAGATGCAGGAGTTGGATCATGATATTCGCTTTGATGAAACGCGAAAGGATGAAGTTGGGGAAGTTGGAAAGCAAATCAATGATGTGTATGAAAACTTGCTGGCAGTCATTGATGAATCTGAGAGAAGAAATGAACGGATTGTCAGGTTGCAAAAGCAGAAAGTTTCTTTTGTTCGTGGAGCGTCACATGAGTTGAAAACCCCTTTAGCCAGTCTTCGAATTATTCTAGAGAATATGCAGTACAATATTGGGGATTATAAAGACCACCCTAAGTATATAGCAAAGAGTATCGATCAAATTGATCAAATGAGCCACTTGCTCGAAGAAGTTTTGGAGTCCTCTAAGTTCCAAGAGTGGACAGAGTGTAGCGAGACCTTGATAGTCCAGACTATTTTGACGGATGTTTTATCTCGCTATCAGGAATTAGCACGCTCAAGAGGAATAGAAATTGAAAATCAATTGACAGATGCTACTAGGGTCATCATGAGTCTCAAGGCATTGGATAAGGTTTTGACAAACCTGATTAGTAATGCAATTAAATATTCAGATAAAAATGGGCGCGTAATCCTATCCGAGCAAGATGGCTATCTTTCTATCAAGAATACCTGCCAACCCCTTAATCAAGAAGAGTTGAATCATTTGTTTGATATTTTTTACCACTCTCAAGTTGTTACAGATAAGTCTGAAGGGTCTGGCTTAGGGCTCTATATCGTGAATAACATCCTAGAAAGTTATCAAATGTCTTATAGTTTTCTCCCTTATGAACAGGGAATGGAATTTAAAATTTGCTTGCAAGCAGATTAGTTGTATAAAGCAAAAGAACGGAAATCTCTCCGTTCTTTTTTGTTAAAATTCACATAGGTTTAACATGAGAATATTATTTTAAATATAGAAAAAAGAAAGGATACTGGTATGGTATTAGCGATTATTTTAGTAACCTTCCTCGTTCGATTGATTTTTTTAAAACGTTCGATGGAGAATGAAAAACGAATCCTTAGCAATGGCGGGAAAGAATTTGGAGTTGAGAATACAAAACGATTAACGATGGCTCATATTGTTTTTTATCTCTCTTGCTTCGTTGAAGCAATGGTACATAAGACAAGGTTTGATGGCATGAGCATGGTTGGTTTAGTCTTGCTTATTTTTTCTATGCTGATGTTGATGTTGGTGATTCACTTGTTGGGAGATATTTGGACAGTAAAGCTAATGCTTGTTAATAATCACAAATTTGTAGATCATCCTCTCTTTCGAATTGTGAAACATCCCAATTACTTTTTGAATATTCTTCCTGAGTTAGTTGGTTTAGCTTTGGTGAGTCATGCTTACGTAACTTTTATCTTTATTTTTCCTGTCTATGCGGTTATTCTTTATCAAAGAATAGCAGAAGAAGAGAAATTACTGCAAGAAGTTATCATTCCTAATGGAAGAATGAAAGGATAGCGAAAATAATATAGCAAATTTCATATACAATTCATATTAGCAGGATATACTGTAGTTAAT
The DNA here is from genome assembly GCF_002093545.1 of Streptococcus oralis subsp. tigurinus. Classification (GTDB taxonomy): domain Bacteria; phylum Bacillota; class Bacilli; order Lactobacillales; family Streptococcaceae; genus Streptococcus; species Streptococcus oralis_C. Next base: position 33,898 of record NZ_LNVF01000002.1, read on the forward strand.
TAAAATTATGGAGGATATAGATATGTTTAAATCAAATCATGAACGAAGAATGCGTTATTCCATTCGTAAATTTAGTGTAGGAGTAGCTAGTGTACTAGTAGCTAGCTTCTTTATGGGGAGTGTTGCTCATGCTGGTGAGATGAGCTCTAGTACACCTACAAATAGTGCCAAGGTCACTGAGCAAACTTCATCTAAGAGTAAGGCAGGAGAAAACAAAGAAACTTCTTCTGAAAATAATAAAAAAACAGAACCAGCTAGAGAAACTTTGAAAGATGCAAAAGAAAAATTAATAAAGGAGCTAGCGGAAAGTGACCTTCCTACAGATAAAAAAGCAGCATATCAGCAGAAAATCGAACAGGCGAATGATACAGAAAGCTTGCTTTCGATAGATAATGATTTTCACCTAGACTTACTAGAACACCATGAAAAGCAGCATATGGAACAAGAAAGGAAGGAAAAAGAAAATCAATCGAAAGATGAAAACAAGGTAGTTCCTCCGACTAAGGAGAGCTCGGAACAGTCTCACGATACTTCTACAAAAGAGAACACAGGTGCGGTCGCTGAAATTCAAAAACGTTTAAAAGAAGAAATCAGAAAAGGTACCCTACCAACCGAGCGGAAAGATTCCTTGATAAAAGAGATTGAGGGAGAAGATGACCGTGATAACCTAGAAACTTTGGAGAATAGTTATAGAGAGCTGGAAGATACTTTCAAAAAAATCAATGAAGAACTCGACCATCAAAAGAAATTGATTAACGATATGGCAACTACAAAAGGTATCACCGAAGAAGATAAAAGTTCTTTAGTAGGCGAAATCAATAAAATCAAAGAGCGAGTTGTAAATGATTTTAAGAACGAGTCGGATAAATCACTCCAAACGATTAAACAAGAAGTTATTGCTGATCTAGGTAAGTTATTCAAATCTTACAAAGCCTACGTTGAAAAAGAAATTCAAAACTACGTCAATCAACAAGTGGACGAAAACATAAAGGAGAAAAAACTAAACAAAGAAGAAGCAAACGAGGATGCCACAATCAAACAGTTACGCGAGTCGGAAAAAAAGGCGCTTCAGCAACTCGATCAGGCCGCGAAAAATGAAGAGGTGCTGAAGGCTAAACACAGTCTTCTTGATGAGATTGCAAAACTCAAGTCATCTAATGGCAATAAAGAGACAACGAAACCGAGAGACAAACGAAGTGCTAAGGAGACTGATCAGCAAGATTTGGCTAAACAAATTTCAGAAGCTAATCTATCGCTTTCTAATCACATGAGTGAGCTGTTGGATAGAACTAAAAAAGATCTGAAATCTGAGGATGAGTCTAAATTTGATGAATTAATTAAAAATGCCTTAGGAATTGTAAATAAATATAGATCAGAGCTTTCTAAAGCTCAAACAAAAGAGGAACTAAATCGGATTCTAGAAACAGCGAAGTCAGAGCTAAATGCTACTGTGGAGGAATTCAAAAAAGGGTTAACGAAACCAACTGAGCCTCAAAGAAAGCCTGATATGGAAGGTCATATTCCTCCAACTAAAGATGGGAAATCTCAGACACCGACTGAAGAAACGAAAGAGATAGAATCTTTGAAGAATAAGGCTAAGGAAGAGCTAAAAAAACTAGAGCAAGCTTTGGCTGAAGTGAATAACTATCCAGAGTTACCAGAAAATAACAGTGATTATAAGGTGCAGAAAAAAGATATTTGGGATGATTCTAAAAAGATTGCTCCTGATAAAATAAAAGCATTTAGAGAACAGTTAGAAAAAGGTTCATACACTGCCAAAACTCTCCAAACGTTTATAGATGACTTTATCTATTATCAAATCCATGCACAAATCGAAAAGATGACAAGACAAGTCGCTTTGTATCGAGAAAAATACGCGAAAATTCCTAGTCTAGAAAAAGAATTTGAATCAGGCATTAAGCAAACGTGGAATAAGAATTATGCTACCTTAGAAGGGAAATATCTAGCGGATTACTTTAAGAATGAATTTCTTCCATCCTTTAATAAGATTCAGCAGATTGTGGAACTTCAGAAGGCTATCAGCCAGCTTGAAGAAGAAATGAAGACAGTCCCAGATGGAGCTAAGTTAACAGGAGAAGCTGGTTCTGCTTATGAAAAGGTCAGAAATCGTGCAAGCGAAATCATTAAACAAGGGAAAGAGCTTCTAGAACAAGTAAATATTACAGAAAAGCAGCTAGATACTCAGATAGGAGAGCTTCAGAAGAGCTTATCTGAATTGAAGGTAGCGAAGGCCAACTTAGTGCCAAAGAAAGAAGATAAGAAAGAAATTCCAAAACCAGATTTGCAACCAAGTCCTAAACCAGAAGGCAAGAAACCACACACGCCGGCACAACCCGGTGCTGAAAATCAGAAGCCATCTGCTCCAAAACCAGATATGCAACCAAGTCCTCAACCAGAAGGCAAAAAACCGCAAACACCGGCACAACCCGGTACTGAGGATAAAAAGCCATCTGCTCCAAAACCGGGTATGCAACCAAGTCCTCAACCAGAAGGCAAAAAACCGCAAACACCGGCACAACCCGGTACTGAAAATCAGAAGCCATCTGCTCCAAAACCAGGTATGCAACCAAGTCCTCAACCAGAAGGCAAAAAACCGCAAACACCGGCACAACCCGGTACTGAAAATCAGAAGCCATCTGCTCCAAAACCGGGTATGCAACCAAGTCCTCAACCAGAAGGCAAGAAACCACACACGCCGGCACAACCAAAGACACATAAAATCTTTACAGCAGCAGATGGCAAGACGAAAGTTTCAGTAATATTTGATAAACCTACAGATGCTGATAAGTTACATCTCAAGGAAGTAACGACGAAAGAGTTGGCTGATAAAATTGCTCGTAAAACAGGAGGAGGAACAGTTCGTGTGTTTGACTTATCTCTTTCTAAAGGAGGCAAGGAAACTCATGTCAATGGAGAACGAACTGTTCGGCTCGCGCTTGGGCAGACTGGCTCAGATGTTCATGTCTATCACGTAAAGGAAAATGGCGACCTTGAGCGTATTCCTTCTAAAGTTGAAAATGGGCAAGTTGTTTTTAAAACGAACCACTTCAGTTTGTTTGCGATTAAGACACTTTCTAAGAATCAAAATGTCACTACACCTAAGCAGACTAAACCGTCTATCCAAGATAGTCAAAAACAGATAGGAGAGAGACAAACTGGAAAATTCCAGAATAAAGAAGTTAATCATAAATCACTGGCTGCTGGAAATGAAACAGTGGCAAAAGGGAATCCTACATCAGCAACTGAGAAGAAATTGCCATCTACAGGAGTGGCGTCTAATCTAGTTCTTGAGATCATTGGTCTCCTTGGTTTGATTGGAACTTCATTCATCGCGATGAAAAGAAGAAAATAATGATTCAGTTTTTTAAAAATATCCACTTTCGATATTTAGCATTTGATTGGTTAACCATTGAAGATCCCAAAGATTTTACTTATAATTGGTATCTAATAATGATAAGTCATTTCATATAGAGATGAAACTAAGATATAAAAAGAGAAGGCTAGTGAACCACAAAAGTTAGAGTTTTTATGTTCAACTTTTGAGGGGCAGTATAAAGATGGCCTTCTCTTTTTTGCCACTTTTTTATAAAAAATAATAAAAATATATTGACAAAATAAAAATATAGTATATAATAAAAACACAGAAAATAAAAATATTAAAAATTATAAAAAGGTAAAACGTTTATGAAAAAGAAAACAGCAGTGATATTTGGAACCTTTGCCCCTCTCCATCAAGGGCATATCGACCTGATCCAGAGAGCGAAGCGCCAGTGTGATCAGGTCTGGGTAGTCGTTTCAGGCTATGAGGGAGACCGAGGGGAGCAGATAGGCTTAACTCTTCAAAAACGATTTCGCTATATCCGAGAAGCTTTTCGTGACGATGAGTTGACCTCTGTCTGTAAGCTGGATGAGACCAACCTTCCCCGTTACCCTATGGGCTGGCAGGAGTGGTTGGACCAGATGTTAGCGGAGATTTCCTACGATGAAAACCAGCAAGAGCTGATCTTCTTTGTAGGAGAAGCAGACTACCAGCAAGAGCTATCTAAACGTGGATTTGGCACTGTCTTGCAAGAAAGAAAGTTTGGTATCTCATCGACTATGATTCGAGAAAATCCAAGCAAATATTGGAAATACATCGCTCAGCCCTTCCGTCGTCAGTTTACAAAGAAAGTGTTGATTATGGGAAGTGCCAGCAATGGGAAGACCACTCTGGCCAAGGATTTGGCAAGGTATTACGATGCGCCGGTCAGCCTGGAATACGCGCGTGAGTACCAGATTAAAAACAATGTCCGTGACGATGAATTGACTCCAAAGGATTATTATTATCTCCTGTTGGGGCAGTATGACCAGACCTCAAAGCTAATCGATAGCAATGCCAATCGAGGTCTAGTGATAGCTGATACCAACTCATTGGTAACCAAGGGTTACTATGATTATTACATGGAGACTGAAGACCAAGGGGACTTATCAGGAGAAACCTTTGACAATCTCTTTGTTTCGATTTTGGCTAAGGAAAAATGGGACTTGATTCTCTTTGTGCAACCTGTTGGCTCCTATGTCAATGACGGATTTAGAGATATGACCATGGCGGGAGACCATATTCGCTACAGTTTTTCCCAGCATTTGGATCAGATGAGAGAGCGATATTTAACCAATATTCCTTTAGTTTATCTAGCGGAGGATTACCTAGGCAATTATGAAGCAGCAAAAGTGGCTATCGATGCCATTTACCAAGCAGATTAAGAGAAAATTATGAAAAAACTAACTGAAAAAATCACACAATTTATCGAAAACTTTAAAAATGTCCATGCAGAAGCCCATAAGATCGGTTTTGCAGGAATCATGCGCCTGCTATGGAAAGATCTCTTTGTCGGCCGTAGCCTTTTCCGGTGGTTGTATCTCATCGCCTTGTCGAGTGTCCCCTTGATCTTGGAATTCACTCAAAATACGGAAAGTTATGACTGGCTGAGCTTGTTTGCATCTTGGACTGGGATTGTCTGTGTTATCTTGGTAGCAGAAGGTCGTACAAGCAATTATCTCTTTGGAGCCATTAACTCAGCTATCTATTTGATTTTGGCAATGAATGCGACTTTTTATGGCGAAGTCTTGACGACTGTTTACTTCTTTGTCATGCAGCCGATTGGTCTCTATGCTTGGTTGTCCAATCGTATCAACGACCAAGGAAAACCAGAAGAATCCCACTTTGAAGCTAAGAAATTATCTGTTCTTGACTGGCTCAAGTACTTGGTTTTGACTGCTATTATCTGGATTGGCATGGGCTTGGCTTACCAAAGTATCCATAGTGCTCGCCCTTTCCGTGATAGTGTTACCGATGCGACCAATGGTGTTGGTCAGCTCTTGATGACACGTCTTTACCGTGAGCAATGGATTTTCTGGATTGCAACCAATCTCTTTAGTATCTACCTCTGGTGGGGTGAAAATATTCACATCCAAGGGATGTACTGGGTTTACACACTCAATAGTCTAGTGGGTTGGTACCAATGGACCAAGGCAGTTCGAAAGGAGGCATAAGATGGCAGATACGATGATTCCAGCCGGGATGACGGAAAAAGAATATTATGAAATCCATGCTAGGCAGGAGGAGTTTTTAGACTGGTACTACAAGCAGGAACTCCCTCAATATGAAAAACCAAGTGTGACAGTGGATATGGTAGCCTACTGCTTTGTCGAAGAAAAGATCAAGCTCCTGCTGATTCGTCGCAAGGCCCACCCTTATCAAAACTGTTTGGCCTTAGTTGGAGGCTTTATGGACAAGGGAGAAGATGCTGCACATGCCTGTCAGCGCGAAGTAAGTGAAGAAGTCAATCTCGAACTTCCTTTAGAAAAAATCGAGCAATTGATGACCGTATCGACCCCTGGTCGTGATCCACGGGGCTGGACCGTGACCATTGCCCACTTGGTGTATCTGCCTAGTCGCGCCTTAGGCCTCGTTCAGGCAGGAGACGATGCCAAGGATGTCGTTTTTGTAGATGTCGATTTTCAGACAGGCAAATGCTATCTTGAGGGAGTAGAGTTGGAGGAGCAAGCCTTCGCCTTTGACCATTATGCCATTATCCAAGAATCCATCAAACGAATTCAAGGCCGTCTCGACTGGAATCCGACCTTCCTTTATCTGCTGGAGGAAGAGTTTACTGTCTATGAAGGAACCGAACTGGTCAATCTCATCAACCCAGGTCGGCCCATCGTCAGCAATAACTTTCTCGTAAAATACGGCGAATATGTAGAAGAGGTTGGGCTCAAACGAGTGCCTAAAAAGAAACCAAGAAAAACCTATCGATTGAAATAAAAGTGAGGTCGGGACAAAGTTCCCGCCCTCTTTATTTATTATCATTTTTTATGAATGGCTATCTTTCTTAGAATTACACAAGAGCGATGCAAAAAATAGGACTCTAATATAAAAAATTTTCTATTTTTTCGTTTCGATTACGAATTGAAATAGTGGAGGGAACAATTTTTAAAATAGTTTATCTAAATAATTGACAGATTCAAGGTCTAATGTTACAATTATATTACAAAAAGATTTCTTAATATTTCAAAAATGTTACAAAGGAGTAGAAAAATGAAAAAGAAAACCTATATCAAATTGATGGCAGCGACTGTATTGGCTTCTACCTTGCTACTGGGAGCTTGTGGAAATAAAAACGAAACCGCTCAAACCAGTAGCTCTGCCAAGACAAGTCAATCATCAAGTTCCAAAGCAGCTTCTTCTAGCAAAGAAAGCAAGACTCAAAAATCTTCAAGCTCAGCTTCATCTGAAAAGGCTCAGGCATCTTCTGGTCAGTCTTCTACAACAGCAGATCAGTCACAAGCGAAACCAGCGCCTGAATCAAGACAAGAACAAGCAGCTCCTAGTCAACAAGCTCCAGCTCAGGCTCCATCAACTCAGCAAGGTTCTCAAGCCCAGTCTAACCAGTCAGGCTATGATCCAACAACTGACCGCAAACTTCAAGACAAGCAAGCAGAACACAACAAACGCTACAAGGGTGTTTTAACCATGGTCGATGGTGATTTCTCAGCAGCTGCAGGCAACTGGAAGGGAGCAAATGGCGAAACTATTACGGTTTCATCAGGGGGCCAATTTACAGTAGAAACTGCAGAAGGAAATAAAGAAAACTACTCTATTAGAGGCTACTCTTACACCCTTGATGATGGCAAGTATAATGCTAAAATCGGTGGAGGAAAAATCATCCAAATTACAACAGGTGCGGATGGTAAAGTTTCAAGCGTTGCCTTGTTTCAATAATAAAATTTGGTGTTTTAACTCTTACTAGAAATCGTTCTGTAAAAGAGTGAGTCAACTGTTTTTCACTTAGTTTCTCCAAGAGAAAGTGGTATAATAAAAAAATCAAAGGAAAACGAGTGATAATACATGGCGGATAAATTAATCTTACCTCAAAACACACGATTGATGGGAGTATTTCTTGGATTTGTAGGTGGTTCTTTGGATGTGTTTTGCCATATTCAATACCATAGTTTGGTAGCGACACAGACAGGGAATATTCTCCTATTGATATCTGATTGGCACGACTCAAATGTTATCAATACGATGCTACGATTCTGCTCCATTATTTTCTTTTCTCTAGGATTTCTGTTTGCATTGCACATGAAAGAATACCGCAAAACGGCCTACTGGCGGGTTAAGATGCTGCTCCCTTTATTTATTGGAACTCTTATTCTACCTTTCTTTTCACGATTTCCTCTATTAGAAGTTCCTTTCATCGCTTTTGGAACAGGAATGATGATGCTAACATTTACGGGCAGTTTGATTGAAGATCATCCCTATGTCATTTTTATGACGTCTGGAAATTATCGAAAGATGCTGACCGCTTTGTATCGCATTGCTAGAAGAGAAGGAAATATCCAAGAATACCGTCGTCAGGCCTTAAATTATGGGATTGTTGTGGGAAGTTTTGTAGTGGGCGCAATCAGCTTGGCTGTATTGATGCATTTTCTTCATGAATGGTCTATATGGATTGTCAGCCTCAATTTGTTTTTGATTATGTCCTATTATATAGCTAGAGTGAAGCAATTAGATTTACAAGATGAAAATATATAAAAACGGCAAGACTCATTTTTGAGCTTTGCCGTTTTTGTTAGTTGTAGATGTGAGACTATGCTTTGTCTAATTGCAAGAGGGCTTCAATCTCTGCAAGAGTGCTAGCTTGTGAAATGGCTCCACGAAGTTTAGCAGCGCCAGATGTTCCCCGGAGGTAGTGAGGAGCGAGGCCGCGGAATTCACGGACTGCAATTTTTTCTCCTTTGAGGCTAATCAAGCGTTTTAAGTGTTCGTAGGAGATTTTCATCTTATCTTCAAAGGTCAAATCAGGAAGGATTTCTCCTGTTTCAAAGTAATGATTGATTTGATTGAAGAGGTAGGGATTTCCCATGGCTGCGCGGCCAATCATAACTGCGTCAGCACCAACTTCTTCGATGCGTTGTTTAGCGTCTTGAACCGTACGGATGTCACCGTTGGCGATAAATGGAATCTTGGTCAAAGCTTGAGCGACCTTGTGAAGGGTCTCAAGGTCAGCGTGACCAGTATACATTTGCTCACGGGTACGACCGTGCATAGCAAGGGCAGAGACACCAGCAGCCTCAGCGGCGAGAGCATTTTCTACTGCCAGAGATGGGTCAGCCCAGCCGGTACGCATTTTGACAGTAAGGGGGATATCAAGGACAGATTGGACCTTGTTGATAATAGAGTAGATTTTGTCTGGATTCTTGAGCCACATAGCGCCAGCTTCGTTTTTCACGATTTTGTTAACTGGGCATCCCATGTTGATATCGACGATATCAGTCTTGGTATTTTCTTGGATGAATTCTGCTGCGCGTGCGAGGCTGTCTTCATCACTACCAAAGAGTTGGATAGAAACGGGATTTTCGCCTTCATCGATGTGAAGCATATGCAAGGTTTTTTCGTTGTTGTATTGGATTCCCTTGTCAGAGACCATTTCCATCACAACGAGTCCAGCTCCAAGCTCTTTTGCGATGGTACGAAAGGCTGAGTTGGTGACACCAGCCATGGGCGCTAAAACAGTACGATTGGGAATCTCAACATTGCCAATCATAAAAGGTGTATTAAGATTTGTCACGAATGAGTTCCTCCAGGTCGTTTTCATCAAAATTATAAGTTGTTTGGCAGAATTGACAAGTGATTTCTGCCCCGTGGTCTTCCTCTTTCATTTCCTCTAAGTCTGAGCTTGGAAGGCTGGCAAGAGCATCCATAAAGCGTTCTTTGCTGCAGTCACATTGGAAACGGATTTCTTCTTCGGAAAGGCGTTTGTAGGATTCGTCGCCATAGATAGCCTTGAGAAGGGCTTCGATATGGTCGTCGCTTTCTAGAAGAGTTGAAATGGCTGGCATTTCTTGGATGCGTTTCTCAAAGCGAGCAGTCTCTTCTTCCTTGGCCCCTGGCAATACTTGGAGAAGGAAGCCACCTGCGACTTTGACCTTGTCGTCTTTATCCAAAAGAACATTGAGGCCGACGGCTGAAGGAGTTTGTTGACTTTCGGTCAGGTAGTAGGCCAAGTCTTCACCGATTTCCCCGGATATGAGGGGAGTCATAGAGTTGTAAGGATTTCCAGTACCATAGTCTGTGATAACGAGAAATTGACCATTGCCGACAAAAGGTCCGACTAGGACTTCACCTGTTGCGGTCTTTTTGATGTCAACACCTGGATTTTGAACGTAGCCTTTGACATTTCCTTTGGTATCTGCGACCGTTATGATGGCACCGAGAGAGCTCGTTCCAAGAACTTTTACAGTAATCTTGGTATTTCCTTTTTCATTGGCTGCGAGAATTTGGCTAGCGATAAGGGCACGACCAAGTGCAACAGTCGAACTGGCTTGAGTTTGATGTTTTTCTTGAGCAGTGCGGACGGTTTCTGTGCTGTCAAGGACAAAAGCACGAAAGGCTCCGCTTTCTGATATAGTTTTAATAATTTTATCCATAGCTACTATTTTAGCATAAAAATGCCCAAAGAGGGAGCCGTGTGTTTGTTGTTATTCTTTAAACTGTTTAATTTCTGATGACTGGTATAGGAGATTTATAGAAATGGAAATCTTTGCCTGCATCTACTGTTAACATTTTAATTTATCTTAAAATAACCTAAAACGAACTTTTAAGTTATGGTAAACAGTTGAAAAAAAGGTTGATAAAGTGGTAAAATGTTAGGAAGATAAGTTACTAATAGTGCGTATTTGTAGTCAATAGAAATGATATATTAATGGATAGCTTATGAAAAAACAACGAAACCTACATGTATTTTTAGGCCGGACGGCCCTATATTTTGTAATCTTACTTGGCTTGCTTTATTTTTTTAGTTACCTTGGGCAGGGACAAGGTGGCTTTATTTATAATGAGTTCTAGTTTAAAGGAGAAAAAGAACTGTGTCTAATAAACCGATAAAAGATATGATTGAAACGATTGAGCACTTTGCTCAAACACAGCCAACATATCCTGTCTACAATGTTTTAGGTCAAGAGCATACTTATGGCGATCTGAAGGCTGATTCAGATAGTTTAGCTGCAGCTATCGATCGACTTGACTTGCCTGAGAAATCTCCAGTCGTCGTTTTTGGTGGTCAGGAATATGAGATGTTGGCTACCTTTGTAGCGCTGACTAAGTCGGGTCATGCCTACATTCCAATTGACAGCCATTCAGCCTTGGAACGAGTTTCTGCTATCGTAGAAGTTGCAGAGCCAAGTTTGATTATTGCCATCTCAGATTTTCCATTGGAGCAAGTCTCTACGCAAATGATGACTCTAGCTCAGGTTCAAGAAGCCTTTTCTCAAGGGACTAGCTATGAAATCACGCATCCAGTCAAGGGTGATGATAACTACTACATTATCTTTACTTCTGGTACGACTGGTAAGCCAAAGGGAGTGCAGATTTCCCATGATAATCTCCTCAGCTTTACCAACTGGATGATTACAGATAAGGAATTTGCGACGCCAAGTCGTCCACAAATGCTGGCTCAGCCACCTTATTCATTTGACCTGTCTGTCATGTACTGGGCACCAACATTGGCACTAGGTGGTACGCTTTTCGCTCTTCCTTCAGTCATTACTCAGGATTTTAAAAAGCTCTTTACGACCATCTTTTCACTCCCAATTGCTATTTGGACCTCAACGCCTTCCTTTGCAGATATGGCCATGTTGTCAGAAGACTTTAACAGTGAGAAAATGCCAGGAATCACGCATTTCTACTTTGATGGTGAAGAATTGACGGTTAAAACGGCTCAAAAACTGCGCGAGCGATTCCCAAATGCTCGTATTATCAATGCCTACGGTCCAACAGAAGCGACAGTGGCTTTGTCAGCAGTTGCCGTCACTGATGAGATGTTGGCGACTCTCAAACGCCTGCCAATCGGCTATACCAAGGCTGATTCTCCAACCTTTATCATTGATGAGGAAGGTAAGAAAGTTCCAAATGGTGAGCAGGGAGAAATCATCGTTTCTGGGCCAGCTGTTTCAAAAGGCTATATGAATAATCCTGAAAAAACGGCAGAAGCTTTCTTTGAATTCGAAGGTCTTCCAGCCTACCATACAGGGGATGTAGGAACCATGACAGATGAGGGCTTGCTTCTCTATGGTGGACGCATGGATTTCCAGATTAAGTTTAATGGTTATCGCATTGAACTTGAAGATGTCTCTCAAAACCTCAATAAGTCTCGCTATATCGAGTCGGCTGTTGCTGTCCCACGTTATAACAAGGACCACAAGGTACAAAATCTACTGGCCTATGTCATCCTAAAGGACGGCGTTCGTGAACAGTTTGAACGTGATATCGATATTACCAAGGCTATCAAAGAAGACCTAGCAGATATCATGATGTCTTATATGATGCCGTCTAAGTTTCTCTATCGAGATAGTTTGCCGCTAACGCCTAATGGTAAAATTGATATCAAGGGCTTGATTAACGAGGTAAACAGTAGATGATGGAGCTTTATAAACAGCTACCTCATTTGGAACCTTATGGTGATCTTCAGTACTTTTTATACGTAATTGCTGCGACTTTACCTATCTTTATTGGTCTTTTTTTCAAGAAACGTTTTGCCTTGTACGAGGTGCTTGTTAGTTTCTTCTTTATCGTCACCATGTTGGTCGGTGGAAAGACCGATCAAATAAGTGCTCTTATCCTTTATGTTATCTGGCAAGTACTGCTTGTATTTTTCTACAAAAGGTATAGGAAACAACGGGATAGTAAATGGATATTTTACCTAGTTAGCTTTTTATCTCTATTGCCAATCGTCTTTGTGAAAGTATCTCCTGCTATTCATGGACCTCAATCTTTGTTTGGATTTTTAGGGATTTCTTACTTAACCTTTCGTGCTGTTGGGGTTATCGTTGAACTGAGAGACGGTGTCATCAAGGATTTAACCGTCTGGCAATTCTTACGTTTTCTTCTCTTTATGCCGACTTTCTCGAGTGGTCCCATTGATCGTTTTAAACGCTTCAATGAAAATTATGAGAGCATTCCTGAGCGGGATGAGCTGATGGATATGCTAGAAGAGGCTGTCAAGTATATCATGCTTGGCTTCCTCTACAAGTTTATCTTGGCTCACATTTTAGGAGAGACATTATTGCCTCCGCTGAAAAATTTGGCCTTGCAGACAGGTGGTTTCTTTAACCATTATGCTCTTGCAGTTATGTATACTTTCGGTTTAGAACTGTTTTTTGACTTTGCGGGCTACTCTATGTTTGCCTTAGCCATTTCAAACTTGATGGGCATTCATAGTCCGATAAACTTTAACAAGCCCTTTTTGTCAAGGGATTTAAAGGAGTTTTGGAATCGCTGGCACATGAGTCTGTCTTTCTGGTTCCGTGACTTTGTCTTTATGCGAATGGTCATGGTTCTGACTAGAAAGAAGGTCTTTAAGAATCGCAACGTCACTTCAAGTGTAGCCTATATTGTCAATATGCTGATTATGGGATTTTGGCATGGTGTGACCTGGTACTACATCGCCTACGGACTTTTTCATGGGATTGGACTGGTCATCAATGATGCTTGGGTTCGTAAGAAAAAAGCGCTCAATAAAGAACGAAAAAAAGCTGGAAAGGGTTCCTTACCTGAGAATCACTGGATTCAGTTGCTTGGCATGGTTGTCACCTTCCATGTCGTGATGGTTTCATTCTTAATCTTTTCTGGATTTTTGAATGATTTATGGTTTAAAAAATAAAAGGATATAAAAAATGGATATCAAATCAGAAGTTATTGAAATTATTGATGAGTTGTTTATGGAAGATGTTTCTGACATGATGGATGAAGATCTTTTTGATGCTGGTGTCTTGGATAGCATGGGGACGGTTGAATTGATTGTTGAGATTGAAAACCGTTTTGACATTCGTGTTCCAGTGACGGAGTTCGGTCGTGATGACTGGAATACGGCTAATAAAATCGTAGCAGGTATCACGGAGTTAAAGAATGCTTAAACGCTTGTGGCTGATCTTCGGTCCTATCTTCATTGCTGGATTTTTGGTTCTTCTACTCATCTTTTTTTATCCAAGTACAACAAGCCATAATCTGACGGAGGAGAAGTACTCGGCGGCTTCTGTTAGTACAGAGAGCTTTAAAGAGAGAAGCCAAAAAGTGAGGGCCTTTACGGAACCCAATATGCGTTTTATTCCTTTTCTAGGGTCAAGTGAATGGGTTCGGTTTGATAGTATGCATCCTGCTGTTTTAGCAGAAAAATACAATCGTCCCTATCGTCCTTATTTTCTAGGTCAGGCAGGAGCAACCTCTCTTATCCAATATTTTGGATTACAACAAATCTTGCCGGAAATAGAGAATAAGCAGGCGGTATTTGTGATTTCACCTCAGTGGTTTACGCAGTCAGACATTGATTCTTCAGCTTTTCAGAGCTATTTTAACAGCGATCAGTTGACAGCTTTTTTGGAAAATCAATCTGATGATACTGCGACTCAGCATGCAGCTATTCGTTTGTTAAAGCAGAATCCTAATGTTGCATTAAAAGGAATTGTTCAAAAGCTATCGAAGGGCGAGGAATTGTCAGAGGTTGATCAAGCTACTATTGATATCTTTGCACGATTCAACGAAAAACAATCCGCTCTCTTTGGACAATTTTCTATTCGAGGAAAACTCAAATACAAGGAACATGTGGAGAATTATTTAAAAGATCTTCCAGATCAGTTTTCGTATGATGAGTTGGAGAAAATCGCTCGTAAGGATGCAGAAGCAAATACGACCAATAACGATATGGGGATGGAAAATCAGTTTTATAATACTCGGGTGAAAAAAGATCTAAAAAAATGGGAGGGGTCTCAAAAAAATTATAGCTTCCTTAAGTCAACGGAGTACAATGATTTGCAGCTGGTCCTCAATCAATTTGCTAAGTCGAATGTCAATGTACTCTTTGTCATCCAGCCCGTTAACAAGAAGTGGATGGAGTACACAGGGCTCAGCGAAGAGATGTACCAGCATGCTGTGGAAAAAATTCGTTACCAATTAGAAAGTCAAGGTTTTACCAATATTGCCGATTTTTCAAAAAATGGAGGAGATCCATATTTTGTTAAGGATACCATTCATCTAGGATGGTTGGGTTGGCTGGCTTTTGATAAGGTTGTCAATCCTTTCTTGACGGATCCGAAACCAGCTCCAGACTACAAGATGAATGACCGCTTCTTTAGCAAGGACTGGGCGACCTATGATGGGAAGATCAAAGATTTCCAATAAAATGAGCTAAAAGTTTGGGATTTGAACCCAAGCTTTTTTGTTTAAATGGCGAATATTTAAGATGCAATTAGGTCAAAAGTTTCAAAATTTTTAGAAATAGCGTATAATATAAAAGAGAAAAAGAAAAGAAAAGGATTTCAAAATGAATAAACGTTCTTTGTTACCTGTCTTGTCGACAGCCCTGTTAGCTCCAGCCTTCTTAGCTGGACAAGTCTATGCTGAAGAAGCAACAACTCCTGCAGAAAGTTCAGCTGTTGTAGCGACTCCAGCTCCGTCGGCGACTCCAGCTCCTGTGTCGAACCCTTCAGCGCCAGCAACTCCAACAAATGAGGTAGAGACTCCTGCAAACGTTGCACCTGCAGAAGCTCCGTCAGCTCCTGCTGAATCTACTAAAGGCGAAGAAAAGGACACTGTTATCTTACACACCAATGATGTCCATGGTCGTATTGTAGAGGAAAAGGGAGTAATTGGTGATGCTAAGTTAGCGACTGTCATTGAGCAGGAACGCGCGAAATCAAATCAAACGACTCTCGTCGTAGATGCGGGAGACGCCTTCCAAGGTTTACCGATTTCCAACTCTACAAAGGGTGAAGCACGCGCTGAAATTCTTAATCAGATGCAGTATGATGCCATGGCAGTAGGAAATCATGAGTTTGACTTTGGTTTAGACGAAGCTAAGAAATACAAGGAAATCTTGAAATTCCCATTACTTAGCTCAAATACCTACGTCAATGGTGCTCGTCTCTTTGAAGCTTCTACAATCGTTGATAAAGATAAGACTGTGGAAGGTGATGAGTTTGTTGTAATCGGCGTGACAACACCTGAAACAGCTACCAAAACTCACCCTAAAAATGTCAAGGGGGTAACTTTTACAGATCCAATCTCTGAAGTCAATAAGGTTATTGAAGAAGTTCAAGCCAAGGCTCGTGCAGAAGGTAAGGACTACAAACACTATGTTGTGCTGGCTCACTTGGGTGTGGATACCACAACCCCAGTCGAATGGCGTGGTTCAACCTTGGCAGAAGCCTTGTCTAAAAATCCTCGTTTGAAAGGGAAACGCGTAACAGTAATCGACGGTCACTCTCATACAGTAGAATCAACGACTTATGGAGACAATGTTACCTATAACCAGACAGGAAGCTACCTTCATAATGTAGGGAAAATCACCTATAAATCACGTCAGCTTTTGGGCAATCCAACTCAGATTCCGGCTGCTGATGCTAAAAAATTACCAGCCAATCCAACAGTTGAAAAACTAGTCAAAGACATTAAACAAAAATACGATGCTGAAAATGCGATTGAGATTGTTTCAAACAGCCCTGTAGAACTAAACGGTGATCGTGAAAATGTTCGGGTCCGTGAAACCAACCTCGGAAACGTCGTGGCAGACTCGCTCTATCAGTATGGTCAAACAGGATTTAGCCATCCGACAGACATCGCTGTGACAAATGGTGGTGGCTTGCGTGAAACCATTGCAAAAGGCAAACCAATCACTAAAGGAAATGTCATTGCTGTTCTTCCATTTGGAAATACCATCTCACAAATCCAAGTGACTGGGCAACAAGTTTTGGATATGTTTGAAAAGTCACTCGGCTCTATCTTGCAGGTAGATAAGGATGGCAAGAAGGTCTTGGATGAGAACGGGCAACCATTGTTAGAGCCAAGTGGTGGTTTCTTGCAAGTTTCAGGTGTGAAGGTCTACTATGATACCAACCTACCATCAGGAAAACGTGTCTTGGCCATCCAGGTCAAAAACCGCACGACTGGTCGTTATGATCTCCTAGACCTCGCAAAAACCTACTATCTTGCAACCAATGATTTCCTAGCTGCGGGTGGTGATGGTTACACTATGTTAGGTGGCGCGCGAGAAGAAGGTCCTTCTATGGATGCTGCCTTTGAAGAGTATCTGAAAACCGCTGATTTGACCCAGTACGAAAAGATTAATCCGAACTCACGGACGATTTCTGTGGATTCTAAAAACTTTAGTCTACCAGTAGAAACGCCTCAAACGAATGCGGCTGCTAACGATGCGACTACAAATGTGCCATTGACTTATGAGGTGGCAAGTCAATTTAGCAAGAAGGCAGTTGTCTCAGAAAAAGCCCTTCCAAATACAGGAAGCGAACAGTCCATCTTCTTGCTCTTGATGGGAATGGTAGCTGGTTTGGCAGGGATCTTATCGAGTCGAAAACCAAAGCTAAAATAGGTTAAATTTCACATCTAGAAGAGTCTAGGGAAACGTTTTTACGCCTTTTTCCCTTGACTCTTTTTTGGTTTATGATATAATTAACCAGTAAAGAATCGGTGGCTATCTCTATTTTTTACGAAAAAGATAGCTAGGGGAGGAGTAACACATGAGACAGCTTGCACAGGAAATCGATAACTTTTTAAACGAGGTGATCTTGAGATCTGAGAACCAGCATGAAATTCTGATCGGGCATTGCACGAGTGACGTAGCCTTGACCAATACTCAGGAACACATCCTCATGCTCTTGTCCGAAGAATCCCTAACCAACTCGGAGTTGGCCCGTCGCCTCAATGTCAGTCAGGCGGCAGTGACCAAGGCTATCAAGTCTTTAGTCAAAGAAGGCATGTTAGAGACATCGAGAGATCCAAAGGATGCGCGTGTGATTTTTTATCAACTGACAGAGCTGGCTCGACCAGTGGCAGAGGAACACCACCATCATCATGAACACACGCTCTTAGCCTATGAACAAGTGGCAAGTCAGTTTACTCCAAATGAACAAGAAGTTATCCAGCGGTTTTTAACTGCTTTAGTAGGAGAAATCAAATAATGCGGTATATTACAGTAGAGGACTTGTCTTTCTATTATGACAAGGAACCTGTCCTCGAGCATATCAACTATAGTGTTGATAGTGGGGAGTTTGTCACCCTGACTGGTGAAAATGGGGCTGCCAAGACGACGCTTATCAAGGCGAGTCTGGGCATCTTGCAGCCGAGACTTGGCAAGGTAACCATCTCAAAGACAAACACTCATGGTAAAAAGCTTAGGATAGCTTATCTTCCTCAGCAGATTGCCAGTTTTAATGCTGGTTTTCCAAGTACAGTTTATGAATTTGTCAAGTCGGGTCGCTATCCGCGAAAGGGCTGGTTCCGTCGTTTGAATGCCCACGATGAGGAGCATATCAAGGCCAGTCTAGACTCAGTTGGTATGTGGGAACACCGTGATAAACGAATTGGCTCCCTCTCTGGTGGGCAAAAGCAACGAGCGGTGATTGCACGGATGTTTGCTTCTGACCCAGATATCTTTGTCTTGGATGAGCCGACGACAGGGATGGATGCTGGAAGCAAAAATGAATTTTACGAACTCATGCACCACAGCGCTCATCATCATGGCAAGGCCGTTTTGATGATTACCCATGATCCTGAGGAGGTTAAGGACTATGCGGATCGCAATATTCATCTAGTCCGTAACCAAGACTCGCCATGGCGTTGTTTCAACGTTCACGAAAGCGACCAGGAGGTGGAACATGCTTAGTTTGTTATCTTATGACTTCATGCAGCGTGCCTTCTTAGCGGTCATTGCCATGAGTCTCTTTTCTCCAGTTCTTGGAACCTTCCTTATCTTACGTCGTCAGAGTCTCATGAGCGATACCCTCAGTCACGTTTCTCTATCAGGGGTAGCCTTTGGTCTGGTTTTGGGGATTTCTCCAACTATTTCGACTATTGTCATTGTCTTGATAGCTGCGGTCTTTCTGGAGTATCTCCGGACAGTCTATAAGAACTTTATGGAAATAGGAACTGCCATCCTCATGTCAACAGGGCTTGCAGTCTCCCTTATTGTGATGAGTAAGGGGAAAAGTTCGAGTTCCATGAGTTTGGACCAATATCTCTTTGGTTCGATTGTGACCATTAGCCAGGAGCAGGTGATTTTCCTCTTTGCCATTGCTACAGTCGTTTTACTCTTGACTTTCTTATTTTTGCGACCAATGTACATCCTTACTTTTGATGAGGACACGGCCTTTGTAGATGGACTTCCAGTTCGTACCATGTCCATTCTTTTTAACATGGTGACAGGGGTGGCCATTGCCCTTATGATTCCAGCAGCAGGAGCCCTTTTGGTGTCGACTATTATGGTCTTGCCAGCTAGTATTGCCCTTCGTTTGGGGAAAAACTTTAAATCCGTTATGTTACTAGCCAGCGCTATTGGTTTTTTGGGAATGGTGGCAGGACTCTACATTTCCTACTACGCAGAAACACCTGCCAGCGCTAGTATCACCATTATCTTTGTAGCTGTCTTTTTGTTAGTCAGTCTACTGAAACGCTTTATCAAATAGGAGAATGAAATGAAAAAAATTAGCTTACTACTGGCTAGTCTATGTGCTCTGTTTTTAGTGGCTTGTTCCAATCAAAAACAGGCAGATGGGAAACTCAATATCGTGACAACCTTTTACCCTGTCTACGAATTTACCAAGCAAGTCGCAGGAGATACTGCTAATGTAGAACTTCTAATCGGTGCTGGTACAGAACCTCACGAATATGAACCGTCTGCCAAGGCAGTTGCTAAAATCCAAGATGCAGATACCTTTGTCTATGAAAATGAAAACATGGAAACTTGGGTTCCTAAATTGCTAGAATCCTTGGATAAGAAAAAGGTGAAAACCATCAAGGCGACAGGTGATATGCTCCTCTTGCCAGGTGGTGAGGAAGAAGAGGAAGGGCATGATCATGGCGGTGAGGGTCACCATCACGACTACGATCCCCACGTTTGGCTTTCACCAGCACGCGCCATCAAACTGGTAGAGCATATCCGTGACAGCTTGTCAGCAGATTATCCTGATAAAAAAGAGACTTTTGAGAAGAATGCGGCTGCCTATATTGAAAAATTGCAAGCCTTGGATAAGGCCTACACAGCTGGTCTCTCTCAAGCCAAACAAAAGAGCTTTGTGACCCAGCACGCTGCCTTTAACTACCTTGCCTTGGACTACGGCCTTAAGCAAGTATCCATCTCAGGTCTCTCACCAGATGCAGAGCCATCGGCAGCACGTTTGGCAGAATTGACAGAGTATATCAAGAAAAACAAGATTTCTTATATCTACTTTGAAGAAAATGCCTCACAAGCCCTCGCCAATACACTCTCAAAAGAAACAGGTGTCAAATTAGACGTGCTCAATCCGCTAGAAAGTCTGACAGAAGAAGCAACCAAGGCCGGTGAGGACTACATCTCCGTGATGGAGAAAAACCTCAAGGCTTTGAAGCAGACAACGGACCAAGAAGGACCAGAAATCGAGCCAGAGAAGGAAGAAAATACCAAGACAGTTCACAATGGTTACTTTGAGGATGCAGATGTCAAAGACCGCACCTTAAGTGACTATACTGGCAACTGGCAGTCAGTTTATCCTTTCCTTGAGGATGGAACCTTCGATCAAGTTTTTGACTACAAGGCTAAGTTGACTGGCAAGATGACAAAGGATGAGTACAAGGCCTACTATCAAAAAGGTTATCAGACAGATGTGACTAAGATCAACATTACGGATAATACTATGGAATTTGTTCAAGGTGGCCAAAGCAAGAAATTCACCTACAAGTATGTCGGTAAGAAAATTTTGACTTATAAGAAAGGCAATCGTGGTGTGCGCTTCCTCTTTGAAGCGACAGATGCGGACGCTGGACAGTTCAAGTACGTTCAGTTTAGTGATCACAATATTGCCCCAGTTAAGGCAGAACATTTCCATATCTTCTTTGGAGGTACCAGCCAAGAAGCCCTCTTTGAAGAGATGGATAACTGGCCAACCTACTACCCAGATAACTTATCTGGACAAGAAATCGCCCAAGAAATGTTGGCGCATTGATGCAAGAGAAGATCCCGCAAATCTGCGGGATTTTTTGCTGGAAATGATTAGGTTGTTAGGTATTATAGTACATAGCTGTGCTGTTCACAATGTGATAAAGCAGTCATTTTTTGCTTAGTAGACTTTGGCTGATTCTAACTAGCTGGCAAATACAAAAGCTACGATTGTACAAATTATAGAATCTTTTCAGGGGATTTAGGAAGAAATCTTAGTCATATTGACGCTACTATCGCTTTTTGTTATAGTCAAGGAGAGAGCGGTCTGGAACAATAGTTTATTCACAGCCTGTGGATAAGTCCAGGGGAAAATAACATACAACTCTGGGTGTTGAAGTATCCTGATAATAGTTCCGTATATTAGTGACTTGCTAGAGAGCTGGCAGAAACCCTGGTACAAAACTATTTGATAAAGGTCTGTTTAGGGTGAAAGCTTCCAAGTCTAAGAGCTGGAGTCTGAAAAGACTAGTTTTTAGGTATGTTTTCTTATCCACAAGTTGTGGATAACTTTGTGAACAAGAGAAAGAGATATGAGATGATGACGAACATAAAACCACATAGGCCATTACCAAGTCAGGCCCAGCTGGATTATTTAGAGGATGAACTAGCTGCCTTTATCCATTTTGGCCCCAATACCTTTTATGACCAAGAATGGGGAAGTGGGCAAGAGGATCCTATGCGTTTTAACCCGACCAAGTTAGATGCGCGTGAATGGGTTCTGGTACTCAAAGAAACAGGTTTTAAAAAACTGATTTTTGTGATCAAGCACCATGATGGTTTTGTCCTCTACCCGACAGCTTATACAGACTATTCGGTCAAGGCTAGCCCTTGGAGGGGTGGAAAGGGGGACTTGCTCCTTGAGGTTTCCAAAGCTGCGACTGAGTTTGACATGGACATGGGAGTGTATTTGTCTCCTTGGGATGCTCACAGTCCCCTCTATCATGTGGACCGAGAAGCGGACTACAATGGCTACTATCTGGCTCAGTTGAAGGAAATCTTGTCAAATTCTGCCTATGGCAATGCCGGTAAGTTCTCTGAGGTGTGGATGGATGGTGCTCGAGGGGAAGGGGCCCAGAAGGTCAACTATGAGTTTGAGACCTGGTTTGAAACCATTCGTGACTTGCAGGGCGATTGTTTGATTTTCTCAACTGAGGGAACTAGTATTCGCTGGATTGGCAATGAACGGGGCTATGCAGGGGATCCCTTGTGGCAAAAAGTCAAGCCCGATCAGTTGGGGACCGAGGCGGAATTAGATTATCTACAGCACGGTGATCCCTCGGGTACGTTGTTTTCAATCGGTGAGGCAGATGTTTCCCTTCGGCCGGGTTGGTTTTACCATGAGGATCAGGATTCCAAGTCTCTTGAGGAATTGGTCGAAATCTACTTTCACTCAGTGGGGCGGGGAACCCCTCTCTTGCTCAATATTCCGCCTAATAAAGATGGCCTCTTTGACGAAAAGGATATCCAGCGTCTCTATGAATTTGCTGCCTATCGTGACGAGCTCTATAAAGAAGATTTGGCTCTGGGAGCCAAGATATCTGGTCCGGCTCTATCACCAGACTTTGCCTGTTCTCACCTGACAGATGGACGGAAGACCAGTTCATGGGCAAGTGATGCAGAACTGCCAATTCAGTTAGAGCTCGATTTAGAGTCACCTAAAACTTTTGATGTGATCGAGCTGAGGGAAGATTTGGAGCTAGGACAATGCATCGCTGCTTTCCATGTTCAGGTAGAGTTGGAGGGTGTCTGGCAGGAGTTTGGAACAGGATTTACAGTAGGCTATAAACGCCTTTTGCGCGGATCCATGGTAGAGGCTCAGAAGGTGCGTGTAATCATCACAGAGGCACAGGATTTTCCAGTATTAACTAAGATTTCACTTTATAAAACACCTAGCTTGTCAAAAAAAGAAGCTGTTCAGCAACTGGAGTTTTCAGAAAAAAGTCTCGCTGTGACCAAGGGAGAAAATGCTTATTTTACAGTCAAGCGCAGAGAATGTAGTGGCCCTTTAGAAGCTAAGATTTCAATTCAACCAGGGACGGGTGTGCATGGTGTCGCTTATCAGGATGAGATTCAAGTTATTGAGTTTCAAGCTGGCGAGACTGAAAAAAGGTTGACGCTTCCAACCTTGTATTTCGCAGGAGATAAAACCTTGGATTTCTATCTGAACCTAATGGTGGATGGTCAGCTTGTGGATCAACTTCAAGTCCAAGTTTCATAAAAGAAGAACCTTTGCGCGATGCAAAGGTTCTTTTGGTTATGAGTGATTTGGTAGCCAGCTGAGGGTGAAGGTCAGTTGTTCAGCTTTTAAGAGGTCTTGGTGTTGGATGCTAGATACAGAGGTCTTGTCCAATCGACACTCTTTGACAAAGTTAAAATGGCTGTAGTTTTGCTCGGCATGGATATCTAACCATTTATTTTCCTTAGCTAGGTAGACACGCAGATGGTCAAAGAGAGGGATTCCGAGGTCGTAGCTGGGTTTGCCTGGACAGGTCGGGTAGAATCCAAGAGCCGACCAGATGTACCAAGCAGAGAGACTACCGTTGTCCTCATCGCCAGGATAGGCTTGCCAACTTGGGTGAAAGGCTTTCTGACGTATCGACTTTATGAGAAGAGCAGTGTAGTCTGGGTAGTTGCTGTAGCGAAAGAGATAAGGGATGTGGAAGCTAGGCTGGTTGGAAATGGCGACTTGTCCAAAAGGAGCAGTAGCCATCTCGCTCATCTCATGAATCTCGTAACCATAGCCAGTCGTCTCAAAGAGTGGAGCATCCTGACAGGCTTTCAATAGATAATTGCTGAAGGCTTCTTTTCCACCCATCAGTTGGATTAAGCCAGGGATGTCGTGTAGAATGCCTAAAGTCGCTTGAATGGCAGAGCATTCGGCGTAGTCGCGTCCCCAACTATAAGGAGAGAAGTCGGGGCGGAAGTTGCCTTGGCTATCTCGCGCACGCATGTAGCCCGTCGCATTGTCAAATAGATGGCGGTAATTTTGTGACGAAATTCTATAAGTTTCCGCGATGTCATTCTGATCAAGCTTTTCGGCACAGCTAGCGATACAAAAGTCACTATAGGCATAATCAAGGGTGTGACTGACGCTTTCGTGGTGATTGGTAGAGAGATAACCTAATTCTTGGTATTGGGCTAGTCCGTGACGACCATTGATGCCCAGAGGGGCGGACTTAGTGGCTGTTTCAAGTATGGCCTGAAGGAGTTCTTTTTCTAGGTCGGGAGCCATGTCCTTGCAGGCGCTGTCTGCGATAATGCCATCTAGCAGAGTACCAGGCATCATACCACGTTCGTCTGGAGCCAGCCATTTTGGAAGGAATCCAGTATCGCGGTAGCTATTGAGGAAACCTTCTAAAAAGCGGTGATAGTGTTCTGGTATGATAAGAGCAAAGAGGGGGAAGGTGGTGCGAAAGGTATCCCAGAAACCATTGTTGCTAAAGAGGACGCCGGGCTTGACAGTACCAGTAGCCAGGTCCATATGGATGGCTTGCCCTGATTCATCAACCTCATAAAAAGTCTGCGGGAAGAGAAAGAGTCTGTAAAGGCAGTGATCAAAGAAGGTTCGGTCAGCTTCTCCTGTCTCCATAATATCAAAACGATGGAGGAGGTTTTTCCAGTCCGCTTTCGCATTTGCTTTACAGCTATCAAAGTCCGTTTGAGGTAGATTAAGCAGAGCTTGAGAAGGAGAGATGAAAGAAGTTGCTAGCTGGATTTCAGCATGACTATCTGTCAGGTCAATTCGCCAGTCTCCACTTTCTTGGCTGACAGCAAGAATATCCGTATTCATTTGTATAGCAGTAAAGAGTATCAGAGGACTTTTATTGGTCTCTGTTTTACCTTCTTGTCGTAGGGCCAGAGTCCGCTTATCTACTTGCTCCACTGTCAGTTCATCTGCTGCGTGAAGATAGAGGGCGAGGGCTTTGCCTTGCTTTTGCTCCAAACGAATAGAAGCGCCATAGCAAGTCGGTGTCAGTTGGCTTTCAATCTGATAGCGCAGAGAAAAGAGCTTCAAATAGTGAGGCTGGAAGCAAGCTTTATCTATATCATAAGATGACTGGCGGTGAAAGAGACTGTCTCCCCCAAGCTGACCTGTGACAGGTGTCAGAAGGAGCCATGAGTAGTCCCCAATCCAAGGGCTGGGCTGGTGGGTTAAGCGAATCCCCTGAAAGATGGGCAGATGCGGATCGAAGAACCAAGCTCCCTCCTGATCGCTGGTCTGGGGAACAAAATAATTCATCCCAAAAGGAACGCCCGTGTAGGGCAGGGTATTTCCTCGAGAAAAGGCATGCTTGCTAGCAGTCCCAAAGCGGGTATCGATGGTCTCAAGTAGTGGTTTCATGATTATCTCTTTGTAAACGTTTTATATTTTATATAGTATAACATGAAATGAACAAAAAAGCTTCAGATCAATATAAATTCCTTAAAGCTTGATCATCTATGATATGAATGGTACGACGAACTTTTCGAATATAGTGATGTTCTTCAAAAATCTTAAATTTTCGCGAAATGGTTTCGGGTCTCGTTCCAAGGTAACTGGCAAGTTCCTTTTCTGAAATTGGCAAAGTGAAGGTGAGTTTAGGATTGTCACTTTTTTCGGTAAGATGAATAAGATAGCAAGCTAGGCGTTGTTCTATTTTTTCAAGGGCCAATAAGGTGACTTGTTCTTCCGTCTGAATTGCTTTTCTGGCATTGAGACGTAGAAGTTGCCAACTAAAATGTGGAAAGCTCTGGAGAAGGTATTGAAAATCCTTTTTATAAATGACACAGACTTCTGTAGAGACCAAGGCTTCTCCGTAGAGATCCTGATTATTCTCTTCAAAGAGATAGTTTTCTCCTTCGTAATTTCCTTTGCCAACGATACGGATGCATTGCTCGGTTCCATCATTAGTCAGACGATAGACCTTAAATTGTCCTCTATTAACAATGATTAAGGTTTCCTCATCAAAGGGTGAGAAAATTAACTCGCCCTTTTTAAATTTCTTATGGTGAAACAGACTTTGGATACCCTGAAGTTCATCACGGGAGAGGGAGCTAAAAAGGGGAACGGTATAAAAGCATGGTTGGGACATAGAAACTCCTAATTTTGAAGAAATTTATAGAAACTTGACGAATATCAATTTTTTTATCATTTAGATACAGTAAAATAAAAAACACAATATATAGCGTAGATGTATTCGACAAACACAATATATTGTACCAAAAAAGGAGGAGTCATGCAAAAAATTAGATTTTATTATATTAGTTTAAGTGGGAATACAAGTTCTTTTGTACAACGGGTCAGTCAATATATAAAGACGACGCATCATAGAGAAGTTGAGTCTTTGAATATAAAAGATTTAAAGGGAAAAGCGATTACGGTAGATGGTCCCTTTGTCAGTTTTTTACCAACTTATCTAGAGGGGGGAAATGGAATTGATACTGGATTCCAAGAAATTCTAACGGGAAACCTTCGAAAATTTTTGGAGTATCAAGGAAATTTTCGTTATTGCTTAGGAATTATAGGAAGCGGTAATCGAAATTTCAATAAGCAATTCTGTCTAACGGCTTTTCAATATGCAGAGCAGTTTGGCTTTCCTGTTATAGATGTTTTTGAATTACGTGGGACAGATGAAGATGTAGAGAGGATCTCCAAACATATTTTAGCTAGTTTTGAGAAAGTAGAGGAAAAAATAAATGTCAGCTACTAAGGATTATTTTGTTTTGAACAATATGGTGAACATTCCAATTGATGGTGAAATTCCTCTTTACTATGATAGAGAGGCCTTAACAGACTATTTAAAGAATGAAATTGAACCTCATACGATGCATTTTTCAAGTTTGAAAGAACGCCTCCAGTATTTAATTCGAGAGGATTATGTGGATGAAGAGGTTGTGGGCTTGTATCATGGGGAGTCTGGTGAGATTGATAGTAATTTTTTAGAGGACTTATATCAAAAGATCAAGGAACATGGTTTTGCCTTTAAGAGTTTTATGGGAGCTTATAAATTTTATAATCAATATGCACTAAAGACTGATGATTCCAAGACCTATTTGGAATCGTTTGAGGACCGGGTGTTCCTTAATGCCCTCTATCTAGGAAATGGCGATCAGAACTTAGCGGCAAAAATTGCGGAGGAAATGATCACCCAACGGTACCAACCTGCGACCCCCACATTCTTAAATGCAGGGAAAAAACGGCGTGGTGAGATGGTCTCTTGTTTTCTGATAGATCTTGATGATTCTATGTTATCTATCGGACGTGGGGTCAATTCTGCTTTGCAACTTTCTAGACTTGGTGGTGGGGTTGGAGTGAATTTATCGAACCTACGTGCGAGTGGTTCTCCTATAAAAGGAATTGAACATGCTTCTTCGGGAGTGCTTCCTGTAATGAAACTACTAGAAGACTCTTTTAGCTATAGCAATCAACTAGGACAGAGAAATGGGGCAGGGGTTGTTTACTTAAATGTTTTTCATCAGGATATTCTCGCCTTTTTATCAACAAAGAAGGAAAATGCAGATGAAAAAATTCGTGTTAAAACCCTCTCTCTGGGGTTGGTCGTTCCGGATAAGTATTACGAGCTGATTAAAACAAATCAACCCATGTATCTGTTTAATCCTTATCATGTTGAAAAAGTCTATGGGAACCCTTTTTCGTACGTAGATATCACGGCTGAATACGACCGATTGGTTGCAAATCCAGCTATTGAAAAAACAGTTGTTCAAGCGAGAGAATTAGAACAGGAAATTTCCCGCTTGCAACAAGAGTCTGGCTATCCTTATATTCTAAATATCGATGTCGCTAATCGCGCGAATCCTGTCAAAGGGAAAATCATTATGAGTAATCTTTGTTCAGAGATTTTGCAACCACAGACTCCATCCGTATTGAATGATGATTTGTCCTATCATGAGGTGGGAACGGATATTAGTTGTAACCTTGGATCAACTAATATTGTTAATTTACTAAAATCTGAAGATTTTGCTGCCTCTGTTGATACAATGGTTCGTACCTTAACGACTGTTACGGATCTAGAGTCTGTTGAAGAAGTGCCTACAGTAAATAAAGGAAATCGTCTCTACCATACGATAGGACTCGGAGCGATGGGATTACACACAGCTTTTGCTTTGCACCAAATCAAGTATGGTTCAAAAGAATCTCTAGAATTTACAGAAGCTTACTTCTTGGCATTGAATTATTATTCTTTAGTATCCAGCAATAGAATCGCAAGAGAGCGGCATGAGACATTTTATGAATTTGCGGATTCGAGCTATGCCGATGGAAGTTACTTTTCACCATATGTAGAGCAGGATTTTGTATTTAGATTTCCTAAGATAGCAGCTATTTTTAAGGATATTCCTATTCCAACGAAAGAAGATTGGAAGGTACTAAGGGAGAAGGTCATGAAAGATGGCCTCTACCATCGAAATCGTTTAGCAGTGGCGCCTAATGGTTCTATTTCTTATATCAACGAAACGAGTGCTTCTCTTCACCCGATTACTCAGTTGGTAGAAAATCGGCAGGAAAAGAAGGTGGGATCGATCTTTTATCCCGCTCCGTATCTGTCCAATGATACCTTACCATTTTATGAGACTGCTTATAACATGGATCAGCGTAAAATTATTGATGTATATGCAGTCGCACAAAAACACATTGATCAGGGAATGAGTCTGACTCTCTTTATGCGTTCTCAATTACCTGAAGGACTATATGAATGGAAAACTAAGGGAAATACAATGCTAACGACACGTGACTTGAATCGTCTTCGGAATTACGCATGGCGAAAAGGGATAAAATCACTTTATTATGTCAGAACCTATACAGAGGATGACGAATTTAACAGTGTAAATAGCTGTGAATCTTGTGTGATTTAAGGAGAGAAGATGTCAAAAAAATTTCTATATTACAAAGCAATCAACTGGAATGAGATTGAGGATGAATTAGATAACGCTACGTGGGAGAGAGCGACATCGTTATTTTGGCTAGACAATCGAATTCCAATTGAAAATGATAAACCTGCTTTTAATCGTTTGTCGGTAGAGGAGAAGCAAGAATTAAATCGCTCGCTGATCTTTCTGGCGAATTTATCAACTTACCAGTCGCTAGAGGCGGAGGAGTTTATACGGCATAGTGAACGCTCGCAACAGGAGGTTGCTATTATAAACAATCTACAGTTCACTGAAATGGTAAATACCAAGGCCTATAATACTATTTTATACTCCTTTAATGAGGACGAGCGGGAGGTGGCATCCTTATTTGAGTGGGTAGATCAACATAAATTGGTAGTGGAGCGACTAGAAAGAGTCGATACGGTATATCATAGTAAAAATGCGATTCAGAAGCGCTTTATGGCTACTTGTGTGGAAGGAATTATGACTTATAGTCAACTTGCTTTTTTGATGAAATTGTGGATTCAAAAGGGCTTTACTAATCTTGGCGAAATGGTGAAAATGATTCTCTTGAATGAGTCATTGCATTGTGACTATCTAATACATAAAGTCAATCTTCTTTTGGCAAGAATGGATAGAGCTGACCAAATCTCATTTCAAACCTGGGCTGTTGAAATGATTGATAGAATCTTAGAAACAGAGGGGAAGATTATTTGTGAACTTTATGTAGATGCTGACATTCAAAAATTGGCGCGGAACCTTGTACAAAGAG
Source organism: Streptococcus oralis subsp. tigurinus (assembly GCF_002093545.1). Classification (GTDB taxonomy): domain Bacteria; phylum Bacillota; class Bacilli; order Lactobacillales; family Streptococcaceae; genus Streptococcus; species Streptococcus oralis_C. Next base: position 63,082 of record NZ_LNVF01000002.1, read on the forward strand.
AAGCCAATCGTTTGTTAGAGAGTATCGGGGTTGAAGAGAGATACCCAGTTGATAGAGAGATTCTCTCCACACTTGATCGAGTGTTGAACAGATTGAGAAAGCACGAGCTTCTCGGGAAGATGTCTATCCATAGGATAGAAGAATCGCGTGATGATGATTATAATTTCTGAGGAGGATTTACATGTTACATCGGACATTGAATTGGAAAGAAGTTGAGGACGAGTTAGACGACTATGTTTGGGATAAAGCCACGGCACAATTTTGGATTGATACTCGTGTTCCAGTATCAAATGATTTGCTTGATTGGAAGCAACTATCAGATCCGGAAAAAGAGGTTGTCAAGAAAGCGGTAGGGGGCTTGGCTTTGCTTGATACGCTTCAATCTGAAGAGGGGTTGTATTCTATTAAACAGCACGTTCGAACTCGCAAGGAGAGAGCGGTTCTGAGTGATTTTACATTTATGGAATCTATCCATGCTAAGACATACGGTACCATATTGATTTCGTTAAATACTTTTAAGGAAATTGAGAAAATATATGATTGGATGAATCAGGATCCTAAAATGCAGTATAAAGCCCAAAAGATAAATGAGATGTATCAGCATGGAACCCCTCTACAGGTGATGGTTGCGAGTGTCTTTTTAGAAGGAATCCTATACTATAGCAACTTTTTCATACCGCTTTGGTATCGTGGACAAAATAAACTAGCTAATCTAGCAGAGTTAATTAAATTAGTAATTAGGGACGAATCTGTACATGGGACTTATCTGGGATATAAGTTTCGCTTAACCTTTGATGAGCTCTCAGAAGCAGAACAACATGAGTTCATAACTTGGATGTATCGTTTTCTAGATGATCTTTTAGAAAATGAGTTTGCATATACGGATGAAGTCTATGCACCTATTGGTCTGGCAGAAGAAATAAAGGTATTTGTTAAATACAATGCCAATAAAGCGCTACAAAATATGGGCTTTCAAAGTTACTTTTCGAATATTACAGCGTCTGATGTAAACCCAATTGTCATGAATGGTATTTCGATTGAAACTGCTAATCACGATTTCTTTTCTCAAGTGGGGGCAGGATATCTAATGGGAAATGCAGAAGCAATGCTAGATGATGACTATGATTTTTAGAATAAACGAAACAATAGGAATCTCTACTTAATTTTTTGCATAAGTTTGTTTCAAAACGCCTTTAGTTTGTGTATATCTTTTGGAGGCGTTTTTTTTTATACTGAACATGAAACTTGTTTGAAAGAGGATATTGCACGATGATTTATTCAAAAGAAATTGTTAGAGAATGGCTAGATGAAGTAGCAGAGCGGGCCAAGGACCATCCGGAGTGGGTGGATGTCTTTGAGCGTTGCTATACCGACACCTTGGACAATACGGTTGAGATTCTAGAAGATGGTTCAACTTTTGTACTCACAGGGGATATTCCTGCCATGTGGCTTCGGGATTCAACAGCCCAACTCAGACCCTATCTTCATGTGGCTAAAAGAGATGCCCTCCTGCGTCAGACCATTGCAGGTTTGGTCAAGCGTCAGATGACCTTGGTGCTCAAGGATCCTTATGCCAACTCCTTTAACATTGAGGAGAACTGGAAGGGTCACCATGAGACTGACCACACCGACCTTAACGGCTGGATTTGGGAGCGTAAGTATGAGGTGGACTCGCTTTGCTATCCTTTGCAGTTGGCTTATCTCCTTTGGAAAGAGACTGGCGAAACCAGTCAGTTTGATGAAATTTTTGTCACAGCAACCAAGGAAATCCTTCATCTGTGGACGGTGGAACAAGACCACAACAACTCTCCATATCGTTTTATTCGGGATACCGACCGTAAGGAAGATACTCTGGTAAATGATGGTTTTGGTCCTGACTTTGCCGTGACAGGGATGACCTGGTCAGCATTCCGACCAAGTGATGATTGTTGTCAGTATAGCTACTTGATTCCATCCAATATGTTTGCCGTAGTAGTCTTGGGGTATGTGCAAGAAATCTTTGCAACACTGGACCTAGCTGACAGCCAAAACATCATTGCAGACGCTAAACGTCTGCAAACAGAGATCCAAGAAGGTATTGAAAACTACGCCTACACCACCAATAGCAAGGGCGAAAAGATTTACGCCTTTGAAGTGGATGGTCTAGGAAATGCCAGCATCATGGATGATCCAAACGTACCAAGTCTGCTGGCTGCTCCCTATCTTGGTTACTGTGATATTGACGACGAAGTGTATCAAGCAACTCGTCGCACCATTTTGAGCCCTGAAAATCCATACTTCTACCAAGGAGCATACGCTAGCGGTCTCGGAAGTTCTCATACCTTCTATCGCTATATCTGGCCAATCGCCCTTTCTATCCAAGGCTTGACAACAAGAGATAAGGCGGAGAAGAAATTCTTGCTCGATCAGCTCGTTGCCTGCGATGGTGGCACAGGTGTCATGCACGAAAGCTTCCACGTAGATGACCCAACGCTTTACTCACGTGAATGGTTCTCTTGGGCCAACATGATGTTCTGTGAGTTGGTACTGGACTACTTGGATATTCGATAACGAGCAGGCTTTCGCTCAACTGATTCTAGGAAAGAATCACAAATTCACATTTAAAACGTTAAAAATAAAAATTTAAGTTAGAATGAGGTTTTACTTCATGGAAAATGTTGTCGTACATATTATCTCACATAGTCACTGGGACCGTGAGTGGTACTTACCTTTTGAAAGCCACCGGATGCAGTTGGTGGAGTTATTTGACAATCTTTTTGATCTTTTTGAAAATGATCCTGAGTTCAAGAGCTTCCACTTGGACGGACAAACCATTGTCCTTGATGACTACTTGGAAATTCGCCCTGAAAATCGCGACAAAGTCCAAGGTTACATCGACCAAGGAAAACTCAAAATTGGTCCCTTTTACATCTTGCAGGATGATTACTTGATTTCCAGTGAAGCCAACGTCCGCAATACCTTGATTGGTCAAGCAGAATGCGCAAAATGGGGCAAATCAACCCAGATTGGTTATTTTCCAGATACCTTTGGAAACATGGGACAAGCGCCTCAAATCCTTCAAAAATCAGGTATTCACGTGGCAGCCTTTGGCCGTGGTGTCAAGCCGATTGGCTTTGACAACCAAGTCCTCGAAGATGAGCAGTTTACTTCCCAGTTTTCAGAAATGTACTGGCAGGGTGCAGACGGAAGTCGTGTCCTCGGTATCCTCTTTGCCAACTGGTACAGTAATGGGAATGAAATTCCAGTTGATAAAGACGAGGCCTTGACCTTCTGGAAACAAAAATTGGCAGACGTGCGTGACTACGCTTCGACCAACCAGTGGTTGATGATGAACGGATGTGACCACCAGCCTGTACAGAGAAATCTGAGTGAAGCCATTCGTGTAGCAAATGAACTCTTCCCAGATGTGACTTTTGTTCATAGTTCCTTTGATGACTATGTCCACGCAGTAGAAAGTGCTCTACCAGAGCAGCTATCAACGGTTACAGGTGAGTTGACAAGTCAGGAAACAGATGGTTGGTACACGCTTGCTAATACTTCTTCATCACGCATTTACCTCAAACAAGCCTTCCAAGAAAATAGCAACCTCCTAGAACAAGTGGTGGAGCCATTGACTGTCATCACTGGTGGCCACAACCACAAGGACCAGTTGACCTATGCTTGGAAAGTTCTTCTACAAAATGCTCCGCATGATAGTATCTGTGGCTGTAGCGTGGACGAGGTTCACCGTGAGATGGAGACACGTTTTGCCAAGGTCAGCCAAGTCGGAAACTTTGTTAAGACCAACCTTCTCAACGAATGGAAGGGTAAAATCGCAACCCACGAAGCCCAAAGCGACCATCTCTTTACCGTCATTAACACAGGCTTGCATGACAAGGTTGATACAGTCAGCACCGTGATTGATGTAGCGACTTGTGATTTCAAAGAATTGCACCCAACAGAAGGCTATAAGAAGATGGCAGCCTTGACCTTGCCAAGCTACCGTGTCGAAGACTTGGAAGGGCATGCTGTAGAAGCGAAAATCGAAGATCTGGGAGCTAATTTTGAGTATGATTTGCCAAAAGACAAGTTCCGTCAGGCTCGTATCGCTCGTCAAGTGCGCGTGACAGTACCTGTTCATCTGGCACCACTTTCTTGGACAACCTTCCAATTGCTTGAGGGAGAACAAGAACACCGTGACGGTATTTACCAAAATGGAGTGATTGATACGCCATTTGTAACAGTAAGTGTGGATGAAAATATCACAGTCTACGACAAGACAACTCATGAAGCTTATGAAGATGTTGTTCGCTTTGAAGACCGTGGGGACATCGGAAATGAGTACATCTATTTCCAACCAAAAGGAACAGAGCCTATTTACGCAGAGTTGACAGGTTATGAGGTCTTGGAAAATACAGCTCGTTTTGCTAAAATCTTGCTTAAGCATGAATTGACAATTCCAGTAAGTGCAGACGAAAAATTGGATGCGGAGCAGAGAGGTATCATCGAGTTTATGACGCGTGAAGCTGGGCGCTCAAAAGAATTGACAACCCTTCCTCTGGAAACAGAGATGACCGTCTTTGTTGACAATCCACAAATTCGTTTCAAGACTCGCTTTACTAACACAGCCAAGGATCACCGTATCCGTCTCTTGGTTAAGACACATAACACACGTCCAAGCAATGACTCTGAGAGCATCTATGAGGTGGTGACACGACCAAACAAACCAGCTGCTTCTTGGGAAAATCCTGAAAATCCACAACACCAACAGGCCTTTGTTAGTCTGTATGACGATGAAAAAGGGGTGACAGTGGCCAATAAAGGATTGCACGAGTATGAAATCCTTGGAGATGACACCATTGCAGTGACCATTCTTCGTGCCTCAGGTGAGCTAGGTGACTGGGGTTACTTCCCGACACCAGAGGCTCAGTGCTTGCGTGAGTTTGAAGTCGAGTTTGCTCTTGAATGCCACCAAGCAGGGGAGCGCTTCTCCGCTTTCCGTCGTGCCAAAGCCTTCCAAACACCATTCACTGGTCTTCAAGTTGCTAAACAAGAAGGAAGTGTGGCAGCGACTGGCAGCCTCTTGAGCCATGCGGCGCTCAGCTTGCCACAGGTCTGCCCGACAGCCTTTAAGGTAGCTGAAAATGAAGAAGGATATGTACTTCGTTACTACAATATGAGTCAAGAAAATGTGCGTATATCAGAACAGCAACAAACCATTTTGGATTTGCTTGAGCGACCATATCCAGTTCATTCAGGACTATTAGCACCACAAGAAATTCGCACAGAATTGATCAAAAAAGAAGACATTTAACAGTTTTAAAGCGTTTGATAACTAATACTATGAGATAGAAAGGAGGGGCGAAAGAGTAAGGATAAACTACTGATTCGCCCCTTTTTACGGTAAAGAACAATGATCATTGCAACCATTGATATCGGAGGGACTGGGATTAAGTTTGCCAGTCTGACTCCTGATGGAAAAATACTAGATAAGACAAGTACTCCGACGCCAGAAAACTTGGAGGATTTACTGACATGGCTAGACCAACGTCTGTCGGAGAAAGATTATAAGGGCATTGCCATGAGCGTTCCAGGCGCGGTCAATCAAGAAACAGGTGTGATTGAGGGAATCAGTGCCGTACCTTACATCCATGGCTTTTCTTGGTATGAGGCGCTTAGCTCTTATCAGCTACCTGTCCATCTGGAAAATGATGCCAACTGTGTTGGACTTAGTGAACTGCTGGCTCACCCAGAGATTGAAAATGTAGCCTGTGTCGTGATTGGGACAGGGATTGGTGGGGCCATGATTATCAATGGCAAACTTCACCGAGGTCGCCACGGCTTAGGTGGTGAGTTTGGCTACATGACAACCATTGCACCAGCAGAAAAGCTGAACAACTGGTCGCAACTAGCGTCTACAGGGAACATGGTTCGATACGTAATTGAAAAATCTGGTCAGACTGACTGGGACGGACGCAAGGTTTACCAAGAGGCTGCAGCTGGCAATGCTCTTTGTCAGGAAGCTATTTTGCGCATGAACCGTAATCTGGCGCAAGGCTTGCTCAATATCCAGTATCTGATCGATCCAGATGTCATTAGTTTGGGAGGCTCTATCAGTCAAAATCCAGATTTTATCCAAGGTGTCAAAAAAGCTGTCGATGAATTTGTCGAAACCTACGAAGAATACACAGTCGCACCAGTTATCCAAGCTTGCACCTATCATGCAGATGCCAATCTCTATGGTGCCCTTGTCAACTGGTTGCAGGAGGAAAACCAATGGTAATTTTTACAGGACTTAGTCCCAAACAAGAGCAAGCATTAGAGTTGCTTAAAAAGCATATTTCGCTAGCAGATGTAGAGGTAGCAGTCGCTCAGTCTGACCAAGCCTCTATCTCTATCAAGGGTGAGGGAGGTCACTATCAACTGACTTATCGCAAACCTCACCAACTTTACCGTGCCTTGTCCTTGTTGGTAACAGCTCTAGCAGAAGGTGACAAGGTAGAGATTGAAGAAGAAGCAGCTTATGAAGATTTGGCTTATATGGCAGACTGTTCGCGAAATGCAGTGCTAAATGTGGCTTCTGCCAAGCAGATGATTGAAGTCTTGGCTCTCATGGGCTACTCAACCTTTGAGCTTTACATGGAAGATACTTATCAAATCGAGGGGCAACCTTACTTTGGTTATTTCCGTGGTGCCTACTCGGCTGAGGAGTTGCAGGAAATAGAAGCCTACGCCCAGCAGTTTGACATGACCTTTGTGCCTTGCATCCAGACCTTGGCTCATTTGTCGGCCTTCGTTAAATGGGGTGTCAAAGAAGTGCAAGAACTCCGTGATGTAGAGGACATTCTCCTTATCGGTGAAGAAAAAGTTTATGATTTGATTGACGGGATGTTTGCCACTCTGTCTAAACTGCAGACACGTAAGGTCAATATCGGGATGGATGAAGCCCATTTGGTTGGTTTGGGGCGCTACCTCATTTTGAACGGTGTTGTGGACCGTAGTCTCCTCATGTGTCAACACTTGGAGCGCGTGCTGGATATTGCCGATAAGTATGGTTTCCACTGCCAGATGTGGAGTGACATGTTCTTCAAACTCATGTCAGCAGATGGCCAGTACGACCGCGATGTGGAAATTCCCGAGGAAACTCGTGTCTACCTAGACCGTCTTAAAGACCGTGTAACCTTGGTTTACTGGGATTATTACCAAGATAGCGAAGAAAAGTACAATCGTAATTTCCGTAATCACCACAAGATTAGTCAAGATATCGCCTTTGCAGGTGGTGCTTGGAAGTGGATTGGTTTTACGCCTCATAACCATTTCAGCCGTCTCATTGCTGTTGAGGCCAATAAAGCCTGTCGTGCTAATCAGATCAAAGAAGTCATTGTGACTGGTTGGGGGGACAATGGTGGCGAAACAGCCCAGTTCTCTATCCTACCAAGCTTGCAAATCTGGGCAGAACTCAGCTACCGTAATGACCTAGACCGTCTGTCTGCTCACTTCAAGACCAATACAGGTCTTTCGGTTGAAGACTTTATGCAGATTGACCTAGCCAATCTCTTGCCAGATCTACCAGGCAATCTCAGTGGTATCAATCCCAACCGCTACGTCTTTTATCAGGATGTTCTCTGCCCTATTCTTGACCGACACATGACACCTGAACAGGACAAGCCACACTTTGCGCATGCTGCGGATACCCTTGCTGCTATCAAAGACAAAGCAGGAATTTACGCCTATCTCTTTGAAACTCAGGCCCAGTTGAACCAGATTTTAAGTAGTAAAGTGGATGTGGGACGACGAATTCGTCAGGCCTACCAAGCGGGTGATAAAGAAAATCTGAAAGAAATCGCAAGACAAGAATTACCAGAACTCAGAAGCCAAATCGAACACTTCCATGCCCTCTTTAGCCACCAATGGCTGAAAGAAAACAAGGTCTTTGGCTTGGATACGATCGATATCCGTATGGGCGGACTCTTACAAAGGATTAAGCGAGCAGAAAGTCGCATCGAGGCTTATTTAGCAGGTCAGCTTGACCGTATCGAAGAATTAGAAGTCGAAATCCTACCATTCAACGATTTTTATGGAGACAAAGACTTTGCAGCCACAACAGCCAACCAGTGGCACACCATTGCGACCGCTTCGACGATTTATACGACTTAGGAGTAGAATATTGACAAACATCTTCTTTATAAAAAGAAGATGTTTTTGCTTAAATATAATATTTAAAAATAGATAAAATATAGGGAGCGGGGAAATTTGATACAATAACATATTTATCAATGCATACGCTTAAAAGCTATATAAATCAAGATTTTTATTAAATTAGGTGGGTGGATTATAACCGTATCAGTTGAATTATCAGAAGTCAAAATGTATAATGTAGAATAGAGGTTTTCTATGCGTAGAGGTTGTAAAAGTTCATCTCTAATAAAATAGTCATATGTCAAACTTAGAAAGGAATATAGAAAGTGAAAAGTTTTAAAATTTACAAGGGAAGACATGAAAAATTTTCTCTACGAAAGAAAAATGTTGGACTTGTTTCGATTGCAATCGCTAGCTTGGCGATATATGGAGTAGCGCTTGGCACACCAACTGTACAAGCAGATGAAAACAACAATCTGAGCAGTCTAGTAGAGACTAGCTCGACAACTGATGTGAAATCAGAAAATAATAGTGATCAATCAGCAGTGGTGGAGTCAGAGAAAGTATCTTCAGCCACAGAAGTTAAGGAAACAGAAAAAGCTACTAGTCCAGCACCAACTGTTGAACAAGCAGAAAAGGAAGTGTCAGTTTCAAAAACGGCACCTAAAGTGGAAGGGGCAGACAAAAAATCCGTAGCTCCTTCAAACTCGACAGCAGTCGCGAAAGAAACTCCAGCACCTGTTGAGTCTAAGCTGGTTGAAAAGTCTACTGATGGGCAAACAGCAGCTACTCCTCGTTCGACTGCTCCGGTACGTACGCGCAGAAGTTTACAACAAAACCCAACTCAAATCTCGAATTTTTCAGTAACGGTTACGACTAAAGATGGAACTGTTATGCGTTCAGGTGATACAAAACCTTTGCCTGCTCAAGAAGTTTCCTTTGACAAGGTTCAAATGGACTTTAAAATCACACAAGATGGGACGCTGAAAAAAGGTGATGTTCTCCGTATTCCGGTCAAATTGGAAAATAATGCCTACGGTGCTTACTATGCAAATCTTGGTTCTGGAACAGCAGAGCATATCGAGGGTGTTGGAACAATTAAATTTGTACATTCTGCCCCAAATAATCTTGCCTATGAAATCACCTTAGACCAAAGCTTCCAAGATATGCCTCAAAATACTGAAAAGACGGTATCGGTTACTCAAAAGGCAGCGACTATTGGGAAATTTACAGCAAAATCAAGTTATGAAAATATTATTTTAGAAATAAATGGCAATAAGTTTACTTTTAAACCAACACCAAGAACATTTGAGAAAGCACAGGCGCCTTTTGCTGTTTATAATAGTGCAAGTAGCGATAGAGCAAATTCAATAAAAATAGGCACTTCAACTGGGGATGCAAATTATTATAATAATTTATTGTCAAGCGATGGTACCAACCCTGGACAAACAGGAATTCCAAATGGTGATATCATTTCTGTCCATCGTATAAAACCAGGTAATGGGTCAAAAATTGTTAGTATCAAACCAGACCTTAAAAGATATACTTCTACTTTAGCAATTAGTGAGGATGGAAAATATCTTGTTAAAGGAGATACTTCAACTTCTATTAGCATCAATTCAGATCCAGATAATAAGTTAATAAATCTACCTGCAAATTCAACAAATGATACTATTCTTAAAGCATTAAAGCAAGCAGGCAAAAATTCTTCAGTTGTTATTGATAATGGAGATGGGACCTACACAGTTGCTATTAATTTAGGAAAAATGACAGGAAATGGTGCTACTACCTATCATGATATTTGGCCAACTGACGACTATGCTCAAATGGGCGATCAATATCAGGAAATCAACAGAACAGAAGAAGTCAATAAAAAAGTTAGTGCTATTTTAAAGGATGCTAGTGTCATTCAAGGAACTGGGCATTCAACACGAATTACTTTTGCAGATTCCTCAATTAAGAATACTATAACGAATGAGTCAAGAAGTTATAGTTATAACGTTGATGACAATGGTAATGTAACTAAGCTTAAAGAAGAAACGATTTCTGCCACAACAACCCCATCCGTTGCGCGTGCTGAAGGTCAGAAGAAGATTACAATACACTATGTCGATACAAACGGCAAGGAAATTGAAACTCAGGACTATAAATATGGTTATCCAGCAGGAGGAACTGCCACTCCAACCCCTGATTATAACGCTAATCCAAAAACAATTACAGGCTACACACTTGTAACAGCTGATACGGCAATCGCGTCGTATGGTACACAGTTAAAGACTACTAAACAAATTCCATTCACTAGCAACGACCAAGAATTTTATTATGTCTATTCAGCCAAAAAATCTAGTGCCAAAGTTACGTATATTGACGATGATACTAACGGAGGAAAAGTTCTTGAAACGAAGGATTTGAATGGTTTTTATGGGCAGACTGATCCTTATCGAACAGCTGAAACCATTAAGACGTATACCGATCAAAATTATGAACTTGTTTCAGACAATTATCCAACAAATGGTGTAACCTATAATGAAAATCTTCAAACCTTTGAAGTTCATTTGAAACACAAAAAGACGTCAGTAGCAGAAGAAAAGACGGTTAAGGAAACTATCCATTATACATACGAGGGCGGTGCACCAGCAGCTCCAGACCACACTAGCAGCTTAAAATTCACCAGAACAGCAACAACTGACCTTGTTACAAATGTTACAACTGGTGATTGGACAGCGGAAAATGGAACAAGTTTTGCGGCCGTAACATCACCAACAATCAAAGGTTACACTCCAGATTTAGCGGAGGTTCCAGCAGTTGACAATATTACGGCTAACAGTGCCAATATCGAAAAGACAGTCGTTTACAAAGCTAATCCAGCTAGTGCAAAGGTAACTTATATCGATGACACAACAGGAGAAACGCTTGAAACGAAGGATTTGAATGGTTTTTATGGGCAGACTGATCCTTATCGAACAGCTGAAACCATTAAGACGTATACTGATCGAAATTATGGACTCGTTTCAGATGGTTATCCAGCAACTGGTGTAACCTATAATGAAAATCTTCAAACCTTTGAAGTTCATCTACGTCATAAGGGAGCTGCAGTTCAAGAAACAAAGACAGTCACAGAGACCATCAAGTATGTTTATGAAGATAACACAGAGGCAGCGGATACGAAGGTTCAGACTTTGAAGTTCTATCGGATTAACAACAAGGATCTGGTGACTAATAAGATTGTCTATAAGGGTCCTTGGTTCCCGTCTACCGGAACCTTCCCAGAGGTAGTTTCTCCAAAGATTGATGGTTATACACCAGATAAGGCAACTGTAGCAGCCGTTGAACAGATTACGGGAGATAGCGCAGATATTGAAGAAACGGTTACCTATAAAGCAGATAAGCAAAAAGTAACCTATACCATCATTGACGACACTGCCCAAAAAACGCTGAAAGATAAGGAAGTACTTACCAGCGGAGGCTCTGATACTCCTCTTCCAGACAGTGCCCGAGAAAAATATGATTTAATGGTGAATGCTTATCTAGCTCAAGGTTATGAATTGGTTTCGAAAGACCAGCTTCCAGCTAAGTTCGACCTTGACAGTAGCCACGATCAAAATGTGGTTGTTCACTTGAAGCATGGTACAACTGATATCCAAGAAAGCAAGTCTGTAAACTTGACTGTTCGTTACCATGGTGCTGGCGGACAAACACCAGCAGATAAGGTGCAAACAGCGATTTGGACTCGTACCGTAACAAAAGATAAAATCACAGGTACAGAAGTTTCTGCCACAGCTTGGACAAGCGACAAAGCAAACTATGATGCTGTTCCGTCTCCAATGATTCCTGGTTATAGCGTAGACATTGCGACTGTTCCAGCAGAAACCGTTACTCAAGAGAATATTGTTAAGGATGTATATTACACAATCCAAACGCAAAAAGTTACTTACACAGTTGTAGATGAGATAACCGGTCAGACTTTAGAAAATCAAGTTGAATTGACAACAGGTGATTCAGGTGTAGCTCTTCCAGCTGCTGCGAAAACGAAATATGATACCATAGTCGCGGGTTACTTAGCACAAGGTTACGAAGTGGCTTCTAAGGATGAATTGCCAGCCCAATTTGACACCGACAGCAGCGTGGACCAAAACGTGGTGATTCGCTTGAAACATAAAGTGTCAACTTCTACAGAAACCAAAACTGTAACGCAAACGATTAACTACGTCTACGAGGATGATAATACACCTGCAGCTCCAGAGAAGAAAACGACCTTGACTTTCTCTAGAGAAGTGAAAACAGATGAAGTGACTAAAACGACTACGCAAGGTGCTTGGACTCCGTCGGTCGGAACCTTCCCAGAAGTAGTTTCTCCAGTTGTGGATGGCTATACACCAGATAAGGAAAAAGTCACTACTGTAAATGTAACTGCTACTGATGCTGATATCAATGTTACTGTTAAATACAAGGCCGATAAGCAAAAAGTAACCTATACTATTATTGACGATACAACTAATACCACACTGGAAGATAAGCAAGAGCTTACAAGTGGGAACTCTGATACTCCTCTTCCAAATGGTACAGAAGCGAAGTATGATTCAATCGTGGACGCCTATCTAACTCAAGGTTATGAATTGGTTTCGAAAGACCAGCTTCCAGCTAAGTTTGACCTTGATAGTAGCCACGATCAAAATGTAGTAGTTCACGTGAAACACAAAGTGTCAACTTCTACAGAAACCAAGACCGTAACGCAAACGATTAACTACGTCTACGAGGATGATAATACACCTGCAGCTCCGGAGAAGAAAGCTAGTTTGACTTTCACTAGAGAAGTGAAAACAGATGAAGTGACGAAGGATGTTACACCGGGGGCTTGGGCACCATCTACTGGCACCTTCCCAGAGGTAGTTTCTCCAACTATTGATGGCTACACACCAGATAAGGCTAAAGTTGACGCAGAAAACGTAACTGCTGATCAGGCTGACATCAAGGTTACGGTAAAATACAAGGCCGACAAGCAAAAAGTAACCTATACCATCATTGATGATACAACTAATACCACTTTGGAAGATAAGCAAGAGCTTACAAGTGGGAACTCTGATACTCCTCTTCCAAATGGTACAGAAGCGAAGTATGATTCAATCGTGGACGCTTACCTAGCCCAAGGTTATGAGTTGGTTTCGAAAGACCAGCTTCCAGCTAAGTTTGACCTCGATAGTGGTTATGACCAAAATGTAGTAGTTCATGTGAAACATGGTACAAGCTCTAGCCAAGAAAATAAAGCAGTAAGCATGACCGTTCGTTACCATGGTGCAGGTAGCCAAACACCAGCTGACCAGGTACAAATAGCGACTTGGACTCGTACCGTGACGACAGACAAGGTGACTGGCTCTGTTGTGAACACCACAGATTGGACAAGTGACAAAGCCAACTATGATGCTGTGCCATCGCCAGTGATTCCAGGTTACACAGTGGATATTGCGACCGTTCCATCAGAAGCAGTTACCCAAGAAAACATTGTTAAAGACGTTCATTATACTACTCAGAATACAGCTCAAACCCAAAAGGTTACCTATACAGTTGTAGATGAGACAACCGGTCAGACTCTGGAAAATCAAGTTGAATTGACAAACGGTGAGTCAGGTACTTCTCTTCCAGCTGCTGCTCAAACGAAATACGACACTGTGATTGCAAGTTATTTGGCACAGGGTTACGAAGTGGTTTCCAAGGATGAATTGCCAGCTCAGTTTGATACCGACAGTAGCGTAGACCAAAACGTGGTAATTCGCTTGAAACACAAAACTGTTTCAGTTGAGGAAACCAAACAAGTAAGCATGACTGTTCGCTACCATGGTGCAGGTGGTCAAACCCCAGCAGACAAGGTACAAACAGCGACTTGGACACGTACCGTAACGACAGACAAGGTAACTGGCTCTGTTGTGAGCACGACGGATTGGAGAAGCGACAAGGCAAACTACGATGCAGTTCCATCACCAGTGATTCCAGGTTACACTGTGGATGTTGCGATTGTTCCGTCAGAAGTTGTTACCCAAGAAAACATTGTCAAAGATGTGCATTATACTACGGTTCCAGTAACACCAGAGGTCCCTAATACTCCTGATACTCCAGTTAAACCAGAGTCACCAACAACACCGTTCACACCAGAACACCCAGCACCCACTCTTCCACGAACAGGTGAATCTCAAGTTGGTTCAAGCCTTGCGACGCTGACAGGTCTAGGCTTGCTTCTATCAGTTCTTGGTTTGGCAGGACGTCAGAAAAAAGAGGACGAATAACTTTTTATGAGTTGTAAAAAGTCAGGTCTTTCATTGAAGAAATACTAGAAATAGTTTAAAGATGAATGATTTAGTGGAAAAATGAGCCCCGCAGGCAACCTCAGTTAGTTGACTTGTGGGGCTTTTCCCTTGTTTTGAGGAATGAGACTCAGAAAGGAGCAAGTGCAAATAGAGACTTTTGGTCGCTGAAATAGAAGCGAGGCGAAATCACTAAATGATTCCGCCTCGTTTCTATTTTAAATCTTGCACGGAGCTTATATCTTTCGGTTTTTCTTACTGTAAAAGGTTCCTGCTAAAAGACCGAGAATAGCTGGTGCTACCGCAATAAGTGTTAGTGAAACCCATTCTGCTGTAATAAACCGTTCACCAAAAACGACAAATGGAATGAGCCAGTTAAAAATCCCTGTAAATGGGAAGAACCATTTATAACAAACCCTTCTTTTACCAGCAGAAAAGCCACATAACAATTCGACACTAGGAGCCAAAAGGTAAAAATAAAGCAGGCTGTAGCCCATCTCTTCCCCTATAATCCTACTTAATCCCCAACAATAGCACGAGGGCATAAAAGGCGTCTTAATCAATTGTTTCGTGTTCAACCTCCTGTCCCAAATCCGGTATAATCATTGTTTCAATAATGTTTTCGACAAGCGAAGTAAATTGCCAAAAGAATAAAGGTAGGGATATTTGCAAACAAAAAAGTTAAGGAAATCAGACAGAAAATCTCCCACCAGGTTATGTTGTTAGTTAAGGCCAGAGAGAAGATTGTCAATAAAGAAAAGCAATAAGTTATGCCTGGCAGTATGAAACCCAGCTACTTACTTTCTTTTTTGGAGAGAAAAATCTGTAATAGGATTCCTCCAGTCAGGATTGGCAATATGATAAATGAAACGATTACGGTTCTTATTTGTTTCAACTCCCTCCATCATTTTGATATTCAGAGGTTACTATGTTAGACGAATCAAAGGAATAGATGTATTGGAGCTTATAAGCACAGTTTCTTTACCTACAGTCTCCAGAATACCCATTTCATATTGAAAGTAACACTAAATAAAAAAGTCAATCAAGAGATTAATGTTTAAGAGAGATGGAGGATTGCTACCCTCTTATTCCTAAGTTCTAAAACATCTATATAAGATATTTTGAACTGACTATTATCCCCATTCTTTTCAGAGCTATCTCTGAGAGCAAGGAGTACAATAGAAAAAATAGCTTGGAAGGAGTATAATGAAGGTATAAAGATAGTTTGGAGGTCTGACCATGAAAAAGCTACTACTAGTCCTAGCTACTAGTATGCTAGTCTTATCTGCCTGCCATAAAACGACAGAGGATGGCATAACTAGTCCGTCAATACCAAGGGAGCAACAAACCAAGGAAACAACCAACTATTTTCACTACCTAGCGGATTCCTATCAAAAGGCTCTTTCTCACGAAAAAGATTCCAAGGATACTGCTGTTCAATCGCCTATGGCTGCTACAGTTGCAGCCATGGAAGAACTCCAGTTATCTAATCCGACTGATCAAGCCTTGATTATGAAGAACTACTCAGATTTTCAGAAGCTAATTCAATACAACACCGAAAAGTGGGAAGAAGAGTTTGCAAGTTGGGCTTCTTCTATGGGGCAGTCCTATCATAGACTAGAGCATAGAAACTTTGATGAAAAGAATGATCTCATCAAAAAATTAGAAGCAACAACTGTCTCTCAGAAAAGTGTCAAATGGAATATTTTTGGAGTATCGAGTGACAATGCCTATGATTACTTGGTTTTGGATGCCTACTATGACAATCAGGACAAACATTCCTACCTATTTACACTGAAGGATGGGCAAGCACAGGTCTTGCATACCGATAAGACACTGGAAACTATCCCTACTGCAAATTTTGAAGAGACTGAGAATACAGATTTAGCGCAACGTTTTAAGGAATTTCTATTAAAAACAAGTGTAACTACAGAGAGCGAGCTAGATACAGATAATAGTTCTTTAATAGACAAGATAAAAACAGCCATGGAATCCTATTCTGATAGTAAAGGTGAAAGATTTAAGTCAACTAACTTAGCAACATATGGTCACTACTATGGATTAGCAGTGCCAGACCAGATAATGCAATTTGGACAAGTAGATGGGGTGAATTATACTTTTAAATGGTATGGGTATATTGCAGGTTCAGGTTCTGGGCGGTTTGAAATCCTAGCTTGCTATGTGAATGAAGCAGAGACAGAGGTGATTCTCTTTGGCTACAAGGATGGTAATCCTGCTCTTTTACACACCGAAGGAAGACCAGAGATTGATAAAAATGAATCAGGGGCTATCATAAATGCCCAGGTTCATTTTGTCGAGTTTCATCACCCAATATTAGAACAAGTTTTCAATTAGTAAAGAGGAAATACATTTATCGTATGCAGAGTGTTTCTCGTGAAACCTATTTCTTATAAAAAACTTCTCCACATAAAATAATTTGTGGAGTTTTTTCTATAATTAGTAGTTTAACCTAGCCATCAATTAGGAGTATACTAATAATGTAATCGTTATCAAACCTAAAAATTCGATGAAATCAGTTTTTAGGAATAAAAAGGGAGGAAATTATGAAAAAGTTTTCAAAGACCTTGAGAGATAACTGGATCTTTCTCTTGATGGTTTTACCAGGGGCACTCTGGTTGATTCTATTCTTTTACATTCCAGTATTTGGGAATGTGGTCGCCTTTAAAGACTACCATATGACCAGTAATGGTTTCATAGATAGTATTGTGAATAGTAAATGGGTCGGGTTAGATAATTTCAGATTCTTATTTAGTTCAAAAGATGCCTTTATCATCACTCGAAATACTGTCCTCTACAATCTCGGCTTTATCTTTATCGGTTTGATTGTGTCAGTAGGGATTGCGATCATCCTCAGCGAGCTTCGCTCTAAGAGAATGGTTAAGATTTTCCAAACGTCTATGTTGTTCCCTTACTTCCTGTCATGGGTTATCATCAGTTTCTTTACAGATGCCTTCCTAAACATTGACAAAGGGGTCTTCAACCACTTCCTTTCTTCCATTGGATTGAAGGAAATTAACTTCTATGCTGACTTAGGTATTTGGCCATATCTTCTCCTTTTCCTAGGTATCTGGAAAGGCTTCGGATATAGCAGTGTCATGTACTATGCGACGATCATGGGAATTGACCCTACCTACTACGAAGCAGCGACAGTGGACGGGGCTAGCAAGTGGCAACGTATTCGCAATGTAACGATTCCACAGTTGACACCGCTGATAACTGTTTTGACCATCCTTGCAGTCGGAAATATCTTCCGCGCAGACTTCGGTCTCTTCTATCAAATCCCGCACAATGCTGGTCAGCTTTACAATGTAACCAACGTTTTGGATGTATATGTCTTTAATGGTTTGACTCAGACAGCAGATATCGGTATGGCGTCAGCAGCTGGTCTTTATCAGTCCGTTGTCGGTTTGATACTGGTTATCCTATCAAACTTACTTGCAAGACGAGTCGATCCAAATTCAGCACTATTCTAGAAAGGAGGAAAGCATGGCAGAAAAAATTAAAAAAGCAAAAATTGATAATGTCGGCATTCACTCCTTTAGTAAGAAGGCAGATATCTTCTTCAGTATTATTTCTGGATTGATTGCTTTCTCTTGTATCTTGCCCTTTATCTTTGTCATCATGATTTCCATCACAGATGAAAAGAGCATCCTTCAACATGGATATAGCTTTTTCCCATCACAGTTTGGATTAGATGGCTTCGAGTTTTTGGCTCAGTTTAAGGATAAGATATTACAAGCGCTCTTTATCTCAGTGTTTGTAACAGTAGTCGGAACCTTGACAAACGTCTTTATCACAACAACTTATGCCTACGCCATTTCACGGACAACCTTTAAGTACCGCAGATTCTTTACAATTTTCGTCCTACTTAGTATGTTGTTCAACGCTGGTTTGGTACCAGGCTATATCGTGGTCACTCGTTTGCTTCAACTGGGTGACACCGTTTGGGCCTTGATTGTTCCAATGCTTCTCTCACCATTCAACATCATCTTGATGCGTTCCTTCTTCAAGAAGACCATTCCAGAAGCCATTCTCGAATCTGCTCGTATCGATGGTGCCAGTGAAGCTCGGATCTTCTTCCAGATTTGTTTGCCATTGTCACTTCCAGGTATCGCAACCATCACGCTTTTGACAGCTCTTGGTTTCTGGAACGACTGGTTCAACGCCCTTCTTTATATCAAGAGTGACAACTTGTATCCATTGCAATATTTGCTTATGCAAATCCAACAAAATATGGACTACATTGCAAAAGCAGTCGGTCTATCTGGCCAACTGGGAGTTGCTCTACCGAAAGAAACAGGTCGTATGGCCATGGTTGTTGTTGCAACCCTTCCAATCGCGATTCTGTATCCATTCTTCCAACGCTACTTTGTTAAAGGTTTGACCATCGGTGGTGTGAAAGAATAGCACTTGCTGAGAAACACCGTTTCTCCCTTCCCAACTTCATCTTAGTGACTGAAGTTACAAATTATTAAATCGTTTATAAGTTTAAAAATAAAAAAAGGAGTTTTTATCATGAAAAACTGGAAAAAATATGCTTTTGCATCTGCTAGCGTAGTCGCTTTGGCTGCTGGTCTTGCTGCTTGTGGAAACCTTACAGGTAATAACAAAAAAGCTGCTGATACTGCTTCAGGTGAAAAACCTGTAATCAAAATGTACCAAATCGGTGACAAACCAGACAACTTGGATGAATTGCTAGAAAATGCAAACAAAATCATCGAAGAAAAAGTCGGTGCTAAATTGGATATCCAATACCTTGGATGGGGTGACTATGATAAGAAAATGTCTGTTATCACATCATCTGGTGAAAACTATGATATCGCATTTGCATCTAACTATGTCGTAAATGCTCAAAAAGGTGCTTATGCTGACTTAACAGAATTGTATAAAAAAGAAGGAGCAGAGCTTTACAAAGCACTTGACCCAGCTTACATCAAAGGGAACACTGTAAACGGTAAGATCTATGCAGTACCAGTTGCAGCTAACGTTGCATCATCTCAAAACTTTGCCTTCAACGGAACTCTTCTTGCTAAATACGGTATCGATATTTCAGGTGTAACTTCATACGAAACACTTGAGCCAGTCTTGAAACAAATCAAAGAAAAAGCTCCAGATGTAGTACCATTTGCGGTTACGAAGAACTTTATCCCATCTGATAACTTTGACTACCCAGTACCAAACGGACTTCCATTTGTTATCGACCTTGAAGGAGACACTACTAAGATCGTAAACCGTTACGAAGTACCTCGTTTCAAAGAACACTTGAAGACTCTTCACAAATTCTATGAAGCTGGATACATTCCAAAAGACGTAGCAACAAGCGATACTTCATTTGACCTTCAACAAGATACTTGGTTCGTTCGTGAAGAAACAGTAGGACCAGCTGACTACGGTAACAGCTTGCTCTCACGCGTTGCTAACAAAGACATCCAAATCAAACCAATCACTAACTTTATCAAGAAAAACCAAACAACACAAGTTGCCAACTTTGTTATCTCAAACAACTCTAAGAACAAAGAAAAATCAATGGAAGTGTTGAACCTCTTGAACACGAACCCAGAACTCTTGAACGGTCTTGTTTACGGTCCAGAAGGCAAGAACTGGGAAAAAATTGAAGGTAAAGAAAACCGTGTACGCGTCCTTGATGGCTACAAAGGAAATACTCACATGGGTGGATGGAACACTGGTAACAACTGGATTCTTTACATCAACGAAAACGTTACAGATCAACAAATCGAAGATTCTAAGAAACAATTGGCAGAAGCTAAAGAATCTCCAGCACTTGGATTCATCTTTAACACTGACAATGTGAAATCTGAAATCTCAGCCATTTCTAACACAATGCAACAATTCGATACAGCTATCAACACTGGTACTGTAGACCCAGATAAAGCTATTCCAGAATTGATGGAAAAATTGAAATCTGAAGGTGCCTACGAAAAAGTATTGAACGAAATGCAAAAACAATATGACGAATTCTTGAAAAACAAAAAATCATAAGAACGATTGATTTCGTGTATTCATTCCTAATTCCTAAAAATGTGATCACTGCCTTCCTTAGTTCTCTAGGGGAGGTAGTGATTTTTAGGATGTAAAAATGAAAAGAGTGGTTCTGAGGGTTTATGCGATGTGATACACATACATCTATAGAGGATTTATTATGAAAAAATATCGTCTTCTTTTCAAAATGAGTGCTGTCTTCTCTTACCTATTTTTCGTATTTGGTCTTTCTCAGCTGACGTCTATTGTTCAAAATTATTGGCAATTTTCTTCTCAGGTAGGAAATATCTTCTGGATTCAAAATATCTTAAGTCTGCTATTTAGTGGAGTCATGATTTGGATTCTGCTTAAGACAGGCCATGGTTATCTCTTTCGCATTCCAAGAAAAAAATGGTTCTGGTATTCAATCCTGGCAGTCCTAGTAGCGGTAGTTCATATATCTTTTAATATTCAGACAGCTAGATATGTTCAGTCAACTGCGGAAGGTTGGGCTCTACTGATTGGTTTTAGTGAGACTAATTTTGCCGAATTGGGTATCTACATATCCCTGTTCTTTCTGGTGCCACTGATGGAAGAGTTGCTCTATAGAGGATTACTTCAACACGCCTTCTTTAAACATTCAAGATTTGGTCTTGATTTGCTCCTTCCTTCTATTTTATTTGCTCTCCCTCATTTTTCAAGCCTGCCTAGTCTGTTAGATATCTTTGTCTTTGCAACATTTGGAATCATCTTTGCTGGTTTGACTCGCTATACCAAGAGCATTTATCCTTCCTATGCGGTGCATGTGATCAATAATATTGTAGCGACCTTACCATTTTTGCTGACTTTTTTACATAGGGTGTTTGGGTAAAATACTGGCGCGAGTTAGGAATTATAGTGTTCAATTTATAAGCGAATTTCAGGAGGGAAATGAGTATGACACCATTAAAATGGTTTGCTGGAGGAAGTGAAAGACGTTGTGAAGCCATGACTATCATTGATCATCTACTGGAAGATATAAAGGATGAGCCTCAACTTACTCCCTTGAAAAATCAGTTAGTGATTTATAAAAGACGACTAAGGGACGACGGGACCTCTGTTCCATTTATATTGAGCCAAATGAATGTTGCCCTTTCGCGTGTATTGATTGAAAACAAGCTAAGTTTGTCAGAAAGTCAAGACGAGCAGATCAAAAAATTGAGAGAATTATCTGTTATTCGGTATGGTTACTGATGAAGTGCAGTGGCAGGTCTCTCTATATAATTTCCGGTCAAATAAATTGCATTCGTTTTCCCAAGTGGGTATACTAGTATAGTTGAATGAAAAATTCTGAAAATTTAAGAATAGAAAAGAGAACAAATCTTATGGCAAAAGATATTCGTGTCTTACTTTACTACCTCTATACTCCAATTGAAAATGCAGAGCAATTTGCGGCAGATCACTTGGCTTTCTGTAAATCAATCGGCCTTAAAGGTCGTATCCTAGTCGCTGACGAGGGAATCAACGGAACCGTTTCAGGTGACTACGAAACAACTCAAAAATACATGGACTACGTTCACAGCCTTCCAGGAATGGAAGACCTCTGGTTCAAGATTGACGAAGAAAATGAACAAGCCTTCAAGAAGATGTTTGTTCGCTACAAGAAAGAAATTGTCCACCTTGGTTTGGAAGATAACGACTTTGACAACGACATTAACCCACTTGAAACAACAGGTGCTTACTTGTCTCCAAAAGAGTTCAAAGAAGCCCTTCTTGACGAAGATACCGTTGTCCTTGACACACGTAACGATTATGAGTACGACCTAGGACACTTCCGTGGAGCTATTCGCCCAGACATCCGCAACTTCCGTGAGTTGCCACAATGGGTCCGTGACAACAAGGAAAAATTCATGGACAAGCGTGTTGTGGTTTACTGTACAGGTGGCGTTCGCTGTGAGAAATTCTCAGGCTGGATGGTGCGTGAAGGCTACAAAGATGTCGGCCAATTGCACGGAGGAATCGCAACTTACGGTAAAGACCCAGAAGTTCAAGGTGAGCTTTGGGATGGAAAAATGTACGTCTTTGACGAGCGTATCGCAGTTGATGTTAACCATGTCAACCCAACCATCGTAGGGAAAGACTGGTTTGATGGAACACCATGTGAACGTTATGTCAACTGTGGAAATCCCTTCTGTAACCGTCGTATCCTAACATCAGAAGAAAATGAAGACAAGTACCTTCGTGGATGCTCACACGAGTGTCGTGTTCACCCACGCAACCGCTACGTCTCAGAAAATGAATTGACACAAGCAGAAGTTGTTGAGCGCCTAGCTGCTATCGGTGAAAGCTTGGATCAAGTCGCTACTGTATAACATCAAACAGCCTTCAGGGGCTGTTTTTCTATGCTTTTTATCTAAAAATCTAAAATTTGTTTCTGTATCTTTCAGGAAAATAGGTTATACTGTATGTAAACGATTTCAAAGGAGGCCAGTTATGGCGAAAACATTTTTTATCCCAAATAAAGAAAGCATTCTAGGACAACAGGAGGTTTTGACTGCCAAGTCCATCTTAGCCTTGGTAGAGGGCTTGGAGTCACACAGTTATGATACGGTCTATCTCCGTCAACCCCTCAATCGTCTCGAGTATATCGAGTGTGGGATTGTAGGTCAGTCGCAATTTCTCTTCAAGGTCAACTATGCGGATAGCCGAAAAGGTTATCAAGTGGTGATTCCAGACTTCCTTACTAGAGCAGACTGGGAGATTGTAGAGGCTCTCCTCCAAGCTCTATCGAACAAGTTGGGGCATGTGGTAGAAGGGTTAGAAGGGTTTGACTTTGAAGCTTATTTCCGACAAACGGTCAAGCATTATCTAGCGGATAAGGCGACTCGTCTAGTATACTGCCAAGGGCTCTTGTCCACTATCTATCTCAACAAGGAATACCTCGAGAGCTTTTTGGCTGAGGATGGATTGGCACGTTTTGAAGAGCTGGTCAAGAAGGTTCAAGGCTCTGATGCCTACCTTGCCAGTGTAAAATTTTACCCAGACGCTCAAGGCAAGGTGCATGGTATCTACCACCTAGCCCAGGGAGTCAAGACGATTTTGCCAAAGGAACCCTTTGTACCAGCACCCTATACCGAGCAGCTAGCAGGCAAGGAGCTTGTTTGGGAGATTGACCTAGTGAAGATTTCTGGTGATGGCTCAAAAGCAGAAGATTATGAAGCCATTGCTCGCTTGAACTATGCAAAATTCCTAGAGTCACTACCAGAAGCATTTTACCAGCAATTAGATGCTAATCAATTAGAAGTACAAGCCATCCTAGGACAAAATTTTGAAGGATTGGCAACCACCAAGTAGACACAGTTCAAAAAAGAGTAAGCATAAAAATCCCTGTCATTAACAAATGGCAGGGATTTTGGTTAAAAGAAGGTCAGGATGCGAAGGTAGTCAACTGTCAGCGCTAACTCTGCAATGAAGAATGGCAAGAGAATAGCACCATCAAGTAAGACAGCGAGCAAGAATCGATAAAATGGGTCGAGGCTACTGGTCTTACTTGGCTTGCTAATCACAAAGAGATTGCCAAGGGAAAAGATGGCCATGCTTAGAAGAGTGAGGATGCCAGCAAATCGTAAGCCACCAAAGAGTGCAAAGAAACTTGCTAGAGCTGTTAGGACAAGTGGGATAGCAAAGAGTCTGCTATACCGATCAAAGGCTTCTTGGAATGTGAAGTCGCTCTCCTGATCCAGCACACGTCGGACAGTAAAGCCTCCCAAAATGATGGAAAAGTAAAATAGAGCGCTAGCGACCAAGATAGAAAGTCCAGCAAAGAGATCTAAAGGTGGGAGCTGGTTAGGAGAACTATTAGCAATAGAAATCATATAGCCATAGTAGAGGTGCTTGATATGATAGATACTAAAGAAAAGATTAATAGAAGACAGCAAGGTGAGTAGGCCAAAGACACTATAACGATGCCTTTGGTCCGTAGTCTTGCTGGTAGTTGGTTCTTGGATAGCATCCAGCAGCCAAGACCAAAATAGTGCGATTTCTTCTTTCAATCTGGCAGTTTTACGAGGGTCAATGTCTGGGATATAGGGGCTTTCTAAAGCCTTGCTGAGGATGCTTTTTTCTTTTGCAGGTTTTTCTTGCTTGTGTTCCTCTTCAGCTTTCCCTTCTCCCTCTTCCTCGGTTTGGGTTTCCTCAATCATTTCGGGAGCGTCTTCCTCATGCGTTTCCAACTCTTCAGGTGAGACAGCTGTTTCTTCACTTACTTGTAGTTCGACCTCCACAGTTTCTGAAGTCTCAGGCTCGTTGGGCTGGTTTTCCGATTTCTTCTCAAGATCGGCACTTTCAAACCATTCTTGTGTCATGGTGGAACCTCCTTTTTTATGATCGTTTTCTATTTTTAGATTAGCAGATGAAAGCGTTTTTGTCAATGGTTTCTAGATGGAGAAGAGTACTCTTCTTTTGGTAGGTAGATATCTTGGTTGGCTTTTGCAATGAGTAGGTCCTTGATATCTGCTTTTTCCGTTTTATAAGGGTTGGCAAGTACATTCTCTTTTTGTCCACGATGTTCTTCTTTGGGTTGACGATAGATACCACCATGCTGAGAAGAAATTTCTAGATTGATACGGTCGGTCTCTTTCTGGGAGAGAATGAGTTGTAGAGTTGAATAAGCCTCTAGCTCGACCTTGCCGTGAACTTGGATATTTTCAGCATAGATGTGTGCTCCCTCCGTCTTGACCTGACTATCTGTCAATTCGGCATCAAAGATATTGATGATATGAGGTGCCGTTAATGTGCTGTTCTTGATAGAACTTTCTGTTAGTCTTAAGAGATAGCCTTTTGTTTTGATGGTTGCATTTTCAAGGTTGGCTTGACGAATATTAGTTTGTCCACGATTGGCTGAGACGGTGATAGCTTGCAGCTTTCTTCCTTTGGGTAGGGAGAGAACGACTTCGTCAAAACGATTAGAATAGTTGCTGGCGATACGAAGTAGGCTTTCGATTCCTGAACCGAGAAAACGATGTTGGGAGGCTTGTTTGTCAGTGATGCTCAGTGTTTTGTCACTCATACCAGTAGTCAAATCGTGACGACCAGACACCGAAGGATGATAGGTGATATGGATCTTGTCATCTACAGACTCTGTGATGGTTAGGCTGTGTTCTTCAAGGGTCAAATCAAGTTTTTCCACTTCACTTCCAAAGGTCACTTCTTCGATACGATTGTCATAGACGGGGTCTTTTGACATGGCAAGCAAACTTTGAATACCATTAGACTGGGCTCCTACAATGATCATGATAAAACCAAGGATTGTAGAAACCACACCAAAGATGAGAAATCCTTTTGTTAATTTACGCATGTCTGTCACCTCTCTTTCCTTTTTTTAGAATCCATTGCACCAAGCGGACGACCAGGAGGCCAAAGAAACGAGCTACATAGGAGATACCTAGTAGAACAAGAGAAGAAGCACCGATAGAAAGCAAACCGGCCCCAAAAATCAAGATAAAGGCAGATTTGGCTTCGACCAGAACACTAAAGCTCTCTACGATAAAGACTCCACCTAGCAGGATACCCGTCACCGAAACAGCGAAAAAGGCTAGAATGACGGAGACAGCTGCGATAAAAATACCGATGATGGCCATGAGGATGCCGATCCCAACCGGAATTCCGATAGGAGCTACTAGCAGGGCCAAGAGGGCAATGTGTAGCAGTTGGCGGTCATTCTTTTGAGCAGGGGCTTCATTGACTTTCTTGTCGAGAAGATCAGAAAGGATATCATGGGCAGCTTCTTTTGGAGTTCCCAGACTGGCAATGAGTTCCTCTTCACCCTCTGTACCTGCATCGTCAAATAGTTCCTTAAAGTAGTCCATGGCTTCGATGCGGTCAGCTTCAGGCAATTTATGGAGATAGGTTTCTAACTGAGTCAGATAGTCAGTTCTTGTCATGGCGGATACTCCCTTCTATGATGCCGTTGACGGTGTCGGTATAGAGCGACCATTCTTCCTTTAGAGTAACGAGCTGCTCTACGCCCCGATTGGTCAAGGAGTAGTATTTGCGCATACGCCCCTGAAACTCTCTAGAGTAGGTGGTCAGAAAGCCACTGGCTTCCAATTTTTTGAGAATGGGATAGAGCGTAGATTCTTTGATATTGGCGATGAGTTTAATGGTTTGACTAATCTCATAACCATAAGAATCCCCCTGCTCCAGTACAGCCAAGATGAGAAACTCGATCAAGGCAGAGGATGTTGGGAAGTACATGGGAAACCTCCTTTATATTATATAAAAATTTTATATATACTCTTTTCAAATATATTGTATCTCAAATTGAAAGCCCTGTCAAGAAATATGTGTAAAAATTTTACATATAAAAAACTCCTAGCAAAAACTAGAAGTTTAGAGGATTTTATCAGCCCGATCCACCATAAAGAGGGAGATGGTCATGATGATGTCAACAGCTAGAAGGGCAAGGACAGCTGGGATCCAAGATTGGAAAAATTCAAAACTATAACCAAACAAGGCAGGTCCAAAAGCAGCTAAGATGTAGCCTCCTGTTTGCGCTAGTCCTGATAGCTGAGCTGTCTTTTCAGGAGAACTGGTTTTAAGAGAAAAGCAAACCATGAGGTAGGGGAAGAGGGCACTGCAGGCCGTTCCAATCAAGAGATGGACGACTAACCAGTAGAGGAAATTATTGGTTGGATACAAGAGCATGGCAATTCCTGTCATCCCAGCGATAGAGATAATTGCCAGCATGATTCGACGGTGGCCGTCTGACAGATGAGTTGTCAGACTTGGAACAGTCATTGAAAAAGGAATGCTGATCAGCGAGAAGATAGAAGCTAGAAGAGCCGCATCACTATTAGAAAGACCAGCACTAATAGCAATCGTTGGCAGCCAGGTCATGCTCGTATAAAAGAGCAAGGACTGAAGTCCGCCAAAGATAATGATAGCCCAGACATCTTTACTTTTCAGAATATTTTCTTTCGATTTCTTTTCTTTCTGTCCTTCTAGGTAGTGGTTGTGGCGATGATTTGGCAACCAGATTAGCAGAGTGACCAGACAGAGAGAGCTGAGAACGAGGATGAGGCCCTTCCAAGAACTAGCTTGGGTGATAGGGACAGAAAGATAAGAAGCGATGGCCGTTGAAACACCCATGGCAGTGACATAGAGGGTTGTTAGGAGACTGATCTTTTGAGGCTGATTTGCCTGGATCATACTTGGGAGGAGTACATTGAAAATAGCGATGCTCGCTCCGATGATCAGAGTTCCTAGATAGAGAAGGGGAAGATTGAAAATCCGAATGACAGAGCCAACAGTTAAGAGGAGGAGACAGTAAGTAAAGAGATGTTCCAACCCGATTTTTTGTGCCAAGCGACTTGCAAAAGCAGAAAAAAGAGCAAACATCAAGAGAGGGAGACTGGTTAAAATCCCAAGAGAACTAACCTCAACTCCTAGTCCCTGAGCGATATCTCCTAAAATGGTTGGAAGAGCAGTGAAAGGAGAGCGTAAAACAGTCCCGATTAAGACAATTCCTAGAACAAAAAAGAGTGATTGTTTTTTCATAAAAACCTCGATGGGATGATTTTAATAACAGCTTATTTTAAGTTTTTTTTCTTATAATGTCAAGGAGAGGACTGCTAAGAAAGTTCGATTGATTTAAGCGAGAATAGAGTGAAAGGAGATATATTTCTTTACTAGAATTTTCCTTGATTTGATATAAAAATAGGAAAGTGAGAAAATTTGTGATAAAATAGTGGAAGGAAATCTATATATTGGAGAAAAACGGTGCCTGAAAAGCAAAAAATCAGCGTCTTGATGTCGGTCTATGTAAAGGAAAACCCGACGTTTTTGAGAGATGCTATCAAAAGTGTTCAAAATCAAACCTTGAAACCGAGTGAACTTGTTCTTGTTGAGGATGGGCCCCTCACGCCTGAGCTCTATCAGGTGCTAGATGAAGTGGAAGCTCAGTCAGACATTCCAGTGAAACGGTGCCCCTTAGAGCAAAATCAAGGTTTAGGCTTGGCTCTTCGTTACGGTGTTTTGCAGTGCCAGTATGACATTATTGCCCGGATGGATACGGATGATTTAGCCGTTCCGGACCGTTTTGAGAAACAGCTTCAACTAATGGAGAAAGAAAATCTCGATCTCTTAGGTGGGCAGATTGCAGAGTTTATTGACAATCCAGATGAGATTGTGTCTTATCGTCGTGTTCCAACTCAGCACGCAGACATTGTGGCTTATCAGAGAATGAGAAGCGCCTTTAACCATATGACAGTCATGTTCAAAAAGGACATGGTCCTCAAAGCGGGCAACTACGAAGACGGGCTTTACATGGAGGATGATCTCCTCTGGCTCAATATGATTACGGCAGGTGCCAAGACTGGCAACCTAGATCAAATCTTGTGTAAGGTTCGTGTAGGTGCAGGAATGTTTGAGCGTCGAGGTGGCTTGCGTTACCTTAAATTCTACCGTCAAGCTCGCCAACGGATGCTTGAGCGAGGGCAAATTTCTTACATGGAATATGCTAAAAGTATGTTCATTCAGGCAATTGTTGCACTTTGTCCAGGCTTTGTACGTCAGTTTATCTTTGTCAAACTTTTAAGAAAGAGCAAGTAAAACCTGATAGATTGAACGATTCGGGTTATCATAACAATAGTATCATCTGACTCTTTTAAGGGGGAGTAAATTCCTATGAATAAAAAACTAACAGATTACGTGATTGATCTGGTTGAAATTTTAAATAAACAGCAAAAACAAGTGTTTTGGGGGATATTCGATATTCTGAGTATGGTGGTTTCCATCATCGTGTCTTATATCTTGTTTTACGGCCTAATAAATCCTGCGCCTGTGGACTATGTGATCTACACTCTTTTAGCCTTCCTTCTCTATCAAATCATAATTGCATTTTGGGGGCTCAATGCTAGTATTAGTCGCTACAGTAAGATTACGGATTTTATGAAAATCTTTTTTGGAGTGACACTCAGTAGTGTTCTTTCTTATGGAATCTGCTATGCCTTTCTTCCATTATTTTCAATCCGTTTCATCGTGCTCTTCATTTTGTTGAGTACCTTCCTCATCTTGCTTCCTCGCATCACTTGGCAGTTGATTTATTCCAAACGTAAAAAGGGTAGTGGAGATGGGGAGCATCGTCGTACCTTCTTGATTGGTGCGGGAGATGGTGGTGCCCTCTTTATGAATAGCTACCAACATCCAACCAGTGAGCTTGAGATAGTGGGGATTTTGGACAACGATGAAAAGAAAAAAGGGCAAAAACTAGGTGGAATCCCAGTTCTAGGCTCTTATGACAATCTACCTGAATTGGCCAAACGTCACCAAATCGAGCGTGTTATCGTAGCAATCCCTTCGCTCGATCCATCAGAGTATGAACGTATCTTGCAGATGTGTAATAAATTAGGTGTCAAATGTTACAAGATGCCTAAAGTTGAGACAGTTGTTCAAGGATTACATCAATCAGGTAGTGGTTTCCAAAAAATTGATATCACAGACCTTTTGGGCCGTCAGGAAATTCGCCTTGACGAATCACGTCTGGGTGCAGAAATTACAGGTAAGACCATCTTGGTGACAGGAGCCGGTGGTTCGATTGGTTCGGAGATTTGTCGCCAGATTAGCCGCTTCAACCCAGAGCGTATCGTCTTGCTTGGACATGGTGAAAATTCAATCTACCTTATTTATCATGAGTTGATTCGTAAATTCCAAGGGATTGATTATGTTCCTGTCATTGCAGATATTCAGGATTATGATCGTCTTTTACAAGTGTTTGAACAGTACAAACCAGCTATCATCTACCATGCTGCAGCCCACAAACACGTTCCGATGATGGAGCGCAATCCAAAAGAAGCCTTCAAGAACAATATCCTCGGGACTTACAATGTTGCCAAGGCTGTTGATGAAGCCAAAGTACCTAAGATGGTCATGATTTCGACAGACAAGGCGGTCAATCCACCGAATGTTATGGGTGCGACTAAGCGCGTGGCAGAGTTGATTGTCACGGGCTTTAACCAACGTAGTAAATCAACCTACTGTGCAGTTCGTTTTGGGAATGTTCTCGGTAGTCGTGGTAGCGTGATTCCTGTCTTTGAACGTCAGATTGCTGAAGGTGGTCCTGTAACGGTGACAGACTTCCGTATGACACGTTACTTCATGACCATTCCAGAGGCTAGCCGTCTGGTCATTCATGCTGGTGCTTATGCTAAGGACGGAGAAGTCTTTATCCTTGATATGGGCAAACCGGTCAAGATCTACGACTTGGCTAAGAAAATGGTCCTTCTAAGCGGGCACACAGAAAGTGAAATTCCAATCGTTGAAGTCGGTATTCGCCCAGGCGAAAAACTTTACGAAGAACTCTTGGTTTCGACCGAATTGGTTGATAACCAAGTCATGGATAAGATTTTCGTTGGTAAGGTTAACGTCATGCCTCTAGAAGCCATTGATCAAAAGATTGAAGAGTTCCGTTCACTCAGCGGAGATGAGCTCAAAGAAGCGATTATTTCCTTTGCAAATGAGACAACCCACGTTGAGTAAGAGTGTCCAACCAATTAATTATAAATAGAAAGCCAAGGTTCTGTTTGTACAGAACCTTGGCCTTTTTACTCTGTAATTTCAAATCGTTGTATTATTTATAGTTGCTTAATGATGTCGTCAATGGTATGGGCAATCCAGTCAGGTTGATAGCTGAGTAAATCAGCCTCTTCTCCAAATCCCCAAGTAACAGCGAACTTTTTAATGCTAGTTTCTTGGGCTCCAATCATATCAAACTTGGTGTCCCCGATGATGAGGACTTGGTCTGCAGGGAGTTGATGCGTTTGCAAGGCAAAACGGATGACATCCGCCTTGTGTGGCGTTTCAGGACTAGAGCCGTAAATGCCATCAAAGAAATGATGGATTCCTAGATTTTTAGTCATATCATGAGCAGTAGGAGTATTCTTTGTTGTGGTAATATAGAGAGGGTAGTTTTGCGAAAGCTCTTGGAGCAATTCCGTTATTCGGGGAAAGAGTTGGGCTTCGTGGATGCCTTTTTTCTTGTAGTAAGAGCGGTAGGTTTGAACAGCCTCCGAGATTTGCTCCTTGGGAAGACACATTGCAAAACTACTTTCAAGTGGCGGTCCCATGAAACCACGAATGGTTTTAGCATCAGGAGTCGGAACTCCCAGTTGTTCAAAGGTATGGGTAAAGGAATTGTGGATCCCGATAGAACTGTCAACCAGAGTTCCGTCTAGATCAAAAAAGATTGCTGAGATAGAGGGCATAGTTTCTCCTAATAGATAAGCTTATTCTCCGAAGATTTCTTTTTGTAGGCGGCGACCAGTAGGAGTGGCAGCGAGTCCACCCTCAGCCGTTTCACGAAAGGCAGTTGGAAGGCTGGATCCGACCTGGTACATGGCATCGATGACTTCGTCAACAGGGATCTTAGATTCGATACCTGCTAAGGCCATATCTGCCGCTATAAAGGCAAAGCTGGCTCCCATGGCATTTCGTTTGACACAGGGAACCTCAACCAGACCAGCGACAGGGTCACAGATGAGACCCAGCATATTTTTAATGACAAAGGCGATGGCTTGGCTAGCCTGATAGGGGGTTCCACCTGCAGCCAAGGTCAAGGCTGCGGCACTCATGGCAGAGGCAGAGCCGACTTCGGCCTGGCAGCCACCTTCAGCACCTGAGATAGAGGCGTTGTTTGCGATAACCAATCCAAAGGCACCAGCAGCAAAGAGGAAATCCAGCTGTTCTTCGTGGCTAAGGTCTAATTTTTGGATAGCGGCAGTGAGAACGGCTGGCAAACAACCAGCACTTCCTGCGGTTGGGGTGGCACAGACCAAACCCATTTTAGCGTTGTGTTCGTTGACCGCGATGGCATTACGGGCTGCTGATAGGATGGTAAAGTCAGACAAGGCCTTGCCACTTTTGAGATGGCGGTCTAGTTTGGCAGCATCGCCACCCGTTAAGCCACTACGGGATTTATTTTCACTGAGACCGAGCTCAACAGAGGCTTTCATGACTTCTAGATTGCGTTCCATGAGGAGGAGAACTTCTGGCCGTTCTCGACCGGTTAATTGATATTCTGTCGCAATCATGAGTTCTGCGACATTTCCTTGGAAGTCTAGATCTGCCTGCTCGACCAATTCTTTGATAGAATAAAACATGTTTCCTCCTACTTAAAGAAATTGACATTGTGGAGATGAGGGATTTTTCGAATTTCTTCAATCGCCTCTTCGCAACTTCGACTATCGACTTCGATAATCATGATGGCTTTTTCTCCAGCTTTTTCTCGAGTCACATTCATCTGAGCGATGTTGATATCGAAACGAGAGAGGGCTTCAGTAACATGGGCAATCATACCTGGAACATCCTGATGCACGATGATGATGGTCGGTGTGTTCATGTTGAGAGAGACAGCAAAGCCGTTAAGCTCCGTAACTTGGATATTTCCCCCACCGATAGAAATACCTGTCACGCTAATGGACTTATGGTCATTCTTTACAGTGATTTTGGTGGTGTTTGGGTGAGGAGCGTTGCTGTCTTTCTGAATGGTCCAGACAATCTTGATACCACGCTTATGGGCAATCTCGAGACTATTTGGAATGTTGGGGTCATCCGTATCCATACCTAAAATACCAGCGACGAGAGCAAGATCCGTTCCATGACCACGGTAGGTCTTGGCAAATGAGTTAAATAATTGGAATTCTACCTCTGTTGGCGTATCGTCAAAAATGGATGAGACGATTTTCCCGATACGAACGGCACCAGCTGTATGGCTACTTGATGGGCCAATCATGACAGGTCCGATAATATCAAAGACAGATTGAAAACGAAGTGAGTGCATCTGTTTCCCCTTACAAAGATTCTTGTTTCTATTATATCAAAGAATGAAGTTCTGTGCTTATTTCCCTTATAAAACTGAAAAAATGGATAAAAATAGTATAAAATCTTGTCTTTTATGACAAAAATATCAATGTTTCAGTAAATATAAAATATTTTTGTAATATTTCTACATAAAACCGTTAAACAACGGTAATATTTAAAAGGTATCATAGATATATTCAATGGAAGGAGAATTTTTAGATATGTCATTAACAACTAAAAAAATCAAAACAACTATCGCAGGAGTAGCAGCTTTACTTGCTTTCTTTGCCCCAGCTCTTGCCTCTGCACAAGAAACTGTAACATACACTGTTAAATCAGGTGATACTCTTTCAGAAATCGCTGAAAAGTACAACACGACTGCTGAAAAATTGGCAGCAAAAAACAATATCAAAGATATCCACCTTATCTATGTTGACCAAGTTTTGGTCATCGAAGGAACAGCTTCTGCTGCAGCTCCAGTTGCAACAACGGAAGAAACAGCTCCAGCAGCTACAGAAACTGTTGAAGAAGCTACTTCAGCGACAACTACAACTTATGAAGCACCAGCAACAGAAAGCAATACTACAGCAGCTTCAACTGTAAGTGGTTCTGAAGCAGAAGCCAAAGAATGGATCGCTCAAAAAGAATCAGGCGGTAGCTACACAGCTACAAATGGCCAATACATCGGACGTTACCAATTGACAGATTCATACTTGAACGGTGACTACTCAGCTGAAAACCAAGAACGTGTAGCAGATGCCTACGTTGCAGGACGCTACGGCTCATGGACAGCTGCCAAGAACTTCTGGCTTAACAACGGTTGGTATTAAGAATACAAGAGTCCTTTAGGGCTCTTTTTTGTTTCTCTATAACAAAAGGTGTAACGATATTCTCAGTAATGCTCTATTTGTATAATTCCAACGAAATCCTTCAAATTATTTTAAAACACAAATAGTATAAATAAGCTTATTATATGTAAAAATATATCATATAATAAGCTTTTTCTTGATTTAAATGAAATAAAATACAGTTTTTTCTTGACAAACGAGAACGAGAAGAGTATTATTTATACAATAATAAAGTATAAAAATTAAAGGAGGCTCTTCTATGAATAAAGTGAAGAAGGTGTTGATGACGATGTTTGGTTTGCTTATGTTTCCCTTATTATTTGCTTGTAGTAACGCTCAATCCCAAGGTGTTGAAGCCATTAAGGCTAAAGGGAAATTGGTGGTGGCCCTAAATCCAGAGTTTGCTCCATTTGAATACCAGAAATTGGTTGATGGGAAAAATCAGATTGTAGGTTCAGATGTTGAGCTCGCCAAAGCCATCGCAAAGGAGCTAGGTGTGGAAGTGGAATTCTCTCCAATGAGTTTTGACAATGTACTGGCTAGTCTTGATTCAGGCAAGGCCGATCTCGCCATATCAGGTGTTTCTAAAACGGAGGAGAGAAGTCAAGTTTACGATTTTTCAATTCCCTACTACACTTCGAAAAATAAGGTGATCGTAAGAAAATCTGAATTAACGAATTACCAATCAGTGAAGGATTTGGCTCAGAAAAAGGTTGGAGCGCAGAAAGGTTCTATCCAGGAAACTTTGGTCAAAGAAACCTTGCAGAATTCTTCTCTCGTTTCACTTCCTAAAAATGGAAATTTGATAACAGACTTGAAATCAGGGCAACTGGACGCGGTTATCTTTGAGGAGCCAGTGGCGAAAGGATTTGTAGAGAATAATCCAGACCTAGCCATCGCTGAGTTTGATGTTGACAATGACAAAGAAGATTCCTACGCTGTTGCGATGAAAAAAGACAGTAAAGAATTAAAAGATGCGGTTGACAAAACCATCCAGAAGCTGAAGGATTCTGGGGAGTTGGACAAATTGATAGACGATGCTTTTAAAGCCTCTATCGAAAAATAGAAAGAAGGATGAGAAATGAGTAAGGAAAAAGTCATTTTAGCCTATTCAGGTGGATTGGATACATCAGTTGCTATTACATGGTTAAAAAAAGACTATGATGTGATTGCTGTTTGTATGGATGTGGGTGAGGGAAAAGATTTGGAGTTTATCCACAATAAAGCTCTCAAGGTTGGGGCTGTTGAGTCTTATGTCATTGATGTTAAGGACGAATTTGCTAATGACTATGTTTTAGTGGCTCTTCAGGCTCATGCCTACTATGAACAGAAGTATCCCTTGGTATCTGCTCTGAGTCGCCCTCTTATTTCAAAAAAACTCGTTGAAATAGCTCATCAGACAGGGGCAACCACAATTGCCCATGGTTGCACAGGTAAGGGAAACGACCAAGTTCGGTTTGAAGTCTCTATTGCAGCTTTGGATCCCAATTTAAAGGTAGTTGCGCCTGTTCGTGAGTGGAAATGGTCTCGTGAAGAAGAAATCCAATATGCCAAAGAAAATGGAGTTCCAGTTCCTGCTGATTTTGACAATCCTTACTCTATTGACCAAAATCTTTGGGGACGTGCAAATGAATGTGGTGTCTTGGAAAATCCTTGGAACCAAGCGCCAGAAGAAGCATTTGGAATCACATCTTCTCCAGAAGAGGCGCCAGATAGTCCAGAATTTATTGACATTGAGTTTAGCTGCGGGGTGCCCATCTCTCTCAATGGTGAGAAGATGAAAGTGGCGGCTTTGATTCAAAAGCTCAATGAAATTGCAGGTAAACACGGTGTCGGTCGTATTGATCATGTAGAAAATCGCCTAGTCGGGATTAAGTCAAGAGAGATTTATGAGTGCCCAGGTGCTGTGACTTTATTGGCAGCTCATAAGGAGATTGAAGACTTGACTCTTGTGAGAGAAGTGGCTCATTTCAAACCCATTATCGAAAATGAGTTGTCCAATCTCATCTATAATGCCTTGTGGTTTAGCCCAGCAACTCAGGCTTTGATTGCCTATATCAAGGAGACACAGAAAGTTGTCAATGGAACTGCAAAAGTTAAACTTTATAAGGGGAACGCCCAGGTAGTGGCTCGGAAATCACCAAATTCTCTTTACGATGAAAATTTGGCGACTTATACCAGTGCGGATACCTTTGACCAAGATGCGGCTGTTGGATTTATCAAGCTTTGGGGGCTTCCGACTAAGGTTTATTCAGAAGTTCAGAAAAATGTTGAGTAGTGACGCGATAGAAAGGGACGACAGGATATGCCGAAAAATACAAAATTATGGGGTGGTCGATTTGAAGGCACTGCGGAAGAGTGGGTAGAACAGTTCGGTGCGAGTATTTCCTTTGACCACCAACTGGCAAAATTTGATTTGATGGGTTCCCTAGCTCATGTTCAAATGCTAGGACAGACTGGCATTTTAAGCTTGGAAGAGGCAGAGCAGATCCAAGATGGTCTGAAAGCTTTGTTGCGAGATTTAGAGGCAGGAGAGCTTCATTTTGATATTGCAAATGAAGATATTCATATGAATATGGAAGTGTTGCTGACAGAGAAAATCGGTCCTCTGGCTGGGAAACTACATACGGCTCGTTCTCGGAATGACCAAGTCGCAACGGATATGCACTTATATCTAAAGGAGCAGCTTGGCCATGATGTCTTGGATAAGTTGGCGAATCTGAACAGTGTTTTGCTGGATTTGGCTGAAAAACATGTGGAAACCATTATGCCAGGCTATACCCATTTACAACACGCCCAACCGATTAGTTTTGCCCACCATCTCATGGCTTATTACAATATGTTTCAGAGGGATAGCGAACGCTTTGCATTTAACCTAAAACATACGGACCTATCTCCACTAGGTGCGGCTGCCTTGGCGGGGACAACTTTTCCAATCGATCGTCAATTATCGAGTGACTTATTGGGCTTCCAACAACCCTATACCAATTCCTTGGATGCAGTGAGTGACCGTGATTTTATCTTAGAATTCCTGTCAAATGCCAGCATTTTGATGATGCATATGAGTCGTTTTTGTGAGGAAATCATCAATTGGTGTAGTTTTGAGTATCAGTACATTAGCTTGTCTGATAGCTTTTCAACGGGTTCATCTATCATGCCCCAGAAGAAAAATCCTGATATGGCCGAATTGATTCGAGGGAAGACAGGACGGGTTTACGGGCACTTGCTTGGACTATTGACCGTCATGAAGTCTTTGCCTCTGGCCTATAATAAGGATTTGCAAGAGGACAAGGAAGGCATGTTTGATACAGTAGAAACGATTTTGAATTCTCTGGATGTGCTGGCAGGTATGCTATCGAGCATGCAGGTTAATAAGGCCAAAATGCAGCAATCCACAGAGAATGATTTTTCGAATGCGACCGAACTGGCAGATTATTTGGCAGAAAAAGGTCTTCCTTTTAGAGAAGCGCATGAAATTGTAGGAAAACTGGTTCTAGACTCTATCAAGCATGGTAAAAATATCCAAGATTGGGATTTGAAGGAGTTGCAAACCTACCATCCCCTGATTGAAGAGGATATTTATATCTACTTGCGTCCGGAGACTGCTGTTCAGAGACGGAATTCCTTAGGAGGAACCGGCTTTGAGCAAGTGAAATACCAGATAGAACAAGCGAAGAAAGAACTTAAAGGGGAAAATTGATTCGTTTGCAAAGGAAGAAAGAGAGGCTGAGATGATTTATCAGCCTCTTTCTTGTCTTCTCTAACCAAGCGTGTTATAATGAATACTGCTCAAGCGACCTTCAATCGTGAAGCACACACGACCTTCAATCGTGAACTAGTCATTTCGTTTATCTTTTATTACGTCGTTAACTCGAAATGAGATGCAAGCAGAGCTTGTCTGATTTATAACCTCAATCAGTCTCCCAGACTGATTGAGCGAACTCAAGTTATGCCTGCGACTCGTTGCCTAGTCCTAAAAGCAAACGAAAAGACGATACTTAAAGAAATTCTATTGAAAGTCATAATGAATAGAATTTTGAAGGGTATGAATAAACGAATAGATGGGAGACTTACCATGAGTGATAACTCTAAAACACGTGTTGTTGTAGGGATGAGTGGTGGTGTTGATTCGTCAGTGACGGCTCTCTTGCTCAAGGAGCAGGGCTACGATGTGATCGGTATCTTCATGAAGAACTGGGATGACACAGATGAAAACGGCGTCTGTACG
Organism: Streptococcus oralis subsp. tigurinus; assembly: GCF_002093545.1. GTDB lineage: Bacteria > Bacillota > Bacilli > Lactobacillales > Streptococcaceae > Streptococcus > Streptococcus oralis_C. Next base: position 101,406 of record NZ_LNVF01000002.1, read on the forward strand.
GCGACCGAAGATTACAAAGATGTGGCTGCGGTGGCAGACCAGATCGGCATTCCTTACTACTCTGTCAATTTTGAAAAAGAGTACTGGGACCGCGTTTTTGAGTATTTCCTAGCGGAATACCGTGCAGGACGCACGCCAAATCCAGATGTTATGTGCAACAAGGAAATCAAGTTCAAGGCCTTTTTGGACTATGCCATGACCTTGGGTGCAGACTATGTAGCGACTGGGCACTATGCCCGAGTAGCGCGTGATGAGGATGGCATTGTTCACATGCTTCGTGGCGTGGACAATGGCAAGGACCAGACCTATTTCCTCAGTCAACTTTCGCAAGAACAACTCCAAAAAACCATGTTCCCATTGGGACATTTGGAAAAGCCTGAAGTTCGCAGACTAGCAGAAGAAGCAGGCCTTGCGACTGCCAAGAAGAAAGATTCGACAGGGATTTGCTTTATCGGGGAAAAGAACTTTAAAAACTTCCTCAGCAACTACCTACCAGCTCAGCCAGGTCGCATGATGACTGTGGATGGACGTGATATGGGTGAGCATGCTGGTCTGATGTATTATACGATTGGTCAGCGTGGCGGACTTGGTATCGGTGGCCAACACGGCGGTGACAATGCACCGTGGTTCGTTGTCGGAAAAGATTTGAGCCAAAATATCCTCTATGTCGGACAAGGATTCTACCATGACTCGCTCATGTCAACTAGCCTAGAAGCCAGTCAAGTCCACTTTACTCGTGACACGCCAGAAGAATTTACGATAGAATGTACAGCTAAATTCCGCTATCGTCAGCCTGATTCTAAGGTGACAGTACATGTCAAAGGAGACAAGGCAGAGGTCATCTTTGCGGAACCACAACGCGCGATCACACCAGGACAGGCAGTTGTCTTTTACGATGGCGAAGAATGTCTAGGTGGTGGTTTGATTGACAATGCTTATCGAGATGGACAAGTTTGTCAGTACATTTAGATTGACAAATTTTCTCAATTTGCTACAATAATAAAAGCAATAGAAATGATGGTCAAAGCTCATGGATGTTGCAGGCTTTTTTGTCCTGCACTTCTTTGGAGTTTTGACTGTTTTTGTGTCGTTTAAGGGAAAGGACAAAAATGACTCAACAAGACTTTCGGACAAAAGTGGGGAATACGGTTTTTGGTGTTCGGGCGACAGCCTTGATTGTCCAAAATCGCAAGCTTCTAGTCACCAAAGACAAGGGCAAGTATTACACTATTGGCGGTGCGATTCAAGTCAATGAAAGCACGGAAGAAGCGATAGTTCGTGAAGTGAGGGAAGAACTGGGTGTCAAAGCTCAAGCTGGGCAGCTAGCTTTCGTGGTTGAAAATCGTTTTGAACAAGACGGTGTTTCCTATCACAACATCGAATTTCATTATCTGGTGAACTTGCTTGAAGATGCTCCATTGACCATGCAGGAAGATGAGAAAAGGCAGCCTTGTGAGTGGATTGACTTGGATAAGCTTGAGGATATCCAGCTAGTCCCAGCTTTTTTAAAAACAGCTCTACCAGATTGGGACGGCCAACTACGACACATTCATCTTGAGGAATAGGAGAGAAAATGATGGTTAAGCTTATTGCACATGTGCTTGTTCATAGTGGTGGTGATTTTTTGCTTATTCAGCGTTCGGAAATTAAAAGAGGACAACCCAACGTTTATCCAACTTACTGGGATATTCCTGGTGGCGGGGTTGAAAAGGGTGAACTTCCGCGAGATGGAGCTCTTAGAGAATGCATTGAAGAAGCGGGAGTTAGGCTAGATAGCAGTTCGCTCAAACTTCTTCACGAAGATAGTCAACTGGATACCTCTAAGGATACTGTCTTTACTCGCTTAGTTTATAAAGCAGAGTGGGTTGGGGAGAAGCCAATTATCAGATTAGATCCTGAAGAGCATACGCACTTTAAATGGGTTACTATGGCTCAAGCTCTAGAGGAGGAGAAGTTAGTTCCTTATTTGCGAGAAATTTTTGAAAGGTTAAGAAATGACTTATAATTTTATAGAAGAATACGACATTATCGTTATTGGGGCAGGGCACGCTGGGGTTGAGGCTTCCTTGGCCGCTAGCCGTATGGGTTGTAAGGTGTTGCTTGCGACGATTAGTATTGAAATGCTGGCCTTCATGCCTTGTAATCCATCTATTGGTGGTTCTGCCAAGGGGATTGTTGTGCGTGAAGTAGATGCCCTAGGTGGGGAGATGGCCAAGAACATCGACAAAAGCTACATCCAGATGAAGATGCTCAACACTGGTAAAGGTCCAGCTGTTCGTGCTCTTCGTGCGCAAGCTGACAAGGAACTTTACTCCAAAGAGATGCGGAAAACGGTTGAAAATCAAGAAAATCTAACTCTTCGTCAAACTGTAATTGATGAGATTTTGGTAGAGGATGGCAGGGTTGTTGGTGTGAGAACAGCGACTCATCAAGAGTATGCTGCTAAGGCCGTTGTCGTGACTACAGGGACAGCTCTTCGTGGTGAAATCATCATCGGAGACCTCAAATACTCATCAGGACCAAACCATAGTTTAGCCTCTATCAACCTAGCTGATAACCTCAAGGAACTGGGACTCGAAATTGGTCGTTTCAAGACAGGAACGCCACCGCGCGTCAAGGCTTCCTCTATCAACTACGATGTGACAGAGATTCAGCCTGGAGATGAAGCACCCAATCACTTTTCTTATACTTCACGGGATGAGGACTATATCAAGGATCAGGTGCCATGCTGGTTGACCTATACAAATGGTAGCAGTCACGAGATTATTCAAAACAATCTCCACCGTGCGCCTATGTTTACAGGTGTGGTCAAGGGAGTAGGGCCTCGTTACTGTCCGTCAATTGAGGATAAGATTGTGCGTTTTGCCGATAAGGAACGCCATCAACTCTTCCTAGAGCCAGAAGGACGCAACACTGAGGAAATCTACATTCAGGGGTTATCAACCAGTCTGCCCGAGGACGTACAGCGTAACCTTGTTCATTCCATTAAGGGACTTGAGAATGCAGAATTGATGCGGACTGGTTATGCCATCGAGTATGACATGGTCTTACCTCACCAGTTGCGTGCGACTCTGGAAACCAAGAAAATCTCAGGACTTTTTACAGCTGGTCAGACAAATGGAACATCAGGTTACGAAGAAGCTGCTGGTCAAGGGATTATCGCGGGTATCAATGCGGCTCTGAAAATCCAAGGCAAGCCTGAATTGATTTTGAAGCGCAGTGACGGTTATATCGGGGTGATGATTGACGACTTGGTGACCAAGGGAACCATTGAACCCTATCGTCTCTTGACCAGTCGTGCTGAATACCGTCTCATCCTCCGTCATGACAATGCCGATATGCGTTTGACCGAGATGGGTCGTGAGATTGGTCTTGTCGATGATGAACGTTGGGCTCGATTTGAGATTAAGAAAAACCAATTTGACAATGAGATGAAACGCTTAGATAGCGTCAAACTTAAGCCGGTCAAAGAAACCAATGCCAAGGTTGCTGAAATGGGCTTCAAACCTCTGACAGACGCCGTGACAGCCAAGGAATTCCTTCGTCGTCCGGAAGTCTCTTACCAGGATGTGGTAGCCTTCATCGGACCAGCTGCTGAGGACTTGGATGACAAGATTATCGAATTGATTGAAACAGAAATCAAGTACGAAGGTTATATTTCCAAAGCCATGGACCAGGTTGCCAAGATGAAACGCATGGAAGAAAAACGCATTCCAGCCAATATTGATTGGGATGACATTGATTCTATCGCAACAGAAGCCCGTCAGAAGTTCAAACTGATCAATCCAGAAACCATCGGTCAAGCTAGCCGTATTTCGGGAGTAAACCCAGCAGATATTTCTATTTTGATGGTGTATCTTGAAGGTAAAAATCGTAGTATTTCTAAAAATCAAGAAAAGAAAGCATAGAGAAAAACAGCTCCGAAGACGGGGCTGTTTTGTTGATTTATTCTTCTTCGTCTGGTGTGAGGATCATCGGGATGATGATTGGTTCACGTTCTGTATTTTCATAGAGGAAAGGACGAATGGCGTTGACAATGGCGCCATTGACAGATTGTACGCTGGCGTCCTTATTTTTCAATGCGATACGAATTGCATTGAAGAGGATGCGCTGGCTTTGGCGAATCAAGTCTCCAGATTCTCTCATGTAGACAAAGCCTCGGCTAAGGATGTCAGGACCAGACAAGATCATTTTAGACTTGAAGTCAACAGTTGCGACTGCTAGAACGACACCATCTTCAGATAGATCACGACGATCTTTGAGGACAGCAGCGCCGATTTCACCGATACGATTTCCATCGACATAGATGTCTTGGGCATTGAAGTGACCTGCGATACGGGCTGAGTTAGCAGTAAGAGCAAGCACATCACCATTGCTCATGATAAAGATATTGTCCTTCTCGACACCCGTATCCACCGCTAGTCCAGCGTGGACTTTCTGCATACGATATTCACCGTGGACAGGCATGAAGTATTTCGGCTTAATCAAGCGGAGCATGAGTTTTTGCTCTTGCTGACCACCGTGTCCAGATGTATGGATATTGTTCACTTTACCGTGGATAACTTCGACACCAGCTTCAGAAATAGTGTTAATCAATTTGTTGACGCTAGTGGTATTTCCAGGGATTGGGCTAGAAGAGAAGATAACAGTATCGCCGGGTTGGAGTTGCACCTGACGGTGGGTTCCATTGGCGATACGAGAGAGGGCTGCCATCGGCTCACCCTGACTACCTGTACAGAGGATAAGAATCTCGCCCGCAGGGTAGTCTTTGATTTCATTTGGCTCGATAAAGGTTCCCTTAGGAGCCTTGATGTAGCCAAGCTCGATCCCGTTGACAATGGCCTTTTCCATAGAACGACCAAAGACCGCAACCTTGCGTCCAGTCTTAACAGCAGCATCTGTTGCTTGCTGGAGACGGAAGATATTTGAGGCAAAGGATGCAAAGATGATACGACCTTCGATGCCTTGGATAATCTTCATGATGGACTGGCCAACGACTTTTTCAGAGTTGGTAAAGGTTGGCACTTCTGCATTTGTCGAGTCAGAGAGGAGACAGAGAACACCCTCTTCACCAAGGGCAGCCATACGGTGCAAGTCTGCAGGTTCACCAACTGGAGTGAAGTCGAACTTGAAGTCACCCGTACAGACGATTTTTCCTTGAGGAGTATGGATGACAATCCCCAAAGGCTCTGGAATGGAGTGAGTGGTTCTAAAGAAAGTTGCCTTGAGATTTTTAAAGGTCAACTCAGTGTTGTGGTTGATTTCGTAAAGTTTGGCGTTGCGCAAGAGGCCGTGTTCTTCGAGTTTTCCACGGATCAAAGCCAGGGCAAGCGGTCCAGCGTAGATAGGGACATTTGCTTGTTTGAGCAGAAAAGGAATCCCACCAATGTGGTCCTCGTGTCCGTGTGTGATCAAAACAGCCTTGACGCGGTCAATATTGTCTACGATGTAAGAGTAGTCGGGGATAACATAGTCGATACCAAGTAAGTCATCTTCTGGAAATTTAATCCCAGCATCGACGATGATAATCTCGTCTTGGTATTCAATTCCGTATGTGTTTTTCCCGATTTCTCCCAGACCACCGATGGCAAAAACGCCGACTTCTTCAGGTTTAAGAGTATAGGCCATATTAGAACTCCGTGATTTCGAAGACGCCAGTTTCTTTTTCGTAATCTAGCAATTTGTCAGACAAGAGTTCGATATACTCGATGTTGTACTCTGGGCGGTTTTCTTCGACAAGTTGGCGAGCAGCGATACGGCCCTCAAGTTCTGAGCTGGCATCGATGTCTAGGTAAAGTGCACGTGTTGTTTCACGACGTGGGCTACGTTCTTTTGTTTCTTGATAAAAAACTTTGTAAATCATATAGTTCCTTTCTATTTACAGGTCAGCTTATTCCAAACTTTTAGCAGAGATTTGCTTAATTTCATTCCATTTTGTGTCTAGATTGACCTTGATTCGTTACAATTATTTCAATTATACCACAAAATGAAAAATTAGTAAAAGACGGAAATGGAGAAAGTAGGGAGGGTAAGAAGGAGCAAAAAGACAGGTAGGATTTGGTCGGAGAGCGCTTAGGTGTTATAATGGAAAGAGAAAGGGAAGTTTATGGATGGGAATATTCCCTATAGCTTTTAAAACAAGGAGGATTAAGAATGTTTAGTTTGTTTGAATTTGCAGTAGGGGTTCGCCTCTTGATGTTTGTAGTCTTTGTAGCTTGTGTCTATGGGGGGAATGCCCTGTTTGTGCATCTGGAACACCACAAAACAAAGTTCCTTTGGAAGCTTGCTTTTGTGACGCTCTATTCAATTTTTCTCCTCCTGGTCACCTATGTTGTCTGGCTCGTTTTCTACTTTGGTTTAAATGCCTAAAGTCAATTATTCCTCTAGATATACAGAAAATCCACCTCGTCTTGATAGATGGGATGGATTTTTCTATTTTTAGGTGCTATCTTTATTGTTATGACGATGATTTCTAACGTCGAGAATCGAGTTAAGGCATATATGACTTATTTACACTTCTTTGTGTCTAAGTGGCAGACCCTTTTGTTTCAAAACAAAGAAAATTCCCATGCGCTAGCTTTTGTAGTATAATAGTAAACAGACAAAAAGATAGGAATGTGTTATGAAAGTATTAGCTTTTGATACGTCCAGCAAGGCTCTTTCTCTAGCGATTTTAGAGGACAAGCAAGTTCTTGCCGAGATGACGATTAATATCAAGAAAAACCACAGTATTACCCTTATGCCAGCCATTGATTTTTTGATGGCGAGTTTGGATTGGACACCCAAGGATTTGGACCGCATCGTGGTGGCAGTGGGACCTGGTAGCTACACAGGTTTACGAATTGCGGTAGCAACTGCCAAGACCTTGGCTCATACTCTGAACATCGAGTTGGTTGGTATGTCAAGCCTCTTGGCTCTGGTGCCACGCCAACAAGAAGGCTTACTTGTTCCCCTGATGGATGCACGTCGCAACAATGTTTATGCAGGGTTTTATGAAAATGCTCAGCCTGTCTTGCCAGAAGCGCACTTGTCTTTTGCGGAAGTGCTAGAGCAGGTCAAGGATGCTGAACAGGTAACCTTTGTCGGAGAAGTTGGAGCCTTTGTGGAACAAATCCAAGAACAACTACCACAAGCCAGCTACCAAGAAACCTTGCCAAATGCAGCCAATCTAGCTCTTTGGGCCTGGGATAAGGAAGCAGACTCCTTGCACGACTTTGTGCCCAATTACCTCAAACGAGTTGAGGCTGAGGAAAACTGGCTCAAGAACCACACCGAGTCTGGCGGGTCCTACATTAAACGCCTATGATAAAGATCAAACGAATCCAACAGCAACCTGACTTGGCTCAAGCTATCTATGCTGTTATGGTAGATGTTTACCCAGTCAGCCCTTGGACGCTGGAACAAATCCAAGCAGACTTGTCCCAAGATCAGACTTGGTATGCTCTGGCTTATGATGGGGTAGAAGTGATTGGATTTCTAGCCGTTCAGGAGAATCTCTTTGAAGCAGAAGTCCTACAAATCGCTGTCAAAAAAGTCTATCAGGGTCAGGAAATTGCGTCAGCCTTGTTTGCTCAATTGCCGACAGATAAGGAGATTTTCCTTGAAGTCAGAAAGTCAAACCAACGAGCGCAAGCATTTTACAAGAAAGAAAAGATGGCGGTCATCGCTGAGCGAAAGGTCTACTACCACGATCCAGTTGAGGACGCCATTATCATGAAGAGAGAAATAGATGAAGGATAGATATATTTTAGCATTTGAGACATCCTGTGATGAAACCAGTGTCGCTGTCTTAAAAAACGACGACCAGCTCTTGTCCAATGTCATTGCGAGTCAAATTGAGAGCCACAAACGTTTTGGGGGCGTAGTGCCAGAAGTAGCTAGCCGTCACCATGTCGAGGTCATTACAGCCTGCATCGAGGAAGCACTGGCAGAAGCAGGAATTACAGAAGAAGATGTGACAGCCGTTGCCGTTACCTATGGACCAGGATTGGTTGGAGCTCTACTAGTTGGTTTGTCAGCTGCCAAGGCCTTTGCTTGGGCTCACGGCCTGCCACTTATCCCCGTCAATCACATGGCTGGTCACCTCATGGCAGCTCAGAGTGTGGAGCCTTTGGAGTTTCCCTTGCTAGCTCTCTTGGTCAGCGGTGGCCACACAGAGTTGGTCTATGTTTCTGAGGCTGGCGATTACAAGATTGTTGGGGAGACCCGAGATGATGCTGTTGGTGAGGCCTATGACAAGGTTGGTCGCGTCATGGGCTTGACCTATCCAGCAGGTCGCGAGATTGACGAGTTGGCCCATCAAGGTCAGGATGTTTATGACTTCCCTCGTGCCATGATCAAGGAAGACAATCTGGAGTTTTCATTCTCAGGTTTGAAGTCTGCCTTTATCAATCTTCACCACAATGCTGAGCAAAAGGGAGAAAGCCTGTCTACAGAGGATTTGTGTGCTTCCTTCCAAGCAGCTGTCATGGATATTCTCATGGTAAAAACCAAGAAAGCCTTAGAAAAATACCCTGTTAAAACCCTAGTCGTGGCAGGTGGTGTAGCAGCTAATAAAGGCCTCAGAGAACGCCTAGCGTCTGAAATTACGGATGTCAAGGTCATCATCCCACCCCTGCGTCTCTGTGGAGACAATGCAGGAATGATTGCCTATGCCAGCGTCAGCGAGTGGAACAAAGAAAATTTTGCAGGTTTAGACCTCAATGCCAAACCAAGTCTCGCCTTTGATACCATGGAATAAAGAGTCAGCTTGAGGCTGGCTTTTTTGCCCTCATTAAATGTCAGAATATTTTGACAAAGCTGTAGAAATGGTGATATAATATGTAAAAATTAGGAGGTGGTCAGATGATTGAGAGAATGGAATTGGGAGAATTTCACAAGGAATTGCGTCTTGCGAGAAAACTCAAGCAGTCAGATGTAGCTTGTGCTGGACTAACAGCATCCCAGCTATCCAAGTTTGAACTAGGACAGTCTATGCTGTCTGCGGATAAACTGATACTAGCTATCCAAGGGATCAATGTGACCTTCGATGAGTTTGGGCACAAGCTCAACAACTATCAAGAATCTCCACATATGAAATTTGGAAGAAGGGTTGTCGATCGCTTTGCCCATCAAGATATTGCTGGCTTAGAGCAACTGTTGGAGGAAGTCGAGCAAGAACAGATGCGCAGACCTATCGTCGTTTGAATGCTATTGTGATCAAAGATGCTATCCATTCCTTAGATAAAAGGTATCCGCTAGAAGAGGAGGATAGCGAGTTTTTGACTAGCTACCTCTATGCTATCGAGTCTTGGACCTGGTTTGAACTCTATCTTTTTTGCAATACCATGCCCTTCTTGAGTAATCAAGATTTGATCTTTTTATCAACCTCTTTACTCGAAAAATCCAAGGAATTTAAAGAATTGGCACACAATAGACTGTATATGAAAAGTGGCTTTCTGAATATCATATCAGAGCTTATGGAGCGTAAGCTTTTCTCTTACATCCTAATCTTTGAGTCCGAGTTGGAGAGCATGCTTCGTCCGTATGATGTTTTTGAAAAATTATTGTGGCAATTTTTAAAGAAGATGAGCATTTTCCTTCAAACTAAGGGGAGCAATCAAAAAGAGATTGAAAACTTTATCCAATCTCTGCAAGTATTAGAAAATCCACAATTGATAGCCCTTTTTGAACTACGCTTACGGCAATACAAAGAAGTTATCGATTAGTTAGAAATGGGAAAATGATAATAATCTCAGCAATGATTGTCGATAATGTTAAGACTTGTTTCTTCATTTTGTGTCCTCCTATCTAATAGTAACCATATTATATCAGTGAAAGAGTCAATTCTATAAAAATCGCAAATGTGAAATTTCTATAAGTAAAAATATCAAATATGCGATTTTCTAAAATGTGGTGATTTCCGTGTTATACTATCCTCGTAAGATACTTGAAGCAAATCCTAGGTCGCAGAAGTGGTTTACAAGTAAAAATAATTGAAGGAGTGTAAATATGTTGAATTTACAATTTGCAGAAACAATGGAACTAACAGAAGCGGAGTTGGAGAAGGTTTACGGAGGAAATTTCACTATGGCTTGTGTGGGTGAAAATATTGGTTGTGGTGGTAGTGCTTTGCCTGCTTGGGGAGGTAGAGGTATTAGTCCCAGACCTTATGGGGCATTTGATTGGTCGAATGGGCTGATTGAAGGACTGTTTGGAAAACGTCGTAACTAACATTTAGGAGAAAAAACTATGAAAAGGGAAGAAACGAAATTTTACCTAGGGACCATTTTGGTACTTATGTCTTATTACTTGATTTTTAATTTAGTAGTGAGATTAGAGTTCATGGATCAATTATCAGATTTTGGATTTTATGGGATTCAAATTTTATTGATAGTAATTGAAGGAATTGCTGCTACTGTGGTTCTTGTTAAGAGTCAACGTTGGAAAGAGTACGGTCGCTTCCAGTTTCGTTGGTCCTATCTGGGTCTCTTCTTTCTTTCCTTTATATTGATGTTTTTGTGGGTAAATATAACGACTCGAATCTTTCCCAATACGCAAAATGGGGGTGCTATAAAAGAAACCGTAGCCAATTTGACGGGAATTAGTTATTTTGTGACACGTATTCTCTACGGCAGTCTTATTGCTCCGATAGTTGAGGAGTTAGTTTTCCGTGGACTTCTGATGACAGCCCTATCTAAATTTAAAAAATACTATATTGACGTCATCATTTCCTCCACACTCTTTAGTCTCATCCATGTTTTACAATATGGATGGGTGTTAACAGACTTCATCGTTTATGCAGGAGCAGGTCTGCTACTCTGTATGCTCTTTCGTTATACACGTTCAATTTATTGGTCAATGGTCCTTCACATCTTGTGGAATACCTTTTTAATTATCGTGAGCTTATTGGTGTTTGGATATTAGAAAGATGAAATATGAAAAAGATAATCTCACAATACTACTTTATTATAGCTGTTTTGCTTGTCATTGCTGACCAGTTCTTCATTCGTCTGATCTTACACAGCGACCTTGCTGCTGGTCTATCTGACTTTGCCTATTATCTGTCGGATATGCTGTTGAATTTTCTTGTGGTTTTGCTTGCTATTACTGTTATGGTTTGGTCAGGTAAATGGCAGAAAATTAACAGTCGAAAATTTAGAGGTTCCTATCTTTTTTATTCCTTTTTAGCTCTTCTTGCTTTTGTTATTTGGAATTTCGTCACATTTTATCTTTTCCCATCTACCAAAAATGAAATTGCTTATCAACTGGATGTTCCTACTTTTACGGGAGCAACGGCATTTTTGATGTATTTTTTCTATCCTGTGATTGCAGGTCCCATTTTTGAAGAGATGATTTATCGTGGGTTGGTGATGACCGCTCTGGAAAAAGGGAAGAAGTGGGGACTGGATGTGCTCGGTTCGGCTGCTTTGTTTGGAATCTTGCACATTAGTAACCACGGTTGGGTCTTGACAGACTTTTTCTCATATATGGGTGGTAGCCTCATATTTGCAGTCTTATTTAGAGCAACAAAGTCAATTTATTGGCCTATTGGACTGCATATAGTCTACAATGCCATTGGTCAAATTTTACCGTTGCTGTAATTTTAGGGGCTCAGTAAGTTTGGTCTATCCTTGGGGAAAAGTTCCCATTTGAACTCAAAAAGGAGTTGCGATGAAAGTATTTATTCAAAATAGAGATTTTAGGCAATTAACTATCAACCAGTGGATTTCAACGGTTGGGGATACGATTTTTTATCTTGCTTTTTTGAATTATGTGGCAGACGCTTCGTTTGCCCCCTTGGCAATTTTACTCATTACGATTTCAGAGACTGTTCCTCAAGTTCTGCAAATCTTTATGGGAGTTTTGGCTGACTTTCAATATCATCGTGTTCTAAAGTATACGGTTATTAGTTTTGTCAAATTTGTACTTTATTCTATAGTGGCACTTTCGCTTTCAGGGCAGTCCTTTTCATTATGGCTCGTATTCTTTATTTGTTTAATGAACCTCTTGTCGGATACATTGAGTTACTTTTCAGGAGCCATGCTAACTCCTATTTTTATAAGAATCATTGGGAAAGAACATCTGACAGAAGCCATTGGCTTTAAACAATCAACAGTTAGTTTAGTTCGGACAATCAGTAATATTCTAGGAGGGATTTTACTAGGAATTGTTTCCATTCAGTTCATTTCCTTGCTAAACGCTCTGACGTTTCTGATAGCATTTGTAGGTATTCTCTTTATAAAAAATGATCTTTTGAAAGTTGAAAAAACAATTAGCTATCAAGAAGGTCTTTCTATAAAATCGTTTTGCCAGCATTTGTTCCAATCATCAAAATTGATCTGGAATATGGATAGAGTGATCTTCATTTTATTTATCGTCTCTATCAGCCAAGCTGTGATCAATGTCACTGTTCCTATTTCGACTCTTTTTTTAAGAAACCAACCGTTTTTGAATTTACAAACCGGTCAATCCCTCGCTTTGTTATCAACACTAGAATTGTCAGCACTTATTGTCGGAAGCCTTGTAAGTGGCTATCTGAAAAATACGATTTCTATAAAAACAGCTCTATACGCTTAGGTCGTCATCCAGTTACTCCTTCTAGTAGGATTTGCCACAGTTCATTTTGGCTTGATTCTGCTTTTCAGCTCCTTGGATGCCTTCATCGCCGGGTTACTCTCTCCTAGATTGCAAGAACTCGTCTTTAAACAAATACCTGAGGAATCAATGGGAACGGTTCAATCCTCTATTGGTGCTATTACGGTTGTTTTACCAAGTCTATTCACAATCGTTTTCGTAACGATTGCTACAAGTTTTGGGACCCTAGCGGTCAGCTTTATTCTATTGCTATTACTCCTAACCGCATTTGGCATGCTCTTGAACATTCGTGAGAGTATTTAGAGGAGAATTTGTATAATAGGTGTTTGAGGTTGGCTTCCCAGTCTTTTTATGATGGCCAAAATCAGCAGACTTTTTTCTCTTCTTTGAATATGTTATAATAGTCAGTGCTGTGGCTGTGATGACGAACAGACTCAATTGGAGAGAATATGAGGAGAAAGATGAAAGAAAAAGGATTCTGGGAAGGTGCACAGGCAGCCATGCCAACGGCCCTTGGTTATGTCAGTATCGGACTGGCCTGTGGGATTATCGGTGCGCCCTATGTGACACCTGTTGAGATGGGCTTGATGAGCCTCTTTGTTTATGCTGGGAGCGCCCAGTTTGCCATGTTGGCATTGATTGCAGTACAAGCGCCTGTCGCAGCCATTACTATGACAGTCTTTTTGATTAACTTGCGCCTCTTTTTGCTGAGCTTGCATGCGTCGACCTATTTCCGCCATACTAGTCTCTGGCAAAATATCGGCATGTCCAGTCTCCTGACAGATGAGACCTACGGGGTTTTAATGGGAGAATTAGCCCATACAGATAAAGTCCATCCCATGTGGATGCATGGGAACAATCTCAATAGTTATATGGCCTGGTTTATTGGGACAGTTGCGGGGACAGCTTTAGGAGGGCTTCTTCCAAATCCTGAGGTCTTTGGACTAGACTTTGCCCTTGTTGGGATGTTTATCGGGATTTTTACCTCGCAATTTCAGATTATGCAAAGACGGGTTCCTGTACGGAATCTACTGCGTATCCTAGCCGTGGTTGCAGTGTCCTTCTTTTTGCTCTTGACAGTGGTGTCTCAGTCGCTAGCTGTTTTGTTTGCGACCTTGCTAGGTTGTACCATGGGGGTGGTCTTAGATGGTCAGTAAATATCTTTTGTTAGCCGTTATCTTTTCAGGCCTAGTGACTTGGATACCTCGTATGATTCCCTTCATCTTGGTTAAGTACAAGGGGTTGTCAGCTATCGTTGAGCGTTTTTTGAAGTTCTTGCCTGTTTCCATTATCTTTGCCTTGATCCTTTCAAGCGTGGTGACAGGCAAGGTTGGGAGCCTTCCTCAAATCAAATGGCTGGACTTTTTAGCGGTCTTTCCAACGGCTTGGGTAGCCTTTCGCTACCGCAATCTAGTAGGTACGGTTCTTTTTGGAGTGGTCTTGATTGCAGTCTTGCGTCTGGTCTTTTAGTCAGCCATAAGAAAAACCTATCACCGAGATAGAAATCATATAATGGCGAAAAAAAATATTTTCTGTTAAGATAGTAAAGTATTCTATTTTGGAGGAAATGACATGAAAAAAATCGTTAAATATTCATCTCTTGCTGCTCTGGGACTTGTTGCCGCAGGTGTACTAGCAGCTTGCTCAGGTGGAGATAAGAAAGAAGGAGAAGCATCTGGTAAGAAAGAAATTATCGTTGCAACTAATGCTACACCAAAACCATTCAACTATGAAGAAAATGGCGAATTGACTGGTTACGAAATTGAAGTGGTTCGCGCTATCTTTAAAGACTCTGACAAGTATGATGTCAAGTTTGAGAAGACAGAGTGGTCAGGAGTCTTTGCAGGACTTGATGCTGACCGTTACAATATGGCTGTTAGCAACATCAGCTACACTAAAGAACGTGCTGAAAAATACCTTTATGCAGCTCCAACTGCTAAAAACCCTAACGTTCTTGTAGTGAAAAAAGATGACCCTAGCATCAAATCGCTTGATGATATCGGTGGAAAATCAACAGAAGTTGTTCAAGGGACAACTTCTGCTAAACAGCTAGAAGACTACAACAAACAACATTCAGATAATCCAACTGTCCTAAAGTATACTAAAGCGGACTTCCAACAAATCATGGGACGCTTGAGCGATGGCCAGTTTGACTACAAGATTTTTGATAAAATCGGTGTTGAAACAGTCATCAAGGACCAAGGTTTGGACAACTTGAAAGTCATTGAACTTCCAAGCGACCAACAACCTTATGTTTACCCACTTCTTGCTAAAGGTCAAGATGAGTTGAAAACATTTGTAGACAAACGTATCCAAGAACTCTACAAAGACGGAACTCTTGAAAAATTGTCTAAACAGTTCTTCGGAGATACTTACCTACCAGCAGAAGCTGACATTAAATAATTAAAAACACCTCTGTTAATGACAGGGGTATTTTTTATGTAAGCACATTCAAAAAATGACCTCTTTACCTCATATCCTTTGACAGAAAGCGCTTATATGGGTTATAATAGTATATAATACCTTTAAAGGAGATTGTCATGAAATATAAAAAATTTCTATCCTCATTTACATTAGCGACTGCTTTGTTAGCAGCAAGTGCGATAAATCAGGAAGTTCAAGCTAATGAAAAGCCTGTAGATGCTAAGGAAAAAGCTGTTGCACCATCATCATCTGAAAAACAGATTACAGATGCGCAAGAGGAAGTTAAAAAAGCTCAAGCCTCTGTAGATGAAAAAGCTCCGAAAGAAGCGGAGGCTAAAAAGGATGTAGCCAAGGCTGATAAGAAGATTGCCGATACTAAGAAAGCTATTGAGATAGCTAAAAATGCTGATGCTATCATCGAAAAGGAATCAAAGGTAGCATCTGAGAAGAGTGCTGAAAAAGCGGAAGCTGACAAAGCTTTGGCAAATGCAGAATCTACAGCAACAGCAGCTAAATCTGCAGAAACAGAAGCTAAAACAGCTAGCCAATCTGCCAATGAAAAGCGTGACGCTAAAGCAGCAGAGGTAAAAGAAAAACAAGCTGAACTAGATGGCATGACTGATGAAAGTCTTAAAAATCAAATCTCTAATGCAGAAAACGAGGTTAAAAAAGCCGATCAGTCTCTTCAAGAACAAACGAAAGCAGCAAATGCAGTAGCGAACAAGATCGCAGACAAACAAAAGGAGCTTGATAATTACAAACCAACAGTTTTGAAAAAGGTCTTGAATCCAGAAGAACAAGGACGTAAAGCTCCAGCTTTTGATAGTGATTATGACTATAACAAGCAATATCGTCCTAAAGATGCCTCAGGCAATCCTTTGATGGAGAATGTTTACTTCCAAGGTGTTCGTGAAGTTGAAATAGAAGCAACTGAAGAAATGAAACGCTTCACTAAGGCTATGGCTGACTACAATGCAAATCCATCCAAATATAAAACAAGACCAGTCTTTAAGTTTGTTGTGGACAATCGCAAATTGACAGAAGCTTTCATTGAGCTAGTAAATGAACTCCGTCATGCTAATGGTGTTACACAAGACTTAGCCCTAGATGAAGCCTACATTAAACATGCACAAGAACGTTCAAATGAAATGGCTACCACTGGAGTCCTCAGCCATGATACCAAGTTATCACACCCAGATGGAGAAGATGTTCGTGTAGAAAATATTGGAATGTCTTATCTAATTCCTGGATCCGATGGTGGACCAAACTTTGTGGAAGTTAAAAACGGTCAAACGATTTATAATTTCGATAAGATCATGACTTATAAACAGTTTGCTTATCAATCACTCTTAGCTTGGTATGCAGACTTTAATAATATAAAAGGAATCGACTACGGACACCGCAGAGCCCTGCTTACACCGGTTGGAGGAAAAGTAGGTGTAGCCCAAGGAACAATTGAAGGAAAAAATCCTAATTATATTTATCATACATATATAAGTAATGCCTATACACCTGAAACAGTGAAGGAATACCGTTCTAATTTCTATGCCTTTAATGAAGACGATAAATTGCATCCGACCTTCTATGGTAAACGCATGAAGTTCTTGCCTGAGCATCACTTTGTATATGTTGAAAAAACAGTTATTGACAAATCTGCTGATCTTAAGGCTGAACTTGCATCGTTGAAAGCAGAAAAAGCTGACAAAGATGCTAAAAAAGTAGCTACTGAAACTAAAAAAGCGGACTTGTTAGCAAACTTGGATAAATTAAATAAACAAGCCAATAATTTAGTCAATGCGCGTGAACAAGTTAAAAAGGATTTGGAACAAGCTAAATCTGATTTGGCAACCTTAACTGCTGATGCGAAAGCAAAATCTGAATTAGTTGCTACAAAATCACAAGAGGCAACTAAAGCAAGCCAAAATCTAAAAGCCTTGCAAGCCAAGGTAGCAGAATTGGCTACAGCTATTAAGAATGCAGAAGAAAAACGCGATAAAGCAATGGCCTTGAAAGGTCAAGCATCAGTCTTAGAAACAACATTGAAGCAAGCAGAAGAGGATAGAGCAAAGGCTCAGAAAGTTAGTGATCAAGCAGAGGCTGAATTGAAAGTGGCTCAAGCAGCCCTAGCAGAAGCCAAAGCGAAGCTACAAGCTTTATTAGATGTACTTGAAGCAGAAAATATGCTAAAAGTGGCAGAAAAAGATGGAATGATTATTGGCCTACCAAAAAATGCACCAATTCAAGACCCACTTCCAGAATTTGATCTTCGTAAACTTGCTGATAAACCTCAAGGTGCAGAAGCTAATAAACCTGGAGAAAAAGCTTCTACAAAAGCATTACCAAATACAGGAACAAACTCAGGTGTAGATGGACAAACGACTCTGTTCGGAGTTTACGGTTTACTTGCGAGCCTCGGCTTAGCAGGCATCGCAACACGATGCAGAAGACAAGGTAAATAATTCTTAAAAGCTATCTAGCGAGCAGCTAGCTAGCTTTTTTTATGTAGAGGTCCAGAAGCGAATGTCGTTTAATATTAGCTTAATATGTATAGTTTCAAACTATAGGTCTTCCTATCTATTAACAATTTGCTAATTCAAATAAAGTATGAGATACTATTACGGTATTATTTTTAAAGGAGAAAGAATCATGAAAATTAAAAAATGGCTCGGTGTAGCGGCTCTTGCTACAGTCGCAGGTTTGGCTCTTGCAGCTTGCGGAAATTCAGAAAAGAAAGCAGACAACGAAACAGTTGTCAAAATTGCAACAGTTAACCGTAGCGGTTCTGAAGAAGCACGTTGGGATAAAATCCAAGAATTGGTTAAAAAAGATGGCATTAAATTGAAATTCACAGAGTTTACTGACTACTCTCAACCAAACAAGGCAACTGCTGACGGCGAAGTAGACTTGAACGCTTTCCAACACTACAACTTCTTGAACAACTGGAACAAAGAAAACGGGAAAGACCTTGTAGCGATTGCAGATACGTACATCTCACCAATCCGCCTTTACTCAGGTAAAAATGGGGAAGAAAACAAGTACACCAAAGTGGAAGAAATCCCAGATAACGGTGAAATTGCCGTACCAAACGATGCAACAAACGAAAGCCGTGCGCTTTACTTGCTTCAATCAGCTGGTTTGATCAAATTGGATGTTTCTGGAACTGCTCTTGCAACAGTTGCGAACATCACAGAAAATCCAAAGAACTTGAAAATCACTGAATTGGACGCTAGCCAAACAGCTCGTTCATTGTCATCAGTTGACGCTGCCGTTGTAAACAATACCTTCGTTACAGAAGCAAAATTGGACTACAAGAAAGCACTCTTCAAAGAACAAGCTGATGAAAACTCAAAACAATGGTACAACATCATCGTTGCGAAAAAAGATTGGGAATCATCACCTAAAGCTGATGCCATCAAGAAAATTATCGCGGCTTACCACACTGATGAAGTGAAAAAAGTTATCGAAGAAACATCAGACGGTTTGGATCAACCAGTTTGGTAATAAGAAACAGGGAGGTGGGAGAGAAAATTCCACCTCTTGCTTTTGTATAGAGCATGGATTGTAAAAAAGACTATAGGTTCATAGAAAGGTAGAGAGAATATGGTTTTTCCTAGCGAACAAGAACAGATTGAAAAATTTGAAAAGGATCATGTAGCCCAACATTATTTTGAAGTCTTGCGCACCTTAATTTCCAAGAAATCAGTCTTTGCCCAGCAGGTTGGACTCAAGGAAGTCGCAAACTATCTGGGTGAGATTTTCAAGCGAGTAGGGGCTGAAGTGGAGATTGATGGGACTTACACGGCGCCCTTTGTCATGGCACATTTCAAGAGTTCGCGTCCGGATGCCAAGACCTTGATTTTCTATAACCACTATGACACTGTGCCGGCGGATGGTGACCAGGTGTGGACAGAGGATCCTTTTACCCTTTCTGTGCGAAATGGCTTTATGTATGGACGTGGGGTTGACGACGATAAGGGCCATATTACGGCTCGTTTGAGTGCTCTGAGAAAGTATATGCAGCACCATGATGACCTGCCTGTCAATATCAGCTTTATCATGGAGGGAGCGGAGGAATCCGCTTCTATGGATCTAGATAAGTATTTAGAGAAACATGCAGACAAACTTCGTGGGGCGGATTTGTTGGTCTGGGAACAAGGAACCAAAAATGCCTTGGAACAGCTAGAAATTTCTGGTGGAAATAAGGGGATTGTGACCTTTGATGCCAAGGTAAAAAGCGCTGATGTCGATATCCATTCTAGTTATGGTGGGGTTGTGGAATCAGCTCCGTGGTACCTCCTCCAAGCCTTACAGTCTCTTCGTGCAGCAGATGGCCGTATCTTAGTAGAAGGTTTGTACGAGGATGTTCAAGAGCCAAATGAACGAGAACTAGCCTTGGTGGATACCTATGCCCAACGAAATCCAGGGGAAATCAGTCAGATTTATGGTTTGGAATTGCCTCTCTTACAAGAGGACCGTGCAGCCTTCCTAAAACGTTTCTTTTTTGAGCCAGCTCTTAATATCGAAGGGATTCAGTCAGGTTATCAAGGGCAAGGAGTTAAAACAATTTTGCCAGCAGAAGCCAGCGCTAAGTTAGAAGTTCGTTTGGTTCCTGGCCTAGAACCGCATGATGTTCTGGAAAAAATTCGGAAACAGCTAGACAAAAATGGCTTTGATAAGGTAGAATTATACTATACCTTGGGAGAGATGAGCTATCGAAGCGATATGAGCGCACCTGCCATTCTCAATGTGATCGAGTTGGCCAAGAAATTCTATCCACAGGGCGTTTCAGTCTTGCCGACTACAGCAGGAACAGGACCTATGCATACGGTCTTTGACGCCCTAGAGGTACCAATGGTGGCCTTCGGTTTAGGGAATGCCAATAGCCGAGACCACGGTGGAGATGAAAACGTGCGGATCGCCGATTACTACACCCATATTGAATTAGTAGAGGAGCTGATTAGAAGCTATGAGTAGAGATATTATCAAGTTAGATCAGATCGATGTGACTTTTCACCAAAAGAAGAGAACCATCACAGCAGTCAAGGATGTGACCATTCACATCCAAGAAGGGGATATCTACGGAATCGTTGGATATTCTGGAGCAGGAAAATCCACTCTAGTCCGGGTGATTAACCTCCTGCAAAAACCATCCGCAGGGAAAATTACCATTGACGACGATGTGATTTTTGATGGTAAGGTGACCTTGACGGCAGAGCAGTTGCGTCGCAAACGTCAAGATATCGGGATGATTTTCCAGCATTTCAACCTCATGAGTCAAAAAACAGCAGAGGAAAATGTAGCCTTTGCCCTTAAACACTCTGGACTCAGCAAGGAAGAAAAGAAAGCAAAAGTTGCTAAGTTGTTAGACTTGGTTGGTTTGGCAGATCGTGCTGAAAACTACCCTTCACAACTATCTGGAGGGCAAAAACAGCGTGTGGCCATTGCGCGTGCCTTGGCAAATGATCCGAAAATTTTGATTTCAGATGAGTCAACGTCTGCCCTTGACCCTAAAACAACCAAGCAAATTTTGGCCTTGTTGCAAGATTTGAACCAAAAATTAGGCTTGACTGTTGTCTTGATTACGCATGAAATGCAGATTGTCAAAGACATTGCCAACCGTGTGGCGGTCATGCAGGATGGGCATTTGATTGAAGAGGGCAGTGTCCTTGAAATCTTCTCAGACCCTAAACAGCCTTTGACCCAAGACTTTATCTCAACTGCCACAGGTATTGACGAAGCCATGGTCAAGATTGAGAAGCAAGAAATCGTAGAGCATTTATCTGAGAACAGTATCTTAGTGCAACTCAAATACGCTGGGGCTTCGACAGACGAGCCACTTTTGAATGAATTGTACAAGCGTTACCAAGTAACGGCTAATATCCTTTATGGAAATATCGAAATTCTCGATGGCACTCCTGTTGGAGAATTGGTTGTGGTCTTGTCAGGTGAAAAAGCAGCGCTAGCAGGTGCTCAAGAAGCTATTCGTCAAGCAGGCGTACAGCTAAAAGTATTGAAGGGAGGACAGTAAGATGGAATCATTGATTCAAACCTATTTACCAAATGTCTATAAAATGGGCTGGGCTGGTCAAGCAGGCTGGGGAACGGCTATCTACCTAACCCTTTATATGACAGTTCTTTCCTTCATCATCGGAGGGTTCTTGGGGCTGGTGGCAGGTCTTTTCCTCGTCTTGACAGCACCAGGCGGTGTCTTGGAAAATAAGGTTATCTTTTGGATTTTAGACAAGATTACCTCTATTTTTCGTGCGGTTCCCTTCATCATCCTCTTGGCAATCATGTCGCCACTGTCTCACTTGATTGTGAAGACTAGTATCGGGCCAAATGCAGCCCTTGTCCCCCTTTCTTTTGCAGTCTTTGCCTTCTTTGCCCGTCAGGTGCAGGTGGTCTTGGCTGAGCTGGATGGCGGTGTCATTGAGGCGGCTCAAGCGAGCGGAGCGACCTTCTGGGATATCGTGGGTGTTTACCTATCAGAAGGCCTTCCAGATTTGATTCGTGTGACGACGGTGACCTTGATTTCCCTTGTTGGGGAAACAGCCATGGCCGGTGCGGTTGGTGCTGGTGGTATCGGTAACGTGGCTATTGCCTATGGGTTTAATCGTTACAATCACGATGTGACCATCTTGGCGACCATCATTATCATCTTGATTATCTTTACAATCCAGTTCTTGGGAGATTTCTTGACCAAGAAATTAAGTCATAAATAATGGAAGGAGCCCAACGGGACTCCTTTTTGTTTTCTCACCGAAATGCAAGAAGAGTAAAGTTTCTTTTTAGAAATATGCTATAATAAAGAAAGGCCCCTCAATTAGCAAATCGGAAAGTTTGCTGTAGGAGGGATGATAATGTAAAGGAGTCTAGCTGGTATGAATTATTTCGAGGGGAATGAGTTTTTCCTTCTCTTATTTGTAGTTTTACTGATTGGTTTTGTGGTAAACTTTTTTGAAAAACGTAAGGACTACTATATTTTGGTGCTCTCCCTCTTATTTGCAGGAGCTATCTATGGTAAGAGTCGAGCGATGATGGTCTATTTGTTTGCCTTTGTCGTTTATCAATATTTTCTGGTTTTTCTAGCGCAGAGGATAGAGGCAAAGAGGCTGAAACCACTGGTTTTCCTTTCCATTCTTCCTTTGGTAATCAATAAAGTCTTTGCCCTGACTTCTCTGCATTTGTTGGCCTTTATTGGAATTTCCTACATGTCCTTTAAGACCATTCAGATCATGCTGGAGATATCGGATGGCTTGATCAAAGAAAAAGTCAGTGTAAAAGATTATCTACAGTTTTTACTCTTTTTCCCAACGGTTAGTGCTGGTCCGATTGATCGGAGTAGGAGATTTTTAAAAGAGATAAACGAGGTCATGCCTCGAAAAGAGTATCTAGAGTTAGCAGGGGACGGTGTGTATCGTATCGTTCTAGGCCTTCTTTACAAGGTTGTTTTATCAACCTATGTTTACCAGATGTTACTTGCTCTAAGCAATACGGGCACAGTCGTCTACTCAATCAAGTATATGTACCTCTATACCTCGTATCTGTTCTTCGACTTTGCAGGCTACAGTCTAATGGCCGTTGGAAGTAGTAATATTCTAGGTATTCAGACACCGATGAACTTTAACAAACCTTTCTTGAGTGTCGATATCAAGGATTTCTGGACCAGATGGCATATCACCTTGTCGACCTGGTTGAGAGATTTTGTGTTTTCAAGAGTATTGATGCAGGTTATCAGGAAAAAATGGTTTAAAAATAGACTACACAATGCAACCTATGCCTATATGGTCAATATGTTGGTCATGGGTTTTTGGCATGGTCTTAGTGTAAGCTATATTGTTTATGGTTTTTACCATGGTGTCTTGATGGCTGGATTTGAGGTGTATCAAAAGAAAAGCAATTTTTATAAGAAAAATAAAAACAAAAACTGGTATAAGCTACTAAGTTGGTTTGTGACCATGAATTTGGTTATGGTTGGTTTCTTTATCTTTTCAGGTGAACCCTATAAAATCTTGCTTACGATTTTAAAGAGATAAGAGATTGAAAAGAAGTCTGCCAGATTGAAGGGATAGGATAAAACGAGATGATTAAATTAAAAGCATTTTTACTATCGCTTGTGCTCGTAATTGCGACGCTTGCCCTTTTAAATGTGACGTATGTCAAGAAGATTGATGATTATTATAAAGTCAAGGATAACAGTATTCGTTATAGCACCTCGTATGAAAAGTATAAAAGTAGAGATATTCTGACAAGCAATATCACCCCCAATACACTGGTTCTAATGGGTTCTTCAGAGTTGGTTGCGACGATAAATGAAGACTATCATCCAAATAAAATTTTTAACTACAACGATTTTAATGTCATGCAGATTGGGACTAGTTATTCTCAAAACATCATTCAGGCTACGACCTTGGGCTCTATTGAAGGATCTATGAGTAAGCGAAAAGTAGCTATAGTAGAGTCGGTTCAGTGGTTTGAAAAAGATGGGACCCATCAAGATGCCTTTTTGAACAAGGCTTCTCAGGAACATATTTTCCACATGCTAGATAATGACAAGATTAGTAAGGAAACGAAAGAAAAACTGATCAATCGTATTATTGAAATCACCAAGGGAAACAAGCAACAAAATGACATCTACAAAAAATATAAAAGTTATTTCATAGATGGAAAAGGGACTATTGTTGATAAAAAACTACTAGAGTTTGAGAACGCGATGTATTCCTTTAAGCTCAAACAGACTTTTTATCAAAAACATGCTAAATCAGATTATCCTTCACTAGGAGACAAAACCCCAGACTATGATTGGCAGAAGATGACGAATCAGTTTGTGGAAGAGGTCAAAAAGAAAACAGACAATAATGACTATGCTGTTGATAATAACTACTACAATACCTACCTAAAAGATCGCTATGCATCACTGAAGGATTCTAATAAAGATTTGAGTTATCTGGAGTCACCGGAGTATTCAGATATGGAACTTTTCTTGACAGTTGCTAAGGAATTGGGCATTGAAGTTGAGGTTATTATTTTCCCAGTAAACGGGAAATGGAACGACTACACTGGTGTCTCAAGAGAAATGCGAGAAAAAACTTATAAAAAAATAGAAGATGTCGCAAAAAGCCATGGTGCAACGGTACTAAACTATGGAAATAGAGAGTATGATGATTACTTTTTATTTGACGTGATGCACGTTGGAGTGAAAGGATGGATGGAAGTTGAAAAAGAACTTTACAAATTTGCAAATCAAGCTAACTAACACACATCGATTAATCTTGTGGACCCTATTTTTCTATACGGTTATCTTAAGCATCGTGATTTACTGTTTTGTGACTGATTTTTCGAATATTCAAGAATTTATCTATAGTGAATTCTAAGATTGTATACAAAAAGGCCCTGGAACTAGGTGTTGCTAGTCTTCAGGGCTTTTATCTTATAGTTTATCGGCAATTTTTTGACTTAGAAATTGCCCCATCACAGCCCCCATCAAGGCGCCTATGAGGATGCTTGAAACAAAGAGAAGGATTTTGTCTAACTCTGGAGTGACCATGATACGGTCGATGTATTCTTGTGACTTTCCACGCGCGAGTAAGGTGGCCACGTAAGATTGGGGGCTGACCCACATGAGGAAGATAGGACCACTTGTGCTAAAAGCAAAGACGAGGAAGGAGAGGGTATTTTTGATTCGGTCTTTGTAGTTGCCGAGACGAGCAATAGCATCTGCTGCAAGACCGCAGGCGACAGCTGGTAGAAAAGCGCCTGCTCCGTGTTTACTAGCTAGGAAAAAGAGAGCCATAAAGAGTCCGAGAGTGGTAATGGCACCAAAACGAGGAACTTTTACCAGAAGAAGCATGTAGACGCTCCCTCCAACAAGGGCAGAAAAGGCAGGCGCATAGAACATATTGCCCGTTGAGTCGACCAGGTGTCCTAGGAAGACTCCAATCCCTACACAGAGAAAGTAGAGGACGGCGGCCAAGAGGGTGGTTAAGATATTTTTCTTCATGAGAATCTCCTTGATGCGAATTAACAAAACCAATTGTATCACGCTTTTTAAGGATTGTAAATGGAAACTCTATATTTTTGAAAACGCTTGAAATATGATATAATGGTTACATTGTTAGTTTAAGGAGAGTAACATGGGAAAATTTCTAGAATTCGTCTTTAATCGTATCTTTTTGGGAATGATTGCGACGGCTTATTTCTGGCTATTAACACTGGCAGGAGGAGTGGCCTTTGGTTTGGCACCAGCTAGTGCCACCCTTATGAGTTTGTATGCGGAGCATGGTTATACCTATCGAGCATACCATTTGAAGGAAGCTTGGGAATTGTATAAGAGCAATTTTGTCAAGAGTAATCTGGCTTTCTATAGTTTTGTGTTTGTTGATCTTGTCCTAGTTTATGGTTTGTATCTTCTAGTTCAATTGCCCCACCAGACGATTTTCCATCTCTTGGCGACCTTTCTCAATGTCCTTGTAGTTGCTCTTGTTTTTCTAGCCTACACTGTTTCCTTGAAACTTCAGGTGTACTTTGATTTATCCTACCAAAACACTTTGAAACTATCCCTTATCGGGATTTTTATGAGCTTACCTGCGATTGCCAAGGCTTTACTCGGGTCCGCTCTCCTTGTAGGAGTTGGTTATTATATGCCTGCCTTGCTCTTTTTTGTAGGAATTGGAATGTGGCATTTCTTTATCAGTGATATGTTGGAACCTATTTATGAAAGTATCCATGAAAAATTGGCGACAAAATAGAATGAAGCAGTTCTGGCTTCACTCTCTTTTACGGATTTATAGTTTGGTTATGATCGTGGTCATTGCCAGTTTTGCGATTATGCTATCGTATGCTGACTGGGACTCGCGTGAGAAAGAGGCCCAACGGGTTGCAGAACGTGTGACCACTCGGACAGTGAGTGAAGTGGAATACTATCACAGAGAGTCAACCCGACTTGCTCAGTCTTTGGTTGAGAATCAGGCCCGCATCGAAGGAATTTACAAGTATTTCAGTCTCAGCACACCAGACTACTTCTATTGGCAATTAGAGCGTAAAACTTCGCCTTATATTTCTGTATCCCTGTATGAAAATATTGATAATATCTATGTTCGGAATGATTTTGTGACTGGAGTGGCTATTGTCCTTCAGGACTATAAGGAAGTGTATGTTTCGACTAGAGAAAAACGCAGCGGAGAGAAAGTTCCTGCGGAGGATTTTAAGCCGACAGCCAACAGTTTTGCCATTCCTGTTTCCGATCCTGTGTCTGACAAGGATTTAGGAGTGATCTATATCTCCTTATCGCCAAATGTTCTTCATGGAGCTATTGACAATACAAGGGGCCATATCCCGATGGCTGTAACAGTAACTTCTCCTTTTGAGACCGAGATGTTCCATATTGGGGAGAAGGTATCAGCCGAGAGGGAGAACTGGTTTGTAGGTGTCACCTCTCACGGTTATCAGGTTCGAGCTGCTGTTCCTAAAAATTTTGTTCTTACAGGAACTTTGACGAGTTCAGCTATCATTATTGGGCTAAGTATCCTCTTTATCATCATTTTGTACGTGACCCTTAGACAGACTTTCTCAAATTACCAAAAACAAGTCGTAGACCTAGTAGATTCGATAGAGGTGATTGCTCAAGGAGAAGAAGGCCTTCGAATCGATACCTCTGAAAAAGACCAAGAGTTGCTTCTCATTGCAGAAACAACCAATGATATGTTGGATCGTCTGGAAAAAAATATCCACGATATCTATCAGCTAGAGCTCAGTCAAAAGGATGCCAATATGCGAGCTCTACAAGCTCAAATTAATCCTCACTTTATGTACAATACTCTGGAGTTTTTACGGATGTATGCCGTCATGGCAAGTCAGGATGAACTGGCAGATATTATCTATGAATTTAGTAGCTTGTTACGCAACAATATCTCCGACGAGCGGGAAACCACGCTGAAGCAGGAGTTGGAATTCTGCCGAAAATATAGCTATCTCTGCATGGTGCGTTATCCTAAATCCATTGCTTATGGTTTCAAGATTGCACCAGAATTGGAAGAAATGAGGATTCCAAAATTTACACTCCAACCATTAGTAGAAAACTACTTTGCCCATGGTGTTGACCATCGCAGAACAGATAATGTCATCAGTATCAAAGCCTTGAAGGGTCAAGGATTCGTTGAAATCTTAGTAGTAGACAATGGTCGGGGAATGTCCTCTGAGAAACTAGCTAGCTTGCAAGAAAAATTAGCTCAACGAAGTTTTGAACACGAGGCAAGCTATAGTGGGGAGCGGCAATCAATTGGAATAGTAAATGTACACGAACGCTTTGTTCTCTACTTTGGGGATCGCTACCAAATCAGTGTAGAGTCAGCTGAGCAAGAAGGTGTTCGTTACCATATCACTATCCAGGATGAATAGAAAGGGTAGAAATGTATAAAGTTTTATTAGTAGACGATGAGTACATGGTGACAGAGGGGCTCAAGCGATTAATCCCCTTTGAAAAATGGGATATGCAAGTCGTCGCGACAGCTAATCACGCAGATGATGCTTTGGACTATGTTAAGAAAAATCCAGTGGATGTGATCATTTCCGATGTCAACATGCCAGATAAGACAGGACTTGAGATGATTAGGGAAATGAAAGAGCTACTTCCAGATACCTATTATATCTTGCTGTCTGGTTATCAGGAGTTTGATTATGTCAAAAAAGCCATGAACCTTAGTGTCGTGGATTATCTGGTCAAGCCAGTAGACAAGGTGGAGTTGGGCAATTTACTAGAAAAGATTGCGCTACAGCTTCAAGAAAAGGTGGAGCAAAGTCAGACCCTCAGTCAAGAATTAGATGAAGAAGGCTTTATCAGTTTCTTAGCAGGTAAAGAAAACTGGTGGATAGGACTTTCAAAGGAAAAGCAAGGCTCTTTTACCATTCCTTACTATGTTTTGGGGCAAGACTGGCAGATTTTCATCTCTGATCAACCGCTCGATGGCATCGTCGTGACACCATTTGAAGCACCCTACCAGCAGTCCTTTGAGAATTGGAAGATCAATGCTGAAAAAGCCCTCTTCTACGGTTCAGTCAATCTAGAAAAATCCGAGAGTTTGTTTGCTTATTACGAGCCGATTTATCGGGTGATTATCCAAGGGAATATCAATCAAATCATCGAAGAATTAACCCTGCTAGAGAAGGTTGTTTTGAAGAATACCCCGCGCGTGGCCATCACGAAGCAGCTCTTCACCCAGTTTGTCATGGATGTCTTCCATTTGTTTGAACACCTAAAAGCAGATGATATGACGGAGATTGTCAAAGCCATCCATGCCATTAACTCCTTTGAAGAATTGGTTGCCTATATCAAAGAAACCTTGACCAAGTTCTTTGGCCAGTACCGCATGAATGAAAATGTGGTGAGCGTTCTGGAGGTGATTGGGCGTGATTATCAGAAAGAGCTCTCGCTTAAGGATATCAGCAAGGATCTCTTTATCAATCCTGTCTATCTCGGTCAGCTAATCAAGAGAGAAACCAACTCAACCTTTGCGGAATTGCTCAATAAACAGCGAATCAAAGCAGCGCAACAGCTCTTGCTTTCAACTAATGATAGTATTGAAGATGTTTGCTATGCTGTCGGTTACAGTAACGTTGGATATTTCTACAAGGTTTTCCGTAAATTGTGCGGAAAATCACCGAAAGCCTATCGCAAACAAGTTGAAACCAACTTGTAAAAGTTGTATTCCTGTACAAAAAATGCTATAATGTTCAAAATATCTTATGGAGGAAAACATGAAAAAGAATCCTATTTATCTTTGGGTTTTGTTAGTCCTATCAGCCCTCATTTCATCTATGTCACTATTTGGAATCTTGAGTCCATTGCCAAGTAAAGATGCTCTTCGTGCTAGCCTGGCGAATAGCGGGACGCTTACTGCCCAGCAATTAGAAGACACGGTCAACTATACTTACAAAGTGTCAGAATCCTCTCACTCTATTTTTAATATGTTGTTGATTGTTTTATCTGCAATTTTAGTTGTAGTAGCCTTTGTGTTTCTCGTACGTAAAAACGTACAATTCGCAAACTATACTTATGTTGGCTATGTTCTACTAGCTATTGTTGGTTTGGTTTATAGCTATATGAACGTTCAAGATGCAGTCCAATTAATCAAAGATAGTGCCCTTGGCTTAGGAATGGGAGCATTAGCAAAAGGAACGAATATTTTGTTCATCATCATCAATGTTCTCTTTTTAGCCTTAGTCTTTTACAAGATGTGGCGCCAACAAAAGGACTTGGCTGAGGAAGTTGAAGCAGAAGAAGCTGCCTAAGTATTGACAAAAAAGAACTATCAAGTTACAATTTTGGTAGTTCTTTTTATATCGTAAACATAAAAATCGAGGTCAACATGAAAAAAATATCCTTAGTGTATATCAGTCTGAGTGGGAATACAGAAAGTTTTGTAACCCGACTCAAGGACTATCTCTTGTCCCAGTACGAAGGGATTGAGGTCCAAAAAATCCATATCAAGGACCTAGTCAAGGAAGGTCAAGAATTCTTTGAAATGGAACATCCCTATATCGCTTTTTTGCCGACCTATCTAGAAGGTGGGAATGGTGTCGATAACGGCGATGTTGAGATTTTAACAACTCCACTGGGCGACTTTATCGCCTATGGGGACAATGCTAGTAAGTGTTTTGGGGTAGTGGGATCTGGTAATCGCAATTTTAACAATCAATACTGCCTGACAGCCAAGCAGTATAGTCAGCGCTTTGGTTTCCCAGTTTTGGCTGACTTTGAAATGCGTGGTATGCTGGGAGATATTAAAAAGGTCGCAGCAATCATTGCAGATTTGTATGAGTTAGAAACAGAAAAATAAAGTAGTACTGAGGGGCAGTTGAGATTTTCAACTGCTTTTTGTGTATACAAAAAGCACCCCGTAAGGGTGCCATTTATAAACTATCCTGCTTTTCCGATAGCAAGTGCATAGATAAAGAAGATAGCGAAGCCAAAGAGGAAAATCAATCCTGCGATAGCGAGGAGCTTTAGCCAAGAAGGAAGATTTTTATTTTCACGTGTCACCAATACATAGTTCAAAAGAGCGAAGAATGGTGTTGTCAGGAAAGAACCAATCATGGCGAAGCGGAGCATGGTAGAAACTTGACCAGCAAAGAACTTGATGATGACGATACCGATAATAGCTGTGAGGGTCATCCAGATGTTCAAAGATTTGCTATCATCCTCTTTTTGACGAATCAAGAGTCGCAGCGATTCCTGATTGACACGAGAGTAACCATCGATAACGGTGATGACTGTTCCAAAGATACAAAGAAAGGCGATGAAGGTGATCAAATAACGGGACCATTCTCCAAGAACAGAGGCATACATACCCACGAATTGAGAAATGTACTTAGCTGAAGCGGCTTCAACTGCTTGTCCTGTAGGATACTGAATGAGTGCTCCGAGTGCTACAAAGAATACAGCCAGGATAGCAGTTCCAATGTAACCAACGTTAAAGTCGAAAAGGGCGTCCTCTGTATTAAAGTTGACAGTCTTTTTCTTTTCAGCAGACCAGAGTGAGTTGATGGCTGAAATTTCAATAGGGGCAGGCATCCATCCTAGGAGGGAAACAATAAAAGGGAGGGCCGCCATTTGCCAAGGTGTCTTTTCGACAAAATCAGAGCTGTATTCTGGATGCTTAATTGCTGCAATGATAACTGCAAGAACAGTTGCAATAGTCAAAGCAGACATGATCCATTTTGCCATACCATCCAACAGTTTGTAGCCACCAAAGAGTAGCATGGCCCAAATGACTGCAACAAGGATGAGGGACCATTGAGTGATGCTAAGACCGATCATTGGAAAAGCGCTAGCGATGATGGCTGAGCAAAGGATAGCGACCCCAGCTGTATTGACCATAGCAGAAAAGACATTGAGGATAAAGAAAATCCAGAGATAGAGTTTCCCTTTTTCAGCGTAGCCTTCGACCAAGGTTTTACCAGTATCAGCAGTATATTCTGCACCAAAACGGAAAAATGGATATTTAAAAACATTGGCCAAGATAACTAAGAGGAGTAGTGACCAACCATAAGAACCACCAGCTTGAGTGGAGGATACGATGTGAGAACCTCCAACGGCGGCAGAAGCCATGAGGATACCTGGCCCCATTGCCTTTAGTTTGCTTGTCCAGGTTGACTGGCTTGATAAAGTAACTTGTGACATAATAGATGCTCCCGTTTTTGAATTTTCAGAATAATCTGAATAGGTAGCTTCTATTTTACAAAAAACTTAAAAGAAATGCAAGAATATTTTGAAAAAAGTTAGAAAATCCTGAAAATTCACAAAAATCATATGAAAATAACTGTGACTTTTTCAAGGGGATAATGTTGACTAGGGCCAATAAAAATCCGAGAAGTTTCCTTCTCGGACTTTGGTCATTTTAATTGATCTGTGATGTCTTTTGATAGCAACATTCCCAGATGGTAAGTTTTATTGATATGTGCAATGACATCATTGATGTTGTCAGTCGTGTGAATTTTCTCTTTGATGTCAGCCTTAAATATTTCATCCTTCAAGAGTTGCTCTTGGTAGAGCTTTTGCAGTCTTTCTTTCTCGTACTTATTGAGCAGAAAAAGGAAAACCAAGCTAATTATAACGAGGATATAAGCATATTGGCTCATAGGAAATCTCCATGTATGATAAAGAAATAGTAGTGAATAGATCGAATTAGTGAAGCGCCTAACCAAATCTATGATAGGCTTTGACATTCGTTGCTTAGATTGACTTGCATTCAAGTGACTTGAAGATTACGACCAGCCCTTAAACTAATTAATAGATTTGATTGACCAATTTAGTGAGGTGTTTAGGCAAGTGTCTCTGGTTACGACGTAAAGAAACATAAATCGAGAATATTTATGTTTCTTTACTAGTGAAGCGCCAAGCCAAATCCCTGATAGGATTTGGTGTTAGTTACTTAGATTGCTTTGCAATCAAGTAACTTTGGCGATTTACATCTTCTCTGGCGCTTCTACCCCGAGCAAACGAAGAGCTTCTTTGAGGACGACTGCGGTTGCGTAGCTGAGGGCCAGACGACTGTCGCGCTCAGGACTTTCATCTAGGATACGTGTATGTGCATAATATTTGTTAAATGCTTGAGCCAAACTAATCGCAAATTTCGCAATGATAGAAGGTTCAAAGTTATCTGCTGCACGATTGATAATACGTGGGAAGTCTTGGAGTAGTTTAATGATTTCCCAGCTTTCAGCATCATTCAGGCTGTAGTTGCCAGCTGTATTTGGTTTAAAATCGGCTTTGCGCAAGATAGATTGGATACGAGCGTAGGCGTATTGAACGTAAGGCCCAGTTTCTCCTTCAAAGGATACCATAGCTTCAAGGTCGAAGTCATATCCATTTGTACGGTCGGTTTTAAGATCATAGAACTTGATAGCCCCAACTCCAACAGCGTGGGCAACCTGGTCTTTATTTTCTAACTCAGGATTTTTCGCTTCGATTTGGGCTTTGGCACGACTAACAGCCTCTGCAACAGTAGGCTCTAGCAAGATGACATTTCCTTTACGTGTAGAGAGTTTCTTCCCTTCTTTTGTTACCAATCCAAACGGAACATGGACAATGTCTTGACTCCAATCGTAGCCCATCTCTTGTAGTACTGCCTTGAGTTGTTTGAAGTGGGCAGATTGCTCTTGACCAACAACATAGATGGATTTTGCAAATTGGTATTCGTTTTTACGGTAAAGGGCTGCAGCCAAGTCACGTGTGATATAGAGAGTTGCACCATCAGATTTTTTGATAAGGGCTGGATGTTCAATTCCATATTTCTCAAGATTCACAACTTGGGCTCCTTCTGACTCAACAAGAAGTCCTTTTTCAGCGAGAATGTCTACAACAGCATCCATCTTATCGTTGTAAAAGGCTTCCCCGTTGTAGCTGTCAAATTCGACTTGCAATTCATTGTAAAGACGGTTAAATTCCACCAAACTTTCATCACGGAACCATTGCCAAAGTGCGAGAGCTTCCTCGTCTCCATTTTCAAGTTTACGGAACCATTCGCGTGCTTCTTCATCCAAGCTAGGGTCATTTTCAGCTTCAGCATTGATACGAACGTAGAGTTTAAGAAGTTCATCGATTGGATGAGCTTTTACAGCTTCTTCGTTGCCCCATTTTTTGTAGGCAACAATCAACATTCCAAACTGTTTACCCCAGTCTCCCAAATGGTTGACCTTGATTGTTTGATAGCCGATCTTTTGGAAAATATGTGACAAGCTATCCCCGATAACGGTTGAACGCAAGTGACCAATAGAGAATGGTTTAGCGATATTCGGACTAGACATATCGATAACGACATTTTCTTGTTTGCCAATATGTTGGTCAGCATAGTGTTCTTTTTCAGTGATAACAGCTTGCAATACTTGAGCAGAAATGGCAGATTTATCAAGGAAAAAGTTGACGTAAGGTCCTGTTGCGACAACCTTTTCAAAGGTTTGACTATTGATTTTTTCAGCAATATCTGCTGCAATCATTTGCGGAGCTTTACGCTCGACCTTTGCTAGAGAAAAGGCAGGGAAGGCGATGTCTCCCATTTCTGAGTTTTTAGGGGTTTCCAGTAAATTTAAAATAGCCTCTTGATCCAGGCTGTTAATGACGCTAGCCAACTCGCTAGCAATCAATTCTTTTGTATTCATAAGGGCTCCTTTTTGGACTTTTCTACTATTTTATCACAATTTACTACATTTTTTGAGAAAGAAGAGAATTTTTTTGAATTCTCTATTTTTTTTGGTATAATGTAGTTATAAAATAAATGTAAAATTTGTTATAAATATTCACTTAAGAGGATAATATGAGAAAAAGAGAACGACATCAATTGATTAAAAAGATGATCACCGAAGAGAAACTTGGGACACAAAAAGAGATTCAAGATCGTCTAGAAGCTCGTAATGTTTATGTGACACAAACGACTTTGTCACGTGATTTGCGTGAAATCGGCTTGACCAAGATCAAGAAAAATGATATGGTGTATTATGTACTAGCAAATGAGACAGATAAGATTGATTTAGTTGAGTTTTTGTCTCATCATTTAGAAGGAGTTGCAAGAGCAGAATTCACCTTGGTACTTCATACTAAACTTGGGGAAGCTGCAGTCTTAGCAAACATTGTAGATGCAAACAAGGATGAATGGATTTTAGGAACGGTTGCTGGTGCTAATACCTTATTGGTTATTTGTCGAGACCAGCACGTTGCCAAGCTGATGGAAGATCGTTTGCTAGATTTGATGAAAGATAAATAAGGTCTTGGGAGTTGCTCTCAAGACTTATTTTTAGCAAGGAGAGACGGAAAATGGCAACAGAAAAGCTATCACCCGGCATGCAACAGTATGTGGATATTAAGAAACAATACCCAGATGCTTTTTTGCTTTTTCAAATGGGTGATTTTTACGAGTTGTTCTATGAAGATGCAATTAATGCAGCGCAAATTTTAGAAATTTCCTTAACAAGTCGGAATAAAAATGCAGAAAATCCGATACCCATGGCGGGCGTCCCCTATCATTCTGCCCAACAGTATATCGATGTTCTGATTGAGCAGGGCTATAAAGTTGCTATAGCTGAACAGATGGAAGATCCCAAACAAGCAGTTGGGGTTGTCAAGCGAGAGGTGGTTCAGGTCATCACACCTGGTACAGTAGTCGATAGCAGTAAGCCCGATAGTCAGAATAACTTCCTCGTTGCTCTGGATCGTGATGGCAATCAATTTGGCCTGGCTTATATGGATCTAGTGACAGGTGATTTTTATGTGACAGGTTTATTGGATTTTACGCTGGTTTGTGGGGAAATTCGCAACCTCAAGGCTCGAGAAGTGGTGCTGGGTTATGACTTGTCTGAGGAAGAAGAACAAATCCTCAGCCGTCAGATGAATCTGGTACTTTCTTATGAAAAAGAAGGCTTTGAGGACCTTCATTTACTGGATTCACGTTTAGCAGCTGTGGAGCAAGCGGCAGCTAGTAAGCTCCTCCAGTATGTTCACCGGACCCAGATGCGGGAATTGAACCACCTCAAACCAGTTATCCGCTATGAAATCAAAGATTTCTTACAGATGGACTATGCGACCAAGGCTAGTCTGGATTTGGTTGAGAATGCCCGTTCAGGTAAGAAGCAAGGCAGTCTTTTCTGGCTTTTGGATGAAACCAAAACAGCTATGGGTATGCGACTCTTGCGTTCTTGGATTCATCGTCCTTTGATTGATAAGGAGCGAATCGTCCAACGTCAAGAGGTGGTGCAGGTCTTTCTTGACCACTTCTTTGAGCGTAGTGATTTAACGGACAGTCTCAAGGGTGTTTATGATATCGAACGCTTGGCTAGTCGGGTTTCTTTTGGCAAGACCAATCCTAAGGATCTCTTGCAATTGGCGACCACCTTATCCAGTGTACCACGGATTCGTGCGATTTTAGAAGGCATGGAGCAACCTGCTCTGGGCTATCTTATCGCACAGTTGGATGCCATTCCTGAGTTGGAGAGCTTGATTAGCGCAGCGATTGCTCCTGAAGCTCCTCACGTGATTATGGAAGGTGGCATTATCCGTACGGGATTTGATGAGACCTTAGACAAGTACCGTCGTGTGCTCAGAGAAGGGACTAGCTGGATTGCTGAGATTGAAGCTAAGGAGAGAGAACACTCTGGTATCAGTACGCTTAAGATTGACTACAATAAAAAAGATGGCTACTATTTCCATGTGACCAATTCGCAACTGGGGAATGTGCCAGCCCACTTTTTCCGCAAGGCGACGCTGAAAAACTCAGAACGCTTCGGTACTGAGGAATTAGCCCGTATCGAGGGAGATATGCTGGAGGCGCGTGAGAAGTCAGCCAACCTAGAGTACGAAATCTTTATGCGTATCCGTGAGGAAGTCGGTAAGTACATCCAGCGTTTGCAGGCTCTAGCCCAAGGTATTGCGACAGTTGATGTCTTGCAAAGTCTAGCAGTTGTGGCCGAAACCCAGCATTTGATTCGACCTGAGTTTGGAGAGGATTCGCGAATTGATATCCAGAAAGGGCGCCATGCGGTCGTTGAAAAGGTTATGGGGGCTCAGACTTATATTCCAAATACGATTCAGATGGCAGAAGATACGAGTATTCAACTGATTACAGGTCCCAACATGAGCGGGAAGTCTACCTACATGCGCCAGCTAGCTATGACGGCGGTTATGGCCCAGCTGGGTTCTTATGTGCCGGCAGAAAGCGCCCATTTGCCGATTTTTGATGCTATCTTTACTCGTATTGGAGCAGCAGATGACTTGGTTTCAGGTCAATCAACCTTCATGGTAGAGATGATGGAGGCTAACAATGCCATTTCGCATGCGACCGAGAACTCTCTCATTCTTTTTGATGAATTGGGACGCGGAACTGCAACTTATGACGGGATGGCTCTTGCTCAGTCCATCATCGAATACATTCATGAACATATCGGAGCCAAAACCCTCTTTGCGACCCACTACCATGAGTTGACCAGTCTGGAGTCCAGCTTGAAAAACTTGGTCAATGTCCATGTGGCGACCTTGGAGCAGGATGGGCAGGTTACCTTCCTTCATAAGATCGAACCAGGACCAGCTGACAAATCCTACGGTATCCACGTTGCTAAGATTGCTGGCTTGCCAGCAGAACTTTTAGCAAGGGCGGATAAGATATTGACTCAACTGGAGAATCAAGGGACGGAAAGTCCTGCTCCGATGAGAGGAACAAGTGCTGTTACTGAACAGATGTCACTCTTTGATGCGCCTGAAGAACATCCTATCCTAGCAGAATTAGCTCAACTGGATGTGTACAATATGACACCTATGCAGGCTATGAATGTCTTAGTTGAGTTCAAACAAAAATTATAAAAAGAATCCCACTCATGCATTTGTGAGTGGGTTTTTCTCTATTACTTTTTATGGGCCAAAAGTTGATTGATGTGGTCTACTTTTTTAGCTTCTCTTTTATAGAGGATAGTCCAGATGATAAGGTAGACAATCGCAAATTCTGGAATGAGCTGGAGATAGAAGGTCCAGTGGAAGGGGAACCAACCAGCCAGAGTTGCTAGTGGAACAAAGCCAGCCAGCATGAGGAAGAAATGGGAAAGTGTGGCACGGAGCAAGCTCCAGTCACGGCTGAATAAGCGGCTACCAAAGCTAAAGAGAACGCCGATAGCTGACCAGATAATCGTGCAGTAGAGCAAAACGAGGGCACCGTGAACCTGATGTTGCACCATCACTTGGCCGATGAGAGACTCGGGGCTCAGTGGGGCATAGGTATTTGGTGCATACATGAGTGAAAAGAGGATAGAGAGGATGAGGCCGATAAGAACACCAGCAGCAGCATCGTGAAAGATTTGTTTTTTCATAGTTCTAATTTCTCCTTGATGGTTTTTAGGTAACGCCGTGAAGAGTAGGTGAATCTTTCATTTTTTAGAAAGATTTCTACCAGACCGTTGGGGGTGAGCTTGAGATGAGAGATGGAGTTGATATTGACGATTTCAGATTGGGAAATTTGGATAAAAGTGGTCGGTAGAATTTCAAGAACTTGATAGAGTCGCAAATCAATGCTGTAGGTCTGACTCGACGTTTCTGCTAGAACCTTTCGATTCTCGATATAGAAGCGCTGAATCTTGCCAATTTCAACTAGATAGACCTGACCATCAATCTTTCCTTTGATTGTTTCTTTTTGGTCAAGATTTTCAGCAAATTCGATGACTTTTTGGACTTTTTTGGTTTCTTGAGGTGCTTGGACAATCAGTTTTTCCTCCTCGTAAAACTCGCTAATCTGTAGTTCTACTTTCATAAATTTCTCTCCTTACATTTCATACAAAATTGTGATCACTTCCTGTACACCTTTATTAAACACTATTTTACGACCCATGGCAAGGGACTTTGTCTATGTGGAGGGATTTGGAGTCTATGTGGCGCTTGATTTTTCGGTCCTATCTGAAATGTGGTATAATAGCACTAATCAATTTCTAGGAAAATAGATACAGAAAGGGGCTGAAAGATGTCTCATATTATTGAATTGCCAGAGGTGCTGGCAAACCAGATAGCGGCAGGAGAGGTTATCGAACGTCCTGCTAGTGTGGTCAAAGAGTTGGTAGAAAATGCCATTGACGCGGGTTCTAGCCAGATTATCATTGAGATCGAGGAAGCCGGTCTCAAGAAAATTCAAATCACCGATAATGGTCATGGAATTGCCCACGATGAGGTGGAATTGGCCTTGCGTCGCCATGCGACCAGTAAGATAAAAAATCAAGCAGATCTCTTTCGGATTCGGACGCTTGGTTTTCGTGGTGAAGCCCTGCCTTCTATCGCGTCTGTCAGTGTTTTGACTTTGTTGACGGCGGTGGATGGTGCGAGTCATGGGACCAAGCTCGTTGCGCGTGGGGGAGAAGTTGAGGAAGTCATCCCAGCGACTAGTCCTGTGGGGACTAAGGTTTGTGTAGAGGACCTCTTTTTCAACACACCTGCCCGCCTCAAGTATATGAAGAGCCAGCAAGCGGAGCTGTCTCATATCATTGATATTGTCAACCGTCTGGGATTGGCTCATCCTGAGATTTCTTTTAGTTTAATCAGTGATGGCAAGGAAATGACGCGGACAGCAGGGACTGGTCAACTACGCCAAGCCATCGCAGGGATTTACGGTTTGGCGAGTGCCAAGAAGATGATTGAAATTGAGAACTCTGACTTAGATTTCGAAATTACAGGTTTTGTGTCTCTGCCTGAGTTAACTCGAGCTAATCGCAACTATATCAGCCTCTTCATCAATGGCCGTTATATCAAGAACTTTCTACTAAATCGCGCTATTCTTGACGGTTACGGAAGCAAGCTCATGGTAGGGCGTTTTCCACTGGCTGTCATTCACATCCATATCGACCCCTATCTAGCTGATGTCAATGTTCATCCAACCAAGCAAGAAGTGCGGATTTCTAAGGAAAGAGAACTGATGGCACTTGTCTCAGAAGCCATCGCAAAGAGTCTTAAGGAACAAACCTTGATACCTGATGCCTTGGAAAATCTTGCCAAGTCGACCGTGCGCAATCGTCAAAAGGTAGAGCAGACCATTCTCCCACTCAAAGAAAATACGCTTTACTATGAAAAAACAGAACTCTCAAGACCTAGTCAAGCTGAGGTTGCTGATCATCAGGTTGAATTAACTGAGGAAGGGCAGGATTTAACCCTGTTTGCTAAGGAAACCTTGGACCAGTTGACTAAGCCAGTAAAACTGCATTTTGCAGAGAGAAAGCCTGCTAACTATGACCAATTAGACCATCCAGAGTTGGACCTTGCTAGTCTCGATAAGGCTTATGATAAGCTGGAGCGAGAAGAATCGTCAAGCTTTCCAGAATTGGAATTTTTCGGGCAAATGCACGGGACCTATCTCTTTGCCCAAGGTCGAGATGGGCTCTACATCATAGACCAGCACGCCGCTCAGGAACGGGTCAAATATGAGGAATATCGAGAAAGTATTGGGAATGTTGACCAGAGCCAGCAACAACTCCTAGTTCCCTATATCTTTGAATTTCCTGCGGATGATGCCCTGCGTCTCAGGGAAAGAATGCCTCTTTTGGAGGAAGTGGGCGTCTTTCTAGCAGAGTACGGAGAAAATCAATTCATCCTGCGTGAACATCCTATTTGGATGGCAGAGGAAGAAATCGAATCTGGTATCTATGAAATGTGTGACATGCTGCTCTTGACCAAGGAAGTTTCGATTAAGAAATACCGAGCAGAGCTAGCCATCATGATGTCCTGCAAGCGGTCAATCAAGGCCAACCATCGTATCGATGACCATTCAGCCAGACAGCTCCTCTATCAGCTCTCTCAATGTGATAACCCCTATAACTGTCCCCATGGACGTCCTGTTTTGGTGCATTTCACCAAGTCAGACATGGAAAAGATGTTCCGACGTATTCAGGAGAATCATACCAGCCTCCGAGAGTTGGGGAAATATTAATACTCTTCGAAAATCTCTTCAAACCACGTCAACGTCGCCTTGCCGTATATATATAGATAACTGACTTCGTCAGTTTTATCTACAACCTCAAAGCAGTGCTTTGAGCTGACTTCGTCAGTTCTATCTGCAACCTCAAAACAGTGTTTTGAGCAACCTGCGGCTAGTTTCCTAGTTTGCTCTTTGATTTTCATTGAGTATAAAAATACAAAAAAATCTGGGGGAAATTTTCAAAATCAGAAAAACGCATAAAATCAGGTATTCAAAAACCTTGATTCTATGCGTTTTATCATAGAAATATTTACTTTTTTCTTCCGAATACTCGTCAAAAATCTCTTTAAACCACGTCAGTTTTATCAGTAATCTCAAAATAGTGTTTTGAGCTAATTTTGTCAGTTTTGTCTGTAACATCGAAGCTGTGTTTTACCAATCTGCGACTGGCTTCCTAGTTTGCTCTATGATTTTTATAGGGTATTAAATTGCGATTTTGCCAAGTTTCTTTATTCACTTAAAAGTAGAGTCTGTTCTAAGCGTCTAACGTACGAATTAGGTTGACCATTTCAATAGCTCCTTGTGCACACTCAGAACCCTTATTTCCTGCTTTAGTACCAGCTCGCTCTATGGCTTGTTCAATTGTATCTGTCGTTAGCACACCAAACATAACTGGGATTTCGCTATTTAAACTGATTTGGGCGATTCCCTTAGATACCTCGCTACATACATAATCATAATGACTTGTACTACCTCTAATGACAGCTCCCAAGCAGATAATTGCATCATATTTGTTACTTTTTGCCATTTTTGATGCAATCAGTGGTATTTCAAAAGCTCCTGGAACCCAGGCTACCTCGATATCTTTCTCGTTTACATTCTCTCTTTTGAGATTATCTAGTGCTCCAGATAATAATTTTGAAGTTATAAATTCATTAAATCTCGCTACAACAATGCCTATTTTAATATTGTTCGCTACTAAATTACCTTCATAAGTCTTCATTTATTTTTCCTCCATATTTAAAATGTGCCCCATTCGATTTTTCTTTGTCTTTAAATAAAAACTGTCGTAAGGATTAGCTTCTATTTCGATTGGTATTCTACTGGAAATGGTAATTCCATATTTTTCTAACTGTTCAACCTTGTCAGGATTATTTGTCAGTAAATGCAGTGACTGTAGTCCCAGGTCTTTAATCATTTGTGCTCCAATGTGATATTCTCTTAAATCACCTTCAAATCCTAACGCAAGATTGGCATCAAGCGTATCCATTCCTTGATCTTGTAAATGATAGGCTTTTAATTTATTGATAAGTCCAATTCCTCGTCCCTCCTGTCGCAAGTAAAGTAAGACACCCGAACCATTCTCAGCAATCATTTTCATAGCTTTATCAAATTGCTGTCCACAATCGCACCGTAAAGAGCCTAAAACATCTCCTGTTAAACATTCAGAGTGGACCCGACATAATACATTGGTTCCATCCTCTATATTTCCCATAATAAGAGCAAGGTGATGTTCCCCATTTAGTTTATCTATATAGCTAATTGCTTTAAAATTACCGTATCTAGTAGGCATATTGACAGTTGAAACTCGTTCTACCAGCTGATCATATACTTTTCTATATTCTTGTAATTCTTTGATGGTAATTAATGGAATGTTGTGTTTCTTAGAGAACTGAATTAAATCATCTGTTCTCATCATTTTGCCATCATGATTCATTATTTCACAACATAGGCCACACTCTTTTAGTCCTGCTAATTTTAATAGATCAACAGTTGCTTCTGTGTGTCCATTTCTTTCTAGAACACCACCGTTTTTCGCAATTAAAGGAAACATGTGTCCTGGCCTGCGAAAATCAGAGGGTCTTATATCTTCGGAGACACACATACGTGCGGTCAATCCTCTTTCCTCGGCAGAAATACCTGTGGTCGTTTCCTTATAATCAATTGAAACTGTAAAAGCAGTCTTATGATTATCTGTATTGTTTTCAACCATAGGTGAAAGC
Source organism: Streptococcus oralis subsp. tigurinus (assembly GCF_002093545.1). Classification (GTDB taxonomy): domain Bacteria; phylum Bacillota; class Bacilli; order Lactobacillales; family Streptococcaceae; genus Streptococcus; species Streptococcus oralis_C. The sequence goes on from NZ_LNVF01000002.1 coordinate 143,332, forward strand.
ATTAATTGATTAGCTAAACTTTCGCTCATAGGCATACAAATTAATCCTTTGGCATAAGTAGCCATGAAATTAACATTTTCTGTTGTAGCTGCTTGTGCGGAACAAATTAAGTCTCCTTCGTTTTCTCTATCCTTGTCGTCTATAACAAGAACAAGTCGTCCCTTCTGCAATGCTTCTAATGATTCTTGTATTTTTCGATATTCCATTGACTGATCATCCTTTCTGCTAAAATCCATTTTGGTATAATAGTTCCTTAGATATCTCTGACTTCGGAGAGTTATCCATTAGTTTTTGCACATATTTACCTAATATATCATTTTCAAGATTTACTGTACATCCGACTTGTTTACTCTTAAGAATAGTTTGTTCCAAAGTATGAGGGATAACAGATACTGAAAAGTTTAGTTTGGAGACTTTAGCGACAGTCAGACTAATGCCGTCAATTGTAATAGATCCTTTTTCAACTATTAAATCTAAAATTTCTTTTTGTGTGTTGATTTGATACCATACAGCATTATCATCTTTTTTTATTGACGAGATTTTTCCTGTACCATCAATGTGTCCTGTAACGACGTGACCTCCAAGTCGACTGTTGACAGATAAGGCTCTTTCTAGATTTACCTCACTTCCATGTTTTAATAGTGTAAGAGCTGTTCGGCTCCATGTTTCATTCATTACATCAACTGTAAAGGATTGATGATTGAAATGAGTAACTGTAAGACAGATACCATTTACTGCTATACTATCGCCTAAATGGATATCCGTTAATACTTTTGAGGCTTTAATTGATAGTTTGCAATTACGAGAGTCTTTCTGTATTCTTTCAACTTTTCCGATTTCTTCAATTATTCCTGTGAACATGGATAAATCACTTCACTTTCTATGAGATAGTCATCTCCTATTTGAGAAAAAGCATAAGGTTTCAAGCTAATAGCGTCATTTGGCAAAGAAATACCTTCACCTCCGACAGGAAACTTGGCATTGCCTCCAAAAATTTTTGGTGCAATATATATTTTCAGCTCATCAACAATTTGTTGTTCTAAAGCACTCCAATTCATTAGACTGCCCCCTTCCAGAAGTAGGCTATCAATCTGCATGTTTCCTAGATGTTGCATTAAACTTGATAAGTCTATATGATTGCCTTTTTTCTTTATGGAAAGTATTTCACAGCCATGATTTTGATATAGCTTCATTTTATTTTTGTCTTCAGAGGAAGTGGCAATGTAAGTTTTAATATCATTTGCTGTTTTTACGATTTTAGAGGTAAGAGGAGTTCGTAAATGTGTATCGCATATGATACGGATAGGATTTTTCCCTTCCTCCAATCTACATGTCAGCAAAGGATCGTCTTGAATAACAGTATTGACTCCCACCATAATCGCACTAACATGGTGTCGTAACTGATGTACATGCTTTCTTGCCTCTTCTCCAGTAATCCATTTGGATTGATTTGTTTTAGTGGCTATTTTTCCATCCATTGTCATTGCATATTTCATAAAAACATAGGGTACATGCTGGGTAATATACTTTCTAAAACTTTTTATTAAGTTAAGACACTCATTTTCTAAAACTCCAACAGTAACTTGAAGATTATTTTCCTCAAGTATCTTTACTCCTTTTCCAGATACAATAGGGTTACAGTCTAGGCTTCCAATGACTACTCTTGTAATACCACTATCGATTATAGCGTCTATACAAGGAGGTGTTTTCCCGAAGTGACAACAGGGTTCAAGTGTTACATAAAGCGTCGCTCCGACAGGGGATTCTCTACAGTTTTTTAGAGCATTTCTCTCAGCATGTGGGCCACCAAAAAACTCATGATAACCTTGTCCGATAATGTGATTATCTTTTACAATAACTGCGCCAACCATAGGATTGGGATTGACGTAACCAGCTCCTTTTTGTGCCAATTTTATTGCTAATTTCATATATTTTGAGTCGCTCATCTCACTACCTCCAAAAAAAAATACCTTGAATAGGGGACTATTCAAGGCATACAAAAGAAAACTTATGCGATTAACAAAAATGCTCTGAAATGACAAGTAATCATTTCAGAGCACGCAAAAAGCACAAATATACTTTTATCTTCTTTCATCCAGACTATACTGTCGGCTTTGGAATTTCACCAAATCATGCCTTTCGGCTCGTGGGCTATACCACCGGTAGGGAATTGCACCCTGCCCTGAAGATAGTTATTCAATTACAAATGATTATAGTACTTAATTTTCAATATGTCAATAGATAAGCATAAATTATTTTTGATATACTGTATTTGTGATAGTCGATTCTCACTCCTCGGATAAAGAAAATATGATATACTAGATAAACGAAATAAGAGAAAAGGAAAACTATGTACGAATATTTAAAAGGAATCATTACCAAAATTACTGCTAAATACATTGTTCTTGAAACCAACGGTATCGGTTATATCCTGCATGTAGCCAATCCCTATGCTTACTCGGGACAGGTCAATCAAGAAGCTCAAATTTATGTGCATCAGGTTGTGCGTGAGGACGCCCATCTACTTTATGGATTTCGCTCAGAAGATGAGAAAAAACTCTTTCTCAGTCTGATTTCGGTATCTGGGATTGGGCCTGTGTCAGCTCTTGCTATTATCGCTGCTGATGACAATGCTGGCTTGGTTCAAGCCATCGAAAGCAAGAACATCACCTACTTGACCAAGTTTCCTAAAATTGGCAAGAAAACAGCCCAGCAGATGGTGCTGGACTTGGAAGGCAAGGTAGTTGTGGCTAGTGATGACCTTCCTGCTAAGGTGGCAGTGCAAGCAAGTGCTGAAAACCAAGAACTGGAAGAAGCTATGGAAGCTATGTTGGCGCTGGGCTACAAGGCAACCGAGCTCAAGAAAATCAAGAAATTCTTTGAAGGAACGACAGATACAGCTGAGAACTATATCAAGTCGGCCCTTAAAATGTTGGTCAAATAGGAGCAGATCATGACAAAACGTTGTTCGTGGGTCAAGATGACCAATCCGCTCTACATCGCCTATCATGATGAAGAGTGGGGACAGCCCCTTCATGATGACCACGCCCTTTTTGAGTTGCTTTGTTTGGAGACCTATCAGGCTGGTCTGTCTTGGGAAACGGTGCTAAACAAGCGCCAAGCTTTCAGAGAAGCATTTTACAACTACCAAGTCCAAGGTGTTGCAGAGATGACGGATGCCGAGTTGGAGACCTTGTTAGACAATCCAACCATCATTCGAAATAGAGCCAAGATTTTTGCTACGCGTGCCAATGCTCAAGCATTTTTACAAGTCCAGAAAACCTATGGCTCTTTTGATGCCTATCTCTGGTCTTTTGTTGATGGACAAACCATCATCAATGATGTCCCTGACTATCGCCTAGCACCTGCTAAAACAGCCCTGTCTGAAAAGTTATCTCAAGATCTCAAAAAACGAGGCTTCAAGTTTACAGGTCCCGTCGCTGTTTTGTCTTTTCTACAGGCGGCAGGTCTGATAGATGATCATGAGAATGATTGTGAGTGGAAGAGCGGTGCAGGCGTTTAACTATCTGAGAATATAGAAAAAAACTGAGAAATTCATCTCAGCTTTTTGATTATATGCTAGTAATTTTTATAGTGCAGTAAGAAATGTCAGTCCACCTAAGACAACGCCGGCTGAGTTTGGAATAATTAGTATCCAATCCTTCTTAGGTTCTTTTGTCCATCCGTAAATAACCCAAATTAAACAAGATACTGCTGCGGATAAAGGCTGGAATGGTTGAGCTTTGTTGCCTTGTAAATTGGCAAAAATTTGTGGGATGTAGGCGATAAATACAATAATCCCGATAAAGGCCCCGATTGAACCGACAATTTGATTTATTTTTTGTTTAGTCATATATACCTCCTTCAAAAAGATATCATAGAAATAAGCAAAATGCAATAAATTCAGACACAAATTGTAACGAAAATCAATACCAAAGCACAAAAATGGAGAAATTGTTTATTTTTTGTTATAGTCAAAGCGAATGACTTGATCCTGTGCATCCACATAAGCGTGAACGCCAAAGGGCACAATGGCTCTTGGAGTTGCGTGGCCGACATTCAGATTATAGACAATCGGGATATTGCTGTCAATAATGTTCATTAGCGCCTCTTTATAGTCGTTATAGAAGGTTTCATCCATAGGTTTCCCGACCAAGAGTCCACTGACGACCTCAAATATCCCAGTTTCTTTCAAAGCCTGCAACATTTTTTTGAAATCATCAGGTTCAGGTTTTTCTTCACTTGTCTCTAACAAGAGGATCTTTCCTTTCCAGTCGGATAAGTCAGGGAAGAGTTTGTACTTTTGGCAGAGAACTGTGCTGTCTGCGTATCGAGAGTTATCAAAGATATCATAGAGAGACTCGATGCAACCACCGAGGATTTCTCCCTCGAACTGGGCATTTCCTTGCAACAAGTCAAAACCTGTATTTACCTGACTGATACGAGCTGTTCCCAGAGCCTTGGGACTAAAATCAGTCCGTTCCTCATACCAAACGTCGCTAGGGCGGATTTCTGAGATTCTTCCTGTCTTGATCAGTTCTTTAAAGTAGTGAAAGCTATAGGGCAACATCTCCTTGTCCAATTCACAAATGTCTGCTAGAAAGGATTGTCCATAAAAAGTCTTGATTCCTAGTTTATGCAACATGAGGTGGTTCATAGTGGTATCCGAGAAGCCAAGAAAAATCTTTGGTTTGATAACCTTTTGAAGCTGGTCGTTTTCAAAAAGATAAGGTAGCAAGCGATAGGTATCATCCCCACCGATGGCGCAGAGGATCATGTCGATGCTATCATCAGAAAATGCCTGCATCAAATCCTCTGCACGCGCCTCAGGATGGTCCTTGATAAAGTCTAAACCTTTTAACGAATGGGGCAAAAAGATAGGATTGAGTCCCAAATCCTTGAGACGTTGGACACCCAAATCGACTTCGTGTTTGACAAAATCCTCTCCGATAACACCACTAGACAAGCTCACGATACCAATAGTAGAAACCATATCTCATCCTCCTAGAAATTGATTGTGCCTATTTTATCATAAAAGATGAGAGAAAACTACAAGAATGAGACTCAGAAGTTCTATTGAATCTCAAGAAAGCAAGTGAAAAAGCAACCGCCTTAGCAGTTGCTTTTCGTTTTTCTAATCTAACCAGATATGAGTTACTTGGTTAACTCTTGATTATAGGAGAGGGCTAAATCAATCCAGTAAGGAAGTTCTTTTTGATCTTCGATATCTAGGTCTATATAGCCATGATAAGGTCGCCCTCTCATCAATGTAGTATGAGCTCCTGTTCGGGGTAGGACTTGCTTTTCCATTTCTTTGCCAATTCTCACCATAACCAGCTCGTTCTTTCTGGAACTGACTGTAAGAACCATTTTCCCACGAATCATAAAGGCCAGGCCACCAAACAGTTTCTTTTCTTCTAGCTCTTCTTCGAAAATTTGGGGAGGAAGTTTGAGTGCTAGAATTTTTCGAATCTGCTGAGCTAAAGATTGACTATGTGCCATAGCTTTTCACTATTCTTAATAACGTGATGGACCTGCGCTCGCACTTCGGATATTGAAACGTTTCTTGAGGTAGAAGCGAAGAGCGAGAAGGGCAGCCCCCAGGATAGCCAAAGGCAATGGAGCAAGGACTGGATTGAGGTTGGCTGGTAGGAAGCTTGTTGCAAAGAAGACAACCAACCAAAGGACCATAGAAGCCAGAATGACGAGGATTGATTTCCAGAATGGAGGGCGCTGGCTACGATCTGTGTCTGGTCCATAGTACTGGTAGACAAAGTAGTACATCAAGTAGAAGGCAAGTCCTCCTACAAGTCCAACCAACAAGAGGGTAATCACCCCATAGCCAATAGCCTGATCTGTAGAGAAGAAGGTAGTTAGAGCGCTAATCAATGCAAAGAGGCTGGTGATGAAAAGGGCTGAGTCCATAATCATGAGTTTTGGATCGTCATTTTCTTTTGGATGCTCTTTTTCGTATTGCTCCTTGACAGTGAAACTATGAGCCCAGTGGGTTGGGGCCCCGTAGAGGGAACGAGCTGTCGTTCCTTTGGCTTGCTCTTCAAGGATTTGGGGAATGACTTCCTCAAAGACAGCCTTGATTTCAGCGTCTGTCTTACCATCTTTGATAAATTGTTGGGTAGCGATGTGGATAAACTCTTGGTTTTTCTTGGTTAGTTTTTGTAAATCAATCTGAGACATAGGGATTCCTCTTAGAACCATTTTTTATGGATGAGATAGAGAGTGAGCGAGACACTCATAGCAAAGGCGATAAAGACGATTAACCAGAAGGCATGTGGCTCACCGTTCAAAGGGATTTCATTATCCTTAAAGTTCATCCCATAGGCAGAGAAGATCATAGTTGGGATAGACATGACGATGGTCACGAGAGCCAGGGTCTTCATGATGTTGTTCTGGTTGTTGGAAATGATAGAGGCAAAGGTCTCTGTCATAGAGTGAAGGACGTTTCCATAGATATCTGCCATCTCGATGGCCTGTTGGGTTTCAATCAGGGTGTCTTCGAGCAGGTCCTCGTCTTCTAGGTATTTCTTGATATTGCTGGTTGCACTGGTCAATTTCTTAATCACACGCTCGTTCGTCTTAAGTGAGGCCTTGAAATAGACGATGGTCTTTTCCAATTCCATGAGCTCGATTAGCTCTTCGTTTCGAGTGGACTTGTGAAGTTGACTTTCGATTTGTTCACTCTTACGGTCAATCGAACGAAGGGCAGTCAGGTAAAGCTCAGCATTGCGATAAAGGAGTTGAAAGATAAAGCGTGACCGCATGAAAGTGTAGAAGTTACGCAGTTTGCGGTTGATGAAGACATCGAGAACAGGGAGGGATTCCAAACAGGTAGTGATAATGGTTTCCTCGGTGATGATAATTCCTAGCGGAATCGTAACGTAGTAGGTACGATTGTTTCTCTCCTCTGTGATGGGGACGTCCACGATGATCAAAGTATACTCGTCTTCGATGGTAATACGGGACATTTCTTCCGCATCGAGTGGTGCTCGAAGGTCGGCAATATCAATGTCAAAGGCATTAGCAATTTCCAATGATTCATTTTGTGTAGGATTGACGAGGTTGATCCAAGTACCCGGTTCAAGCGTGTCGATCTCTTTAAATTCAGTTGTTGTTGAGAGAAAAACTTGTTTCATATCCCCTATCCTTTCCTACTATTCAGTGATTCATTTTTTGCACCGTACTATTATACTATAAAAACAGCTTTTTGGGTAATAGAATTTCACATTTTTTGGTATAATGGAAAGCAATAATGGACTAGAAAGAACAAAGATGCAAGATAAAATTGTGATTCATGGGGCACGTGCCCATAACTTAAAAAATATTGATGTGGAGATTCCGCGAGATAAGTTGGTTGTCGTGACCGGTTTGTCGGGTTCGGGGAAATCCAGTCTGGCCTTTGATACCCTCTATGCGGAGGGACAACGTCGCTATGTGGAGAGTTTGTCAGCCTATGCTCGTCAATTCTTGGGGAATATGGAGAAGCCTGATGTGGATGCCATTGATGGTCTCAGCCCAGCTATTTCTATCGACCAGAAAACGACTAGTAAAAATCCTCGCTCGACGGTGGGAACTACGACTGAAATCAATGACTATCTGCGTCTCCTCTATGCGCGTGTGGGGACGCCTTACTGTATAAACGGGCATGGGGCTATCAAGGCTTCTTCTGTGGAGCAAATCGTGGATAAGGTTTTGGAGTTACCTGAACGCCAGCGCCTGCAAATCTTAGCCCCAGTTATCCGTAAGAAAAAAGGACAGCACAAGAGCGTTATTGAAAAGATTCAGAAAGATGGGTATGTTCGTGTCCGTGTGGATGGGGAAGTCTATGATATGACCGAAGTGCCAGAGTTGTCCAAGAGCAGACAACACAATATTGATGTCGTGGTTGACCGTATTGTTATCAAGGAGGGTATCCGTAGTCGTCTCTTTGATTCCATTGAGGCTGCCCTTCGTATTGCAGAAGGTTATGTTATTATCGATACTATGAACAACTCTGAGTTGCTCTTCTCTGAGCATTATGCCTGTCCAGTTTGTGGCTTTACTGTTCCAGAGTTAGAGCCACGTCTCTTCTCCTTCAATGCTCCTTTTGGCTCTTGTAGTGAGTGTGACGGCTTGGGCATCAAGCTGGAGGTGGATACTGATTTGGTAGTGCCAGATGCCAGCAAAACCTTACGTGAGGGAGCGCTGGCATCTTGGAATCCTATCTCATCCAACTACTATCCAAACATGTTAGAGCAGGCCATGACAGCCTTTGGAGTGGATATGGATAAGCCCTTTGAGGACTTGTCAGAAGAAGATAAGAACTTGATTCTCTACGGCTCGGATGGCAAGGAATTTCATTTCCACTATGAAAATGAATTTGGTGGTGTGCGCGATATCGACATTCCTTTTGAGGGAGTTGTCAATAATATCAAACGTCGTTACCATGAGACTAACAGTGATTACACGCGCACCCAGATGCGTCTCTACATGAATGAGCTGACCTGCGGGACTTGTCACGGCTACCGTCTCAATGACCAGGCCTTGTCTGTCCGTGTGGGTGGTGAGCAAGGGCCACATATCGGTGAAATCTCAGACCTGTCTATCGCAGACCACTTGGCTTTGGTGAGCCAGTTGACTCTGTCTGAAAATGAAGCCATTATCGCCCGTCCCATTCTCAAAGAAATCAAGGATCGCTTGACCTTCCTCAATAACGTAGGGCTCAACTATCTGACCCTATCTCGTTCGGCAGGAACCCTTTCAGGCGGGGAGAGCCAGCGTATTCGCTTGGCAACCCAGATTGGATCCAATTTATCAGGTGTCCTTTATATCCTGGATGAGCCGTCCATCGGTCTTCACCAGAGGGATAATGACCGTCTGATTGCCAGTCTGAAAAAGATGCGTGACTTGGGCAATACTCTCATCGTGGTAGAACATGACGAAGATACCATGCGTGAGGCGGATTATCTGATTGACGTTGGTCCGGGTGCCGGTGTTTTTGGTGGGGAGATTGTTGCTGCAGGAACACCCAAGCAAGTGGCTCGCAACAGCAAGTCTATCACAGGCCAGTATTTGTCAGGGAAACGTGCCATTCCAGTGCCAGCAGAGCGCCGTTCCGGAAATGGTCGCTTTATCGAGGTGACGGGTGCGCGTGAGAACAACTTGCAAAATATCACCGCCCGCTTCCCATTAGGAAAATTCATCGCGGTGACAGGTGTATCAGGTTCAGGGAAATCGACCTTAATCAACAGTATTCTCAAAAAAGCCATTGCGCAGAAGCTCAACCGCAATTCAGACAAGCCTGGTAAATTCAAGACCATCACAGGGATTGAGCATGTCGATCGTCTGATTGATATTGACCAGAGTCCAATCGGACGGACGCCGAGGTCTAACCCTGCTACCTATACGGGAGTTTTTGACGACATCCGTGACCTCTTTGCTCAGACAAATGAGGCCAAGATTCGAGGCTACAAGAAGGGCCGTTTCAGTTTCAACGTTAAGGGTGGTCGTTGCGAAGCCTGCTCAGGTGACGGGATTATCAAGATCGAGATGCACTTCTTGCCAGATGTTTACGTGGCTTGTGAAGTTTGCCATGGAACTCGTTACAACAGTGAAACCCTAGAAGTTCACTACAAGGAAAAAAATATCTCGCAGGTTTTGGACATGACCGTCAACGATGCGCTGGAATTCTTCCAACATATTCCAAAAATTCAACGCAAACTTCAGACTATCAAGGATGTGGGGTTGGGCTATGTAACGCTAGGGCAACCGGCTACTACCCTTTCTGGAGGAGAAGCTCAGCGTATGAAGTTGGCTAGCGAACTCCATAAACGCTCGACAGGAAAATCTTTCTACATTCTGGATGAGCCGACGACAGGGCTTCATACTGAGGATATCGCTCGCTTGCTTAAAGTCTTGGCTCGCTTTGTTGACGATGGCAATACCGTCCTCGTTATCGAGCACAATCTGGATGTCATCAAGACGGCAGACCATATTATTGATTTGGGACCTGAGGGCGGTGTCGGTGGTGGAACCATCATCGCAACAGGAACACCAGAGGAAGTAGCGGCCAATGAAGCCAGCTACACAGGACACTATTTGAAAGGAAAGTTACATCATGAATAAACGTGTACAAGCATTTCTAGCTAAAATGGAAGAAAAAGAATTAGATGGCATCATCATCAATAACCTTAAAAACGTCTATTACCTGACTGGTTTTTGGGGCTCAAATGGAACAGTCTTCATCAGCCGTGACCGTCAGGTCTTGGTGACAGACTCTCGCTATATCATTGCAGCTAAGCAAGAAGTAACAGATTTTGAGATTGTGGCTGACCGCGATGAGTTGGCTGTTATTGCAGGCATTGTTAAGGATATGGGCTTGTCTCGTATCGGTTTTGAGGACGAGATTTCGGTCTCTTATTACCACCGTATGCAGGCTGCTTTTGCAGGAATTGATTTGCTTCCACAGACTCAGTTTGTAGAAGCGCTCCGTATGATTAAGGATGAGAAAGAGATTGCGACTGTTCGTAAGGCATGTTCTATCTCAGACCAAGCTTTCCGCGATGCACTTGACTTTATCAAACCAGGAAAGACTGAAATCGAGATTGCCAACTTCCTTGATTTCCGCATGCGTGAGCTAGGAGCGGCCGGCTTGTCTTTTGATACCATCCTAGCAAGTGGCATCAACTCTTCCAAACCCCATGCTCATCCTATGCACAAACCAGTAGAGCTGGGTGAAGCCATTACCATGGACTTCGGATGTCTCTACGATCACTATGTCAGCGATATGACACGTACCATCTATCTAGGCCATGTCAGTGACGAGCAAGCAGAGATTTACAATACGGTTCTGAAAGCCAACCAAGCTCTGATTGACCAGGCTAAGGCAGGTCTAGGTTTCCGTGACTTTGACAAAATTCCTCGTGATATCATTGTGGAAGCAGGCTATGGAGACTACTTTACTCATGGTATCGGACACGGTATCGGACTGGACATCCACGAAGAACCCTACTTTAGCCAAACTTCCAAAGAAGTCATTAAATCTGGTATGGTCTTGACTGATGAACCGGGCATTTATATTGAAGGTAAATACGGGGTTCGTATCGAGGATGATATCCTGATTACAGATAACGGTTGTGAGTTATTGACACTTGCTCCAAAAGAATTGATTGTTATCTAAAAAATGAGATAAATCATTGACTTTTATATTTTAAAGGTTTATACTGATAGACGAAAACGGTAGGTGAGGCTACCATAGGGATACGGATGACTACCGCAAAGCAGTGGAGACACTACTCGTTGGTCAACAGTCCTGGTCGCGAAGGCCAAAACTAAGCTCATTTCATTGCCCTATGGAGTTAAAGCTTGAACGAAAAACAGATAATTAGTTTTTTAATCCTGCCATTTTATGGCAGGATTTTCTACTGTTTTAGAACAGGGAAAGGAGACAGACGATGCAAATTGACGACCACCCAGAACCGCACATACACAGCCAATCGCTGATTTGTGTCGTTCTGCCCTTATAAAGTGATTGGTCTCTGTGTATGAAACACATCATTCATACAGATAGGAGAAACCAATGAAAACTACAAAAGAAAGATTAGCAGCAGCTATTAATACACCTTTAAACGAAACTCTATCTTTTTACAAGACAAGTCTAACAGGCTTAACTGAGGAACAGATAGAAAAGAATCGTGATTTATATGGTGAAAACACCATCACCAAGGGTCAGGAAGACAGTATCCTCAAAAAAATTTACGAATCTATTATCAATCCATTTACAATCATCCTCCTGGTCATCGCTATGATCTCCATGGTGACCAACGTCTGGTTGGCGAAGCCTGGGCAAGAAGATCCGACGACCTCTATCATCATCGTTGTCCTAGTCCTCATTTCTGGTGGCATTCGATTTGTCCAAGAACTGCGAAGTGACAAAGCTGCGACCAATCTTTCAAAAATGATTGTGAATACAGCCACGGTTATTCGCGAAGGCCAGAGTTTAGAGGTCGCGATTGAGGATTTAGTCGTTGGAGATATGGTCAAGTTGAGTGCTGGGGATATGATTCCAGCAGACCTCCTTTTAATTGAATCACGTGATTTCTTTGTTCAACAGTCTGGTTTGACGGGCGAAAGTGATTCGGTTGAAAAATTGGCTTTGTCAAAAATGAGTCAGTCAAATTTTGATAGTCTGCTAGAAGCAGAAGCGCTCGCCTTCATGGGAACCAACGTGATATCAGGAAGCGCCAAGGCTTTGATTCTAGCGGTCGGTGATGACACCATGATGGGGGAAATAGAGCAGACTCTCAATACTTATGACGAGCCCACCTCTTTCGAACGGGATATGAACAGTATCTCTTGGCTCTTAATCCGTTTGATGTTGGTCATGGTTCCCATCGTATTTCTTTCCAATGGCTTGACGGATGGAGATTGGTTAGAGGCTGGCGTATTTGCTTTGAGCGTAGGAGTCGGGCTTACACCTGAGATGCTTCCCATGATCATCACGGCCAGTCTAGCAAAAGGCTCCATTATCATGGCCAAGGAAAAAGTTGTCATCAAAAAACTCAATGCCATACAAGATCTAGGTGCTATTGATATCCTGTGTACGGATAAAACTGGAACCCTTACCCAAGACGAAATTGTCCTTGAATATCCTTTGGATATACATGGAGATTTGGATTTATCTGTGTTGAGACGTGCCTATCTCAATTCCTATTTTCAAACTGGTTTGAAAAATTTAATGGACAGAGCGATCATTAAACGTACGGAAAAAGAAGCTAAAGAACACGCACTCTTGCAAAATCTAGATCAAACCTTTCAAAAAATAGATGAATTGCCCTTTGATTTTGAACGCAGACGGATGAGTGTCATCGTCAAGGATGAGAACGAAGTTGTTAGTTTGGTAACCAAGGGTGCCCTAGAGGAAATGCTTGCGATTTCAACCCATGTGGAATATCAAGATCAGATTAGCCCTCTGACGGATGATATCCGAGTGGAAATCTTAAAAGAAGTGGACCAACTCAATCAACAGGGCTTACGAGTCTTGGGAGTCGCCTATAAAACAGGCTTAAAGGAAGGTTTTGCTTACTCTGTTGAAGATGAAAAGGAGATGATTCTAACAGGATATCTTGCCTTCCTAGATCCACCAAAACCATCTGCAGCCCCTGCTATCCAAGCTTTATTAGAGTATGGTGTTCAAACCAAGATCTTGACTGGGGATAATGAGAAGGTAACCCAAGCAGTATGCGAAAAAGTTGGTTTAGACGTTGATCAAATCTTGTTGGGTTCTGATATTGATGCCATGACGGACGAAGAGTTGTCCCAAGCAGTTGAGAAGGTGACGGTCTTTGCCAAACTCTCTCCGGATCAAAAAGCACGAATCATTTTACAAATCAAATCGAATGGACATTGTGTCGGCTATATGGGAGATGGGATCAATGATGCCCCTTCTATGAAAGTAGCAGATGTGGGGATTTCTGTTGATACAGCAGTAGATATTGCCAAAGAGACAGCTGATGTCATTTTGCTGGATAAGGATTTGATGGTGCTTGAAAAAGGCCTGGTTGAAGGACGCAAAGTCTATGCCAATATGACCAAATATATCAAGATGACGGTCAGCTCTAATTTCGGGAATATTCTTTCACTCTTAGTGTCTGGTATCTTTTTACCTTTCCTCCCTATGGCTCCGATTCACTTGATTGTGTTAAACCTAGTCTATGACCTTTCTTGCATCGCCTTGCCATTTGATAATGTGGATGAAGACTTTTTGAAGCATCCTCATAAGTGGGAAGCCAAGTCCATTACTCGCTTTATGATTTGGATGGGTCCGATTTCTTCTGCCTTTGATATTTTGACCTTTATCTTGCTCTATTTTGTCATTGTCCCAATGACGACAGGTCATGCTTATGTTCACGGAGCAGAGTCTGCAACGGGCTTTATCATCCTGTTCCAGACAGGTTGGTTCATTGAATCCATGTGGTCCCAAGCCATGGTCATCCATATGCTTCGTTCAGCAAGACTCCCTTTCTTACAAAGCCGTCCGTCATGGTTGGTTCTTGGGACAACCTTGCTAGCAGCTAGTTTTGTGACCTTCCTTCCCTATTCTGCAATTGCTAACCTCCTTCGTTTAACCCCTTTGAAACCAATTTATTTCCTCTTTTTGCTTTTGATAATTATTCTTTATATGATAAGTGTTACAATTGTGAAACGAATCTATATCAAAAAATTTAGAAGTTGGTTATAAATTGAATTTGTCAAGAAAAAAGTACGAAAATCGCGAAAAAAGTTAAATTTTTTTAAAAATAGGTCGCAAGTCGGATGCTTTTTATGGTATAATAGACTAAACTGATAGTAACATGTAGCGAAAGGGGTAGGTACATGATCAAAATTTATACAGTCTCAAGTTGTACTAGCTGTAAAAAAGCGAAAACCTGGCTCAATGCCCACCAGTTAAGTTATAAAGAACAAAATCTCGGTAAAGAAGGAATTACAAGAGAAGAGTTATTAGATATTCTCACGAAAACAGATAATGGAATTGCCAGTATCGTTTCGTCAAAAAACCGCTACGCTAAGGCACTTGGAGTTGACATCGAGGATTTGAGTGTCAATGAAGTGCTCAACTTAATCATGGAAACACCACGGATCTTAAAGAGTCCGATTCTCGTTGACGAGAAGCGCCTGCAAGTCGGCTATAAAGAAGATGATATCCGTGCCTTCTTGCCACGCTCTGTCCGTAATGTAGAAAATGCAGAAGCACGTCTACGTGCAGCTCTATAAAACATCAAGGCTGGGAGTGACTCCTGGCCTTGTTTGCTCTTTTGTTTTGAAATCATGTGAGGAATTATGAAAAAGTTACTAATTGCTAGTTTTGCTATTCTCTTTTTGCTTGCGGGATGTGGGCAAAAAAAGGAAACCCCTGCTGCTTCCACAACAGCATCTGACCCCATCCAATCAAACCTTCCCGTTTTGGACAATGCCGAAAAGAATACGGTTGTCACCAAGACCTTGTTGATGCCGAAGTCAGAAAATGGAACGCAGCAGATTCAGACCATTACCTATAAAGGCAATCAATTTTTGACCTTGACCATTCAGCAAAAACGACCTGTCGGGGATGAACTCAAGAACTTTATCTCTGAAAATGGGCTAGAGGAGACGAAAAAAGCGCTTCAAGAAGCTGAAGAGAAGGATGAGACCATCCAAGAGGTACGCAAACTAGCAGGATTTACACTGGAAACCAAGCTACTCAGCGAGACAGAAATCCAGACTACAACGACTTATGATTTTCAAGTATTGGATGTCAAAAAGGCGTCTCAGCTAGAATATTTAAAAAATATTGGTCTTGAAAATCTCTTAAAAAACGAACCTAGCCAATATATTGCAGATAGAGTGGCAAATGGGGCGACAGAACAATAGAAAATCCAAATTAATAGACTGACTTATTTGTAGAACGTCAGGGAATGTGCTATAATAGTACTATTCTAAGGAAAGAGGGTGTTAGAATGGGATTTACTGAAGAAACTGTACGGTTTAAATTGGATGATTCCAATAAGAAAGAGATTAGCGAGACGTTGACAGATGTCTATGCTTCTTTGAATGAAAAGGGTTATAATCCGATAAATCAAATCGTCGGTTATGTATTGAGTGGAGACCCTGCCTATGTTCCTCGTTACAACAATGCACGAAATCAAATCCGTAAGTATGAGCGCGATGAAATTGTTGAAGAATTGGTACGCTACTACCTTAAAGGACAAGGAGTCGATCTATAATCTATGAGAATTATGGGATTGGACGTCGGTTCAAAAACAGTGGGTGTTGCCATTAGCGATCCCCTAGGCTTCACTGCTCAAGGCCTTGAAATCATCCAGATTAATGAGGATCAGGGCCAGTTTGGTTTTGACCGTATCAAGGAATTGGTTGACAGCTATAAGGTGGAACGCTTTGTAGTAGGTCTGCCTAAAAACATGAACAATACCAGCGGTCCGCGAGTAGAAGCCAGTCAAGCCTATGGTGCCAAGCTAGAAGAACTCTTTGGTTTGCCAGTAGACTATCAGGATGAGCGTTTGACAACGGTCGCTGCGGAGCGTATGTTGATTGAACAAGCAGATATCAGTCGTAACAAACGCAAGAAAGTTATTGATAAGTTGGCTGCTCAGCTAATTTTGCAAAATTATTTAGATAGAAAATTTTAAGACAGAGGAGAAACTATGTCACACGATCACAACCATGATCACGAAGAACGTGAATTGATTACACTAGTAGATGAGCAAGGAAATGAAACCTTGTTTGAAATTCTTTTGACCATCGATGGGAAAGAAGAATTTGGTAAAAACTATGTTCTGCTAGTGCCAGTTAACGCAGAAGAAGATGAAAATGGTGAAGTTGAAATCCAAGCTTACTCATTCATCGAAAATGAAGATGGAACAGAAGGCGAATTACAACCAATTCCAGAAGACTCAGAAGACGAATGGAACATGATTGAAGAAGTCTTCAACAGCTTTATGGAGGAGTAAAAATGTTCAGTGAACATTTTTACCCTTACGCTAAAAATAAAGACCGTAAGTAAGTCCAGTGGACGTTTTTAGCCCAACTCCCAGAAATTGGAGAGAGTTGGAACATCCAGTGGACGTTTTTACCCCACGTTGAAATTCATAGTAGCTAGTGATTAGCTAACCAGGTAAGAGGTTGGGATTTTAGTCCCGACCTCGCTTTTTATTTGTAATCATACTTTGATACGGTAGTTGATTGGACTTTTGTTAAGGAGACATGTATGTTTGAAGTAGAAGAATGGCTTCATAGTCGGATTGGTTTAAACTTTAGATCTGGTCTTGGACGAATGCAGCGAGCTGTGGATTTGTTGGGGAATCCTGAGAAGACTTATCCCATTATCCACGTAACAGGGACTAACGGTAAAGGGTCAACTATTGCCTTTATGAGGGAGTTGTTTGTCGTCCATGGTAAAAAAGTTGGTACTTTTACCTCTCCTCATATCATTAGTATCCATGATCGAATCTGTATCAATGGACAACCGATCGCAGATGAAGACTTTATCCGTATAGCTAACCAAGTCAAGGAGATGGAGAAAACTCTCTTAGAAACACATGACCACTTGTCTTTCTTTGAGTTGTTGACCCTGATTGCCTTGCTTTACTTTAAAGAGCAGGAAGTGGATCTGGTTCTTCTAGAAGTGGGGATTGGTGGTTTGCTTGACACGACTAATGTCGTAACAGGCGAGATTGCAGTTATTACTTCGATTGGTCTAGATCATCAGGAGACCTTGGGCGATAGTCTGGAGGAAATAGCAGATCAGAAAGCTGGTATTTTCAAGTCTGGCAAGAAGGCGGTCATTGCTAAGCTTTCTCCAGAAGCAGAGCTTGTCTGCCAAAGTAAAGCGAGAGAGTTAGATGTAGACCTTTATCAAACCGGGCAAGACTTCACCTTAAATGCGGGAGATTTTTCAAGTAAGCTAGCAAGTTTTTCACGGCTTGAAATCAGTTTGGAAGGTGCTTATCAGCAAGAAAATGCCGCCTTGGCTTTACAAACTTTTCTTCTGTTTATGGCATCAGGAGGTGAAAGGGTCGAAGAAGAGCTTGTCAGACAGGCCTTGAAAGAGACCCACTGGGCCGGTCGATTGGAACGGATTCGTCCGCATATCTACCTAGATGGGGCTCACAATCTTCCAGCCTTGACTCGTCTGGTCGAGTTTATCCAAGGGAAAATTCAGCAAGGATACCAGGTTCATGTCCTTTTTGGTGCTCTTAAACGCAAGGATTATCAGGGGATGCTAGGCTATCTAACGGAGCAGTTGCCTCAGGTGGAACTGAAGGTAACAGGCTTTGACTACCAAGGTTCCTTGGATGAGAAGGATGTGGCGTGTTATGATTTGATTCCTTCCTATGGCGATTTTATCAGAGAATTTGAAGAAAAGGCCAATGACCATGACTTGCTTTTCGTGACGGGCTCCCTCTACTTTATCTCGGAAGTGCGAGCGGGTTTGGTGGGAGAGCATGAGATTAGTTGACCTTCTAGACTTAAGTTGCTATACTGGGGATAGGAAAACTCGAAAACGATTTCAGAAATACATTAGCACAAAAGAAAGGAAGTTGCTATGAAAACGAAAACATTCACACTTTCTATTGCTTCTTTAGCAATTCTTAGTCTTTTGGTAGCTTGTGGACCTAAGGCACAAGCCCCTACCCAGCAATCTGCTCAGCAATCATCTACTCAACAAGAATCATCTTCTAGCACTGCTACAAGTGCTAGTCAACCACAGGCATCCTCAAGTCAGGACACTACTGTAGCTCAACCGACTAATATTGATGGTACCTACACTGGAAAAGATGAGAATGACCAGATTACTCTTGTTGTAACAGGTAAAACTGGTACATGGACTGAGGTCGAACCAGATGGAGATAAGGAAATTAAGCAAGTCACCTTTGAGCCAGAAAATCAACGTGTCATTATGGGAGATGATGTTAAAATTTACGCGGTTAATGGTAATCAAATGATTATTGATGACATGGACCGAGAGGCATCTGATCGAGTGGTATTAACTAAGCAATAATGATTAAGTAGAAGTTCCAATGAGATGAAAGCTATCTTTTTGGAGCTTTTTTGTTTTTAAAATGTGACCAGTGGTTCTTTACTGATTTTTCACTTAAAACGCTTACAAAAATTTGTAATGCTTGTACTAAGGTCGTATACTTATAGTAAATAATCAAATAGCGCAGAGGCGCAGTAGGAAAAACATATGGCTACATTTTACGTTCCATCAGTTAACCTTATTGGTAAAGGTGTTGTAAATGAAGTAGGTCCGTATATCAAGGAACTTGGGTGTAAGAAGGCCCTTTTGGTGACAGATAAGTTCATCGAAGGTAGTGATATTTTACCCAAGGTCCTAAAACCATTAGATGCTGAAGGGATCGAATATGTGATCTTTAGCGATGTGGAGCCAAATCCGACTTGCAAGAACGTCACAGACGGAGTGACTGCTTTGAAAGAGCATGGTTGTGACTTCATTATCAGTCTTGGGGGAGGTTCTCCTCAGGATGTAGCTAGTTGTATCTCTATCATTGCTACAAATGGTGGCAAACCACAGGACTACGAAGGCCTCCACAAGTCTGCTAAAAAAGGATTGCCAGTGGTTGCTATCAATACAACAGCTGGAACTTCAGCAGAAATCACCATCAACTATGTCATTACTGACGAAGAACGCAAGGTCAAGATGGTAATGGTTGATAAGAACAGCTTAGCCCTCATCTCTGTCAATGATCCAGAACTCATGCTTTCAAAACCTCAAGCGCTTACAGCAGCGACAGGTATGGATGCTCTTACCCACGCTGTCGAAGCCTTGGTAACACCGGGTGCTTATGATGTGACCAAGAAACTCTCTATCGGAGCTATTGAACTCATCAAGGAGTATCTTCCTCGTGCTGTGGCAAATGGCCATGATATTGAAGCGCGTGAGGGTATGGTCAATGCTATCTTCCTCGGTGGTATGAGCTTTAACAATGCTGGTTTGGGCTACGTTCACTCTATGGCTCACCAACTCGGTGCAGTATATAACTTGCCACATGGTGTCTGCTGTGCCATGCTTCTCCCAGTTGTAGAACGTGAAAATGCCAAGCGTGTACCAGAAGCGTTCCGCAATGTGGGTCTCCATGTTAAAGGGAAAACAGACCAAGAATGTGCTGCCTACGCTATCGCTGAAATTGAGAAACTTTCTGAAACCGTTGGTATTCCTAAGAAACTCATTGAACTAGGTATCGACGAAAAAGACTTCGATTTTGACTACCTTTCTAAGAATGCCTTGATTGATGACTGTGCGCCAGGCAATCCATTTATGCCAACTTTAGAAGAAACCATTGCCTTCTATAAAGAATTGTTCTAATTCTTAAAGTGAAAAAGAAGCTAAATAATGCTGGGAAGAACTATCATTTTGGTAGTTCTTTTTTTAAAAATTTGCTATCCTAGACATATGAGAAAAATCAAAATTGATGTGGTTGTAGTGCCCTTAAGTGGGCATCTCTTCCCAACCTTGAATCTACTCGCACCCTTGTTGAAGGATCCCTTGTATGAGATTCGATTATTTACAGGACCGCAACGAAAAGCTGTCGCAGAGGAGATGGGATTCCAGGTGATTCCCATTTTAGAAAATTCTGTAGATGAATTTGAGCGCGTAGCCAACAATGAAGGGCAATTAAACCTTATTTCTGCTTATCGACAGTTGTCAGCTAGTCTTGATTTGATCGATGTGGTGTCTGACCAACTAGTGCAAGAGTGGCAGGAAAATCGACCTGATATTGTTATTGCGGACTTTATAACCCTCTCTGGAGGACTTGTAGCGGAAGAGTTGGGGATTCCTTGGATTACCACTATGGCGACACAGTTTGCCATTGAAACGACAGATGGACCGCCTTGTTTTTTTGGAGGAATGGGCAGTCCAAAGACACCGTTCCAATCTGTCCAGCAATGGCTGGGGAGAAAAGTGACTCGTTTAGGGAAACGAATCGTAACCTTTTTATTGAGAGAACGCTTAAAACGTTACGATTTTAAGCTCTACAATCAGAAAGGTCAAGAAACTATCTATTCCCCCTATTCTATCTTAGGGATTGGGATGAAAGAGTTGGAGCTGAAAAGTGGTTTTCCAGAGCACTACCTTTGGGTGGGACCTTTTGGGTCTTCGATTGAGAGGGCAGAGAATTATCCCCTAGATTTGGCTCCTTATGTAAATCATAAGAAAGTCCTCGTATCTTGTGGGACTCAGCTAGCATGGGCTAAAGACAACCTCCTCTACCAGACCCAACAATTGGCTAAAGCCCATCCAGATTGTCACTTCTTTGTGACTCTAGGTGTAGGAGAGCAAGACTTCCAATGTGAGGAACTCATGGACAATGTTTCTGTGGTATCCTATCTTCCCTATAAGGAATACATTCCTCAGATGGACTATGTGATTCATCATGGCGGTGCGGGTATTTTTTACCAATGTATCATCTATGGCAAGCCTGCCTTGATTCTCCCCCATGACTATGATCAGTATGACTATGCGGTTCGTGGCTTAGAGGCAGGGATTGCCCTGACTGCTAAACGAGAGGATACAGAAGCGATTGGACGCGCTTTTGATGAGTTGTTGGATAGAGATGATTGGTCAGACTTGAACAAACTCAGTCGCGCAGCTCAAATCTATCAGCCAACAGAGATTCTGAAGAGCGAAATACATCGACTCTTAGGGGACAAGGAGAAGTAAAAAATGAAGAAAGTATTGGTAACAGGTGCTACGGGCTTTCTAGGTAAGTATGTTGTTGAAGAGCTCAGTCAGTCGGGCTATCAGGTACGAGCCTTTGGACGTAATAGCAAGGTTGGTCAGTCTTTAGAAACTTCTACTGTGGCATTTTTTCAGGGAGATTTGACCAAACAAGAGGACTTAGCTCAGGCTTGTCAAGAGATGGACATGGTTGTGCATGCAGGTTCTCTTTCTACCGTTTGGGGACCTTGGGAGGACTTCTACCAGACAAATGTCTTGGGAACCAAGTATGTTCTGGATGCTTGTCGAGAGGCGGGGATTCAGCGTTTGGTTTATGTATCGTCACCTAGCATCTATGCTGCTCCTCGAGATCAGCTAGCTATCAAAGAAAGCGATGCGCCTCAGGAAAATAATCTGAACAACTACATTCGTAGTAAGCTGGCTTCGGAGAAGCTGTTTAAGGATTATCCCGATGTTCCGAGCATTATCTTACGACCTCGTGGGCTTTTTGGGATTGGGGATACCAGTATTTTGCCTCGAGTTCTCAAACTCAGTCAAAAGATTGGCATTCCCTTGATAGGGGACGGTCGTCAGCTCATGGATATGACCTGTGTGGAAAATGTCGCTCTGGCAATTCGCTTGGCTCTAGAGGCCCCTCAAGCTAGTGGCGAAGTTTATAATATTACCAACGGGGAACCAAGAGCCTTTAAGGATTTGATAGAAGAAGCCCTGAGAGGACTGGGCCATCCAATAACGTACAGAAAAGTGCCAGCTCCTCTTCTTTCAGTTATTGCCAGTAGTTTAGAGTTTCTTTATAAGACCTTGAAACTCAAAGGGGAGCCGGCTCTGACACGCTATACCTATTATCTGCTCCGTTATAGCCAGACGCTAGACATCAGCAAGTCGGAGCGAGACTTGGGTTATCGCCCTCAAATCAGTATTTCGGAAGGGATTGAACAGTATGTCAAAGATTATCGAAAGCATTGATTATTTCCCAGCAGGCTACTGTACCAGCTATACAGGTTTGCTATTTAAAGGAGTCAAGAATAAAAAGATGACCTTCCCAGCTGGTGTCTTTCTGATTAAGCACAGAGACAAAGGCTATCTACTATATGATACGGGTTATCACTATAACATTAAGACGAAGCTACGCTATGGTTTTTACCGTCTAGGAACTCCTGTTCAGATGACGGAAAAGGATCAGATTTCATACTTATTGAAGGCAAAAGGAATTAGACCAGAAGAGATTACCTATGTCATGTTGTCTCATCTCCATCCAGACCATTTAGGAGGGGCAAGTTTTTTCCCGAACGCTCAATTTATCCTGACTCAAGAGGTTTTTGAAGTTTACCAGAAACCCAAGCTCAAGGATTTGGTCTTTAAAGAGTTTTTACCAGTTGATTTTGAGAAAAGACTGACCGTTATCAAGGCAAATCAGCGCTATTCAAACTTTCCCTATGGTCCAATTTGTGACCTCTTTGGAGATGGCAGTATCCTAGTAGCATCAGTAGATGGACATGCCAAGGGGCAAGCCTGTCTCTTTATTCCTGATCATGAGCTTCTCATTGCAGCAGACCTCTGTTGGGGAATTGACCTCTTACCTTATACCAAGCAGATGCACCTGATTCCTTCCTTGGTGCAGGACAACAAGGAAGCCTATATCAAGGGGGCAGAGTTCTTAGAAAATGTTCTAAGAGATGGTATCGAGGTACTGGTCAGCCATGACCCTGTAGAAAGGATTGAGCGAATTTTGTATGAAAAAAATAACCTTTCTTAAAACTTTTATCCAAACGCGTTGGCTTTATAATTTTAAGTCTCGAGAAGCCTTAGAAAACTATCAGAAAAAGCAATTAGCTAACTATATGGCCTTTCTAAAACGTGAGTCACCTTATTTTAAAAATGGGGTTCCTAGCGACTTTGATCATATGGACAAGGCCTTTATGATGGAACATTTCAATGAGCTCAACACTCAAGGAGTGGATCGTGATGAAGCCTTATCCTTAGCTATTGAAAGTGAGAAAACCCGTGATTTCAGTGAACTTAAAGGCGAAGTAGCAGTCGGTCTGTCTTCAGGGACATCTGGACATCGGGGTCTCTTTATCACAACAGAGAAAGAGCGAAGTATGTGGGCAGCGGCTATCTTAGCCAAGATGTTGCCAAAGGGTCAGCTTTTTGGACATCGTATCGCCTTTTTCCTAAGAGCTGATAATGAACTCTATCAGACCATCAATACGGCCCTCATTCGTTTAGAGTATTTTGATATTTTCAAACATACAGATGAGTATATCGAGCGTCTCAATAGCTACCAACCGACGATTATTGTGGCGCCAGCCTCTATGTTGATTGAATTGAGCAAGCGTCTCAAGGCTGGACAGTTAGCCATCCATCCACAAAAAATCGTTTCGGTGGCAGAAATCTTAGAAGATAGTGATAGGGAACGGATCGCTGAAGCCTTTTCTCTATCCATTATTGACCAAGTTTATCAGGCGACTGAAGGTTTCTTAGCCTGCACTTGCCCAGCTGGTAATCTACATCTCAACGAAGACATTATCTTTGTGGAAAAGCGGTATCTGGATGACCGACGTTTCTATCCAGTGATTACGGACTTTAAACGAAGTAGTCAGCCTGTTTATCGCTACCAGCTCAATGATATCTTGGTTGAAAATCCGGAGCCTTGTCCCTGTGGCTCCTGCTATACACGGATTGACAAGGTCGAAGGACGCTCTGACGACATCTTCTATTTTGAAGGACTGGATGGGGGACAGGTAACTATCTATCCAGACTTTATCAGGCGCTGCATCCTTTTTGTGGAGAATGTAGGAGATTACCAAGTCAAGCAACATTCCGAGAAGTTAGTGGAAGTTTGCCTAAGCCAACGAGATGAGGACGTAGAGACAGCGATTTTAGCACAGTTCCAACTCTTGGCCCAGCAAAAAGAGTTCATAGTTCCTCAAATCCAATTTTCAGATTATCACTGGGATACTAGCCGTAAACTCAAACGTATCCAACGTTTATGAAAGGAAAAAAGACAATGACAGAAGTAAAAAGACATGTAGAAATCGCAGGTTATGGCATTTGCCTTCCAAAGCATACAGTGCAATTTAAAGACCAGACCCGTTATCGTGTAGTGGAAAATGAAGAAACGCAACTTGACTTGGCAGAAAGAGCTATCCAGCGTGCACTTGAACATGCAAATTTGGATATTAAAGATATCGATTGCCTTGTATCAGCTAGTGCAGTTGGTGTTCAGCCTATTCCTTGTACGGCAGCCTTGATTCATGAGCGCGTGGCAAAAGGACTCTCTATTCCAGCCATGGATATCAATACGACCTGTACTAGCTTTATTTCTGCCCTATCGACCATGTCCCACTTGATCGAGGCGGGCGAATACAATCGTGTTCTGATCGTGTCTAGTGAGGTTGGTAGTTTAGGGCTCAATCCCAAGCAAAAAGAAAGTTTTGAACTCTTTAGTGACGGGGCAGCAGCCTTTATTTTCCAAAAAAGCCATCAGGAAAAAGGGGTCATTGCTAGTCTCCAACGTACTTGGTCAGAAGGAGCTCACGATACGGAAATTCGTGGAGGTCTGACTTCTTTTCAACCAAAAGAGTACTCTGAAGCGACTAAGACCAACTATATGTTTGATATGAAGGGAAAGAAAATCCTCCTCTTGTCAGCTCGTAAAATCCCAGTCATGTTTGAAGAGTTTCAAGAAAAGACCCAGCTAGCCTTGGCAGACGTGGACTATATCATTCCTCACCAAGCAAGTCGTGCTCTTCCTTTGGTTATGGAAAAGCTAGGTGTGGCTGAGAATCAATACCTCAATCTCGTCACGGACTATGGAAATATGGTGTCAGTCTCTGTGCCATTTGGCTTGGCCTATTCATTGGACCATGGATTGGTTAAAGAAGGAGATACCGTCTACCTTATGGGAACTGCAGCAGGTATGACAGTCAATATGTTGGCTCTCAAACTGTAATACGCATCTGAAAATGGAAGGGCAAGAGTAAAAGGTTGCTATCTACCCCTGAACTGAGGTATACTAGTAGAAAGATTAGTTTATCAAGCGACGAGGGAGAATGTTAGAAAAGGAAGGGGATGTATGACAGCTAGAAAAATGCAGCTACTCATGTCTAAGTATGGTTTTAGTATTACCATCATGTTGGCAGAGTTGTTTATCGTCTTTGGTTTATTTCTCTATCTAGGGCAGATGGCTCCGATTCTCTGGATTATCCTTGTCATTTTAGTAAGCTTAGCGACCATTGTATCGATTGTTAATCGATCTATGAATCCTGAGAGTAAGGTAACATGGTTGTTAGTAGCCTTTGTGCCAGTGTTTGGACCCTTACTCTATATCATGTTTGGAGAGCGCCGTTTATCTAAAAAAGAATTGAAGCAGCTAAAGCAGCTCCAATCAATGGTTTACCGAGAGGACAATAGCAGAGCTCTCCGTTTGGAGTTAAAAGAACAAGACAAGTCGGCTTACGGGGTTATCAAATCTCTCCTCAGTATGGACACGAATGCAGATGTCTATAATCGAACGGATACCCATTTTTTCCCTTCAGGGGAAAGCATGTGGCGTCAGATGCTAGAGGATCTCAAAAAAGCGGAGAAATTTATCTTTCTTGAATACTATATCATCGAAGAAGGCTTGATGTGGAATAGCATTTTAGAGATTTTGGAAGAAAAGGCTGCTCAAGGAGTAGAAGTTAAGCTTCTTTATGACGATATTGGATGCATGGCAACCTTACCTGGGGATTATACCATCCAGCTTCGTAGCCGAGGGATTGAAGCCCATAAATTTAACAAGGTGATTCCACGCTTGACCGTTGCCTATAACAACCGTGACCACCGTAAAATCATGATTATCGATGGGCAGATTGCGTATACAGGTGGTGCCAATCTAGCAGATGAGTATATCAACCATATCGAACGCTTTGGTTACTGGAAGGATAGCGGTATTCGCCTAGATGGATCGGCAGTTAAGGCTTTTACTAGACTCTTTTTATCAACTTGGTATATTAACCGTGGAGAAATTAGTGACTTTGACCAATACCATCTCGAAAATCAACCCAAAGATGGGATGGGGCTTTGTATCCCTTACAGTAGCGGTCCCAAACCCATCTACCGAGCCCAGGTTGGAAAAACGGTCTATCAAAACCTTATCAATCAAGCTACAGACTACGTCTACATCACGACTCCCTATCTGATTGCTGACTACGATCTAACTGAAAGTATTAAAAATGCAGCATTGAGAGGGGTAGATGTGCGAATTGTGACGCCGTGTATCCCAGATAAAAAGGTTATTCAGTTAGTTACTCGAGGAGCCTACCCAGACTTGCTATCTGCGGGGGTTCGTATTTATGAGTATAGCCCGGGATTCCTTCATAGCAAGCAAATGCTTGTTGATGGAGAGGCGGCTACTGTGGGAACCATCAATTTTGACTATCGGAGTTTGCTTCATCACTATGAAAATGCCGTCTTGCTTTATAGAACGCAGTCCATCATCGATATTGAAAGGGACTTTGAAGAGATTTTTAAAGTTTCTCAAGAAATTTATCCCCACACCATCAAAACAAGCTGGTATCAAAGCCTGATCAAGGAAATTGTCCAGTTGTTTGCACCTATGCTCTAACTATCCATCAAGATCTAGCCCAAGGCTGGATCTTTTTTGTCTTCTTACGAATAGATAGGTAAAGGAGAAAAACATGCTTAATCTAGAAGATGACGATTTTATTAGAGAGTATAGAGACAGTCGATTCCACCGTTTTCGTGAAATCGAACGCTTTGCGATATTGGATAAGAAATTCAGCAAATATCAATCCCAAGCTGACATTCCTGTAAGATTTTGATATACTAAAACAGATAAACTTAGAGGAGAAATTGAATGAATGTATATGGGAAAATAGATGAGAAACAAGAAGAATCTCATTACCAAGACTGGTCTGTTCCAGAAAAGCGAGAAGGAGCTCCGATCCCCTTTTTTAGTATCTTGCTTTGGAGTTTAGTGGCTACAGCTATTTCTGTGGTTATCCCCCTTATTTTTGGTTTAGTGAGTCCGCGACAAACTCAGGATCTTTATACCGGTTGGGCTTTGCATCAAAATGGTCAAATGTATACAGATTATTTTGGGACGGAGGGATTGCTCTATTACCTGCTTGCCTATCTTTCACAAGGCAGTATTCTGATTGCTTTGGTTGAGTGGTTGGCCTTGTTTGGAGCAGGCGTTTTTCTTTTTAAATCTGCGGATAGTCTTACAGACCGTGTAGAAGAAGCCAAGCAGCTTGTGTTTGTGTTTAATTTGTTGTTAGCAGGTCTCGCTTTTGGTGGTGGCTATGCTCTCTTGCTAGCCTTGCCTTTCCTATTTTATTCACTTAGCATTGTTACGAACTACCTAGCTTATCCAAACGGTGACAAAGGATTTTTACGTGTTGGTATGAGCCTTGCTCTCGCTTTCTTCCTTGCGCCAATCCCAACAGCCTTATTTGCAGCTACACTAGCCTTGGGAATTATCGGCTTTAACTTAGGCAAAGGTCACTTTGTTCATGGTTTATATCAATTTTTTGCGTCAGCCTTAGGGTTCTCACTCTTATTCTATCCTTTGGGCTACTATACAGTATTAACAGGTAGTTTTGGGGATGCCATTAGCCAGACCTTGTATCCGGTAAATACTCTTAGCCTCTTTTCAAATGCGCATTTGCTTGAAAATGCAGCCTTCTACGGCTTACTTGCTATTGGGCTAGGTTCCCTTAGTTTGCTCTTTTCTGGTTTGTTCCAGTCAAAATCAGCTAAGCAATATTCCCTATCGATTGCTGCTAGTTTGGGCTTATTGCTTTCTTTGGGGCTCTTGATTTTTTCCAAAGAACCCATCAACGGTACTCATCTTGTGGTACTAATTCCTTTCTTGGTCTTGCTCCTTCTGACAGGAATCAAGGAAGATGTTTCGGATGGAGGCAGTCGTCGTAGAAGAAGACGTGAGAAACAAACTTCTTTCCTTAAAGGAAATTTCTATCTACCACTGATTGCCCTTGCCTATCTTATTGTTCTTCCTATCGTGAGTCGCTACCTTTCGCATCCAGCGACTTATCAGGAGAGAGAACGTCTTGCTAGCATGGTAAAACAGCAAACGAGTTCTGAGGATCGTGTCTATGCTTGGGATGATCGTCCTGATTTCTACCGTGCAAGTGAACGCTTGGCGCCGACTTCTCTATCAACTCCAACACTCTATACTGCAAGCGACGAAAATAAAACCAAACTGATGAATGATCTGAAAGAGAATCAACCGAAGATGATTGTGGTCAATCAAAAAGTTGCCTTGTGGTCAGATGTAGAGAGCTGGCTCAGTGAAAACTATGAGCTTGTTCAGACAGATACTAGCGAGTTTAAGCTTTATAAATTCAAATAACAAAAATCAATATCTTGTGGAATTTTAAAAATTTTAGGATTTTTAACACAAGATATTGATTTTTATTTTTAGAGTGGTATAATACTGAATATAAACTATTTAACAATATTTTAGAAAAGAGCATGGATATGATTGTATTAGAAGAAAAGCTTGCAACCGTTCCCACCTTGTTCGTTGAAAAACGAGATGGTAGACGTGTAGTATTTGATGTAGACAAGATTGACAAGGCTCTCCACAAGGCGGCGGAAAAGGTTATGGACGTTACGCCTCTAGTAGAAAAACGCCTAAATGGTCTAGTTGAAAGAATCGTGACGGAAATTCACAGTCGTTTCCCTAAAGGTGTGAAGATTTATGAGATTCAGAATATCGTAGAACATGAACTTCTTGAAGCCAAAGAATATGCCTTGGCTGAAGAGTATATCACTTATCGGACACAGAGGGATTTTGAGCGCTCAAAAGCGACAGATATCAACTTTAGCATTCATAAACTTCTCAATAAAGATCAAGCGGTTGTCAATGAAAATGCCAATAAAGACAGCGATGTCTTTAATACTCAACGTGATTTGACAGCAGGGATTGTGGGGAAATCAATCGGATTGCAAATGCTTCCTAAGCACGTAGCCAATGCTCACCAAAAAGGGGATATACACTATCATGACTTGGACTACAGCCCCTACACTCCTATGACCAACTGCTGTTTGATTGATTTTAAAGGGATGTTGGAAAATGGTTTTAAAATTGGGAATGCAGAGGTAGAGAGTCCCAAGTCTATCCAGACTGCGACAGCTCAGATTTCTCAGATTATCGCCAACGTTGCTTCTAGCCAGTACGGGGGCTGTTCAGCTGACCGTATTGATGAAGTCTTGGCGCCTTATGCAGAGAAGAATTACCAAAAGCACCTCAAGGATGCGAAAGAATGGGTCTTGCCTGAAAAACGGGATGATTATGCTTGGAAGAAAACCCAAAAAGACATCTATGATGCCATGCAATCTCTTGAGTATGAAATCAACACCCTCTTCACTTCAAATGGACAAACACCTTTTACTTCACTAGGTTTTGGTCTAGGAACTAGTCGTTTTGAACGGGAAATTCAAAAAGCTATCTTGACCATTCGTATCAAGGGGCTTGGCTCAGAACACCGCACAGCCATCTTCCCTAAACTCATCTTTACGCTTAAAAGAGGCCTTAACTTGGAAGAAGGGACTCCAAACTATGACATCAAACAGTTGGCCCTCGAGTGTGCAACCAAACGGATGTACCCGGATGTCTTATCCTATGATAAGATTATCGAGTTGACTGGTTCTTTCAAGGTACCTATGGGATGCCGTTCTTTCCTTCAAGGATGGAAGGATGAGAATGGCGTAGAAGTCAATTCTGGTCGGATGAATCTAGGTGTTGTGACGGTCAACCTTCCTCGCATTGCCCTTGAGTCTGAGGGCGACATGAATAAGTTCTGGGAAATCTTCAACGAGCGGATGAACATCGCAGAAGATGCTCTAGTTTACCGTGTTGAACGGACCAAGGAAGCAACACCAGCAAACGCCCCTATTCTCTATCAGTACGGGGCCTTCGGACGCCGTCTTGGAAAAGACGAGAGCGTTGATCAGCTCTTTAAGAATCGTCGTGCGACAGTTTCATTGGGCTACATCGGTTTGTACGAAGTGGCTACAGTCTTCTTTGGAAATAGCTGGGAACACAATCCAGAAGCCAAGGAATTCACACTGGATATCATTCGCGATATGAAACGTCGGGTGGAAGAGTGGTCTGACCAATATGGCTACCATTTCTCTATCTACTCGACACCGTCTGAAAGTCTAACAGATCGCTTCTGTCGCTTGGATACAGAAAAGTTCGGTTCTATTCCTGATATTACAGACAAGGAATACTACACCAACTCGTTCCACTATGATGTGCGTAAAAATCCAACGCCGTTTGAAAAATTGGACTTTGAGAAGGCTTATCCAGAAGCAGGTGCAACAGGTGGTTTCATCCACTACTGTGAGTATCCAGTTCTCCAACAAAATCCTAAAGCCTTGGAAGCTGTCTGGGACTACGCCTATGATCGTGTAGGGTATCTAGGGACCAATACTCCGATTGATCATTGTTATAAGTGTGACTTTGAAGGGGATTTTGAACCGACAGAGAGGGGCTTTACTTGTCCAAACTGTGGGAATAGCGACCCTAAAACAGTAGATGTAGTCAAACGAACTTGTGGCTATCTAGGTAACCCTCAGGCTCGTCCGATGGTCAATGGGCGCCATAAGGAAATCGCTGCGCGTGTGAAACATATGAATGGTTCAACCATTAAGACACCTGGACATAAAGTAACAAACTAGAAAGAGACGGAATGGGGAAATACCAATTGGATGATAAGGGACGCGCTCAAGTGACCCGTTATCACGAGAAACACTCTAAAGGTGGAACAGGTAAAAAAGAACGCTTGCTTAACCTTAGAGAACAGTTTTTAAACAAGAACAAGAAAAAAGAAAAGTGAGAGTCCGCTCTCGCTTTTCTCTTAGGTGGGAGGTAAGGATGGAACTACGTAGACCGATATTGGCAGATAAAGAAACAGTTTTAGAGATGATGGCAGAGTTTGAACAGACTCAATCAGCCCACGATGGTGGGTTTTGGAACGCCAACAATTTTGTTTATGAAGAGTGGCTAGAAGATAATCTTCAAGCGGAAGCGGGACTCAATATTCCTGAAAACTGGGTTCCTGCTATCCAGCTGGTTAGTTTTGACGTAGCAAGCCAGGCTCTTGGCTTTCTCAACCTTCGTCTCCGATTAAATGACTACTTACTAGAAAATGGGGGCCATATTGGCTACTCCATTCGTCCATCTGAAAGAGGCAAAGGTTATGCCAAAGAATCCCTCAGACAAGGCCTGCAAGTTGCCAAGGAAAAGAACATCAAAAAAGCGCTTGTGACCTGTAGTGTGGAAAACCCAGCTAGTAGGGCGGTGATTGTGGCAAATGGTGGGGTGTTTGAAGATGTTCGCAATGGCGTAGAACGTTACTGGATAGATTTGGAGTAAAAGGATGACATGGAATACACCAAAACCGGGTGAATGGAAAAGTGAGGAACTTAGTAAAGGGCGGATCATTGATTATAAGGCCTTTAACTTTGTCGATGGAGAAGGTGTGCGCAACTCTCTCTATGTATCAGGCTGTATGTTTCACTGCGAGGGGTGCTATAATGTTGCGACTTGGTCTTTCAACGCAGGCATTCCCTATACAGCAGAATTAGAAGAACAGATTATGGAAGATCTTGCCCAACCTTATGTTCAAGGCTTGACCTTGCTAGGAGGAGAGCCCTTTCTTAATACGGGCATTCTCTTACCACTCGTTAAACGCATTCGAAAGGAATTGCCAGACAAAGACATCTGGTCCTGGACGGGCTACACGTGGGAAGAAATGATGCTGGAAACTCCAGATAAACTGGAACTCTTGTCGCTGATTGACATCCTTGTCGATGGACGGTATGATAAAAGCAAGCGCAATCTCATGCTCCAGTTTCGAGGTTCCTCTAATCAACGGATTATCGATGTGCAAAAATCTCTCAAAAGTGGGCAAGTAGTGATTTGGGATAAGCTCAATGACGGAAAAGAAAGCTATGAACAGGTGAAAAGAGAGTGAACAAAAGAGAGTTAATAGACAG
Source organism: Streptococcus oralis subsp. tigurinus (assembly GCF_002093545.1). Taxonomy (GTDB): domain Bacteria; phylum Bacillota; class Bacilli; order Lactobacillales; family Streptococcaceae; genus Streptococcus; species Streptococcus oralis_C. The sequence goes on from NZ_LNVF01000002.1 coordinate 175,619, forward strand.
CCTGGTTTCAGAGATAGAGTCAGAGAAAGTCAAAACACTGGGGATTTATGGTCACGGGGCATCAGGTAAGTCTACCTTTGCTCAAGAATTGTTTCAAGTCCTAGATTCTACTACAGTAAATTTACTAGAAACAGATCCCTATATCACCTCAGAACGTCACCTGGTAGTGCCAAAGAAAGCGCCAGATCAAAAGGTGACAGCTTGTCTCCCAGTGGTGCATGAACTGGCAAGTTTACAGAGAGATATTCTCGCTTTGCAGGCAGGTATGGATGTCTTAACAATCGATGAACCGTGGAAGGCTAGTGAAATCTTATCTGGAGCAAAACCAATTCTGATTGTTGAAGGGATGTCTGTGGGCTTTCTACCCAAGGAACTCTTTGACAAAACCATCTGCTTCTACGCGGACGAAGAAACAGAATTAAAAAGGCGTCTAGCTCGAGATACGATGATGAGAAATCGAGATGCTTCCTTTGTGTTAGCTAGCCATCAGATGAGACGGGAGCAGTATCTGCGTTACTATAGAGAAACCGAGTCTAAAGCAGATATCTTAGTGGATCAATCGCAAGACAAATTCAAAGTCAAAATGACTCGTACTATATAGAAGAAAAGATTGGTTTTAATAGTCGTAAATTAGTAATTGTATGAAGATGAAATAGGAAAACAGTTTCATCCCAAAAAAACGAAAAAAAGCTCACAAATCCCTTGCAATCGCAGGGGCTTTGTGTTATTCTATTATGGTGCTGTAAAATACAGCCTTAGCTTTGATGCAAGAGGTTGCGACACGCTCGGTTGCATTGCCACGCAACGCGCGTCGGTTTTCTTGTGGAGCTAGCCTATTATCTTAAATAGACGAAAAGGAGAAAAAGATGGCAAACAAAAAAATCCGTATCCGTTTAAAAGCTTACGAACACCGTACGCTTGACACAGCGGCTGCTAAAATCGTAGAATCAGCTACTCGTACAGGTGCACAAGTTGCGGGTCCAATCCCACTTCCGACTGAACGTAGCCTCTACACAATCATTCGTGCGACTCACAAATACAAAGACTCTCGCGAACAATTTGAAATGCGTACACACAAACGTTTGATCGATATCGTTAACCCAACTCAAAAAACAGTTGATGCGTTGATGAAATTGGATCTTCCAAGTGGTGTAAACGTAGAAATCAAACTTTAATTTAAAGCTTGATACCTTGAGCATGAAAAACGCTCGTTAAAAACTTTTTGAATAAAAAATATAGAAAAGGAACTATTTTCTCATGACAAAAGGAATCTTAGGGAAAAAAGTGGGAATGACTCAAATCTTCACTGAAGCTGGCGAATTGATCCCTGTAACAGTTATTGAAGCAACTCCAAACGTTGTTCTTCAAGTTAAAACTGTAGAAACAGACGGATACAACGCTATCCAAGTTGGTTTCGATGACAAACGCGAAGTATTGAGCAACAAACCTGCTAAAGGACATGTAGCGAAAGCTAACACGGCTCCTAAGCGCTTCATTCGTGAATTCAAAAACGTTGAAGGCTTGGAAGTTGGTGCTGAAATCACAGTTGAAACATTCGCAGCTGGAGACGTTGTTGACGTAACTGGTACTTCTAAAGGTAAAGGTTTCCAAGGTGTTATCAAACGCCACGGACAATCACGTGGACCAATGGCTCACGGTTCTCGTTACCACCGTCGTCCAGGTTCTATGGGACCTGTTGCACCTAACCGCGTATTTAAAGGTAAAAACCTTGCAGGACGTATGGGTGGCGACCGTGTAACAATTCAAAACCTTGAAGTTGTACAAGTTGTTCCAGAAAAGAACGTTATCCTTATCAAAGGTAACGTACCAGGTGCTAAGAAATCTCTTATCACTATCAAGTCAGCAGTTAAAGCTGGTAAATAATAAGGAAAGGGGAATACAGTCAAAATGGCAAATGTAACATTATTCGACCAAACTGGTAAACAAGCTGGCGAAGTTGTTCTTAACGATGCAATCTTTGGTATTGAACCAAACCAATCTGTTGTGTTTGATGTGATCATCAGCCAACGTGCTAGCCTTCGTCAAGGAACTCACGCAGTTAAAAATCGCTCAGCTGTTTCAGGTGGCGGACGCAAACCATGGCGTCAAAAAGGAACTGGACGTGCTCGTCAAGGTTCTATCCGCTCTCCACAATGGCGTGGTGGTGGAACTGTCTTCGGACCAACTCCACGTAGCTATGCGTACAAACTTCCTCAAAAAGTTCGTCGCCTTGCGCTTAAATCTGTTTACTCAGAAAAAGTTGCTGAAAACAAATTTGTAGCCGTTGATTCTCTTGAATTTACAGCTCCAAAAACTGCTGAATTTGCAAAAGTTCTTGCAGCTTTGAGCATCGATTCTAAAGTCCTTGTTATTCTTGAAGAAGGAAACGAATTCGCAGCTCTTTCAGCTCGTAACCTTCCAAACGTGAAAGTTGCGACTGCTACAACTGCAAGTGTTCTTGACATCGCAAATAGTGACAAACTTCTTGTTACTCAAGCAGCTATCTCTAAAATCGAGGAGGTTCTTGCATAATGAATTTGTATGATGTTATCAAAAAACCTGTTATCACTGAAAGCTCAATGGCTCAACTTGAAGCAGGAAAGTATGTATTTGAAGTTGACACTCGTGCGCACAAACTTTTGATTAAGCAAGCTGTTGAAGCTGCTTTTGAAGGTGTTAAGGTTGCAAATGTCAACACAATCAACGTAAAACCTAAAGCTAAACGTGTTGGACGTTACACTGGTTTTACTAACAAAACTAAAAAAGCTATCATCACACTTACAGCTGATTCAAAAGCAATCGAGTTGTTTGCTGCTGAAGCTGAATAATCTAAGGAGGAAATATCGTGGGAATTCGTGTTTATAAACCAACAACAAACGGTCGCCGTAATATGACTTCTTTGGATTTCGCTGAAATCACAACAAGCGCTCCTGAAAAATCGTTGCTTGTTGCTTTGAAGAACAAGGCTGGTCGTAACAACAACGGTCGTATCACTGTTCGTCACCAAGGTGGTGGGCACAAACGTTTCTACCGTTTGGTTGACTTCAAACGTAGCAAAGACAACGTTGAAGCAGTTGTTAAAACTATCGAGTACGATCCAAACCGTTCTGCAAACATCGCTCTTGTACACTACACAGACGGTGTGAAAGCATATATCATCGCTCCAAAAGGTCTTGAAGTTGGTCAACGTATCGTTTCAGGTCCAGAAGCAGATATCAAAGTCGGAAACGCTCTTCCGCTTGCTAACATCCCAGTTGGTACTTTGATCCACAACATCGAGTTGAAACCAGGTCGTGGTGGAGAATTGGTCCGTGCAGCTGGAGCTTCTGCTCAAGTATTGGGTCAAGAAGGTAAGTATGTTCTTGTTCGTCTTCAATCTGGCGAAGTTCGTATGATTCTTGGAACTTGTCGTGCAACAGTTGGTGTTGTCGGAAACGAACAACATGGACTTGTAAACCTTGGTAAAGCAGGACGTAGCCGTTGGAAAGGTATCCGCCCAACAGTTCGTGGTTCTGTAATGAACCCTAACGATCACCCACACGGTGGTGGTGAAGGTAAAGCACCAGTTGGTCGTAAAGCGCCATCTACTCCATGGGGCAAACCTGCTCTTGGTCTTAAAACTCGTAACAAGAAAGCGAAATCTGACAAACTTATCGTTCGTCGTCGCAACGAGAAATAATTTAAAACTAGTCGCATAAGCGCTAGATAATCCGCCAGCTCGGTAGCGCTCCATGTGAGCGCAAGCCGCTGTGGTACAACATTTAAAGGAGAAAACATAAAAATGGGACGCAGTCTTAAAAAAGGACCTTTCGTCGATGAGCATTTGATGAAAAAAGTTGAAGCTCAAGCTAACGACGAAAAGAAAAAAGTTATCAAAACTTGGTCACGTCGTTCAACGATCTTCCCAAGTTTCATTGGTTACACTATTGCAGTTTATGACGGACGTAAACACGTACCTGTTTACATCCAAGAAGACATGGTAGGTCACAAACTTGGTGAATTCGCACCGACTCGTACTTACAAAGGTCACGCTGCAGACGACAAGAAAACACGTAGAAAATAAGGAGAACATAAATGGCAGAAATTACTTCAGCTAAAGCAATGGCTCGTACAGTACGTGTTTCACCTCGTAAATCACGTCTTGTTCTTGACAATATTCGTGGTAAAAGCGTAGCCGACGCTATTGCAATCTTGACATTCACACCAAACAAAGCTGCTGAAATCATCTTGAAAGTTTTGAACTCAGCTGTAGCTAATGCTGAAAACAACTTTGGTTTGGACAAAGCTAACTTGGTAGTATCTGAAGCATTCGCAAACGAAGGACCAACTATGAAACGTTTTCGTCCACGTGCGAAAGGTTCAGCTTCACCAATCAACAAACGTACAGCTCACATCACTGTGGCTGTTGCAGAAAAATAAGGAGGTAACATCGTGGGTCAAAAAGTACATCCAATTGGTATGCGTGTCGGCATCATCCGTGATTGGGATGCCAAATGGTATGCTGAAAAAGAATACGCGGATTACCTTCATGAAGATCTTGCAATCCGTAAATTCGTTCAAAAAGAACTTGCTGACGCAGCAGTTTCAACAATCGAAATTGAGCGCGCAGTAAACAAAGTTAACGTTTCACTTCACACTGCTAAACCAGGTATGGTTATCGGTAAAGGTGGTGCTAACGTTGATGCACTCCGTGCAAAACTTAACAAATTGACTGGAAAACAAGTACACATCAACATCATCGAAATCAAACAACCTGATTTGGATGCTCACCTTGTAGGTGAAGGAATTGCTCGTCAATTGGAGCAACGTGTCGCTTTCCGTCGTGCACAAAAACAAGCAATCCAACGCGCAATGCGTGCTGGGGCTAAAGGAATCAAAACTCAAGTATCAGGTCGTTTGAACGGTGCAGATATTGCCCGTGCTGAAGGATACTCAGAAGGAACTGTTCCACTCCACACACTTCGTGCAGATATCGATTACGCTTGGGAAGAAGCAGATACTACATACGGTAAACTTGGTGTTAAAGTATGGATCTACCGTGGTGAAGTTCTTCCAGCTCGTAAAAACACTAAAGGAGGTAAATAACCAATGTTAGTACCTAAACGTGTTAAACACCGTCGTGAATTCCGTGGAAAAATGCGCGGTGAAGCAAAAGGTGGAAAAGAAGTAGCATTCGGTGAATACGGTCTTCAAGCTACAACTAGCCACTGGATTACTAACCGCCAAATCGAAGCTGCTCGTATCGCCATGACTCGTTATATGAAACGTGGTGGTAAAGTTTGGATTAAAATCTTCCCACACAAATCATACACTGCTAAAGCTATCGGTGTGCGTATGGGATCTGGTAAAGGGGCACCTGAAGGTTGGGTTGCACCAGTTAAACGCGGTAAAGTGATGTTCGAAATCGCTGGTGTATCTGAAGAGATTGCACGTGAAGCGCTTCGTCTTGCTAGCCACAAATTGCCAGTTAAAACTAAATTCGTAAAACGTGAAGCAGAATAAGGAGAAGGCATGAAACTTAATGAAGTAAAAGAATTTGTTAAAGAACTTCGTGGTCTTTCTCAAGAAGAACTCGCGAAGCGCGAAAACGAATTGAAAAAAGAATTGTTTGAACTTCGTTTCCAAGCTGCTACTGGTCAATTGGAACAAACAGCTCGCTTGAAAGAAGTTAAAAAACAAATCGCTCGTATCAAAACAGTTCAATCTGAAGTGAAATAATAGACTAGGGAAGGAGAAATTTCAATGGAACGCAATAATCGTAAAGTTCTTGTTGGACGTGTTGTATCTGACAAAATGGACAAGACAATCACAGTTGTAGTTGAAACAAAACGTAACCACCCAGTCTATGGTAAACGTATTAACTACTCTAAGAAATACAAAGCACATGATGAAAACAATGTTGCCAAAGAAGGCGATATCGTACGTATCATGGAAACTCGCCCGCTTTCAGCTACAAAACGTTTCCGTCTTGTAGAAGTTGTTGAAGAAGCGGTTATCATCTAATCAAGCCTGAAAGGAGAAAACTGAAATGATTCAAACAGAAACTCGTTTGAAAGTCGCAGACAACAGCGGTGCACGTGAAATCTTGACTATCAAAGTTCTTGGTGGTTCTAAACGTAAATTTGCGAACATCGGTGATGTCATTGTGGCATCTGTAAAACAAGCTACTCCTGGTGGTGCGGTTAAAAAAGGTGACGTTGTAAAAGCTGTTATCGTTCGTACTAAATCAGGTGCTCGTCGCGCTGATGGTTCATACATCAAGTTTGACGAAAATGCAGCTGTTATCATCCGTGATGACAAAACTCCTCGCGGAACACGTATCTTTGGCCCGGTTGCACGTGAATTACGTGAAGGTGGCTTCATGAAGATCGTGTCACTTGCTCCAGAAGTACTTTAATTTTTAGAAACAAACTAGTCCCCTAGCTTCAAGCTAGGGTGCCCTTGTGGGCGTAAGAAAAATCAAGGAGAAACCTAATGTTTGTAAAAAAAGGCGACAAAGTTCGCGTAATCGCTGGTAAAGATAAGGGAACAGAAGCTGTTGTCCTTACTGCCCTTCCAAAAGTAAACAAAGTTATCGTTGAAGGTGTTAACATCGTTAAGAAACACCAACGTCCAACTAACGAGCTTCCTCAAGGTGGTGTCATCGAGAAAGAAGCAGCTATCCACGTATCAAACGTTCAAGTATTGGACAAAAATGGTGTAGCTGGTCGTGTTGGTTACAAATTTGTAGACGGTAAAAAAGTTCGCTACAACAAAAAATCAGGCGAAGTGCTTGATTAATCACGAAGGAAAGGAGAAGTATAATGGCAAATCGTTTAAAAGAAAAATATCTTAATGAAGTAGTTCCTGCTTTGACAGAACAATTCAACTACTCATCAGTGATGGCTGTGCCTAAAGTAGATAAGATCGTTTTGAACATGGGTGTTGGTGAAGCTGTATCAAACGCTAAAAGCCTTGAAAAAGCTGCTGAAGAATTGGCACTTATCTCAGGTCAAAAACCACTTATCACTAAAGCTAAAAAATCAATCGCCGGCTTCCGTCTTCGTGAAGGTGTAGCGATCGGTGCAAAAGTTACCCTTCGTGGGGAACGTATGTACGAATTCTTGGATAAATTGGTTTCAGTTTCACTTCCACGTGTGCGTGACTTCCACGGTGTTCCAACAAAATCATTTGATGGACGCGGAAACTACACTCTTGGTGTGAAAGAACAATTGATCTTCCCAGAAATCAACTTTGATGACGTTGACAAAACTCGTGGTCTTGACATCGTTATCGTAACAACTGCTAACACTGACGAAGAGTCACGTGCATTGCTTACAGGCCTTGGAATGCCTTTTGCAAAATAATATAGGAGGTAAATCTAATGGCTAAAAAATCAATGATTGCTAAGAACAAACGTCCAGCGAAGTTCTCTACTCAAGCTTATACTCGTTGTGAAAAATGTGGTCGTCCACATTCAGTTTACCGCAAATTTAAACTTTGCCGTGTTTGCTTCCGTGAATTAGCTTACAAAGGACAAATTCCTGGTGTAACAAAAGCATCTTGGTAATTTAAGATATCAAGGGCGTCAAAACTCCAGGTGAAAATAGGAAACTTGACGAAGAAACTGAAGTTTCTAGGAAAGTTTATCTTTTTCACGCAGAGTTTAGCCCGGGTTCAGTTGGGCTTGCCAATTTGAACACGAGCTACAGCTTTGGCAAAAAAGACCAATTTGCTTTGGAGCATCGCTCCTGCATCAAATTGCCTATTTTTGCTCTTGCTGTTACGCTCTTTGTATCATGTGTTAACTAGCAAGTGCAACTTGCAAACTACTAGTAAGAGGAGAAAAACAAAATGGTTATGACTGACCCAATCGCAGACTTCCTAACTCGTATTCGTAACGCTAACCAAGCGAAACACGAAGTACTTGAAGTACCTGCATCAAATATCAAAAAAGGGATTGCTGAAATCCTTAAACGCGAAGGTTTTGTAAAAAACGTTGAAATCATCGAAGATGACAAACAAGGCATCATCCGTGTATTCCTTAAATATGGACCAAACGGTGAAAAAGTTATCACTAACTTGAAACGTGTTTCTAAACCAGGACTTCGTGTCTACAAAAAACGTGAAGATCTTCCAAAAGTACTTAACGGACTTGGAATTGCTATCCTTTCAACTTCTGAAGGTTTGCTTACTGATAAAGAAGCACGCCAAAAGAATGTTGGTGGGGAAGTTATCGCTTACGTTTGGTAATTGATGATGTGAGAGCGTTAAAAGAATGCTGTGGAAATAGAAAGTTTGTAGCAGGAGTGATGCTCTAAGACAAACTTATCTTTTTCACCAAATTCTTAGCTCGAACTCAAATCAGATACAAAGCTCGTAAAGAACAAAGCAAAATTAGGAAGTCGGAGAAGTTTGTTTACAAACAAGCCAACTTATTTATTTTGCACAGTTCTTAGAGCGAGTTCAATTTAGCTATTGAACTCAATGAGTATCTTTAACCCCGTGAAAACTGGCCATTTAGGCCTGACAATTTAACAGGAGAAAATAAACATGTCACGTATTGGTAATAAAGTTATCGTGTTGCCTGCTGGTGTTGAAGTCACTAACAATGACAACGTAGTAACTGTAAAAGGACCTAAAGGAGAACTTACTCGTAAGTTCTCAAAAGATATTGAAATTCGCGTGGAAGGTACTGAAGTAACTCTTCACCGTCCAAACGATTCAAAAGAAATGAAAACTATCCACGGAACTACTCGTGCCCTTTTGAACAACATGGTAATTGGTGTATCAGAAGGATTCAAGAAAGAACTTGAAATGCGTGGGGTTGGTTACCGTGCACAACTTCAAGGATCAAAACTTGTTTTGGCTGTTGGTAAATCTCATCCAGATGAAGTTGAAGCTCCAGAAGGGATTACTTTTGAACTTCCAAACCCAACAACAATCGTTGTTAGCGGAATTTCAAAAGAAGTGGTTGGTCAAACAGCTGCTTACGTACGTAGCCTTCGTTCACCAGAACCTTACAAAGGTAAAGGTATTCGTTACGTTGGAGAGTACGTTCGTCTTAAAGAAGGTAAAACAGGTAAATAATGTTGAGTGGTTGATTTTCAACCACCAACCTATTTTCCAACTTTGTGCATAGCACGCGATTTAAAACTAAAGAGGTGAAAACTGTGATTTCTAAACCAGATAAAAACAAACTCCGTCAAAAACGCCACCGTCGCGTTCGCGGAAAACTCTCTGGAACTGCTGATCGCCCACGTTTGAACGTATTCCGTTCTAATACAGGCATCTACGCTCAAGTGATTGATGACGTAGCGGGTGTAACGCTCGCAAGTGCTTCAACTCTTGACAAAGAAGTTTCAAAAGGAACTAAAACTGAACAAGCCGTTGCTGTCGGTAAACTCGTTGCAGAACGTGCAAACGCTAAAGGTATTTCAGAAGTGGTGTTCGACCGCGGTGGATATCTATATCACGGACGTGTGAAAGCTTTGGCTGATGCAGCTCGTGAAAACGGATTGAAATTCTAATAGGAGGACACTAGAAAATGGCATTTAAAGACAATGCAGTTGAATTAGAAGAACGCGTAGTTGCTGTCAACCGTGTTACAAAAGTTGTTAAAGGTGGACGTCGTCTTCGTTTCGCAGCTCTTGTTGTTGTCGGTGACCACAACGGTCGTGTAGGATTTGGTACTGGTAAGGCTCAAGAAGTTCCAGAAGCAATCCGCAAAGCAGTAGAAGATGCTAAGAAAAACTTGATTGAAGTTCCTATGGTTGGAACAACAATCCCACACGAAGTTCTTTCAGAATTCGGTGGAGCTAAAGTATTGTTGAAACCTGCTGTAGAAGGTTCTGGAGTTGCCGCTGGTGGTGCGGTTCGTGCCGTTGTGGAATTGGCAGGTGTGGCAGATATTACATCTAAATCACTTGCTTCTAACACTCCAATCAACATTGTTCGCGCAACTGTTGAAGGTTTGAAACAATTGAAACGCGCTGAAGAAGTTGCTGCCCTTCGTGGTATTTCAGTTTCTGATTTGGCATAAGAAAGGGGATAAAATGGCTCAAATTAAAATTACTTTGACTAAGTCTCCAATCGGACGCATTCCATCACAACGTAAAACTGTTGTAGCACTTGGACTTGGCAAATTGAACAGCTCTGTTATTAAAGAAGATAATGCTGCTATCCGTGGTATGATCACTGCAGTATCTCACTTGGTAACAGTTGAAGAAGTAAACTAATGATTTTTAGGGGATGTGGCAATACTCATCCCCTAAAACTAGATATAGTCATCTAAGATGACGAATGTATAGGCGAGTTGATAAGGGAGACAACCTTTTCTCTCTTATCGGCGCTAGCATTTTACAAAAGAGGAGAAAACAATAATGAAACTTCATGAATTGAAACCTGCAGAAGGTTCTCGTAAAGTACGTAACCGTGTTGGTCGTGGTACTTCATCAGGTAACGGTAAAACATCTGGTCGCGGTCAAAAAGGTCAAAAAGCTCGTAGCGGTGGCGGAGTTCGCCTTGGTTTTGAAGGTGGACAAACTCCATTGTTCCGTCGTCTTCCAAAACGTGGATTCACTAACATCAACGCTAAAGAATACGCAATTGTAAACCTTGACCAATTGAACGTCTTTGAAGACGGTGCAGAAGTAACTCCAGTTGTGCTAATCGAAGCAGGAATTGTGAAAGCTGAAAAATCAGGAGTTAAAATTCTTGGTAACGGTGAGTTGACTAAGAAATTGACTGTGAAAGCAGCTAAATTCTCTAAATCAGCTGAGGAAGCTATCACTGCTAAAGGTGGTTCTGTAGAAGTCATCTAAGAGAGGTGACCCATGTTTTTTAAATTATTAAAAGAAGCGCTCAAGGTTAAACAAGTTCGATCAAAAATTCTCTTTACGATTTTTATCATTCTTGTTTTCCGTATTGGGACAAGTATTACTGTTCCAGGTGTGAATGCGAAAAGTTTGGAAGCTCTCAGCGGATTATCTTTCTTGAACATGCTTAGTCTTGTTTCAGGGAATGCCATGAAGAACTTCTCCGTTTTCGCACTCGGAGTAAGTCCGTATATCACTGCTTCCATCGTTGTTCAATTGCTACAAATGGATATTTTACCGAAGTTTGTAGAATGGGGCAAACAAGGAGAAGTAGGACGGAGAAAACTAAACCAAGCTACTCGATATATTGCACTTGTGCTTGCATTCGTTCAATCTATCGGGATTACAGCAGGGTTTAATACCCTATCTGGAGCGAAATTATTAACGACAGCTTTAACTCCACAGGTTTTTGTTACCATTGGTATTATCCTCACAGCAGGTAGTATGATTGTAACTTGGCTTGGAGAACAAATTACGGATAAAGGATACGGAAATGGTGTGTCTATGATTATCTTTGCAGGTATTGTTGCTTCAATCCCTGAGATGATTAAAGGCATCTATGTTGACTACTTCGTCAATATTCCAAGTAGCCGTTTGACTTCATCTATTATCTTTGTCGTTATTTTGATTATCGCTGTCTTGTTGATTGTTTACTTTACAACCTATGTTCAACAGGCAGAGTATAAAATTCCAATCCAATATACAAAAGTTGCTCAAGGTGCCCCATCTAGTTCATACCTTCCATTGAAGGTGAACCCAGCGGGGGTTATCCCAGTTATCTTTGCAAGCTCTATTACAGCTGCACCTGCAGCCATTCTTCAATTTTTGAGTGCTACAGGTCACGATTGGGCTTGGGTACGTACAGCACAGGAAATGCTATCTACAACATCTCCGACAGGTGTTGCCATGTATGCCTTGCTCATCATTCTCTTTACATTCTTCTATACATTTGTACAGATCAATCCAGAGAAAGCAGCAGAAAACTTGCAAAAGAGTGGAGCTTACATTCATGGTGTCCGTCCTGGTAAGGGTACTGAAGAATTCATGTCAAAACTTCTTCGTCGCCTTGCGACTGTCGGATCAATCTTCCTTGGTGTGATTTCAATCTTGCCGATTGTGGCAAAAGATGTCTTTGGTCTTTCAGAAGCTGTTGCTTTTGGGGGAACTAGTCTTTTGATCATTATCTCGACCGGTATCGAAGGAATCAAACAGTTAGAAGGTTACTTATTGAAACGTAAGTATGTTGGTTTCATGGATAAAACAGAATAAAAGCAAGATTACTTTTGCTTAGAGAGTGGAGTATGAAGGTCTACCTATCAGAGAGACTTTCGTCTCCCCTCTTCTATTTTGTTTTTAAATAGGGGTTGAAACAAATTTCTGCTTCTATTTAAATACAAAATAAGGAGATCCTATCATGAATCTTTTGATTATGGGCTTACCTGGAGCAGGTAAGGGAACGCAAGCAGCTAAAATTGTGGAGCAATTCCACGTGGCACATATTTCAACTGGAGATATGTTCCGTGCTGCTATGGCTAATCAAACTGAAATGGGTGTACTTGCCAAGTCATATATTGACAAAGGTGAGTTGGTTCCGGATGAAGTTACAAATGGAATTGTTAAAGAACGCCTTTCTCAGGACGACATCAAGGAAACAGGTTTCTTGTTGGATGGTTACCCACGTACGATTGAACAAGCGCATGCCTTGGACAAAACATTGGCTGAACTTGGTATCGAGCTGGAAGGTGTAATCAACATCGAAGTGAACCCAGACTGTCTCTTGGAACGTTTGAGTGGCCGCATCATCCACCGCGAAACAGGTGAAACCTTCCACAAAGTTTTCAACCCACCAGTTGACTACAAAGAAGAAGATTACTACCAACGCGAAGATGACAAACCTGAGACAGTTAAGCGTCGTTTGGATGTCAATATCGCACAAGGTGAACCAATCATTGCTCACTACCGTGCCAAAGGTTTGGTCCACGATATCGAAGGAAATCAAGATATCAATGATGTGTTCAAAGACATCAAAAAAGTATTGACAAATTTGAAATAAAGCGTTTTTCACACTTGCAAAAAATCGCTACAAATGTTATACTGAGATAGTCTGACTTATAATTGTTGTCTCTATGTTTAGAGGCATCAAATCGAAATTTATGGAGGTGCTTTTGCGTGGCAAAAGACGATGTGATTGAAGTTGAAGGCAAAGTAGTCGATACAATGCCTAACGCAATGTTTACGGTTGAACTTGAAAATGGACATCAGATTTTAGCAACAGTTTCTGGTAAAATTCGTAAAAACTATATTCGTATTTTAGCGGGAGATCGTGTTACTGTCGAGATGAGTCCATATGACTTGACACGTGGACGTATCACTTACCGCTTTAAATAATCGAAAAACTTGGAGGGATAAGAAATGAAAGTAAGACCATCGGTCAAACCAATTTGCGAATACTGTAAAGTAATTCGTCGTAATGGTCGTGTTATGGTAATTTGCCCAGCAAATCCAAAACACAAACAACGTCAAGGATAAGATAGAAAGGAGAAAACATGGCTCGTATTGCTGGAGTTGACATTCCAAATGACAAACGCGTAGTAATCTCATTGACTTACGTTTATGGTATCGGACTTGCAACATCTAAGAAAATTTTGGCTGCTGCTGGAATCTCAGAAGATGTTCGTGTACGTGACCTTACATCAGATCAAGAAGATGCTATCCGTCGTGAAGTGGATGCAATCAAAGTTGAAGGTGACCTTCGTCGTGAAGTAAACTTGAACATCAAACGTTTGATGGAAATCGGTTCTTACCGTGGTATTCGTCACCGTCGTGGACTTCCTGTCCGTGGACAAAACACTAAAAACAACGCTCGCACTCGTAAAGGTAAAGCTGTTGCGATTGCTGGTAAGAAAAAATAATATAGGAGGTAAAAGTCTTGGCTAAACCAACACGTAAACGTCGTGTGAAAAAGAATATCGAATCTGGTATTGCTCATATTCACGCTACATTTAATAACACTATTGTTATGATTACTGATGTGCATGGTAATGCAATTGCTTGGTCATCAGCTGGTGCTCTTGGTTTCAAAGGTTCTCGTAAATCTACACCATTCGCTGCTCAAATGGCTTCAGAAGCTGCTGCTAAATCTGCACAAGAACACGGTCTTAAATCAGTTGAAGTTACTGTAAAAGGTCCAGGTTCTGGTCGTGAGTCAGCTATTCGTGCGCTTGCTGCCGCTGGTCTTGAAGTAACAGCAATTCGTGATGTGACTCCAGTGCCACACAATGGTGCTCGTCCTCCAAAACGTCGCCGTGTATAATCATCGCATTACACTGCTTTTCGTTTAAGAGGGAGTAACTAAATGATTGAGTTTGAAAAACCAAATATAACAAAAATTGATGAAAATAAAGATTATGGCAAGTTTGTAATCGAACCACTTGAACGTGGCTACGGTACAACTCTTGGTAACTCTCTTCGTCGTGTACTACTAGCTTCTCTACCAGGAGCAGCAGTGACATCTATCAACATTGAAGGTGTCTTGCATGAGTTCGACACAGTTCCAGGTGTTCGTGAAGACGTGATGCAAATCATTCTGAACATTAAAGGGATTGCAGTGAAATCATACGTTGAAGACGAAAAAATCATTGAACTTGACGTTGAAGGTCCCGCTGAAATTACAGCTGGAGACATTTTGACTGATAGTGATATTGAGATTGTAAATCCAGATCATTATCTCTTTACAATCGGTGAAGGTTCTTCTCTAAAAGCGACAATGACTGTTAACAGTGGTCGTGGATATGTACCTGCTGATGAAAACAAAAAAGATAATGCACCAGTTGGAACACTTGCTGTAGATTCTATTTATACACCAGTTACAAAAGTCAACTATCAAGTAGAGCCTGCTCGTGTAGGTAGCAATGATGGATTTGACAAATTAACCCTTGAAATCTTGACTAATGGAACAATTATTCCAGAAGATGCTTTAGGGCTTTCAGCACGTATCTTGACAGAACATCTTGATTTGTTTACAAATCTTACTGAGATTGCTAAGTCAACTGAAGTGATGAAAGAAGCTGATACTGAATCTGACGATCGTATTTTGGATCGTACGATTGAGGAACTGGACTTGTCTGTGCGTTCATACAACTGTTTGAAACGTGCCGGTATCAACACTGTGCATGATTTGACAGAAAAATCTGAAGCAGAGATGATGAAAGTACGAAATCTTGGACGCAAGAGTTTGGAAGAAGTGAAACTCAAACTCATTGACTTGGGTCTTGGATTAAAAGATAAATAAAGGAGGAATACATGGCTTACCGTAAACTAGGACGCACTAGCTCACAACGTAAAGCAATGCTTCGCGATTTGACAACTGACCTTTTGATCAACGAATCAATCGTGACAACTGAAGCTCGTGCTAAAGAAATCCGTAAAACTGTTGAAAAAATGATTACTCTAGGTAAACGTGGTGATTTGCATGCACGTCGTCAAGCAGCTGCTTTCGTACGTAATGAAATTGCATCTGAAAACTATGATGAAGCAACTGACAAGTACACTTCTACTACAGCACTTCAAAAATTGTTCTCAGAAATCGCACCTCGTTATGCTGAACGTAACGGTGGATACACTCGTATCCTTAAAACTGAACCACGTCGTGGGGATGCTGCGCCAATGGCGATCATCGAATTAGTATAAAATCATCAATTTTGTTGAGTGTTATGATGATGGAGTCTTGTGCTCTTAGTCTAGCTCTGGTCTACCGCTGGGACTTCGGTCCTAGCGGGAACACTCATCATCATTTGATAGGGTAGACGCTTGTTTACGAAATTGTTTTTTTGTTTAAGAACAACTTCGTAAGCAGGCGTTTTTTTATTATTCTTATTATATAGAAATAATTTGAAAATTAAACTTTTTGACTTGTCTTAATTAAATAAATGTGCTATGCTGTAGACAGGGCTGTATTTATCAAGATTTCACACTTGTATAAGTATGTAACACAACCAATGATTGAAAGTGTCCAGTGTGTAAGAAAGCGTTAGCTTGTTTCAGCTAACAAACACCATGAGGGACTCTCGTTTGTTGGGATTTTCTTTTGGACTTGGTTAAATCAAGGTCCTGAAGGGAATAGCATGACTTCCATACAGAAATAAATTTCATAAAAAGCTGTTTTATGAAATGTCTTAATATATATTAAATTTCATCCGGAATGTGAAATAAATTTAGAAAAGGAGAGGCAATGAAGAAAAAAGGCAGTATATTTTTAGTTCTAATTCTGCTTATAAACACAATTTTACAAGGAGTGAGTGGTGCTTCTCTTGCCTTCGCACAAGAACAGACCAGCCCGTCTTCTGCTCTAGTAAGTAATTCTGCTGAAGCTGCCAAAAAAGAAAACTCGGACAGCACGAATAGTGAAAAACAGACCAGTTCTAGTAGTTCTTCTGGTCAAGAAAGTAGCAATTCAACGAGTCAAACAACTCCAGCTGCGACTACATCAGAGGAAGATGATGACAAATTGCCACCGGGACCTCCTCCTACGCCGACGGCAATAGTTCCAACTGTCACGATAAAGCCAAATGCAAGGACAGCTTATCGTACAGATGAACAGATTACCACTTATGTGGATATTGATGGAACTAGTTTAACCTCAGATTTAGAAGGACCTTATCTAGATATTGAAATGCCAACCACTCTATATCCGGGCGGTAAGGTGCTAAACACAGATGCTTATCTAGATAACTTTACAGTTCCGACCGAAGGTATCACTCTAATCAAAAGTGCAGAAAAAATAGTGGAAAACGGGAAGACGATTTATCGTATTCGTTTCAATTCCATTACATCAACAACCAAGATTAGCATACCTTATGTTTTTAGCTTTACAAACGGGTTAGTTCCAAAAGACTATAAGCTACAACCAAAGGTTACTCTTAAGAGTAAAGATGGCACAGTTTTATATACAGGCGATGATAAGGAGTATACTCCAACTTATCCAAATATGAACCTAACAAAGGTAGTGGCTACTAGTAGCGAAGATGGTCAGCTTCTCTACGGAGGAACAGCTAAGACAGAAGATCCGACTAGAATTTCTGAAACCGGTGCAGAGCCTATACCGTTCAGTTTCACATATCAAGTACAGGCGAATTCAGGTCAGCAGCGGATGATGAAAAAAGTCGTCATCAAGGATACGCTACCGACTTATACGAATAGTCATGGTCAGTTAGTTACTGCTAAATTTGACCAAGCCCTTAATCCTGGCTGGACTTACGATAGTAGCACTGGCACAGTGACATATACAAAGGAATTCTTAGAAAGTGAATTTGATACGGACTTCCGTCACAATATTGACGTCAGTAAGGCTATGTTGTACCTATCTTTTCCAGATGCTAAGTACAAAGACGGCAACAACAAACCTAATTTTACAAATAAGGCGGATATCACAGCAACTCCTTTCAATCCATCGCCAAATGAAGAATATAAAAATAGTGACGATATAACTTTTAATCTCATTGCAGATGATTTCAGTGGGACGGGGCTTCTTTCCAAGAGGACAGAACACCAGACGGTGCAACACGATGTAGCTGGACTTTATGCACAGCGACTAGACTATACAGTTAAGGTAGAAAATAAGTTATCAAAACCCTTGCGAGAGATTACTCTAGTTGAAGATGCCAGCAAGTTTGACTCAAGACTGTATTTCACTAGTGTTGATTCTTTCTTTGAAAGACAAGGCTCAAATAGTAAACCTATCAATGATAAGATGGAAATACGTGCCTATAAGAGCGATGGAACTTATGACACTTTTGCTCCGGGGGATCAAATTAATAAGGATGCACAAGACGAACTAAATACTGCGGCTGAAAAGATCCGAAATGGTGAGTTAACGGAAGCAGCAGTACCGGCTGTCACTCCAAAATACACTAAAATAACTATCCACTTTATTAACGGATATGAATTACCAGTTGGAAAGTACATTGATGGTTTCGTCTATATGGCTTTCAAAGACCCTTATCATGTCCCTTATTCTGCTACAAAGGATATAAAAAATGTGGTCGGTCTTGAAGCTAAAGTGAAAAACTCTCAAAATCAAGATGTTCCAATTAATATATCCGATGAATGGAACAAACAGTTTGTACCATTTATAGAAAAGATTCGTCTATCAAAGAATACAGATGGACAAACTTCAGGTATTGAGGGAGAATCAGTCTTCTTCCTATTGGGATTGAATTTTGAACAGCTTTCTAAAGCACGCTACCTAAAGAATCCAACGCTTGTTGATCTTCTTCCTAAAGGGGTTAGTATTGAACCAGGTGTAGACAAAACAAAAGCGGAAGATATGCTCGAAGCAATTGGGCTAGCAAATCTGGACATGATTGATAAATTTTCAGTCATTGAAAACTACAATGGTAGTGGTCGAACAGCGATCAAAATCAAATTAAAATCAGGTCTGGTAAAAGACTTAAATAATGGAAGAGGTTATGCTTTCAAACTAAAGGGATTAAAAATCAATAGTGACATTATCCCTAGTAAGGCAGAGACCCCAACTTTCAATAACACGAATGAACTTTATTTCTACCAAGACAATGGTCAACCGTTCCCAGACGCCATTCATTCCGATTCAAATCAGATTGTGGATGACGAAAGAGATATCAATATGAACGGCGACACTACGGACAAGGTCGTAAAGGCAACTTCAAAGGTTACAGGGAATGTAACAGACAGTCTGCAGAGTGTTAAAACGATCCGTAGCACTGAGCCATTGGTGGAAGGTGGGCCTCAATATTATGGTCGAGACTTCAGTAAAGACGGTATTGAAACAGAGTACGGTGGGTTAACTTCCACTTCGGGACATTTCCAATATGACCTGCAAGTGCGAAATTACTACGATAGTGATCTGACAAGAGTAGAAATCTACGATGTTCTTCCTCATGTTGGAGACAGCGATCGGACGACTGCGGGTGGTGCCGAATCTGCCTTTTCAAACACCTTGACAGGTCCAATCACTGTGAAAGTCGGTGATGAAGATAAGACGGCAGATTTTGATATTTACTATCGAACGGATAAATATCCGACCATGAATGCTGACACAGAGGTAAATAGTTCACATTGGACAAAGAATCCAGGCGACTATAAAGATGTAACAGCAATCAGGATTGTTTCTAAAACGGGAACGGTCATTCATAAGTACACCATTTTGCATGCAATCCTCGATATGAAAGCTCCGGCTTATGACAAGGATCATAATATTGGTGGCAAGACGGCTGTTAATACTTTCCAAGTAAAATACAATACCGGTCCAAGCTTTGGTGAATCCAATGTAGTTACCAACAAAGTCAACAAGCGAATTACCATTCCGGTTGAGAAGAAGTGGCGTGACTCTGAAACAACACATTCTAAAATAACGGCACAGCTTTACGCGACTTGGAAGGAAGACGGTGTTGCAAAAGAAGAGCTTAAGGAAGAAAAAGAGCTCTCTGACAGCAATAACTGGAAAGACACCTTTAGTCCGATACCAGATGAGGAATCTGCTGCGAAACTATTACAAAAAGCCGCAGCGGAGAAGAAAATCACCGACTTTAAGTACGTGGTCAGAGAAAAGGAGATTCCACCTGAATACGATGCCGATTATAGCGGTGACGCTCAAAGTGGATTTGTCATCACCAACACGAGGTATCCGTCAATTAAGATCCAGAAACTCTGGTATGACAAGGACGGCAATCCGATTGCGAATGACCAGCTACCGAAGAAACTAGAGGTTAAGTTGTACCGGACAACGGACGGACAAACTCAAAATGGAGAGCTTGTTGAGACAATTCAGTTGGAACGAACTGCAGCGGCTCCATATCTCTGGGAATCTACAAAACGCTATCCACCTAAGGATAAGACCACCGGTAAGTACTACACTTACTATATCGAAGAGGTTGTTCCAAAGTATTATTTGGAAATCAGTGATGCGTCTGAAAAGAAAGTAACCTTTACGGATGCAAATATCGGAGAAACAGCAACCTTGACGGTGAAGAACAAGGTGAACCCGACTTATCCAAACACAGGTGGCTCAGGTATCCTACCATATATTTTGATGGGAACTTTAACATTAACATTGGCAGTAATTTTACATTATATGCAAAAAAATAGAAAGGCTTTTTAGGAGGGAAAACAATGAAAAACGTAAAACGATATTTCCTCTCGTTCTTAGCAGCTCTTAGTATCGTGCTTTTAGCATTTGGAGCAGTTAAAGCTTTTGCGCAAGACAACGCACCTGGCGAAAACGATACCTACGATGTTGTTTTGACAAAGGTTAAACTGTCAGACTTGACAGGTTGGCCAAAACAAACTGGTGTAAACAATGAAGATTACACTGGTCAAAAATTGAATGTGACAGACTATTTTGGTTCTGGAGCTAAAACATTGGCAAATGTTTGGTTTGATGTCTACAAAGACACTCCAACAGGTACTCCTGTAGCTGGAGCAGCAACAGGAGCTGATGGTACTGTTACATTTACTGGTCTCAAAGCTGGTAAATACTATATCGTTGAAAACAAAGCAAAATCAACACTTACTTCAGATGAACAATTGGCTAACTCAGCTGCTGTTCCTGTGGAAATCAATCTTCCAGTCTTTAAGGCTACAGGTGGATGGTACACAACTGGTACTGACGCTGTTCATGTTTATCCCAAAAATACCGTTGACAAACCAAGTATTGACAAAGTAGTTAGCGAAGACGCTAAACACGATACTGCTCTTGTTGGTGAAACAAAGACCTTCAAGGTCACTTCTACAATGCCAGAAGGTATTAAAGACTATAAAGTTTTAAAATTCACCGATAAGTTCTCAGCAGGTCTGACTTACACAGACAACCTTGTTGTTAAAAATGGTGGCACTGTTGTAAATCCTTCTAACTATTCAACTACTGGTACAGCTACAGTTGGTACAAAAGGAGCAGCAATTAGCATTGCTTTCAATGAAGATTACATCAAAACATTAAATCCAAAAGATGTTATCACTATTACTTATGACGCAGTCATCAATGAAGAAGCGGTTATGGGTGCAGCCAACCCCAATGATGTTAAGTTGACTTATGGTACTAACCCAGATTCAACAAAAGAAGTTAAACCTAATGAAACTCCAGAACTCCACACTGGTGGTGCTAAGTTTGAAAAAATTGACAAAGCGACATCAGCTAAACTTGCAGGGGCTAAGTTTGTTGTTACAAATGAAGCTGGTGACAAGTATTTGAAACAAACAGCTGCATCAGGAACAACTCCTGCTAAAAATGAGTGGGTTGCTAATAAAGCAGATGCAACTGTCTTCACTTCAGCAGCTGATGGTACTTTTGAAGTTAAGGGGCTTCCTTATGGTGTAAAAGGAAATGACAACGCCACTGGTGAAACTAAGTACAAATTGGTCGAAGTTGAAGCACCAACAGGTTACGCTTTGTTGCAACAACCAGTTGAGTTCACTATCTCATCAACAACTTACACAGGTGGAATTAACCAAGTTAACAACAACAAGGTAACAATTCCACAAACGGGTGGTATCGGTTCTGCTCTCGTGATTGCAGCGGGTGTCTTGGTTGTCGGTTTAGGTTTCATTGCGAAACGTCGTTCAGCTAAGTAATAAAATGAAGAAGTAAGGACAATCCTTACCTCTTCACTAGGGTATTTAAAAGAGTTGAATATCCTAGTGAAGAGTGCAAGTGCTATGTTTTAGGAGGATACTATGACAAGAAAAAGAATATTGAGCAGTCTGCTATCCATACTTACGGCCATTGTTATTTTGGTAGCTTTGCGGCCATTTACAACCGTCTCATCTCAGGAAAATCAAGCCTCGTCAGATGCAACCTACGATATTGTGTTAACCTTGGTTAAGTTAAAAGATTTGAATGGTTGGCCCAAAGGTGGAGGAAAAGATAGTTATTCTGGACAACCTTTAGACATTGAGAATTATTTTGGTAGTGAGGCCTCAACCATTGATGGCGTTGCCTTTGATATTCACAAGGATAAGGCAGACGGAGAGCTTGTTCAAACAAAGATAACTGAAAATGGTGGTCGTCTCATCTTTAGCGCTTTGAAGGCAGGTAAGTACTATATTGTTGTCAATAAAGAAAAATCAAAGTTATCAGGAAATCAGATGTTGGGTGATGCGACACCAGTTCCATTAGAAGTGGAACTGCCTGTGACAAAACCCGATGGCAGCTATTTCACGGTAGGAAATGACGCCGTTCATGTCTATCCCAAGCAAGTTTTAAAACAGAGAGAAGACAAGACCAGCTTTAAAGTTCGGAAGGAATGGAAAGGTAAAAAGTTAAACAGTATCACTGTTCATCTTAAACAAAATGGGAAAGTCATTGATGAAATTGAGCTGAATGACAGCAACAACTGGGAACATACCTTTATGAATTTAGAAAAAACAGATGCGGCAGGGAAAGATTACACCTACACAGCTGAAGAAGATGTTCCTAACGGCTATACAGCAACTTATCAAAACATGGTAGATAAAACTGGCACTGTGATTACCAATACACTGGTGCCACCGACTACGCCAAGAACACCGATTATCAAAACGGGAACCTTAGCCATTTATTGGTTTTTAGGAATTGCCGTTGTCTTAATCGGGATAGGATATAAGCTTTATAAAAGCGAGAAAAAACACTGATTCATCAGTGTTTTTTTATGATATTCCATAGCCGCTTGCTGAAAAAGAGAAAGATCGCTGTTCCGACAATCACAATCAAATAAGGGGCAAGCCTTTGTAATTTGAAACCAAGTTTAATATGTTGGTTGCTAACAAAGGGAATCAAGGGATTAGTAGATACATTTTGCTTTTTTTCACTATCTGAAACAACTCTTTTTGCATTGACAAGGAGCCGTTTGTCATATCTTGGTTCGTTCATACAGGTCATGAGCGTAACCATGTCTTCATTTTCGATTGGTTTAAGTTTTTCGCCTTCGTATTCATCAATGATCTCGCTATCGGTCACTTCGTATTCTAGATTTTTTCCAAGAATATCGAAATAAATTTTATCTCCTTTTTTGAGAGAGGGGAGAAAGTAGAAAGACACGTCATTATAATTAATTCTATGTCCTGCGATAATCGGTCGCTGCCCTTTTATACCCAGAGGAGCAGATGTTCCGACGAGAGTCGCTACGCCCTTTAGGAGCTTATCATAGTCAGCGTCAAGATAGAGGTCGAAATGCTGTCCTAAAGCAGGAATGGTCATGCGTCCAGCGACTTGATTGGTATCTAGCAGATCTGAGTAGGGCGTTTTTTGCTTGGCGTCGGTCTCTTTTTTTGTTAGGAAAATATCTTGGATAGCTCCGGTGACAGTGGTTTGTTCTAAGGCTGTTCGTAGTTTTTGGAATGTTTCCTCGCTGGTCTGCTGATAGGTGCGCTGAGCATTGGATTGCCAAATGTCCTCTTTAATCATAGATAAAAAAGGAAAGAGGAAGAGCGCAATTCCAATTAACAGGAGGCTCAGCCCAAGTAATTGTTTTTTCTTTTTCATGAAAGTGATGTTTCTTTTCCTTTCTTTCTTAACATTTTAAAGAGTAGATAGCCTAAGAGTAGGAGGATGAGTCCGGTAGCAAGAAGGATAAACCATTTGTATTGGGCAAAAAAGTCAATCTTTGTTTTTTTCTCCTTTTCAGCTTCGTGGAAAGGTATGCGTTTGCCTTGAACGAGTAGGCGATGAGAATTGATCATATAAGGTGTGCAAGTCAAAAGAGTGGCACGATCTTCGTCTTCTTTAACCAGTATTGGTTTGAAATCGGTAGGCTCAACGGTTAAAATCTTATCTACCTGATAAGCCAAGGTTTCCTTGATATTGGTGATGTAAAAGACATCTCCGACCTTTACCTTATCCAAGTCGGTGAAAAGTCTGGCTGTGGGAAGTCCTCTGTGGGCGGTGATGACCGTATGGGTGCTAACTCCACCGACGGGTAGGCTGGTTCCTTCTAAGTGGCCTGCTCCGTTTTGCAAGACATTCTCAGATGACCCTGCCCGGATGGGAATTTTTTGATTGATAGAAGGGATAGTGACATAACCAATTTTTTCTTGCAGTTGCAACATGCGAGCATATTCAGCTACACCTTCCTCTTTTTTTCTGCTTGAGAAAGGGTCTCCTATTTTTTCTGGGGACAAGGTGCTATTATAGGCTTTGGCGAGTTCAATACGATTTTCAACATCTTGGTCAACTAATTTACCTTTCTCGTCATCAAATTGCTTTGTCTCTTGCATAGTCACATATTGGTAATAAATCTGACTGACAAAGGGATAACAGATCATCAAGCACCCCAGAATGGTAAGTATCTTATAGGTTAGTCGCAGCCGTTTTTGGTTTTTCTTTTTTCTTGACATGATAGCTCTTTCTATGCTTTTTTCGATTTCCACTTATTCCAAGCCAAAATAATGAAAATGAGAAATAGAATTGCGAAAACGACTAGATAAAGCGGTGGAATAGAAATATGACTAATCGGATTTTTTACTTTTTCTTCACTTGGTTTGTAAGGGATCCGGTGGCCCCGTACAAGTAAACGGTGCGAATTGATCATATAAGGAGTACAGGTCAGCAAAGTCACGTAGTCTTTGTCAGGTACAATATTTAGAGAGTCAAACTGGGTCGGCTCGATCACCGTTATGGAATCAACCTCGTAAGCAAGTGTTTCAGCGATGTTTTGAATGAAAAACTTATCACCCACCTTCATTTTATCCAAGTCGGTAAAAAGACGATTGTTGGGCAAGCCCGTGTGGGCAGTTAGAACAGTGTGAGTATTCTGCCCGCCAATCGGCAAACTGGTTCCTTCGAGATGTCCCACCCCTTTTTGTAAGACTTCTTCACTTGAACCGGCATATATTGGTAAATCAACATCAATTTTAGGAATGGAAATTCTGCCTATTTTTTCATGGACAGTTAGCATTCGAGCATATTCTGCCTGCCCTTTGGCATTTTCTTCTTTGGTATAGGGATCCGTTACTGTCAAATTTTGCAAAGAACGATTGTAGGCAGTAGCTAGCTTTATCCGTTCCGTCACATCTTCAGAAGTTAATTTTTGTGCAGACGAGTCAAAGTCCTTAACCTCTTGTTTGGTCTGGTAATTGTAATAAATTTGGCTAATAACAGGGTAACTGATGATGAGGATACCGGCTATAATCGTTAAGTTTGTCAATAAATTAAAAAATTTTTTCATTATAATCCTTTGATGTTAGCGATATTTCTGTCATTAATAAAATGGTTATATTTTTATTTACCTAACCATTATAACATAATTGGCGGTTCTATTTGCTGATTCGTTACTAAAAAAAACCCGGCTCCAATCTTTACCTCCTTTTTCAAAAAATGCTATACTGGTCATAAGGAAATAAGTGAGGTGTTTTATGTACGATTTCAAAATCCTAGTGATTACATGATTCAGACCTATTTGGAGATGAGCAAAGTGATTGCAGTTGTCGGACTTTCTGACCGTGAGGAAACGACTAGCAATCGTATTTCAAAGATCATGCAGGGACTGGGTTATCAGATCATTCCGGTCAATTCTAAGTTAGCGGGTCAAAAGATTTTGGGCGAGACGGCTTATGCGCGTTTGCAGGATATTCCTATTTCCGTGGATATTGTCAATGTTTTTCGGCGAAGCGAATTTTTGCCGGATGTGGCGCGTGATTTTATTGAGACGGATGCCAAGATTTTTTGGGCGCAGCTGGGACTTCAAAGTCAAGAAGCGGAAGAAATTTTGCGGGTGGCAGGTCGCAATCATATCGTCATGAACCGTTGTATCAAGCGCGAGTACAATCGTTTGGTGAAGGAGATTGACTAATGGCGCAACTAGTCATCATTCGGGGTAATTCCGACTCTGGGAAAACCAGCCTAGCTAAAAAATTACAAAATCATTTTGGTCGTGGGATGCTTGTGATTTCACAGGATCTTGTCCGGCGTGAGATGCTAAAGGAAAAGGTGGAACCAGATAACTTATCTATTTTTCTAACAGAAACGTTTCCACTTGTAGCCTTTCATCAATGATTTACTCTCGCGAATAACTCCAAGCGGCCTTGCATAACGTCTCTCAGTAATCTGATCGTAAAGAACCTACTCTGTTTGAGAATAAGCATAATATTTAGGCAGGTAGATAGATAGTCCAATGATACCGAGGGGAATACTAACAATGATTGCAATGATTGCTACGGTGATCAACCCGTTGTTTAGCAGGTACTCATTATTAAATGCATTAGGGAGCTGCTCAAAAGATTCACTAACTATTCTACCCCAGTGTTCAATTCCTCCATTAGCTACTACGATGTACCACATCAGTACATAGATTAATACCCCGAAGGTGAAAGTCATAATGGACAGCGCCCATATTAGACCCCATAGAAAAAGTAATAATGATTTAACAAGAACTGTTACAAAGATCTTTCCGATCAAATCACTTTGAAAGCCACGAAGAGAATCTTTAAAGCTGACAATTTCTGTTTGCTTGCAGATAAGTTCAATCGTTCGGAAAATAATAGATGCTGGCGCAATAGCAAGAATAAAACTGTTGAAAAAATGATTACTCTAGGTAAACGTGGTGATTTGCATGCACGTCGTCAAGCAGCTGCTTTCGTACGTAATGAAATCGCATCTGAAAACTATGATGAAGCAACTGATAAGTACACTTCTACTACAGCACTTCAAAAATTGTTCTCAGAAATCGCACCTCGTTATGCTGAACGTAACGGTGGATACACTCGTATCCTTAAAACTGAACCACGTCGTGGTGATGCTGCGCCAATGGCGATCATCGAATTAGTATAAAATCATCAATTTTGTTGAGTGTTATGATGATGGAGTCTTGTGCTCTTAGTCTAGCTCTGGTCTACCGCTGGGACTTCGGTCCTAGCGGGAACACTCATCATCATTTGATAGGGTAGACGCTTGTTTACGAAATTGTTTTTTTCTTAAGAACAACTTCGTAAGCAGGCGTTTTTTAGTATTTTCTATGGAAATATGCTATACTAGGAAAAAAGAAAATCAAAAACGTTCAGGTTTTCTAAAAATTGTAGAAATGGGGTATAAGGATGAAGGCTATTATTACAGTGGTTGGTAAGGACAAGGCTGGGATTGTTGCAGGTGTGTCTACTAAGATTGCAGAATTGGGTTTAAATATTGACGATATTTCTCAGACGGTGTTGGACGAATATTTTACCATGATGGCAGTCGTTTCTAGCGACGAAAAGCAGGATTTCACTACTCTTCGAAATGAGTTTGAAAACTTTGGTCAAACACAGAATGTCAAAATCAATATTCAAAGTGCAGCGATTTTTGATGCTATGTACAATATCTAGGAGGTTATCATGGATATTAGACAAGTTACGGAAACCATTGCCATGATTGAAGAGCAGAACTTCGATATCAGAACCATCACCATGGGGATTTCCCTGTTGGACTGTATTGATCCGGATATCGAACGTGCTGCTGAAAAAATTTACCAAAAAATCACCACTAAAGCTGCAAATCTAGTGGCTGTAGGAGATGAAATTGCTACAGAACTAGGGATTCCTATTGTCAATAAACGAGTATCGGTGACTCCGATTTCCTTGATTGGAGCAGCGACTGATGCGACGGACTATGTCGTTTTGGCAAAGGCACTTGATAAGGCTGCCAAGGAGATTGGTGTTGACTTTATTGGTGGTTTTTCGGCCTTGGTACAAAAAGGCTACCAAAAAGGAGATGAGATTCTCATCAATTCGATCCCGCGTGCTCTAGCTGAAACAGACAAGGTTTGTTCGTCTGTCAATATTGGCTCAACCAAGTCAGGCATCAACATGACTGCAGTTGCAGATATGGGACGTATCATCAAGGAAACAGCAAATTTATCAGATATGGGAGCTGCCAAATTGGTTGTATTTGCTAACGCTGTTGAGGACAATCCTTTTATGGCGGGTGCCTTCCATGGTGTCGGTGAAGCAGATGTCATCATCAATGTTGGAGTTTCGGGTCCTGGTGTTGTCAAGCGTGCCTTGGAAAAAGTTCGTGGACAGAGCTTTGATGTAGTAGCTGAGACGGTCAAGAAAACAGCCTTTAAGATTACTCGTATTGGTCAATTGGTTGGGCAAATGGCCAGCGAGAGACTGGGTGTTGACTTTGGAATTGTCGACCTAAGCTTGGCGCCAACTCCTGCGGTTGGAGATTCTGTGGCTCGAGTACTGGAGGAGATGGGTCTAGAAACTGTTGGTACCCATGGAACAACTGCTGCACTCGCCCTGCTCAACGACCAAGTTAAGAAGGGCGGAGTGATGGCTTGTAACCAGGTAGGTGGCTTGTCAGGGGCTTTTATCCCTGTTTCTGAAGATGAGGGGATGATTGCTGCGGTGCAAAATGGCTCTCTCAATCTAGAAAAGCTAGAAGCTATGACGGCTATCTGTTCTGTTGGGTTGGACATGATTGCCATTCCAGAAGATACGCCTGCTGAAACTATTGCTGCGATGATTGCGGATGAGGCGGCAATCGGTGTCATTAACATGAAAACAACGGCTGTCCGTATTATTCCAAAGGGCAAAGAAGGCGATATGATTGAGTTCGGTGGTTTGCTAGGAACAGCTCCAGTTATGAAGGTCAACGGTGCTTCGTCTGTTGATTTCATCTCTCGTGGTGGCCAAATCCCAGCTCCAATCCATAGTTTTAAAAATTAATAAAAAAGAGAGAGGATTTAAGTTGAGTTTAAGGATGACTGTATATACTATAATCATTAAATAAAGACCTCCTAACTTTATTTAATAGAAATCCTAAACTTTTTCATAATAATCTCCTAGGGAAGCTACCGTGAGGGTAGCTTTTCTTGTGGCAAAATTAGGAGAAGGAGCTTTGCTTTTGAAAGCTAAATATTTCTTTGATCCATGATATAATAGAAGAAAATGGAGGATAGAAAATGTCTAAAGTAAGATTGTACTTAGTCCGTCATGGGAAAACCATGTTTAACACGATTGGACGTGCTCAAGGATGGAGTGATACGCCTCTAACTGCAGAAGGTGAGTTGGGAATTCATGAGTTGGGAATTGGCTTGAGAGAGTCTGGTTTGCAGTTTGACCGAGCTTATTCCAGCGATTCAGGGCGTACCATTCAAACCATGGGAATTATCCTAGAAGAACTGGGCTTACAAGGGAAAATCCCTTACCGCATGGATAAGCGAATCCGTGAGTGGTGCTTTGGTAGTTTTGATGGGGCCTATGATGGGGATCTCTTTATGGGGGTCATTCCTCGTGTTTTCAAGGTGGATCATGTTCATCAGTTATCCTATGCGGAGCTAGCTGAAGGTTTGGTAGAGGTTGATACTGCTGGTTGGGCTGAAGGTTGGGAAAAACTTAGTGGCCGAATCAAAGAAGGTTTTGAAACGATTGCCAAGGAAATGGAAGAACAAGGTGGCGGGAATGCCTTGGTTGTTAGCCACGGGATGACCATTGGTACGATGGTTTATCTCATTAATGGCATGCATCCGCATGGTCTAGATAATGGTAGCGTGACGATTCTTGAATATGAGGACGGTCAGTTTAGCGTAGAAGTTGTTGGTGACCGTAGTTACCGAGAACTAGGGCGTGAGAAGATGGAAGAGACAAATAATCAATAGAAGTTAGCTCCGATTAGGAGCTAATTTTGAGTTAAAGGATATGATTTAAATCAATAGTTTCGAAAAAGTAAAAATTTTTGGGAGATGTTATGAAAGGAAGGCTAGAATTATTTTGGAGAAATAATACCCTAAAGTCCAACATAGTGGCATCCGATATAAACAGAGTGAAATCAAACTAAAAGGATTGAATTTTGCATAACGCAAAACTCAATCCTTCATTAAAGAAATATTTATCATGTTTAGTAATCAGTCAAATCTAGTTGAAAGGTATGTTATATTTGAATGAAATTACCAAATATAAGGGAAAATTCGATAGCGAACCTTTTGACAGTATGTTTCAAATGCTTTTCCAAAATGATTGTGTAAGGCTTTTTCTTCTACCTTTAATCGAATACTGTAACCAACTACCAATAGAATGAGACAAATAATAATTGTGAGAGGATTTAATGAAACAATTGACAAGCCAAGTATGGATACGATGCTACCAGTATAGGCAGGATTTCTTACTATAGAGTAGGGACCTGCTTCTACCAACTGTTGACTATCTGTTGTTTGAACAGCAAGTGTAAAATTCTTCCCAAGATAATTAACTGCATAGATACGTAATATAAAGCCGGCTAGAGAAAGGAGAATTCCAATATAGATCAAAAAATGTGGCAGTTGAGCTATAGAAGGTAGAAGTTGTTCATTCATTAATAGAAGACAACAAACAACACTACCAATAATGATGTAACGACTTCCTTTGTCTTCAGAGTTATTTTCATTGTTTGATTTTGTTTTCCTTTTAATCCATGTTTCTGTGATGATGAAAAGGAGAATGAACCCATATGCAAAAATCGTTTGTAAATCTATGATTATTTCCTCCAGCTAGCATTATACAACTTTCAATTTTGGTGGTCAATTAAAAGGAAATAGTTAGAGTATGTTTTGTAATAGGTATCAATGGAAACTTCATGATTTCATCTGTAAAAATCTCTTGAAAATGGTATAATAGTAACATCATAAAATTGGAGAAATAGCATGAGTTTTTACAATCATAAAGAAATTGAGCCTAAGTGGCAGGGCTACTGGGCAGAACATCATACATTTAAGACAGGAACAGACGCATCAAAACCGAAGTTTTATGCTCTTGATATGTTCCCATATCCATCAGGAGCTGGATTGCACGTAGGACACCCAGAAGGTTATACAGCAACCGATATCCTCAGCCGTTACAAACGTGCGCAAGGATACAACGTCCTTCACCCAATGGGATGGGATGCCTTTGGTTTGCCTGCAGAGCAATACGCTATGGATACGGGGAATGACCCAGCAGAATTTACAGCTGAAAATATTGCCAACTTCAAACGCCAAATCAATGCGCTTGGCTTCTCTTATGACTGGGATCGTGAAGTCAATACAACGGATCCAAACTACTATAAGTGGACTCAGTGGATCTTCACCAAACTTTACGAGAAAGGCTTGGCTTATGAAGCGGAAGTCCCAGTAAACTGGGTTGAGGAACTAGGAACAGCTATCGCTAACGAAGAAGTCCTTCCTGACGGAACTTCTGAGCGTGGAGGCTATCCAGTTGTCCGCAAACCAATGCGCCAATGGATGCTCAAAATCACTGCCTATGCGGAGCGCTTACTCCATGACTTGGATGACCTTGATTGGCCAGAGTCTATCAAGGATATGCAACGCAACTGGATTGGGAAATCAACTGGTGCCAATGTAACCTTTAAAGTAAAAGGAACAGACAAGGAATTCACTGTCTTTACTACTCGTCCGGATACTCTTTTCGGTGCGACCTTTACCGTTCTGGCTCCTGAACATGACTTGGTTGATGCTATCGTCAGTCCAGAACAAGCCGAAGCAGTAGCAGACTATAAACACCAAGCCAGCCTCAAGTCTGACTTGGCTCGTACAGACCTTGCCAAGGAAAAAACCGGTGTTTGGACTGGTGCTTATGCCATCAACCCTGTCAATGGCAAGGAAATTCCAATCTGGATTGCAGACTATGTTCTTGCTAGCTATGGAACCGGTGCTGTCATGGCTGTGCCAGCCCACGACCAACGTGACTGGGAATTTGCCAAACAATTTGACCTTCCAATCGTAGCAGTGCTTGAAGGTGGAAACGTTGAAGAAGCTGCCTACACAGAAGATGGCCTTCATGTCAATTCAGACTTTTTGAACGGGCTCAACAAAGAAGATGCTATTGCTAAGATTGTCGCTTGGCTGGAAGAAAAAGGCTGTGGTCAAGAAAAAGTGACCTACCGTCTCCGAGACTGGCTGTTTAGCCGTCAACGTTACTGGGGTGAGCCAATCCCAATTATTCATTGGGAAGATGGGACTTCAACAGCTGTTCCAGAAAATGAATTGCCGCTTGTCTTGCCTGTAACCAAGGATATCCGCCCTTCAGGTACAGGGGAAAGTCCACTAGCTAACTTGACAGATTGGCTTGAAGTGACTCGTGCAGATGGTGTCAAAGGCCGTCGTGAGACCAACACCATGCCACAATGGGCTGGTTCAAGCTGGTACTATCTCCGTTATATTGATCCACACAACACAGAGAAATTGGCTGATGAGGACCTTCTCAAACAATGGTTGCCAGTGGATATCTACGTGGGTGGAGCAGAGCATGCTGTACTTCACTTGCTTTACGCTCGTTTCTGGCACAAATTTCTCTATGATATTGGTGTTGTTCCGACTAAGGAACCATTCCAAAAACTCTTTAACCAAGGAATGATTTTGGGAACAAGCTACCGTGACCACCGTGGCGCTCTTGTGGCAACTGATAAGGTTGAAAAACGTGACGGTTCCTTCTTCCATGTGGAAACAGGAGAAGAATTGGAGCAAGCACCAGCCAAGATGTCTAAATCACTTAAGAACGTGGTCAACCCAGATGATGTGGTGGAACAATACGGTGCCGATACCCTTCGTGTCTATGAAATGTTCATGGGACCACTTGATGCTTCTATCGCTTGGTCAGAAGAAGGTCTAGAAGGAAGCCGTAAGTTCCTCGACCGTGTTTACCGTTTGATTACAAGTAAAGAAATCGTTACGGAAAACAATGGTGCTCTGGACAAAGTTTATAACGAAACTGTTAAGTCTGTAACAGAGCAAATCGAGTCTATGAAGTTCAACACAGCCATTGCCCAACTGATGGTCTTTGTCAACGCTGCTAACAAAGAAGACAAGCTTTATGTGGACTACGCCAAAGGCTTTATCCAATTGATTGCACCATTTGCGCCTCACTTGGCAGAAGAGCTCTGGCAAACTGTTGCAGCAACAGGTGAGTCCATCTCTTACGTAGCTTGGCCAACATGGGACGAAAGCAAATTGGTTGAAGACGAAATCGAAATCGTCGTCCAAATCAAAGGTAAAGTTCGTGCCAAACTCATGGTCGCTAAAGACCTGTCACGCGAAGAATTGCAAGAAATTGCTTTCGCTGACGAAAAAGTCAAAGCAGAAATTGACGGTAAGGAAATCGTGAAAGTGATTAGTGTCCCTAACAAGCTTGTGAATATTGTGGTGAAATAACCAATTTATTTGCTCATTTGCAACCTCAAACAGTTCCCCAAACTGTTTGAGCCAACTAAACTCGTTAATATCGTTGTGAAATAAGATAGGAATCCTTCAGAGTAGGATCTGGAGGATTTTTAAATTGGATTATGCTATAATAGTCCCAACTAAGATAAAAACACAGTTCTGGTTGGTAGTCCAGACGTAGGCAAGCCTATCAGTAACCTTCCTCCTTGGTTGTCCATTCTTAGGGATAGATTTAAGGAGGTGCTGTCGTGGAAATAGTTTCAATTGGCTTGACAGTTTATTTTGAAGATGGATTTTGGCATGGATTGTTTGAACAAGAGTATGAGGGAACTTATCAAGTTTGTCGTGTGACATTTGGTCAGGAACCAAAAGAGGATGAAATTTTGAAACTTTTACAGACTCAGTTTGTTCGGTTATCTTTTAGTCCAGAGGCAACAGTCAAACAGCATGTGAAGATTAAGAATCCGAAGCGTCTGCAGCGAGCTGTAAAGAAACAGGTGAAGCAGAAAGTTTCTTCTAAGTCACAAGAGCTTTTACAGTTGCAGTACGAGGAACGAAAAAAGCATTCAAAACAACAGTCTAGTCTCCAAAAGCAATTGCTCAAGCAAGAGAAATTTGAACGCAAACAGCAAAAACGTAAAGAGAAGCACAAGGGGCACTAGTGATTCTCTTTCATAAAATAGAACAGCTCTTCTTGGATAACAAGAGCTGTTTTTGCTTGTATTGAAGATTTCTTTCCTAATAGATAGACTTATCGTTAATGGCAGTTTCAAATTCAGGACCATACTTGCTTGCTTCAAATTCAATCCTGCCCCATTCAGCATTTTCATTTCACTAGAAGGGAGTGTGTGCCATGATTTCTGATTCATTTTTTATTGTTTGGTTTAGCGAGAACAATACTATTGACTCTTGGATTTTTCTGCCGGATGTTATAAAACTCCTCTTTTATAGCGCATGTTTAAAAATATAATGTGTGGTTGTAAGTGTTTTTCAACATCCTCTAGTGATTCGATAGGAGAAAAACGGTTGCAGCCTGCTCTACTTTAATTTAACCCCCATTATTTTACCACTTGGCCTTTCATTTTAACTGCTTATCTCAAAAGTCGATTTTTCTTTCATTCTTTTTGTTAAACTAGTGAGGTAAAGAGGAGGGGAAAATATGATTTTACAAGCTAAACATTTGACTAAACGGTATGGCAATCATATGGCTGTTGACGATATTCAGTTAGAGTTTGAAAAAGGCAGTTTCAATGCTATTTTGGGACCCAATGGTGCAGGGAAATCAACCACTATTTCTATGTTAATCGGTTTGAAAAAGCCGACACAAGGTCAGATTCGATATGCGCCAAATACGAAAATCGGAGTTGTTTTTCAAGCTAGTGTACTGGATGAGATGTTGACGGTTAGGGAAAATCTCACGATTCGTGCTCAACAGTATAAGGAGATTGCGGCAAGTCGTGTGGATGATTTGATCCATCAACTGGGTTTGACTGCTTTCCAGAAACAACTATATGGGACTTTGTCAGGTGGGCAAAAACGTCGGGTTGATATTGCGCGTGCTCTTCTTTCGCGACCAGATATTCTTTTCTTGGATGAACCAACGACAGGTCTTGATATTCAAACTCGCAAATCCATCTGGGATCTACTGTATCGACTACAAAAGGATGAAGGGATGACTATTATCTTAACGACTCATTATCTGGATGAAGCAGATGAAGCGGATCAGATCTATATCGTTGATCATGGGAAAGTGATTGCGCAAGGTTCTGCGACTGATATCAAAAGTCAGTATGCATCTAATATCCTAAAAATTCGTTTTAAGGAAATGAAGGATCTAGAAAAATTGCTACAGACTGGAATGACAGTAGAGGAAGAAAATGAGTTGGAATATCTTTTTTATCCAAGGACGTCACAGGAAGCCATTGAATATTTGGCAAAAGTTCGAGAAGAAATTGATTCTTTTGAGTTTCGTCCGGGCACTATGGATGATGCCTTTATTGCACTTACAGGAAGAGAGGTTCGCTAATGCTAGCTTTATTGAAACGGAATTTTATCTTATATTTTCGTAATCGTTCGGGAGTATTTTTCTCATTATTGGGGGCATTGATTTCCTTCCTCCTTTATATCATTTTTTTGCAGAAGAATTTGACGGATTCTTGGTCCCAACTCCCTAATAGTACGAACCTTTTAAATAACTGGCTGATGGGTGGGACGTTGGCTGTGACTGGGATTACGACCAGTTTTACGGCTCTTACACAAATGGTACAGGATCGTGAAAATCAAGTGGATCAAGATCTCTTCTTGACAGATTTAGGTAGCTGGGGCTTACAGGCGTCCTATCTAATCAGCAGTATTATCATTTCTTTTGTCATGCAGGTGTTTATGTTTGCTGTTATGAGCCTTTATTTTAAAGAAAGTCCAGTTATCAGTCATTTACCGGAAATCGCTTTGATTATGTTATTAAGCAGTCTGATTTCAAGTTTGGTAAATGTTCTCTTGATTTACCGTTTTCAATCTGTAGATAGCCTTGGCAAACTGGCAACTATAGTGGGGACTGCTTCTGGATTTTTAGTAGGAACTTATGTCCCTATTGGAGTATTACCTGATTTTGCACAGATTATCATGAAGTGTACCCCTGCAACTTATATTGCTTCTCTCTATCGACAAGTCTTAATGAAAGAGCGGTTAGAGACCACATTTACAGGAAATAGCGGTCTGTTACAGGAATTTCAAGAAAAAATGGGAATCCAAATCAACTGGCAAGAACTATTGACAAAGGAAGAAACATACTTTATAGTGGTTATTATCAGTCTCGTCGCTATTCTTCTTTGGATTTTATTTGTTAAAGTGTTTAGTAAGAGAAAATAAAGGTGTATTGGAGAGAAAATGAAGATTCGTTTTGAAATGAAGACAGAGTTTTCAGAAAAAGACCCACACATTTTAATTCAGGCAGCTCAGTTAACCGACCAAGCAAGAGAAGTCATGGAGTATTTAGAACAATTTTCAACGACCAATCAGGTGGTCGTTCCTATTCGAACGGATGATCATCTGGTTATGGTGAAAATTGAGGATCTTATTCTAGCAGATATCGATAAAAATTTGTTGACCATTTATACGGTAGACGGGATTTATAAAACTAAGGAAACATTGACAAACTTTCAGAATCGGATTAACCGGCGTAACTTTATACAGATATCACGTCATTCAATTATAAATATTGACCATCTAGAGTCATTATCGGATAGTTTTTCAGGAAACATGATGGCTAAGATGACTCGGGGTATCAAATCTAGTGTGAGTCGGAAATACGTTAAGTCCTTAATGGATTATCTAGGTTTATAGGAGAAAATCATGAAGCGATTGATTGCTTATTTTGTATCGGGAATGCGGACGGCCTCCTTTGTTTATTTGAGTTTGGTGTTATTGGCTCAGTTTTATTCAGGTATTACCTATCCCGCACCAACGACAAAAAATATTCTAGCTTTGTTTTTGATGAGTGGAATTATGGGGGTATTGACCTTAATCCTTGAAAGACTAGAGTTTCTTGCTTATAGTATGCGTGTAGGAGTTCATTTATTAGCGACAGCTACTATTTTAGTATTGACCTACCTATTTTTTGGCTGGGGTTCAGCATTGTTGAGTCCCTTGCTGTGGTTCTTTTTCTTATTAATTTATGGACTGATATGGTTGTACCAGATCTGGCAAACTCACAAACTCACCCAACGAATTAATCAAGCCTTAGAAGAGAAAAGAAAGAAAATGGATCACTAATGTAGTGTTGAGGATGAAGTTTGGGGAGAGTGCTAGTTTCCATATAGAGCAAATTATGATATAGTATTTTCAGCGTAAAACAAGGAGAAAGCTATGCCAGTAAATGAATATGGTCAGATGATTGGTGAGTCTATGGAAAGTTATACACCAGGTGAATTGCCTTCCATTGATTTCTTAGAAGGGCGCTACGCTCGGATAGAGGCTCTTTCGGTGGAAAAGCATGAAGAGGATTTATTAGCTGTTTATGGTCCAGGTACTCCTCGGGAGATGTGGACCTACCTCTTTCAGGAACCAGTGGCAGATATGGAGGAACTGGTTACCGTCTTAAATCAGATGTTGGCTCGTAAGGACCGTTTTTACTACGTGATTATAGACAAGGCAACTGGTAAGGCTTTGGGAACTTTTTCTCTCATGCGCATTGACCAGAATAACCGAGTAATAGAAGTGGGAGCTGTCACTTTTTCTCCAGAACTCAGGGGAACACGTATAGGGACAGAGGCTCAATATCTCCTAGCTCGCTATGTTTTTGAGGAGCTTAACTATCGTCGCTATGAGTGGAAATGCGATGCTCTAAATTTGCCATCAAGACGAGCTGCGGAACGTTTGGGCTTTGTCTATGAAGGAACCTTCCGCCAGGCAGTCGTTTATAAGGGGCGTATGAGGGATACGGATTGGCTCTCTATGATTGATAAGGACTGGCCTCAAGTTAAAGCTCGTTTGGAAGCATGGCTGGCTCCTGAAAACTTTGATAAAGATGGACGGCAGTACAAGAGCTTGAGAGAGCTCTAAGAGGTGATGACATGATTAGCGTGAGAAAGCAAGAAATTGTCAAGCTAGAGGATGTTTTGCATCTCTATCAGGCAGTCGGTTGGACAAATTATACACATCAACCTCAGATGCTGGAGAAGGCCTTGTCTCACTCATTAGCGATTTATCTGGCACTTGATGGTGATGCCGTGGTAGGCTTGGTCCGTTTGGTCGGAGATGGTTTTTCATCGATTTTTGTCCAGGATTTGATCGTTTTGCCTAGCTATCAGCGCCAAGGGATTGGTAGCGACTTGATGAAAGAGGCTTTAGGTGATTATAAAGATACCTATCAAGTCCAACTAGTGACCGAACAGACAGAAAAAACCTTGGAATTCTACCGTTCTCTGGGCTTTGAAACCCTATCTACTTATGATTGCACAGGAATGATTTGGGTGGATCGAAAAAGATAAAAAAAAATTATTTTTTATTAAGTAAAGTTTAAGTCTCCTCGTGTATTATATAGTTATTAGATAAAGACCTCCTAATACTCTTCGAAAATCCCACCAGCCTTCGTTAGAGTCGACTTAGCTAACTATAGTTATGCTTGTGTCTATCTGCCTAGTCTGATTTCGATTTTCATTTAGTACCCTTTATTTAATGAGATCCTAAACTTTTCTTTTTCATCATAATCTCCTAAAGAAGTCACCCAATCAGGTGGCTTTTTTATGACTTGGAGAGGAAAAATCCATTTGAAAAAAATTTTTAAAAAAATGATAAATCAGGAGAAAAGTTAAGTTAGTTTTAAGATTCATCTTGTATCATATAACCATTAAATAAAGACCTCCTAACTTTATTTAATGAAATCCTAAACTTTTCTTTTTCATAATAATCTCCCTTAACTCCACCCAATCAGGTGGAGTTTTTTTGCTTTATTTCAAACTTTTAGAGAGTTACCTAGATATTACTTTCCGATAAATTTCGGTAGTTTTGGTATTTTTGTCGGGGAAATATCGGGAAGTTTTAGAGGGTTTGTCGGGGAATTTTTAGCGAATGTGACTCAAGAATAGGTCTGTTGTCGCTTCGGCTAATTCGTCCTCAACTTGGTTATAACGATCTGTCATATAAACCTTTGTATGACCTAGCGCCTGGCTCAATTGTTCAAGCGGAACTCCTGCAATAATACTCTGAGTTGTGAAGAAGTGGCGCATCATGTGAGGTGTTACATGCAATCCTGTAGCTTCATTAACTAGATTAAAATTCCTATTTAGCTGATTAGGATTGATGAGCGTTCCTTTTTCATTGATCGTAATGTAATCTTTTTGCTGATCTTTGATAATCCCTAATCTCCTTTTAACCTTAGCAGCTTCATCTATCAGATAATAGATAAGGTCTGTTCCGATATCGTCAAGGCAGATGTAGCGCTCTGATTCCTTCGTTTTAAGACCTCCTTTACCTTTTAAGGTCTGGTTACTTCGACTATCTCTAAGATGCAGTATAGCCCGTCCACTGTCGTTTTGAGTTACGTCCATTGGACGCAATCCAAAGACTTCTCCTCTTCTCAATCCAAAGATGGTAAGATAAGTCAGAGCGTAGAATTGTTTTGGCATAATCTCTTCTGCCTTTGCTATCCAAGTCTTGAACTCCTTGAGAGTCACTTTCTTGTTAGCTGCAGGAATATCACTCTGTCCGATAAAAACACCTTTCAAGCGATTTGAGAGCAGATTTCCATTTTTCACGGCATCGTTTAGCAATGCCATGAAGCTAGAATTGAGGGTTTGAACAGTGTATCTGGCATGGTTCTTTAGTTTTTCAGAAATAAATAGCTCATACTCATTTCTATCTAGACTTTTAAGCTGGATAGAACCAAATTTGGGTTTGATATGATTCTTATAGAGATTATCATTGAGGTAGTAGGAAGTGTCATTCCAGCGCCCTGTTGACAATCTCTTTTCAGAGTAGATATCCCAATACTGATCAAGCGTTAGATTCGTATTGATACCCAATTCTTGTTCTTGGATTTGCTGCTCAATCTCTGTCAAGGCTGCACGAGCTTGTGGAAGGGTTGTGAGACCACTTTTAGTAATCTCTTTCTTTTTACCACGAAAATAGAAAGAGCGTCTGATGTAATAACGTTTGCCTTTGGCGGTCTCATAGTAGTAGATGTTTGGATATTTTGTTTTAATGTATTTCATTGTATTCTCCTTGTTTATTGGCTTCTGGACAAGGTCTAAACATTGAGAATATTGACATCACCCCTTTCATGGTGTAAAATAGAGTATAGAAAAGAGGCCTTTTTAATGGCTGATTTTTTATAAAGGATAAGCTTCACAATCAAACTTTGGCGAGGGCAATTGTGTGGCTTTTTTTATTCATTTAATTTTTCAATAGCTTTCCGGGCCTGTTCTTCAGTAAACTGAGCATCTTTATCTGTCAAACTTTTAAGTATTTCTGCGTCAGTCTTACCTTCACTTCTTTCTTCTTTTGCAATATCGAGCGCTTCATTAACCCAAACATCACCAACATTCTCAACAGCATATTGAGCAGCTTTCTTTGAATATTTGTGACTCGCACTTTCTGTTAAATACCAAAGAAGTGTTTTTTCAGAAAATGACGCTTTACTTTCGACAAGTTCTTGAGCTGTTTTAAGCGCACTTGCTTTTTCTTCGTCTGCTTTGCTTGACGTTTGTTTTGTAAGAGCATTTGAACCACCGATAGCTAAGATAGCTAACAATATCCAAAACCAAACTTTTTTATAAAAAGGTTTAGAATCTTTTTCTTTTTTCATAACATCTCCTTAAATTATATTTGCTAAATTATGATATTCCTCTTTTACCATGATTTCATTTGTCACGGTTGTTAGATTGTAATAGGACATGAATTTGAGGTAATCAAACTCTGTAGGGTCTTCTAAACTTTCTATCGCATCTTTCACGAGATGATGGATCATATTCCTATCAGCTTCGTTCTCACAGCGTAGACGAGCGTTCTGGT
This sequence comes from Streptococcus oralis subsp. tigurinus, assembly GCF_002093545.1. Lineage (GTDB taxonomy): Bacteria > Bacillota > Bacilli > Lactobacillales > Streptococcaceae > Streptococcus > Streptococcus oralis_C. Next base: position 216,099 of record NZ_LNVF01000002.1, read on the forward strand.
ACTCTGAGCGTGTATGGTCCTTGTGCCCTAATTCATGCAACAGGACCTTAACCCTCTCTTTTTTGTTGAGCTTGCTCGATAAGAAAGCCGTATTGGTTTCTTTTTCGTAAAAACCAAGTTCATCAGGCATCAAATCTCCATCAAAATCGATAATACGAATCTGAAAATGACTTATAATTTCTTTTTCAGTCACTAAGCAATACCTCTAATCACCAGCTTCTTTTAGATAACCTTCAATGATAGACTGGATGATTTTTTTCTTTTCATCTGTTAATTCTCGACCGCCAAACATCATGACATTAGATGCCATTTCTTCAACATTTAGAACTTTCCCTTGCCATATATACTCTTTTGAATCACCAGCGATGGCAGGATTATCTGTACGTCCTAGCAGATAGTCCGTGGAAACGTTGAAGTAGTCAGCAATTTCTTGGAGACGTTCAGCATTTGGTTTTTTGTTTTTCATACTATAGATTGTATTTCTACTATATCCTAATGTTTCTTCAAGAGAATTTATAGAAATTCCACGATTTTGGCAAAGTTCTTTTATTTTTTCGAACAAAGAAAACATTGATTTATCAACCTTTCTAAGGCATGACAAAAAATATTTAAACTTTTGATTGCAAAACTATTGACAAAATACAATCTATAGTTTAGAATATTATTTGTAAGCTAAAGAGTTAGCGAACAAGACAACTAAAAAATAAAGCCTTACAAAACTGATTGGCGTCCGTTTTCCAGGTAGAACCTTACTTTTAGTAGGTCTTTTCTCTATGATTAAATTCTAAACTATAGATTGTTTTTTGTCAAGAAATTCGCTAACTTTTTAGATAATTTTTTAAAAAGGAGGGAGAGAGGGAATGGTAGAGCTGAGTATCTCTCTAAGAAGTACGTCTGTAAATGAAGCTATTGAAAAAATAGCTTACATTAAAGAAGCACATCCAGAAGATGTGCTCAAAATAGATGTTACGATTCTGGATGATTATCTTTTAAATTCGTAACAGTTTCATAGAATCGCTTGTAGAATTGTTCAATGATTTCGTCTGTTAATCCAGATTGTCGGATACTTTGTGCGACTCTAATATTAAAGTGTTCGACGGTAATCTTTGTAAGTTCTAAAGCGATTTCTTTGTCAGACAGTGTCATTAGATCACCTCCCTTCTGATTTTATTATAGCAGAAAGGGTAGAACAATAGAAAGGAAGAATATGAGTAAAGAGTTAAAGATAATCAAGGCTAAAATCAAAACTCGCTTGATTGAGCTGGATATGACTCAAGCTGAGTTAGCAAAACAAGTATTTGTAGCGCCTTCAGTCATTTCAGAGTTGCTGAAGTATGGCAAAGGAAGTGATTATGTGAAAGAAAAAGTCACAGATGTTTTAGGAATTGAGAATCCTTGGAGAAATCACTGAGAGGTCCATATATGCAAGCGAAAATAATACTGAATTGGCAGAAGAAAAATCATCAACTGAGTCAGTTGATGATCGATAGTCTTGAGGGACTAGATGTTTGGGAAACTATTTTAACACTGGGGAAAGTAAGAAGAGGAATGTTATGAACGAAATTTTTAATTTTCACGGGCAGGAAGTCCGTACTTTGACAATTGATGATGAGCCTTGGTTTGTTGGGAAGGATGTTGCGGATATTCTAGGATACCAAAACGGTAGTCGAGACATAAACCGTCACGTAGATGAAGAAGATCGCCAAAACTACCAAAACGGTACTTTTGGAAATAGAGGTGTTACCGTTATTAACGAATCTGGTCTTTATTCTCTCATTCTTTCAAGTAAGCTTCCACAAGCCAGAGAGTTTAAGCGTTGGGTGACATCAGATGTCTTGCCAGCTATTCGCAAGCAGGGTGGATTTATCCGTGAGGACTTGGACGAGGATGCCTTCATCGCTCTATTTACTGGCCAAAAGAAATTGCGTGAGCAACAGGCGACCATGCTGGAAGACATTGACTATCTCAAGAGTGAGCAACCGATTCATCCGAGCTATGCTCAATCACTCCTGAAGAAGCGTAAGGCTCGGGTTGTGGCTTGCTTGGGTGGTATTGACAGTCCAGCTTATGCTGACAAAATCTTCGCTCAATCTGTCTTCAGGCAAGCAGAGATTGATTTCAAGGATCATTTTAATATCAGTCGCTATGACTTACTGCCAAAGAAATTCGCAGAAGCAGCGTTGAAATATTGGATGACTTGGGAACCAAGCACCAATACCAAGATGAAAATCATGAAATTGAACTCATTTGATGAAGTGTAGAAGGGGGAGAAGATGGACAATGTTCTACTTTCACTATCTGACTGGATTAAATCCATTATCAAGGACACAATCACAAGGTTGGTTGAAATAGAAAAAGATAGTGATCACTATCCAGAGCTGATGGATGTGAGCACTACCTGCGACTTTCTAGGCATCAACTATGACACATTTTCAAATAATTATCGTTACATGAAGGGATTTCCAAAGGAATTACCTGGCAAAAAATGGTCAAAAAGAGCCATTAAGGAATGGCTCTCAAATCAACTATAATAACTTTACTAAAAGGCTTCTGGACAAGGTCTTAGCAAAATTATTTGAATTTATTATAACACAAAAAGAGGATAAAAAACATGAACAATTTACAAATTATCGCAGTATGCACAGTAGTTTCAGTAGTCTTGATTGAATCACTGATGATGAATATCAAGCTTAAAATGGCCACGAAACCGAAGAAGGTCCAATTTCAAGCGCCACAAGTTGAAAAAGGGTTTATCGACTTTAAAACAGGGCGACGTGTGGACATTGATCCCGTGACACGAAAAGAAACATTTGTGGATTAAAACGGAGGGTATCAATGGTAGTAAAAAACAAGCGATACTACTGGATTCAACTGGCTCAGGATTTTTTCAAGTCTAAGGAAATGAAATTGCTTCGTAAGATTGCAGGTGGCGATACGCACACTATCATCTATCTCAAAATGATGTTGATTAGTTTAGAGGATGGCGGGCACATCTACTATGATGGGCTTGCTGACAATCTAGCTGAAGAAATCGCTCTTGTCATTGACGAGAATGTTGAAGATATTAAAATCACTCTGATTTTCTTAGAGAGTAAAGGCTTGCTGACTAAAATAAATGACAGAGATTATTTCTTAGAACAAGTTCCTGAAATGGTGGGTAGTGAGACAGCGAGCACTCGCAGAAGTCGCAAACACAGAGAGTTGAGGGGGTTGCATTGCAACACCATTGCAACAACTTGCAACGGAGATATAGATAAAGAGAAAGATATAGATACAGAGATAGAGAAAGATGTAGATGAAAATCCAGTCGCACTCATCATCGAAGAATATCAATCTCGTATTGCTCAGTTGGATGGAACTCAATTTGAAATCTTAAAAGAGTTCATCACTTTGGATGGTATGGAAGCGAAAGTTGTTCTGAAAGCAATTGGTCTTGCTGCTGACAATGGTAAAAGGAATTTTAGTTATATCAGAGCGATTTTGACGAATTGGAAGAACGATGGAGTTTTGACGATTGCAGCAGTCGATGAACGTGAGCGAGCGTACAAAGAAAGTAAAATAAAGGGTCAGTCAGGGAATCAAAAATCAAATGTTCCTGAATGGTCTCAACCTAACTATGTGAATACTACTAGCGATGAGACCAAAAAGGACCTTGAGAAGAAGAAACAAGAAATGCTAGAAAAACTAGAGAAAGGGAAAAAGTGATGTTTATTTTGAAACATGGAACAAAAGAAGAAAAACCGTACTTGATGTCTGCTAAAATCGGCGTGACTGGGATTGATATCTCTTTTTCAGAAGAGAGGGGAGCGATTCGGTTTGTCTCTCGTGCGGTCGCATTGCAGGTGGCCAAGGCACTTAGATCATTTGGGAATTTCTATGTGATTCAGGTGAAGGGATGAAAGATATACGAATACTAGATGCGTGCTGTGGGTCTAGAATGTTTTGGTTTGATAAACAAGAACCACACACAACTTACATGGATAGACGTGAAGAAGAATTTGAAATTCACAAAAAGAAAATCAATGTTAAGCCAGACATTGTTGCAGATTTTCGAGATATGCCATTTGATGACGAAACATTTAACCTTGTTGTATTTGATCCGCCACACCTTCTTTGGGCAGGTCAGCAATCATTCATGCGTGCGCAATATGGTCAACTAGACTTGTTGACTTGGAGATTAGACTTGCAGCAAGGTTTTGAAGAATGTTTTAGGGTTTTGAAAACAGGTGGAACACTTATCTTTAAATGGTCTGATGCTCAAGTAAATGTTAAGGAAATTTTGGAATTGGTTCCGCATCAACCACTTTTTGGACAGCAACGTGGGACGACTCACTGGATGGCTTTTATGAAATTTTAGGAGGTATTGATGTTAAATCTCTATTTCATTTATAACGGCCACCGCAAGATACTTATTGGGAGTTTCGGCCACATACATAGCGCAATCAATGAATTAAAGAAACATCAAGCTAGTTACTCAGCAATCAGTCATCCACAATTTCGGAAAAGCATGAGTGGAGAAAATATCAGGATTGACTACGGAGCAGCTGATTGCTACTACTTGATTACTAAGAAGATGGAGGAAAAATAAGATGAATACAAAAATGAATTTGGAAGAAAAGGTTCAACAGTGGTTTGTTGATAGAAATCTACATGAAGCAAATCCTGTCAAACAATTCTTGAAGCTAATGGAAGAGTCGGGAGAATTGTTTGAAGGCATTGCCAAGGATAAATCTGAACTGATCTATGATGCTCTTGGAGACATCCAGGTAGTATTGATTGGACTTGAGCAACAAATCAAGAACGGCGCTCAGATTCAAGCAAATCAACAGGAACTTGAATTGCTGCTGATGGTTTCGAGTCTAGGGAATATTGCTCAGAAGCTATACGCTCATGTCTGTCACAATGAAACAAAAATTCCTTTAATCAAAGCAGACTTAATGTTTCTTGACAGTGTGATTAGTACGGTTTCATTTTGCAATGGAACTACAGCTGAGAATTGTTTAGAAGAAGCTTATGAAGTCATCAAGGACCGCAAAGGAAAGATGATTGACGGGGTGTTTGTGAAGGAGGAGGATTTGGGATGATGCTGAAATATAGAGCATGGTATGTGTTAGCAGAAGAAATGATTAATGAAATACTGATGATTTCATTTGTCAGAAAGGAAATCATAGGGAAGTTTAGCGATGGCTCTACATCAGTTCCGTTGAAATTTGAAGATAAGCGAAATGGAGAAGATGTCACCCTCATGCAATCAACAGGATTCAAAGATAAGAACGGTCAAGAAATCTTTGAGGGGGATGTTCTTGGCACAAAAGATGGATTGTTGAATGGTGTAGTCGAATACAGATCTGATTTAGGGATGTGGACGAATAGTTTGATTAGTTACAACAATTTTGAGCGATTGTGTAACGTGGCTGGCAATAGAGAAATCATCGGCAATATCTACGAGAACCCAGAAATTTTGAAGGAGAAGGAATGAGATATTTTAAAATCCTATGTGTTGTTTTATTCGCATCCTTCCTCGTAGCATGTCACGAGATTTCGAGTGGAACGGTGGTAGATAAGTACATCGATGAACCTCACACAACGTTCATACCTGTTGCGACAGGTAAAAGTTCTGTACTTGTGCCAACCAAAACCAAAAGAAAATACATTCTGGTTATTTCAGGATATGCAGGAAATAAGCAGATCGAAGAAACATTTGAAGTGACGGCTAAGGAATACAAATATTATGAAATTGGCAATACTTTTACACAAGATGCCGTTTTAGAAAATGAAGGAGGGGAAGAAAATGATTGAATTTATTAAAGAATTTGGAATAACTTTTCTGTGCTTTTTTATCGGTTACTCAGTTGTTGAATGTGTGACAGGAAAGGAAAAGAAAGATGATCAATAATGTTACATTAGTGGGGCGCTTGACAAAAGACCCTGAGTTGCGATACACACCATCAAATGTGGCTGTCGCGTCTTTCAATTTGGCAGTGAATCGCAATTTTAAGAATCAGGCAGGTGATCGTGAAGCTGATTTTATCAGTTGCATCATGTGGCGTCAGCAAGCTGAAAACTTTGCAAATTGGCTTAAAAAAGGTGCTCTTGTAGGAATCACAGGCCGCATCCAGACTCGTAACTATGATAATCAGCAAGGACAACGTGTCTATGTGACGGAAGTTGTGGCTGAGAGCTTTCAAACGCTTGAAAAGAAGGATAACTCTGCAAACCAGTCGAGCATGGAAAATCAGATGCCACCAAGTTACGGACAAGGTGAGCCAATGGATATTTCAGATGATGATTTGCCATTTTAGGGAGGTAGTAAGATGAATAAACAGGAATTGATTGAGAAAATTGGAAGTTTAGATAAATTGTATGGAGAAAAGTATTATGTTGCTTTGGACGATGTTTTAGATTTAGTGAAACAACTAGACGAACCAGAAAAAGTCGTAGTACCGCAGTTTGTGGCAGATTGGATTGAGGAAGCTAGAAAATCTTGCAAAGACTTAGCAGACTTCTTCGATTTTGATTTCACAAATGAAGAAGTTGGTAAATGGTTTATGCAAGAACGACCGTTTGATTTAGCCGCTCGTGCATGGCTGGATGGCTACGAGGTCGAGAAAGAGAAGAGATATCGGGTAAAGGTGAAAGGCATTTGTGGAAATCACGAAACTTTGAACCGTGAAAAACATTCAAACAAATGGCTTTTCTCAGACCGGGAAGAAAACTCACTTTATAGCACACACCACACCCGAAAAGAATTAGAAGATGCTGGTTTTAGTGAAGTGTTTAATAGTCCATTGTTTGAAGTCGAGGAGGTGGAGTGATGGTACAAACCATTGAACAAGCAATAAAAACTGAAAACAAACGCATAAAAATCCCTGCGAAAATCAGACCGTTTGATGTGGGTTATAGAATAGTAAATAAACACGGTCAAGCGCTTGCCTTAAAAAATGGAGCAAGTATATTCGCTTTACCATCGCTTGCTGAAAAAGCGATAAAGAAAGAGTTTGGGAAAAATGATCCAGACTTTGACATTAAGAAGCATTCTGTTGAAGAGGTTGCTATTATCAATTTAAGTAAATTTCATAGTTATTTTGAGGAGGTTGAGTGATGATTATCAAGAATTACAAATATGATTATTCAGCTGGCAGAATCTACTACACAATTGGTGTTGATGGCTATGAATTAGCCGTGGAACATACTAAGACAGAATATGGAAGTGTCCAAAGAGATGATATTGATGATTTCTTGGGTACAGTCGAGGAATACGATTTTCAAGAAGCTGAGATGATTGAAGCATTCGTTGACTTTCAAAATGATTTGCTCTTGTATGGAATTCATTTTGAATTGAGAAATGAGGTCACAGAATGAAACGAAAAAGCATATCTAAAACCACTAGACAAAAAGTTTTAGATAAATACGGCGGTCACTGTGCTTATTGTGGCAAGGTTTTGGACTTGAAAACTTTGAGAGTAGATCATTTGCATCCTCACTATCGAGGCGGAGAAGATAGCTTTGAAAACTATATGCCTGCTTGCTATCAATGCAATTTCTACAAATCTACTCTTCTGTTAGAAGAATTCAGAGAGCAGATGTCTACCTTGCACGAAAGAATCAGCAAGCCATTCATAGCAAGACTTGGTTTAGATTATGGAATTATTGAAATCAAGCCTTTTAATGGTAAATTTTATTTTGAGGAGGAGACATGAAACGCTTTATCGCAATCTGGATTCTTCTGTCTGCTGGGTTGAACATCTGGCAGATGGATAAAATCCGGAATCTGGAAGAAAAGAAGCCAATGGTTATTTACAAGGCTGATAACGCAGGCGCAGAAATCAAAGGCAGAGTCGTCCACAAGGAGAAAATTGGCGACATGTACACTATCACAGTACAAAATTACGGAGTGTTCGTAGTTACTAAAACAAACTATGAATCTCTAAAAATAGGAGATGAGGTAAGATTTTAATGACAAAGTATAAGAAACCAACTTACATCATCATTCAAGAAGCAATGGCAGAGCGAATTAGATTTCTGGAAGATGAACTGTATGAAAGAGCCTATAAGGATATTGAAAAATTAGAAGTTCAAAATGATTTCTTGAGGACTCTTTGTAACAACCAGCTTGAAATCATCATGGATTACGAATGGAAGCAGATGCAAGAGCAGGCTGCATTCATAAAAGCTAATACCAGGAAATGGAGAGCAAGATGAATAGAAGGATTAAAAAGAAGAAAGCTAAACAACTTGCTCAGAAGAAACAAATAGAATTAGAAAATAAGCTTAGAAAGTTAAGTCAGGAAGAAATTGAAGTTTTATCTAGAATGATTAAGCAGATAGTTTCTGACATCAGTAAGGCTTTTTCTAAAATATTCGATAGCTTATTTAATTATTTAGAAAATTTGGAGGTAAAATTTGAAGAAATTGAGCGACGAAGACCTCAAAACATTAGACAGAGAACTTTTCAAATTCCAAAACATTCAACGTACAATAGATTTGAGAAGGCTAGAATTAGAAACTCGAAACCCAGATGCTCAGAGTGGTCCCAGTGTAGGAATAAGCAAACCTACCGAAACTATCGCAATCAGAATCGCAGATGATCCAACCTTAAAATTTCTCGAAGGGTTCAAAGCTATTATTAACAAACTCCTGATCAATCTAGTTGATGAAGATAAGGAAATCTTTAATCTGCGCTGGAGATATCCTCAACTGAGATGGGAAGAAATAGCAGAACAGAAATTCATGAGCAAAGCTACAATCTATCGACGTAGAAGGATTATCCTAGAGCAGTACGCTATTTTGAAAGGTGAGCTATAAATAAACATGAGACAAAAGACATCTTGAAGTCTCACAAAAAAAGGTTTATTATGATAGCATGAACTTCTGAAACAAAACACACATCACACTTTAGGAGTCATCCTTAATTCTAGTCAGAAAAGTTGTCCAACAGAAGTATCGTCAAGAGTCAGCAAATGCTGGCTTTTTGTTTTGGGAAAGGAGGTAGAACATGGAATTTGTATCACCGATAAAAGATAATGATGATATTCAGGCAATGAAAGATTATCTCAAAGAGTGGAATGAGATGTACTATATGCTATTCATTACAGGCCTGAATACTGGTTTGCGAGTCGGAGATATACTTACCTTGAAAGTTAAAGATGTTCAAGGCTGGCACATCAAACTGAGAGAACGAAAGACTGGCAAGCAGATAACAAGACGGATGACAAAAGAACTCAAGAAAGAAATGAGGAGATACGTTGAAGGCAAACCATTTCATCATTTTTTATTCAAGAGTAGACAAGGTCAGAATAAAGCGATCACTCGTGAGAGAGCTTATCAAATTATTCATGAGGCTGCTGAAGAACTTGGCATTGACAATGTTGGAACACATACAATGCGAAAAACGTTTGGTTATAAATATTACAACAAGACAAAGGACGTAGGGACATTACAGAAAATGTTCAATCACTCATCACCTGCAATAACTCTTAGATACATAGGGATTGAGCAAGCAGAGCTTGATGATGCACTACGAAACTTTGTCATTTAATTTTTTAGATATTACTTTCACATAATGAGTTAAGCATAAACTGAAAAAATGAAACGCTTTAAAACCCATGTTTAGTAAGGGTTTGAGATTTATAGTGAGTTTAACAAAATATAAGATATGTGAAAGTGAGGGATAAAATTGGTATAGTCAGGCGAGGTCAAAAATGGATATTCGATATAATTTATACAGAGAGGTTGATGAACATGACGGGGTCATGTGGAAACATCAAGATTACCACAAACAGAAAGAATTAGAATTAAGGAAACCAATCTTCAGTCACTCAAAAAGAAAATCAAGAAAAGTAAAATGAGACAAAAGACATCTTGAAGTCTCACAAAAAAAGGTTTATTATGGTAGCATAGATTTCTTGTATGAGAGGGGATAGGTCAAAGGCCTGTCCTTTTTGCATTGAGAAGGAGGGTTGGTATGTACGATAAATTTATTCGGCCATCCTTGAAATCAAAAAAGTGGCTTAGGTTTCGTGACAAGATAATGCGTAAGTACGATTATCTTTGCCAGGAAAGTTTACGCTACGGAATTTCAGTAGCAGCTGAAATGGTACATCATATCTTTCCTGTAACCGAATATCCTGAACTTGAATTTATTGAGTGGAACTGTTTGCCATTAACAAACAAGAAGCACAACACATTTCACGATAGAAAGAATGATAAGATTATCAATCAAGGATTATTTTGGCAAAGAAAGAGAAAAAAGGAATTTGAAGAATTTTATGGATACCCCCCACCTCTTTAAAAATTCATTTTGGCCAGTAGGGTACCGGTGAAGGGAACTTTTTCCAAGTCGGGGGCCTTCAAACAAAAAGGGGGTAAAAACTAAGCGATTTTGACGAAAGGAGGTAGTTTTTGGCTAAACCAATTACAGCAAAGTCTATCAAGTCAAAAGTGGTCAAGCAGATGAAAGACTTAGGCACTTATCGAAAAGAATTTGAGATGATCATTGATATTTTTGTAGGAATGCTATATCAGTATCAGAAATTTGCTCAAGATTATGCTGATATGGGTTATCCAGTAACAGATACTTACGTCAATAAGGCTGGTGCTGAAAATGAGCGCAAAGTTCCAATCTTGACAGCGATGGAAATTTTGAGGAAAGACATTCTTAGCTACTCTAATCAGTTGATGATGAATCCGAAGTCACTCGGTGAGGTGGTGGAACAGGATAAAGGCTCACCACTCACAGAAGTCATGAAGTTCAAGAATGAACTGAAAAAGAAGCGGGTGAAAGATGGATAAAGACTTTGAAAAACGTTTTGCTGATTTTCGCCATGCTACAACCAATCTTGGAAAAGCTAAAGCCTATGTTGATTATGTCCTGAGCTATCAAGAGGAACATAACGAAGAACGGATTTTGGCTGCTGAACGCTTTTTGAGGGATTTGGAAAATCCAGCATATGAGCTTGATGAGGATATAGTGGATTTTGCTGTTCACTTCATCGAGAACTCAATTGTTCATCAGCAAGGAGATGACATGTTTGCCATGTCTATCCGTAACAAGCCTTTGATTTTGCAACCGTGGCAACATTTCACGGTTGTCAATCTCTTTGGGTTCTATCACGCTGGTACGAACGAGCGTAGGTTTAAGGAAGCCTTGATAATGCTGGCACGGAAAAACGGAAAGACCAGTTTTACTGCTGCTATTGCTCTGCTTTATCAGATTTTGGATGCTGACAGTGGTTCAAAATGCTATATCGTGGCTAACTCTGTCAAGCAAGCACTGGAAGCCTTTAATTTCATCAAGTTTAACGTGGAACGATGGAATGACAAATCTATCCGTATCAAGGACAATAACCAAGAACACTCTATCACAGCTAATTTTGGAGATGATGGGTCATTCTATATTCAGGCCTTGGCCAACGATGAGAGTCGTTTGGACTCTCTCAATGGCAATGTCACGGTCATCGATGAAGCTCACACCATGCGAAATTCTAAAAAGTATGGTCTTATGAAGAAAACAATGTCAGCATACCGTAACAGTATGCTTTTTGTTATCTCTACGGCGGGGGATATTCCAACAGGCTTTCTTGCTAATCGCTTGAAATACTGTCAGAAAGTGCTCAAGCAGTTGGTACAGGATGAGGCTTTATTTATTTTTATTTGCAAAGCCAATCAGACAACGGATGGCGATGTTGGTGACTATCTTGATGATAATGTTTTGAAGATGGCAAATCCGTCTTGGGGTGTCACGGTGTCCATGCCTGCTTTGAGAGCTGAAGCCGAGCAGGCTATGAACGATCCACAGACAAGAAATGAGTTTTTCAACAAGACTTTGAATGTATTTACAAACTCAATGAACGCTTATTTCAATCCTGATGAGTTCATTGCTTCAGACAGTCGCTATGATTGGACCTTAGAGGAGTTGGCACGCTTGCCTATCCAGTGGTATGGTGGTGCTGACTTATCAAGATTGCACGACTTGACCGCCGCTGCATTATATGGAGTCTATCATGATGGTGAGAAAGACGTTGATATTTGTATCACACATGCTTTCTTTCCTCGTGTCAATGCTCAAAAGAAAGCCAATGACGACGGTATTCCACTTTTTGGGTGGCAGTCTGATGGTTGGCTGACGATGAGCAACACCCCAACCGTTCTCTATGATGATATTGTTAAATGGTTCATCAAGATGAGGGAGAAAGGGTTCAAGATTGCTGCTGTCGGAATGGATAGGAAGTTTGGTCGTGAGTTCCTGACAAAGATGAAACAAGCTCGGTTCAAGATGATTGACCAACCTCAGCTTTTCTATCTGAAATCAGAGGGATTCAGACGGATTGAGTTCAAAGTTAAGAATAAAGAGTTTTACTATCTTCATTCTGATGCTTACGAATACTGTGTGAGCAACGTTAGAGCGATTGAAAAGGTGGATGACGCTGTGCAATATGAAAAATTAGACGGTGACGGTGGTACTGCAAGAATTGACTTGTTCGATGCCAGCGTTTTTGCTTGCATTCAGGCTCTTGCTAATCTTGGTAAGAATCAGAATGTCATGAGCTTCTTTGATTAGAGAAAGGAGGTGAGGAAAGATGGGGCTTTTAGATAGGTTTTTGAAACGTGGTAAGAGTAGAGGTGGAACGAATGTTATCACTCATTCAGATTTTGGGCTTTATATCGACGGTGACAGCTATGTGCCTTTGGCTCGCAATCCTGATGTGATTACTGCGGTCAATAAGATTGCTGACATGGTATCCAATATGACCATTCATTTAATGGAGAATACTGACAAGGGCGATGTTCGAATGAAAGACGGACTGGCTCGCAAGATTGATGTAAACCCATGCGACAATATGACTCGCAAAACTTGGATTTTCAAGATTGTGCGTGACCTATTGCTATTCGGTGACGGAAATTCAGTTCTTCATGTTGAGTATGATCCTGTGAATGATTACATTTTGAACTTGAGACCATTCGCAATGAGTGAGGTCTCTTTCAAAAGTGATGATGTTGGTTATATCGTGAATTATCGTGGTATTGACTACAACCCAAGCGAAATCGTGCACTTTGTAATCAACCCAGATCCAGACAATCCATTTGTAGGGACTGGATACAGGTTGGCTCTGAGGGATATTGTTAGGAATTTAAACCTTGCTACTCAGACCAAAAAAGGCTTTATGAATGGCAAGAACGTTCCTAGCTTAATTGTTAAAGTTGATTCTTCGAGTGCAGAATTGGCCACGCAAGATGGACGAGACAAGGTTGCTAAGAAATACTTAGCAACAAGTCAGGCAGGTGAGCCGTGGATTATTCCAGACGCTTTGTTGAATGTCGAACAGGTCAAGCCACTAAGTTTAAAAGATATTGCTATCAATGAATCTGTTGAAATTGATAAGAAAACAGTTGCTGGGCTTTTGGGAGTTCCAGCTTTTATTCTTGGAGTTGGTAATTTTGACAAAGAAGAATACAACAACTTTGTCAATACAACAGTCATGAGCATCGCCACGACAATCACTCAAACTTTAACGAGAGACTTACTCGTTTCAAATAATCGGTATTTCAAATTTAATGCTCGCTCGCTTTATTCGTATGACATTACAGAATTGTCATCAGTTGCTGAACAGATGACTAAAAGTATGGCAATGCGTCGAAACGAGTGGAGGGATTGGCTTGGGATGCCACCTGATCCTGATATGGATGAGCTCCTCGCTCTTGAAAATTATCTACCACAAGACAGACTTGGGGACCAGAAGAAGTTGAAAGGAGGTGAGGAAGAGAATGAACAAACGGAATAGTTATCGTACTGCTCAGTTCAAGACACGAGAAGAAAGTGACACTGGTGATTTGATTTTGAGCGGGTACTTTATCAAGTTCGATGAAGTTACTGAATTATGGCCGGGTTACTTTGAGGTAATCAAACGTGAGGGCGTTGAAAAAGCTATCAAAGGAGCTGACATCAGGGCATTATTTAACCATGATGATAGTTTAGTGCTTGGTCGTACTGGTAACGGGACGGTCATTTTAGGAGTTGATGAAATCGGACTTTACGGTGATATCATCATCAACAAGGATGATCCGCAAGCTGTTGGGGCCTATGCTCGTGTTCAGCGTGGCGATGTGATTGGATGTAGCTTTGGTTTCATCCCAATAAAAATCAATACGGAAGAGCAAGCAGATGGTTCGTACCTGGACACTATCTTAGAATTAGAAATCTTTGAAGTCAGTCCATGTACTTTCCCAGCCTATCCACAAACGGAAATTGCTGCACGACAGAAAGACTTTGAAAGTCAACAGCGTGCCAATCGTGAAGCGCTAGATAAGCGCAAAAAAGAAATTAAGGAGAAATTTAACCTATGCACAAATCATTGATTTTAGGCGCTCGTATGCGCAACAAAGCAGACAAAGTGGTAGAACTTGAAGAATCAATCAAAGAATTGAACAAGCGTTCTGAACTTGAAGCGAAGAAATTGGATCAAGCTGGAAATGATGAAGAAGTTTCAGCAGTTGAAAAGAGCCTGGAAAACATCCAAAAAGAATTGGATGAAAAATTGGCAGAAAAAGAGCAACTTGAAAAAGAAATCGAAGATTTGCAAAATCAAGTTGAAGAATTGAATCGCAAAGCCCCGACTTACCCAAGTCAAGAAAAACGTGGAGGACAGAAATTGGAACAACGTGATGCAATCGCTAAATATATTCGTACTGGTCAAACTCGTGACATCGTAGGCTTGAAAACTACTGATTCAGGAAGCGCAGCTTTAATCCCTACTGAAGTTTTGAAACCTCATTTTGTTAACAAAACACGTAATCCACTTTTGGATCTTGTGGAACGTGTGAAAGTTAACAGTGGATCTGGTAAATATCCAGTTATCAAGAAAACGGATGGTGTAATGGTTTCAACAGATGAATTGAAATCAAATCCAGAACTCGGAAAACCAGCAATCAGCGAGATTGATTATTCAATCAAGACTTACCGTGGATATATCCCTGTGTCACAAGAAATGATTGACGACGCAGACTATGACATCATGTCCATTGTTGAAGACGAAGTGTTCAATCAAGGTGAAAACACTGAATTGTCATTAGTTACAGCTGTCCTCAAAACAGCTACCCAAGCAGATGCATCTGGATTTGATGGTATTAAAGATATCTACAACAAGAAGCTTAAATCAATTTATAAAGCAAGTATCGTTGTAACTAAGTCAATGTTTGCTGCGCTTGACAAGGTGAAGGACAAAGACGGGCGCTACATGCTTCAAACTGATGTGGCTTCACCTACTGGCTATTCATTTGGCGGGAAAACAATCTACAAAGTAGATGACACAGTGTTCGGAAACGAAGGAGACATGAAATTCTTCATCGGAGATGTCACCGAGTTCGTCAAAGAGTTTGACCGTGCTCAAGTATCCGTTAAATGGGTGAACAATGACATTTACGGACAATTGCTTGGGCTTTTTATCCGTTTGGATATTAAGAAAGTAAATGAAGAAGCTGGATTCTTCGGAACATACACTGATGTTGTAGCTTAAGGAGGTAGCGTATGAGCTATAAAGTAATTCGTCCTTTCAAGGACTTGTCTGATCCTGAAAAACATGACTACGCTGTTGGCGACATCTTTCCTCGTGAGGGATATGAGCCAACAGATAGTTTTACAAACGGCCTTTTGACTGGTGCCAACACTGCTGGTTCTATCTTCCTTGAGGTTTCGGGAGAGGATGTGCCTAAGAAACCAGCTCCTGAAGCAACAGAAGTGAAGGAAGAGACCGCAGTTGAGCAGGAAGAAACAGTTGAGAAAGCTGCTGAAGAGCCTGCTAAGGAAGTTGAGGAGTAAGCATGGACGAAGGTCAGCTTTTAGAATTGCTGAAGCTTAAGTTGGGTATTTCAACCGACTTGAGAGACAAGCCGTTAAAAAAAATCATTTCAAGTGTCATCACTGAATTGACCGATAATCTCGGTATTGAGCTTGTCGGTGAGCGTGCTGACCATGAAATGTTTATCGTTGACTATGCTGCTTATCGCTATGAGGGTGGGGTGGATATGCCACGTCACCTTCAGTGGCGACTGCATAATTTACAGATAACATCAAAGAAAGAGGTCAAGAATGTGGAATCATGAAATCACGCTGATCTCTAAGAAAGTTACGGGTAAGGATAAGCTACTACAACCAATCTCTGAAGAAATTGAAGTTACTCTATTATGTCGGAAAAAGAAGGTTACTCGCTCTGAATTTTATCAAGCAAATCAGGCAGGTCTAAAACCGAGCTTGGTCGTTGAGGTTCGAAATTTTGAGTATGAGAATCAGGAGTTTGCGAAATTTGAAGGCAAGCAATATCGTATCTTGAAAACCTATCCTATCGATTCTGAAATTTTAGAGTTGACTTTATCAGAGGTATTGAAATGAGTAATGACCTTGCTGATTTGATAGCGAAAGAGCTTGCAGCTTACTCTGATGAGGTTACTGAAGAAGTGGATAAGATTGCAGAACAAGTTGCTGATGAGACTGTGGATGAGTTGAAAGATACAAGTCCGAAACGGTACGGAAAGTATCGTAGAAGTTGGAAAAAGAAGAAGCTGGCCAATGGCTCTTTTGTCGTTTTCAACGCAGTTGCAAGTCTTACTCACATACTTGAGAACGGACACCTTTCAAGAAATGGTGGTCGTGTCGCTGGTATCGTCCACATCAAGCCAGCTGAAGAAAAAGCAATTCAGAACTTTGAGAAGCGTATCAAGGAGATTGGGAAATGAAGCTATCAGACTTTGCTGCTATTTTGGAACAGACAAACTTGCCTGTCACTTATCGAGCGTTTAAAACTGGGAACGCTCCTGACTTACCTTACCTGATCTATTATGAATCGAGTCCAGCCATCAATGCAGCTGACAACACGGTTAATCATCAGATTAAGAGCGTGACAGTTGAGCTGGCTTTTGAGAATAAGGATGAAGATTTGGAAGAACGTCTGGAAGAGCTGTGGGCAACCCACGAGCTCTTTTTTGAAGTTCAAGAAGAAACATTTATCGAGACTGAAAGACTCTATGTCAAGTCTTATACAGTCTATCTATACTAAGGAGGAATGACATGACTCAAGAAAATAAAGTAACCTTTGGTTTAAAAAATGTTCACGTTGCGCCAATCAAATCAATTGGTGCAGATGGAGTGATTGCTTACGATGAGATTTTCCGCTTCCCTGGGGCAATGGAATTGACATTGGATCCAAAGGGTGAATCAACACCAATCAAAGCAGATGACATCGATTATCACTTCATGAACTCAAATGAAGGGTATGAAGGGAAATTCAAAATCTCTCACATTATTGAAATGTTTGCGACTAAGATTTTGGGTGAAATCAAAGATGCTCAGACGGGTGTTTTGACTGAAAAAGCTGATGCAGAATTCACATCATTTGCCTTGATGTTTGAATTTTCAGGGGACAAGAATAAAACACGTCACGTCCTTTACTACTGTTCAGCAAGCCGTCCAGGCAATGGATCAAAAACCAAAAATGGTACAAACGTCAACGAGCGTGAACTTGGCTTTAAGGCAAGTCCTCGTCCTCTGGATTCAGTTGTTAAACGTTCTATCACATCAGCTGATAATAAAGAAATTTATGACAACTGGTTCAAGAAAGTGTATGAACCTACTGCCGTTGCAGCTTAAGGAGAAGATCTATGCGTAAAATCGTTTTGGTTGGTGATCAGGAGTATGAGTTGGGCACTAATGGCTATACTCCTATCGCCTACAAGCAACAATTTGGGAAAGATTATTTCCAAGATTTGTTCTCAATGTTGAAAAATCAATCATTCATGAATGAATTGAACAAGCTGGAAGCTGAAAAAGAATTGACAGCGACTGACATTGACATTTCAATGCTAGAAGAGTTTGATATGACCTTCTTCAACCGTCTTTTTTGGACCTTTGCTAAATCTGCAAATCCTCACATCAAGCCTTATGAACAATTCTTCATGGAAATGGAAGTCTTTCCGATTCAGGAAGTTGGGCCCGTTCTGATGGAAATGCTGAATGCGAGCATGACGACAAAAAAGCACCAGATGACTCAGAATCAGCTAGCGAAGAAATCTTCACAGTAGAGTCATACTTATCTTGCTGTAAAGAAACTGGTCTGTCTATTGATGATCTAAAGCACATCTCAATCGGAATGGCTCTGGATTATCAGACGGATTATGTGAATTTAAGGAGTGAGGATAAGGGTGGCGAACGGAAGGCCACGCAAGCTGATTTTGACAGTTTTTAAAGAAAAAATGAGTGCTGAGAGAGCGATTCTGAGACCAAGTTCATTGGTCTGACTGCATTATCAGTCGTAGAAATTCTCTCAGCGCTTTTCTATTTTTTATGAAAGGAGGAAATATGGCAGGAAATATCAAAGGTATCAAAATTGAAATTGATGGTGATACGCAGCCCTTACAAAAGGCCCTGAAAAATGTCAATAAGGCTGCTACTGATGCAAGTCAGGAGTTGAGACAGATTGACAAGGCCTTGAAGTTTGACACTGGTAACGTAACGCTCCTGACTCAGAAGCAAGAAGTCTTGCAAAAGCAAGTTTCGACGACAAAAGAGAAACTAGAAACTTTGAGACAAGCTCAGTCTCAGGTAGAACAGCAGTTCAAAAATGGGAATATCGGTGCTGATCAGTACCGTGCTTTTCAACGTGAAGTCGAAGTTACTCAAAATGTCCTAAAAGGATATGAGGGTAAGCTTGCAAGTGTGAACCAGGCAATTGCTGAGAATGGGAGTGCTACTCAGAACAATAAGAACCAATTAAAAGAGTTGCAAAATGAGCAGAAGCAACTGGCTAGCGAGAATGAAAGAGTAGTCAGTTCATTCAAATTGCAAGAAAGTCAGCTAGGAGCTAATGCAAGTGAAGCTGACAAGTTGGCGCTTGCTGAGAAAAGAATTGGAGCTCAATCTGATATTGTTGCTCGGCAGATTGAAAATCTAGAAAAGCAATTGGCTCTTACAAAGCAAGAGTATGGTGAAAATTCAGCTGAAGCCAATAAGATGGAAACGCAGTTGAATCAAGCTAAAACAGCTTACTCGAATCTTTCTCAAGAGATGAGTAACCTTGGGAACGCTGGCAAACAAGCGAGCGGAACCTTAAGCGAAACAAACAATCTCTTAAAAGCTGAATTGCTCAATCAATTTTCTGAAAAACTATCAGATATCAGTCAAAAATTGGTTGATTTCGGTAAGAGTGCCCTTGAAGCCTTTCGTCAAGTAGATGAAGGTATGGATACCATCGTCACAAAAACTGGTGCTGGTGGTGAAGCGCTTGAAGGCATGCAAAAAATCGCAAATGATATTGCGACAGAGTTACCAACGGACTTCTCAACTGTCGGAAATGCCGTGGGAGAAGTCAACACACAATTTCAATTGACCGGGGAAGCATTGAAAAATGCTTCAGAGGACATTATCAAATTTTCAGAAATAAATGGTTCTGATGTAACTAATGCGACCATACAATCAAAACAAGCATTGGAAGCTTATGGATTGTCTGTCGAAAATTTATCTGCTGTTTTAGATTCGACTACCTTCGTGGCTCAAGCTACAGGTGTTTCGGTAGATGACCTGATGAAGAAGGCAACTGACGGTGCACCTCAAATTAAGTTACTAGGTCTAAGTTTTGAAGAAGCAGTAACTCTTATTGGCCAATTGGAACAACATGGTGTTGATTCATCTGCCGCATTATCAGGCTTGACAAAGGCTGCGGGAGCTTATGCCAAAAAAGGCAAATCTATGACAGAGGGGTTGAAAGAAACCATTGATTCTATCAAAAATAGTAAGAGCGAGACAGAAGCTCTTAGCACTGCGATGGAAATTTTTGGAGCAAAAAAAGCTCCTCAAATGGTTGACGCAATCAAACGTGGAGCACTAAGTTTTGAAGAATTAGGCTATACATCCCAAGTATCAGCAGGGCTAGTATCTTCAACATACGAATCTACGCTTGATCCTATTGACAAATTTAAGACAGCTCAAAATTCAGCTACTTTGGCCATGTCTGAACTAGGTGCTGCAATTGCAGAAGTCTTAGCTCCTGTTTTTGAAATGTTAGGAAATATCGTAAAGGGGCTTGCTGAATGGTTTAGCAGTTTACCTGGACCAATTAAAGAGTTTGTAGTGGTTATGGGTACTGTCGTGACTATTGTAGGTATAATTGCCCCTATATTTTTAACACTACAAGCGGCTGCAACTGCTTTGGAAATTTCGATTGGTGCAATGATTACAGCTGCTCTCCCAATTATTGGGACAGCTTTAGCGATTGCTGCTGCTGTTGCAGGAGTAGTAATTGCTTTAAAATATCTCTGGGATACAAACGAAGGTTTCCGTGAAGCCGTTACAATCGTTTGGAATGCGATTCTTGAAGTTATCAATGCAGTCGTATCAGAGATTTCTAGTTTTGTCATGAGCATCTTTGGGACAGTCGTCACTTGGTGGACGGAGAACCAGGAACTTATCAGGACAAGTGCCGAGACTGTTTGGAATGCTATTTCAGCAGTTATAGATACAGTCATGACCTATCTAGGCCCACTCATTCAAGCCACTTGGGATAATATTCAACTTGTCATCACGACAGCTTGGGAAATCATTAAGACCGTTGTCGAAACCGCAATAAACGTTGTGCTTGGGATTATACAAGCAGTTATGCAGATCATCACTGGTGATTGGTCAGGCGCTTGGGAAACTATAAAGGGAGTATTTTCAAGTGTATGGCAAGGAATACAGAGCGTGGCTCAAACCATCTTTTCAGCGATACAGTCATTTATATCAAATACTTTGAATGCTATTTCAAGCACAATTTCAAGTGTATGGAATGGTATTTCAGGAACAGTATCAAGCGTACTAAATGGCATTTCAAGCACAGTCTCGAGCGTTTGGAATGGGATTAAAAATTCCATCGGTAGTGCTATCAATGGAGCGAAGGATCTTGTCAGCACGGCTATCAACGCCATCAAAGGATTGTTTAACTTCAGCATTAGTTGGCCACATATCCCACTACCTCACTTTTCTGTTAGTGGTTCAGCAAATCCACTAGACTGGATAAGTCAAGGTGTGCCAAGCGTCAGCATCGAATGGTATGCCAAAGGCGGTATCATGACGAAACCAACTATCTTTGGAATGAATGGCAATAGCTTAATGGTTGGTGGTGAAGCTGGGAATGAAGCGGTATTACCACTCAATGACAAAACACTTGGTGCCATTGGTCGAGGTATCGCTCAGACAATGGGTGAAACTTCACCCACCATCAACATTACCATTACTGGTAACACTGTAAGAGAAGAATCTGACATCAGTCGGATTGCTGATGAGGTGGCTCAGCGCATTGCTGACGAGTTGCAACGGAAGACACAATTGAGAGGAGGATTTGCATGATAAAACATAATGAGCTTGTGATTGACGGTGTGAGGACATCGTCTTTTCCTTTTAAGGTCATTGTCCATGATTCTCCCTCAATCGCTCTAGGAGACAGCAAGACAGCTCTTTTGGAGCATGGTGGTATCAGTGGTGCAATTGTTCAGACAAACAAGCATAGGGAACCGATCAAGAAAACTTATACGATTTACTTGGTCAAACCTACTGAAGAACAGATGAACCAATTTATGAGTCTGTTCATCCGTGAGAAGTTTTGGCTAGAGAGTGAGCGAGTCAAAACAACTCGTCTTTGGTGTTATAAGGTCAATGTAAGTGACCTTGAAGAAGTGAAACCTGGTCTTTACATGACCAAGGCAACCTTCACTTGCCACCCTACCAAATACTTCAAAACCACTGACACACAGAGGTTGACAAGAAGTGGGACCTTGACCGTTCAAGGTTCTGCTCTTGCATTTCCTAAAATCACAATCGTTGGCCAGAGCGCTTCTGAAACTTCATTTACAATTGCTGGCCAGGTCATTAGGCTTGAAAGGCTTGCTGAGTCGCTTGTGATGGTCAACAATCCTGATAATCCTAGTTTTAAGACAACAACAGGAAAACCAGTGAAATGGTCAGGGGATTTTATCACAGTCGATCCAGCAA
The DNA here is from genome assembly GCF_002093545.1 of Streptococcus oralis subsp. tigurinus. Classification (GTDB taxonomy): domain Bacteria; phylum Bacillota; class Bacilli; order Lactobacillales; family Streptococcaceae; genus Streptococcus; species Streptococcus oralis_C. The sequence goes on from NZ_LNVF01000002.1 coordinate 238,108, forward strand.
AAGTGAAGAATATTGGGGTTGTTCTAGGTACAGGTATTCAATCACTTGAAATCGAGACAGTTTGGGGGTGGGCATAATTGCTTTATTTACTTGATAAAGATGTGAGGACTGTTCGATGGAACGGGGAGCCACTTCATGAAGCGACTTCGGCGATTGTCAAAGAGACCATGAATGGCGATTTCACCTTAACTGTGAAATATCCTATTTCTGACTCAGGTTTTTATCAGCTCATCAAAGAAGATATGCTGATAAAGGCTCCGACTCCTGTTCTTGGTGCGCAGCTATTTCGTATTAAGAAACCCGTTGAACACAATGACCATCTGGAAATCACAGCCTATCACATCTCAGACGATGTGATGCAACGTTCTATCACACCAGTGAGCGTGACTAATCAGAGCTGTAGTATGGCTCTTTCTCGCATGGTTCAAAACACCAAAACTGCTTTGGGGGATTTTTCTTTCAATAGCGATATCCAGGATCGTAGGACCTTCAACACGACTGAAACAGAAACTCTGTACTCTGTATTGCTGGACGGTAAGCACAGTATAGTTGGTACATGGGAAGGTGAGCTGGTTCGTGATAACTTTGCAATGACTGTCAAGAAAAGCCGTGGTGAGAATCGTGGTGTTGTTATCACGACACACAAGAATCTGAAGGATTACCAACGCACAAGGAACAGTCAGAATGTTGTCACAAGAATTCATGCAAAGTCGACTTTTAAACCTGAAGGTGCTAAAACAGAAACGACTATCAGAGCGACTGTTGATAGTCCTCTTATCAACTCATACCCTTATATCAATGAAAAAGAGTATGAGAACAACAATGCTAAAACTGTTGAAGAGTTGCAGAAGTGGGCACAAGCTAAGTTTTCAAATGAGGGCATTGATAAGGTATCTGATGCTATCAAAATTGAAGCCTATGAACTTGATGGGCAAGTGGTTCACATGGGGGATACAGTCAATCTCAAGAGCTGGAAACACAATGTCGATGCATTCAAGAAAGCTATTGCTTATGAGTTTGATGCCTTGAAAGAAGAGTACATCTCTCTAACTTTTGATAATAAGGCAAGAACTGGTGGTTCTAGAGCTTCTGGTGGCCTATCTAGCGCAGCGGATGCAATTCTTGGTGTTACAGGAACCGCACAAGAAATTGCCCTTGAAAAAGCTCTTCAAAATGCTGACTTAGACTTTGATCATAAGGCAGGACTACTTAGACAGGAAATTTCTGACGGTATTGAACTGGCCAAAGCAAAAGCCGAAGAGGTCAAGAAAAGCCTGACAGAGACAATCGACCAGCGCTTCAGTAACTTTGACAATGGTCCATTACAAGAAGTCAAGCGTAGATCTGAAGAAGCGTTGCGAAATGCTGGTGCGAGCTCATCTCTTGCTCAAGAAGCGAAACAAATCAGTGAGCAGGCAACCGCTGATATAACCAAATTAAAAAACGAGGTCGTTGATGGATATGTCGGCAAGAATACTTACCAAGAAGGAATTCGTGGGATTGAGCGACGGATTGAGGAAGTGAAGACATCAACGAATGGCCAAATTGCTACTCAAATCGCTGACTACAAACAATCTGTAGATGGTCGATTCACAAGCTTATCTTCTCAACTTGATGGCAAAGCGAATCTTGTAGATTTTCAGCGTGTACAAGAAACAAGCAAACTCTATGAGAGGATTATCGGTAGCAACGAGAATGACATTTCGAATAAGGTTGCTCGCATGGCTCTGACTAATCAACTTTTTCAAGTCGAGGTGGCCAAGTATTCGACGGTAGGCGGTCCGAATATGCTCCGAAATTCGAGAGCGGACGACGGTCTGAAATATTGGACAGAAGCGAATGGTCGTTTGAGTTTTACGGCTCATAGTTACTACTTCAATGGTCAAAAACGCATGTTTGAATTGCGACCTGGAGCTGTCGTTAAAAGTCCACGGTTCATTGTTAAGCGAAATACTGATTATACTCTAAATATTTTAGGGTTCGATAATAACTCAAAATATTTTAGGGTTTATATTAGTAAACGCGTAAAAGGTTATGTCTCAGACTTTCAACAGAGGTTGCTGATATTCAATGGTCAGCCTCAATGGGTTGATGGTCCAGTTTTTGACAACATGAAAGCGGTCAAAAAATCCATTACATTTAATGTCGGTGAATTCGATGAATGTTATCTGCAATTTGAATACGACCGCAACAATCCTAATAAATGGGGCGGTCTGTTCATGACAGAGCTTGATTTCTATGAAGGCACGACTGACCGTCGCTGGCAACCGGCTCCCGAAGATGCGACTCTAGAGACAGACAAGACTCTTGAAGCGACTCAAACAAAAATGACTCAGCTCGCTGGCTCCTGGGCCGTTCAGAACATCAATTCAGCTGGGGATATCATTTCTGGAATCAATCTTGGTTCAAATGGTCAAAATCGTATCTCTGGTAAAGCTACTCATATCACTGGAGAAACCTTGATTGATAATGCAGTCATTAAATCTGCTATGATAGACAAGCTTAAAACCGCTAATTTTGAAGCAGGATCAGTCACGACTACGATTTTAGATGCTGAAGCAGTAACCGCTGACAAGTTGAGAGTTGACCAGGCTTTCTTTAACAAACTGGTGGCAAATGAAGCCTACTTAAGTCAGCTATTTGCCAAGCAAGCCTTCATTAACAGAGTTAAAAGTATCACGATAGATGCAAGTCAGGTTCAGTCAGGTGTTTTGAGTGGTGATAGGATTTACGGTGGGACCATTACAGGTTCAAACATCTATGGTGGAACCTTAACAGGACACACTAAAATCCAACTAGGTTCTTATGGCTCATTCGATACTACAAATGGCGGTTTACAGATTAATGTACCACGAAGCCATAATACTAAAGATGGGTTAGGAGTGCAGTTCATTGGTTCTTACGGTCGCGGCGAAGATGTTCCTTATGGCCTTTTCATTTACAAGGACTCCGATTTTACTACTGGCGGTTACGCAAGTGATAGTGATGAATTCCTACTGACAGTGAGAGGATACATTAAAGCAAAAGGAATCGGCTGGCTCAAGACAGGAAACGGAAGGATTGACGGTGGAACAACCGGTACTATTGGGTTATGGAACTCTGACAATGTATATTTGAGTTTTGGTGGTTCAAGTAATGACATTTATTATAGTTATAACAGCACAGCATATAGCCTGTGGTCAGTTATTAATAAGCATTTCTCAGACAGACGTCTGAAAGACAATATCGTTGATTGCAAGCATAAGGCTCTTGATTATATCCATCAATTCCAGTTTAAGGAATATGACTGGAAGAAGCAAGAGGATAGACCACAACAAGCACACACAAAGATTGGTTTGATTGCGCAGGAAGTTCAAGAGGTAGATCCTACACTTGTTTACGAAAACGGAGATACGTTGAATCTGGACAATCTCAGATTAACTAATATCGCACTCAAAGCAATTCAGGAACTTGCTCTTGAAAATAAAAAACTTACACAAAGATTGGAGAACTTAGAAAATGAACGCAGAACAGCTTAACCAAGCTTTACAAATGACAATTAGTGAAATGTCAACAGCTTCAACAAATTCGATGATTACAAGTAATCTCTTGAGCATTCAGTTGAAAGAGCAAAGGGCAGAGAATAAAAGACTTCAAGAACGAGTGGATGAGCTGGAAGCTCTGATTGATGAACAAACTAAACCAGCAGAAGGAGAATAAACATGGCAATCAATGGGTATAATCTATCAACAAAACCGTACTTAAGAATTTCTGGTTCTAATGTTGAGACCGTGGTAGAAATTCAATTATCAGAAGGAAATCGCTACAGCACTAACTCACGATCATTCACTGGAGATCGTACAAACGAACCAGAAGACGTCTTGATTCAAGCTGTGCTGGATATCTTAAAAGCTGAGCTAGATCCAGGAAGTGCCATTGTCAAAACACAGGCGCAGCTTGAACAAGCTGAACAGCAGATTGCGCACAACAAGAGCGAACAGGACAGACTTGCTCAAGTCATCAAGCAAACTGAAGAGAATGCCAAGGTGAACCAGAAGGTCATTCATGTTCTTGTGTTAAACTCTGTCATGAGCAAGAACATCGAATACGGAACGACCTACAAAGAGTTGGTTGAGTTAATTCAACCGGCCGAGATTGGGAAGACCTACTTACCACATGACCTGATTACCATTGAAGATCCTGAACATGTGGAGGTTAACGGCGAAGGCAAGCGCATCCTAGTGCAGCTTAACAAAGAATTCACATACAACGGCGAACCTGTCAGCGCATTTGTGACGAACGGCACCCTGGAACAAAACGGAACTGGTGTCGCTTGGAAATTTGAAGGGAAAGAATAGGGGTGCTTATGCCAGGATATGAACGACTAATCTTGCAAATCTTTCTCTCTCTAATTCCTGTTATCGGTCTTTATTTTTCGATGAAAGATAAAGCAACGAAGCAGGAGAATCGTCTCACGATTTTGGAGAAAGACATCGAGAATTTGCATGAATTCAAGACATTGGCCAATAAAAGGCTCGATAACCACGACGAACAGAATAAGGCTATCTTGGTCCTGGCCGAGCAGGTAAAATCGCTTGGTGAGGATGTAAGAGAACTTAAAAGCTTGATTCAAAACAAACAACAATAAAAAGGAGAAATAAAATGATTAACTGGAAATTGCGATTGCAAAACAAAACAACACTCATTGCTCTTCTTGGAGCAATCTTCCTTATGGCCCAACAATTCGGCCTTGAAATCCCCAAAAATATCCAGGACGGTGTGAACACATTCGTTTACATTCTTGTCTTGATTGGTGTTATCAATGACCCAACAACCTCAGGGATCTCTGATAGCAAACGTGCTCTTGAATACTACGAACCAAGCGAGGACTAATCATGGATATTGATACAAGTAGATTAAGAACCGACCTTCCACAGGTTGGAGAACAACCATACAGACAAATTCATGCACATTCAACAGGAAATCCAAGTTCAACTGCTCAAAATGAAGCAGACTACCACATGCGCCGCCCTGTAGATTCAGGTTTTTTCTCGCACGTTGTCGGTAACGGCCGTGTGATGCAGACCTGGTATACAGGTATGGGGGCTTACGACGTAGGAGGTGGCTGGAACGTTGAAGGATACGGCCAAGTTGAGCTTATTGAAAGTCATGAAACAAAGGAAGAATTCATGCGTGATTACAAGCTCTATGTTGAGCTTCTGCGGAACCTTGCAGACGAAGCTGGAATTCCGAAAACACTTGACTCTGACAGTCTAGCTGGGATTAAGACGCACCAATACTGTACTTATAACCAGCCTCGAAACTACTCTGACCATGTGGATCCGTATCCTTATCTGGCCAAATGGGGTATTAGTCGTGAGCAATTCAAGAAAGACATTGAAGGCGGTCTTTCTGAATCTGGTTGGAAACAAAATGGCACTGGCTGGTGGTGGGAGGAGTCAGATGGCTCTTATCCTACAAACCGCTGGAAACAAATCAACAACGAATGGTTCTACTTTGATGACCGCGGCTATTGCTTAATTAACCGTTGGTTCAATGATGGAAAAGATTGGTTCTATCTTGATAAACGTGGGGCAATGGTTACAGGCTGGATGTTTCTTAACAATCGTTGGTATTTCTTCAAGTCGGACGGGCGTATGGCTACTGGCTGGGTAAAATACCGAGAAACTTGGTATTTTATGGAAGAAAAAGATGGTTATATGCTATCTAAACAGTTCATTAAGTCAGGCGATGGCTGGTACTATTTGAAGGCGAACGGTGAACTTCACACAGACCCAGCCTTCAAAACCGAACCAGATGGGCTTATCACTATAGTTGATAAACCAAAAGAAGAAAAATAAAAACAGAAAGGACTTTCAAATTAGATTACACCAACCGCAGGCAATAGCTTGCGGTTTTTTGTTTGCAATAATAAAAGCAGTGACCGAAATCACTGCTTATCAGCTATAGCAAATTCATAGAGCTTTTCTGCCGTTAGAAGCGCCATTTTGTCCATGCTTGTTTTTCCTTTTCTGAGGTCAGAAACAGTAGTCCAAGGAACTCCAGCGCCTTGCGAAATAGCAGATGTAGACATCGGGCTGTCTAATAATTCTTGAATAATTTTTCTCATACTTATTTGTCCTTTTTATTTTTTAGATAAATATATACATTGACTACAATTATAAAAATAGCTATTGCACTAACCATTGCTTTTCCTCTTTTCATTTGATAAAATAGAGGTGTGAGGGGCTTTCGCCCCCACCTCTTAGCGTTTACCTTTTTCTTTTGCGGGATTCGGGTTTACGCTTTTTGTTTTGCCTTGCGACTGTTATTGCAGTCACCAGACTTGCTATAGCAGTTACCGTTTCAGGGATATTATCTATCGCCTTTTCAAGTAACCTAAGCCAATCTTCTTTGTTCAACTCCCTCACCTCCTTTCCTTATCTTGATTATATTATATCACGGTACACCGAGAAAGTCAAGCGTTTTGATGAAGTTTTTTTAAATTTCTTCAAAAAAAATAGACCTTGTCCAGAGGTCGGGGAGTTGGAGGGGACACCCTCCAAAAGCATTGATTTAATAAGATTTTATTTTACCTTTTTCATAATAATCTCCCTAAAGAGGCCACCCAATCAGGTGGCTTTTTTGTTTGAAAAAACTCCTTAGAAAAGACTAAGGAGAAAGAATCATGTTTTCTTTTTAAGTTGTTGATTTCGATACTGTCTAGGTGTTAAGTGATAGTGCTGCTTAAATTGACGGTTGAAGTTTGAAAGGTTGGTGAAACCGACTTGGCTTGCAATTTCTTGAATGCTGAGGTTGGTTTGGACGAGTTTCTCACAGGATTTTTCAAGACGTAACTGGAGCAGGTAGTCCATACAACTGGCTCCAGTATGTTGCTTGAAAATACTCATAAAGTGATTTTTACTATATCCAAATGTTGCAGCTAGTTGCTCGATATGAATGGGTTCTGAGTAGTGCTGTTCAAGGTAGCAAATCACTTCTTTTAGTTTTTGGTATTTTTGGTAGGTATCATCTGTATAGTGTCGATTGACATATCGATACTTAAAGAGAAGATGAAGCAATTCGTATAGTTTAGATTTTATGAGTAGGTCGTAGTATACGCCTTTTTCTTCAAGTATAGAAAAGAGGGAAAGAAGGCAGGATTGAATTTGATCATAGGCTTTATCGCCTGGTGATATTTGAGGAGTGAGGCAAAAGTGACCAGAGTGGAGGGGTTGGATATAGCGTTGGCTAAAGCTGTCAATTTGACTTCTACCTAGGAAATCTAAATGGATACGAAAAACTGCTGAAATTTGTTCTTGATTTTCAATAGGGTAGATAGCGTGAGGAGACGTTGGCTGAATTAGGAAAATATCACCTTCATGACTTTCAAAACGCTCAGAGTTGATATAGAAGGTAGCAGTTCCTTTTTTGACATAGATTATCTCGAGTTCAGGATGCCAATGGTAAATTGTATTAGAAGATTGCTTGGACAGGATTTGTTTTTCAAAATCATATGGGAAGTCAGATGGGTTATCTCGTAAGAAATGTGAACGGTCTGCCATGGTAAATCCTCCCAATATACTATTACTACTTTTATTATACCAAAAAAACTTCCTTATATAGGAAGTTCTCTTTTTTTAGCCTTTTTTCTTCATATAGAGGAGGTTCAGGAGAAGCCCAACAGCTGAGAGAGCAATAGCCACATAAAAAGCTACACTATAATTTCCATCATTAGCCATTGCCATTTGAACAGCGACTTTGGGAGCGAAAAATGCTGCTAAAGAATATCCAGTGAAGACGATACCGTAGTTGACTCCTTGATTTGCAGGACCGTAATTTTCCATGACGATAGATGGGAAGACCCCCATAACACCACCAAAGCAGATACCAAGCCCAATAATTCCTAAGGTAAACCCGAATTGACCAGGAACGATAGTTAGGGAGAATAAAGCTAGGACAATGACAGAATAGATAATCAATAGGGTCTTTGAACGGCCAATTTTATCAGAAAGTGACCCCCAGATAAAACGGCCACTAGAGTTTGCGATTGAATAAAGAGAGACATAGAGAGCTGCAGTGCCTGCAGAGAGTCCAAACATTGATTGACCGATTGGTGATGCTTGAGAGGCAATCATCAAACCAGAAAAGGCGCCAACAAAGAACATGCTAATGATAATGTAAAACAGAGGACTTTGTAGCATTTGTTTCCAGTTTTTATTAGTAGGTCCTTGCTTAGTTTGTACTGGAGCTTTCCAGCCTGCTGGTTGGTAGCCACTTGGAGCTGCCTTGATAAAGAAAATTGCACAGATGATAACAACAATATAGACTAGCCCAATTGTACGAAAAGCAAAGAAGGCATCTTGTTTTTGAATGAGATTGCTTGCGACTGGAGAAGCGATGACTGCGGCAAATCCCATGCCACCTGTCAGAATTCCAGAGGCTAAGCCACGTTTATCAGGGAAGAGACGAAGTGAATTGGAGAGGGCACCTGAATAGGCAAAACCTTGACCAAGCCCGGCCATTAATCCATAGGTCAAATAGAGCATGGCTGGTGAATTGGCATAGCCGGTTAAGTAAAATCCGCTAGCAAATAGGAGAGCGCCGAGGGCGATGGTCCATTTTACATAACCTTTGTCAACTAAATAACCTCCAAGAATCATGGGGATAGGGCCGATTGCAGAGTTGATAGCAAATGCTAACATAATATCAGACATGGACCAGCCTGTTGAACTGCTAAGTGGTCCGGCAAAAACAGAAAAGGAATAGACGGCACCTGTGCAAAGAAGAATGGCTGTAGACGCGACTAAAATCCTCCAACGATTGAATGTCTCTTTCATAAAAACATCCTCCTTAAATGTATATTTTTTCACCAAGACTATATCATAGTTAAGGAAGCCGGTCAATAGTTTATGAAGATATTTTGTTAATTTTTTCACGAACTTGTACTAAAGTACGATAATCTGATAGAATAACACGGTCTTTATTATCAAGGATTTACAAGATTTTCTAAAGTAGTATAATGAAAGTAGATTAAATAAATGAAAGGGGTACCAAGATGAAACTAGTTGCTATCGTTGGAACCAATTCAGATCGCTCAACCAATCGGAAACTCTTGAAATTTATGCAAAAGCACTTTTCGGATAAGGCCGACATTGAGGTATTGGAAATCAAACAATTGCCAGCATTTAACGAACCTGAGGACAAGCAAGCGCCAGCTGAAGTTCAAGCTTTTTCAGAAAAAATTCTTGCCGCAGATGGTGTGATTATTTCAACCCCTGAGTACGACCACACGATACCAGCACCTTTGGCCTCTGCTTTGGAGTGGATTGCTTATACCAGTCGTGCCTTAATCAATAAACCAACGATGATTGTCGGTGCTTCTCTCGGTTTGCTAGGAACATCTAGAGCGCAGGCACATTTACGTCAGATTTTAGATGCGCCGGAGCTTAAAGCAAGAGTTATGCCTGGTACAGAGTTCTTTCTAGGTCATTCTGAGCAAGTCCTAGATGATGAGTGTCATTTGAACAATCCTGAAAAGGTTGCAGAACTAGAAGATCATTTTTCAGAGTTTCAAAATTTTGTTGAACTAACAAAAGCTTTAGTAAAACCAGAAGATACAAATCGTAAGAAATCTTTCATTTGGGAAGAATGGTTGAAAGCATAAGTATTTCAAGAAAGGAGAACAATCCATGAAATTAGTAGCTATTGTTGGGACTAATGCAAAAAAATCCTATAATCGCAACCTCTTGCAATTTATGAAAAGACATTTTGCTCAGAAAGCGGATATTGAGATTTTAGAGATAACAGATGTACCAATGTTCAATGAAACAGATGATCAAACAGATACACCTATTATTCAGAAATTTAATCAAGCTATTTCAGAAGCTGATGGTGTCATTATCTCGACACCCGAGCACAATCATACGATTCCATCAAGTTTGAATAGCTTGCTCGAGTGGTTGTCTTTTAACATTCATCCACTAGACGGAAAGCCGACAATGATTGTAGGAGCTTCCTACGATATTCAAGGTTCTTCACGTGCCCAACTTCATCTTCGCCAGATTTTGGATGCTCCTGGGGTAAATGCAACAGTTATGCCAGGTAGTGAGTTTTTACTTGGTCGAGCTCATCGAGCATTTGATGATAATGGAGATTTGATTGAGGAGCGAACCGTTGATTTCCTAGATAGTTGTTTTTATCGCTTCCTTCGCTTTGTATCTGTTGCAAACCAACTAAACCTTCCTGAAGAAGTCCGCTTTGAACCGGGGACTTACCATGTTACAACTGAAGGCCATAATGGTAAATTGCCGATGGATGTAACGGTTTCTGAGGACCGTATTGAAAAAATTGAAATCGATTCTTCTGGAGAATCTTCAGGAATCGCAGATGTCGTCTTTACCCGTATTCCAGCAGAAATCATTGAGGGACAAACCTTAAACGTTGATGCGGTGTCAGGAGCTTCTGTGACTTCAAATGGTGTCTTGGACGGGGTTGCTCGCGCAGTCAAACAAGCTGGTGCAAATCCAGATGTTTTACGCAAACGTTCCAAAGCGCCATCCGCCTTAGATAAAGAAGATAAGACCTATCAGGCAGACGTTGTCATCGTCGGAGGTGGAGGAGCTGGTTTAGCTGCGGCTGCTGCAGTCTTACAAGCGGGTAAGAAACCAATTGTGATAGAGAAATTCCCAGCAATTGGAGGAAATACTGTTCGTGCAGGTGGTCCAATGAATGCACCAGATCCAGCATGGCAAGGAACCTTCGCAGCTCATCCAGGTGAGGCACATACGCTTCAAGAATTGATTGCGACAGATGAATCAACGATTGACCCAGAATATTTAGAGGACTTTAGAGCCTTGAAAGTTGAGGTTGAACAGTATTTGCAGGACCCAAGCTATTTGTTTGACTCTACCTTGCTCTATCGTATCCAAACCTATATCGGTGGAAAACGAAAAGATTTGCAAGGAAATGAAATTCATGGTCAATACGATTTAGTATCTGTTTTAACCGAACGAGCCCTAGAGTCTGTTCGTTGGTTGGAAGACATCGGTGTTGAATTTGTTCGTAGTGAAGTGACAATGCCAGTTGGAGCCCTTTGGCGTCGTGGCCATAAGCCGGTTCAACCAATGGGGTATGCCTTTATATCAGTCCTACAAAAATATGTTCTAGAACATGGTGGCAAGATTTTGACAGATTCTCCAGTTAAAGAATTGCTTGTAAAAGATGGGGCTGTCAAGGGTGTCAGAGCAGAAGGTCGAAACGGTCAAACCATCATTGTCAATGCAGATGCCGTTGTTCTAGCTTCTGGAGGATTTGGTGCCAATACCAAGATGCTACAAAAATACAATACCTACTGGACTGAAATTGCAGATGATATTGCCACATCTAATACACCAGCTGTAACAGGGGATGGTATTCTTTTAGGTCAAAGTGTAGGTGCAGATTTGGTGGGTATGGGCTTTAGTCAAATGATGCCAGTATCCGATCCAGTGACAGGAGCTCTCTTCTCAGGACTTCAAGTTCCTCCAGCTAACTTCATCATGGTAAATACTCAAGGGAAGCGATTTGTAGATGAGTACGGTAGCCGAGACAAGCTATCTCAAGCGGCGATTGATAATGGTGGCTTGTTCTACTTGATTGCGGATGACCGCATCAAGGAAACTGCCTACAACACTAGCCAAGAAAAAATCGATGCCCAAGTCAAGGCAGGAACTCTCTATCGTGCAGATACGATAGAAGAGTTGGCGGTTCAGATTGGTATGGATCCACAAGTTCTAGTGGAAACGATTAAGAATTACAATTCTTATGTAGATGCAGGTTTTGATCCTGAATTTAATAAAGGTAGTTTTGATCTCAAGTGTGAGGTTGCGCCATTTTACGCAACACCGAGAAAACCGGCCGTTCACCATACAATGGGTGGACTCAAGATTGATACTTCAACACACGTTTTGAACGAAAAAGGTCAGATTATTCCTGGTTTGTATGCTGCCGGAGAAGTCGCAGGTGGACTCCATGCAGGTAACCGTCTAGGAGGAAATTCGCTTACGGATATCTTTACTTTTGGACGTATTGCAGGTCAAACAGCTGTTCAAGAAAATTGTTAGTAATGGATTTAAAAATTAAGGGAATTTTAAGTCTCCTTGTGTATTATATAATCATTAAATAAAGACCTCCTAATACTCTTCGAAAATCTCATCAACCTTCGTTAGAGTCGACTTAGCTAACCATAGTTATGCTTGCGTCTATCTGCCTAGTCTGATTTCGATTTTCATTGAGTACCCTTTATTTAATGAAATCCTAAACTTTTCTTTTTCATAATAATCTCCCTAAAGAAGCCACCCAATCAGGTGGCTTTTTTGTTTGTGGTTTGGATTTTTGATATAATAGAGCCATGAGTAGAATTTTAGATAATGAAATCATGGGGGATGAGGAGTTGGTAGAACGTACCCTCCGTCCTCAGTATTTACGTGAATATATTGGGCAGGACAAGGTCAAGGACCAGCTGCAAATCTTTATCGAAGCTGCCAAAATGCGGGATGAAGCACTGGACCATGTACTCTTATTTGGGCCTCCAGGTTTGGGGAAAACGACCATGGCCTTTGTTATTGCCAATGAACTGGGAGTCAATCTCAAGCAAACGTCTGGTCCTGTCATTGAAAAAGCGGGTGATCTGGTAGCGATTTTGAATGATTTGGAGCCTGGAGACGTTCTCTTTATTGACGAGATTCATCGTCTGCCCATGTCGGTGGAAGAGGTGCTTTATAGTGCCATGGAGGACTTCTACATTGACATCATGATTGGGGCTGGTGAGGGCAGTCGCAGTGTCCATTTAGACTTGCCACCTTTTACCTTGATTGGTGCAACGACACGTGCGGGGATGCTCTCAAATCCTCTACGAGCACGTTTTGGTATTACAGGTCATATGGAATACTATGCCCACGCTGACTTGACGGAAATTGTTGAGCGGACGGCAGATATTTTTGAAATGGAAATCACTCATGAGGCAGCTTCGGAGTTGGCTTTACGTAGTCGTGGAACTCCTCGTATTGCCAATCGTCTCCTTAAGCGCGTGCGCGACTTTGCCCAGATTATGGGAGATGGTTTAATCGATGATGTGATTACGGATAAGGCCTTGACGATGCTGGACGTAGACCATGAAGGATTGGACTATGTGGACCAAAAAATTCTTCGTACCATGATTGAGATGTACGGTGGTGGTCCTGTCGGATTAGGAACTCTTTCTGTTAATATTGCCGAGGAGCGTGAGACGGTCGAAGATATGTACGAACCCTACCTCATCCAGAAAGGCTTTATCATGCGAACTCGTTCTGGACGGGTTGCAACAGCTAAGGCATATGAACATTTAGGGTATGAATACAATGAAAAATAAGCAAGAAATCCTAGATAGTGTTAGAAAAAATCCTGATATGATGGCTATTCTGATCATCATCCGTAACCTTGGATTGAAAGACTCTTGGTTGGCAGCGGGTTCTGTCAGAAATTTTATCTGGAATCTCTTGTCAGACCAATCGCCTTTTGACCGTGAAACAGATGTGGATGTGATTTTCTTTAATCCAGCTATCTCTTACGAAGATACGTTGTGTATAGAGTGCAAGCTGAAAGAGGACTTTCCCCAGTATCAGTGGGAGTTGAAAAATCAGGTCTATATGCACCAGCACAGTCCTCACACTTCACCCTATACCAGTTCTCGTGATGCTATGAGTAAATATCCCGAACGCTGTACGGCGGTAGGCCTTCGCTTGAATGAAGATTCCACATTAGAGCTCTTTGCCCCCTATGGTTTAGAGGATATTTTGAATTTTCAGGTTTCCCAAACTCCTCATTTCTTAGAGAATGAGGACCGGATGAAGCTCTATCAAGAGCGGTTGCTCAAGAAAAATTGGCAAGAAAAATGGAAAAATCTTACTTTCTCAAAAACTTAAGAAAAATTTAAGTTAGGGGCGGTATACTAAGTTCATAAGTTAAGAGAAACTTAACTTAAACTCCTAAAACTTTTTCATAATAATCTCCCTATAAAATAAAGTCGCCCAATCAGGCGGCTTATTTTTTGTTACTTACAAGTAATGATAGTAACTTAGCAATAGAAGAAAATAGGGAAGTATGGTATAATAAAACGATAGATTTTTGAATAGGAATAAGATCATGTTTGGATTTTTTAAGAAAGATAAAACTGCAGAAGTAGAGGTTCCAAGACAGGTTCCTAATCATATTGGCATCATCATGGATGGGAATGGCCGCTGGGCTAAGAGACGCATGCAACCACGGGTTTTCGGACACAAGGCAGGGATGGAATCTCTTCAAAAGGTGACCAAGGCAGCCAACAAACTGGGCGTTAAGGTTATTACGGTCTATGCTTTTTCAACGGAGAATTGGACACGTCCAGATCAGGAAGTCAAGTTTATCATGAACTTACCAGTCGAGTTTTATGATAACTATGTTCCTGAATTGCATGCAAATAATGTTAAAATTCAAATGATTGGGGAGACGGACCGTTTGCCTAGGCCGACTTTTGAAGCTTTGACAAGAGCAGAGGAATTGACTAAGAATAATACGGGTTTGATTCTTAATTTTGCCCTTAACTATGGTGGACGTGCTGAGATTACACAGGCTGTTAAGCTGATTTCTCAGGATGTATTAGATGCGAAAATCAATCCAGGTGATATCACAGAGGAATTGATTGGCAACTATCTCTTCACCCAACATTTGCCTAAGGATGTGCGAGATCCAGATTTGATTATTCGTACCAGTGGAGAATTACGCTTGAGCAATTTCCTTCCATGGCAGGGGGCGTATAGTGAGCTCTATTTTACGGATACCTTGTGGCCTGATTTTGACGAGGAAGCTTTACAGGAAGCAATTCTTGCCTATAATCGTCGTCATCGCCGATTTGGAGGAGTTTAGGAGAAAATATGACCAAGGATTTACAAGAGAGAACACTATTTGCTGGACTGGCTCTGCTTATCTTCCTTCCCGTCTTGTTTGTTGGCGGGCTCCTGTTGCAGATAGGGATTGGCTTGTTAGCAATGCTAGGTGTCCATGAGCTCCTTCACATGAAGGGACTAAAGACCATGACCATTGAGGGCACCTTGACCCTCCTTGCAACCTTTGCGCTTACAATCCCCTTAGAAAATTACCTAACTTTTTTGCCGGTTGATGGCAATGTAGTTGCCTACAGTGTTTTGATTACAATTATGTTAGGGACGACAGTTTTCAGTAAAAGCTATACGATTGAAGATGCTTCCTTTCCGATTGCTGTGAGTTTTTACGTTGGTTTTGGCTTCAATGCCTTACTAGATGCTCGTATAGCTGGATTTGATAAGGTTCTTCTGGCTCTCTTTATCGTTTGGGCGACAGATAGTGCAGCTTATCTGACGGGGGTGAATTTTGGCAAGCATAAGTTAGCCCCGAGAGTTTCTCCTAATAAGAGTATTGAGGGCTTTGTTGGGGGGATTCTAGGTGCGGTACTGATAACAGTACTCTTCATGCTAGTGGACAGTACAGTTGCTCTTCCCTATGGAATTTATAGGATGAGTCTTTTTGCTGCCTTCTTCAGTGTGGCAGGCCAGTTTGGTGACTTGATTGAGAGTGCCATGAAACGCCATTTCGGTGTCAAGGATTCTGGGAAATTTATCCCGGGGCATGGTGGAGTGTTGGATCGTTTTGACAGCATGTTGGTTGTGTTTCCAATGATGCACTTATTTGGCCTGTTTTAAAGAAAGGAAGATTGAATGATTGGATTGCTAACCTTTATCTTCGTTTTTGGGATTATAGTGGTGGTGCATGAGTTTGGACATTTTTACTTTGCCAAGAAATCAGGCATTCTAGTTCGTGAATTTGCTATTGGTATGGGGCCCAAGATTTTTTCCCATATCGGTAAGGATGGCACTGCTTATACCATTCGGATCCTTCCTCTAGGAGGCTATGTTCGTATGGCAGGCTGGGGTGATGATGCGACAGAAATCAAGACAGGAACTCCAGTCAGTTTAACACTTGCCGACGATGGTAAGGTCAAACGGATCAACCTCTCAGGGAAGAAACTGGATCAAACGGCTCTTCCTATGCAGGTAACTCAGTTTGACTTTGAAGACAAGCTCTTTATCAAGGGTTTGGTCTTGGAAGAAGAAAAGACTTTTGCAGTGGATCATGATGCGACGGTTGTTGAAGAAGACGGAACCGAAGTACGCATCGCTCCTCTGGATGTACAGTATCAAAATGCTTCTATCTGGGGTAAGCTTATCACCAACTTTGCAGGTCCTATGAATAACTTTATCTTAGGTGTTGTTGTTTTTTGGATCCTGATCTTTTTGCAAGGCGGTGTTAGAGATACTCAAACCAATCTCTTTCATGTCATGCCAGAGGGAGCTTTGGCTAAGGTAGGTGTAGCTGAGACCGCCCAAATTACCAAGATCGGCTCGCATGAGGTTAAGAATTGGCAAGACTTGACCCAGGCTGTGGAAGCAGATACCAAGGACAAGACCGCCCCGACCTTAGATGTGACCATTTCTGAAAATGGTAGCGAAAAACAAGTCACGGTGACTTCAGAAGAGAATCAAGGACGTTATATTCTCGGGGTTCAACCGGAAGTCAAGTCAGACTTTCTATCCATGTTTGTTGGTGGATTTACAACTGCTGCTGACTCAGGGCTCCGTATCCTTTCGGCTCTGAAAAACTTGATTTTCCATCCAGATTTGAACAAACTCGGTGGTCCCGTTGCTATTTTTAAGGCAAGTAGCGATGCTGCTAAAAATGGAATTGAGAATGTCCTTTACTTCTTAGCTATGATTTCCATCAATATCGGGATTTTTAACTTGATCCCTATCCCAGCTTTGGATGGTGGAAAGATTGTGCTCAATATCCTAGAGGCTATCCGCCGGAAACCCCTTAAACAAGAAATTGAAACCTATGTCACCATGGCTGGTGTAGTTATCATGGTTGCCTTGATGCTAGCTGTGACCTGGAATGACATTATGCGACTCTTCTTTTAGATAATCGAGGAATATTATGAAACAAAGTAAAATGCTAATCCCAACGCTTCGCGAAATGCCAAGTGATGCTCAAGTTATCAGCCATGCCCTTATGTTGCGTGCTGGCTATGTTCGTCAAGTTTCTGCCGGTGTTTATTCTTACCTACCACTTGCTAACCGTGTGATTGAAAAGGCTAAGAACATTATGCGCCAAGAGTTTGATAAGATTGGTGCGGTGGAGATGTTGGCTCCTGCCCTTCTCAGTGCCGATCTTTGGCGTGAATCAGGTCGTTATGAAACCTATGGTGAAGACCTTTATAAACTGAAAAACCGTGAAAAGTCGGACTTTATCCTAGGTCCAACACACGAAGAAACCTTCACAGCCATTGTTCGTGACTCTGTCAAGTCTTACAAGCAATTGCCACTTAACCTTTACCAAATTCAGCCTAAGTACCGTGATGAAAAACGTCCACGTAACGGACTTCTCCGTACGCGTGAATTTATCATGAAAGACGGCTATAGTTTCCATGCTAATTACGATAGTTTGGATGTGACTTATGACGAGTACAAGGCGGCCTACGAACGAATTTTCACTCGTAGTGGTTTGGATTTCAAGGCTATCATCGGTGACGGTGGTGCCATGGGTGGTAAGGATAGCCAAGAATTTATGGCCATCACTCCTGCTCGTACAGACCTTGACCGCTGGGTTGTCTTGGACAAGTCAGTTGCCTCATTTGATGAAATTCCTGCAGAAGTACAAGAAGAAATCAAGGTAGAATTGCTTAAATGGATGGTTTCTGGTGAAGACACCATTGCCTACTCAAGTGAGTCTAGCTATGCAGCTAACTTGGAAATGGCAACAAACGAGTACAAACCAAGCAACCGTGTTGTTACCGAAGAAGAAGTGACTCGAGTGGAAACTCCAGGTGTTAAATCCATCGATGAAGTGGCAGCCTTTCTTAACGTGCCAGAAGAGCAAACGATTAAAACCCTCTTCTACATGGCAGATGGTGAGCTTGTTGCAGCCCTTCTAGTTGGAAATGACCAACTCAACGAAGTCAAGTTGAAGAACCATTTGGGAGCAGATTTCTTTGATGTGGCTAGCGAGGAAGAAGTCGCAAGTGCCGTCCCAGCAGGCTTTGGTTCGCTTGGCCCAGTTGCTTTACCAGAAAATGTGAAAATCATTGCAGACCGTAAGGTGCAAGATGTTCGCAACGCTGTTGTAGGGGCTAACGAAGATGGCTACCACTTGACGGGTGTGAACCCAGGTCGTGATTTCACTGCAGAATATGTGGACATCCGCGAAGTTCGTGAGGGTGAAATTTCTCCAGACGGACAAGGTGTCCTAAACTTTGCGCGTGGTATCGAGATCGGTCACATCTTTAAACTCGGAACTCGCTACTCAGCAAGCATGGGTGCAGATGTTTTGAACGAGAATGGCCGTGCTGTGCCAATCATCATGGGCTGTTATGGTATCGGTGTTAGCCGCCTCCTCTCAGCCGTTATAGAGCAACACGCTCGCCTCTTTGTTAACAAAACGCCAAAAGGTGAATACCGTTATGCTTGGGGAGTTAACTTCCCTAAAGAATTGGCACCATTTGATGTGCATTTGATCACTGTCAATGTCAAAGATGAAGAAGCGCAAGCCTTAACAGAAAAACTTGAAGCAAGCTTGATGGAAGCTGGTTACGAAGTCTTGACAGATGACCGTAACGAACGTGTCGGAGTGAAGTTTAGCGATAGCGACTTGATTGGTCTTCCAATCCGCATCACTGTTGGGAAGAAAGCAGCTGATGGTATCGTAGAAGTTAAGATCAAGGCAACTGGTGACACAATTGAAGTTCACGCAGACAACTTGCTCGAAACCCTTGAAATCCTAAGCAAGAAATAAAAACTATAATCAGAAGAAAAACAAGGCAAAAATGTAACTAGTTTTTACCTTGTTTTTTCTGTATAATTGGAGTGAATAAATACATAATCAAGTTAAGAGGTATAATAATGTTAAAATTTCCAAAGGATTTTGTTTGGGGTTCCTCTACTTCTGGACCACAGACAGAAGGACGAGTGCTTGGTGATGGTAAAGGAGATAATCTCTGGGATTATTGGTATCAGGTGGAACCCAATCGCTACTACAATGGAATTGGACCTGATAAAACATCGACTTTCTATGAAAACTGGGAAAAGGACATTGAGCTTTTGGTAGAGACTGGGCATACAGCCTTCCGAACTTCTATCCAGTGGTCTCGTATTTTCCCACAGGGGCGTGGAGAGGTCAATCCGCAAGGGGTGGCTTTCTACCGTCAGGTCTTTGAAGCTATTAAGGCCAAGGGGATTCGTCTTTTAGTCAATCTCTATCACTTTGATTTGCCTTTTGTTCTTCAAGAAGCTGGTGATGGCTGGGAAAATAAGGCAACCGTCTCAGCTTATGAAGACTATGCTCGTTTTTGTTTTGAGACTTACGGTGACTTGGTGGACCAATGGATTACCTTTAATGAGCCTATCGTTCCTGTAGAATTTGGCTATTTTTACGATGCTCATTATCCACATAAGGTAGATGCCCAAGCAGCGGTTAAGGTTGCCTATCACACACAATTGGCTAGTAGTCTTGCGGTTAAGGCCTGTCATGAGATTTTGCCTGATTCTAAGATTGGGATTGTCTTAAACTTGACACCAGCCTATCCACGTAGTCAGCATCCTGCGGATGTCAAGGCTGCTCGCATTGCGGACCTCTTCCAAGCTCAATCTTTCCTAGATCCATCTGTTTTGGGGACTTATCCACAGGAGTTGGTAGAAATTTTGTCTGAGCATGATTTGCTGCCGGAGTACACTGTTGAAGAGTTAGAACTCATTCGCGAGCATACAGTGGACTTCCTTGGAGTTAACTATTACCAACCTTTGCGTGTTATGGCACCTCGTTTTGCCAAGCATCCAGACAGTCCGCTCTTGCCTGAACATTTCTATGAGCCTTATGTCATGCCAGGCCGTAAAATTAATCCACACCGTGGTTGGGAAATTTATGAGCAAGGGATTTACCATATCGCTCAAAATATCAAGGAAAACTATGGCAATATCGAGTGGATGTTGACCGAAAACGGCATGGGTGTTGAAGGCGAAGATAAATTCCGTGAGAATGGCATGATTCAGGACGACTATCGTATCGACTTTGTCAAAGGGCATCTTGCTGAGCTTCATCGCGCCATTGAAGACGGTGCTAACTGTAAAGGTTACTTAATTTGGACCTTTATCGATTGCTGGTCATGGCTCAATAGCTACAAGAACCGCTATGGTTTGGTTGAGCTTGATTTGGAAACGCAGGAACGTCGCCTGAAGAAATCAGGTCACTGGTTCAAAGAGCTCAGTGAAAATAATGGATTTTAAGAATAAAAAGAGTGAGATGGTGTTCATCTCACTTTTTATTACAATATCATCACCAAGGTTCCGATCGTAATCAGGATACAGCCAATAATTGTTTTAAACGTCAGGATATCCTGTAGAAAGAAAAAGGCTAGAACAAGGGTAATGACGAGACTGAATTTATCGACAGCAGATACCTCAGTCGCATTGCCCATCTGTAGGGCCTTGTAGTAGCAGAGCCAAGAAGCGCCAGTGGCTAAACCAGATAAGATGAGAAAGAGCCAACTTTTTCTACTGATGTTGACAATTTCGGTCTGACTATTGGTCAAGAAAACCATGGCCCAAGCCATAAGAATGACAACGACCGTACGAATAGCGGTTGCTAGATTGGATGGAACTCCCTCAATCCCAATCTTGGCTAAAATTGACGTTAAGGCTGCAAAGATAGCTGATAAAAGTGCGAAGAAAAACCACATGGCAAATACCTCCTCCCCTTATTATAAGTAATTGATGCCGACTTGTCAGGTATCAAGTGAAATCTTGATAAAATATCAGATAGAAAAACTATACCAATTTTTATTCTTGACAAGTGAGAAAAACAAGTATATACTGTCTTTGCTGATTCTGTAAAAGGGAAATCAGACTATACCAATTTAAGGAGAAAGCACAGCTGGTCTGTGTCGTATATACTATGTGTGGAATTGTCGGTGTTGTTGGAAACACAAATGCAACTGATATTTTGATTCAGGGGCTTGAAAAGCTCGAATACCGTGGTTATGATTCTGCGGGGATTTTTGTCCTAGGTGGTGCTGAAAATCATCTAGTCAAGGCTGTTGGTCGTATCGCAGAATTGTCTGCTAAAACAGCTGGTGTTGAGGGTACAACTGGTATCGGACATACGCGTTGGGCGACTCACGGAAAACCAACGGAGTACAATGCTCACCCACACCGCTCTGAGACTGGACGTTTTGTCTTGGTGCACAATGGGGTGATTGAGAACTACCTTGAAATAAAGGAAGAATACCTTGCAGGTCACCACTTCAAGGGGCAAACAGATACGGAAATCGCCGTTCACTTGATTGGAAAATTTGCTGAAGAAGATGGTCTCTCAGTTCTTGAAGCCTTCAAAAAAGCTCTTCACATCATCTGTGGTTCTTATGCCTTTGCCTTGGTTGATTCACAAGATCCTGAAGTCATCTACGTGGCTAAGAATAAATCACCACTTTTGATTGGTCTTGGAGATGGCTATAACATGGTCTGCTCAGATGCCATGGCTATGATTCGTGAAACCAACCAATACATGGAAATCCATGACCAAGAGTTGGTAATCGTCAAGGCTAATAGCGTTGAAGTGCAAGACTATGATGGCAATCGCCGTGAGCGTGCTAGCTATACTGCTGAGCTTGACTTGTCTGATATCGGTAAGGGAACTTATCCTTACTACATGCTCAAGGAAATCGATGAGCAACCGACAGTTATGCGTAAGTTGATCCAAGCTTACACAGATGAGGCTGGTCAAGTAGTCGTAGACCCGTCTATCATCAAGGCTGTTCAAGAGGCAGACCGTATCTACATCCTTGCAGCTGGGACATCTTACCACGCAGGATTTGCTTCTAAAAAGATGCTAGAAGAATTGACAGATACACCAGTTGAACTTGGTATCTCATCTGAGTGGGGCTATGGGATGCCACTTCTCAGCAAGAAACCACTCTTTATCTTTATCAGCCAGTCTGGTGAAACAGCTGACAGCCGTCAAGTTTTGGTTAAAGCTAATGAAATGGGCATTCCAAGCTTGACAGTGACAAACGTGCCAGGTTCAACTCTTTCTCGTGAAGCCAACCATACTATGCTTCTTCACGCGGGTCCTGAAATTGCCGTGGCATCAACCAAGGCCTACACCGCACAAATTGCAGCTCTTGCCTTTCTTGCAAAAGCAGTCGGAGAAGCAAACGGCAATGCCAAAGCCCAAGCCTTTGACCTGGTTCATGAGTTGTCAATCGTAGCTCAGTCTATCGAATCAACTCTTTCTGAGAAAGAAACCATTGATGCCAAGGTTCGAGAGCTTCTTGAAACAACTCGTAATGCTTTTTACATTGGACGTGGTCAAGACTACTATGTAGCCATGGAAGCAAGTCTCAAACTCAAAGAGATTTCTTACATCCAGTGTGAAGGCTTTGCGGCAGGAGAACTCAAGCATGGAACCATTGCCTTGATTGAAGAGGGAACGCCTGTCTTGGCCCTCTTGTCAGATCCAGTCCTTGCCAACCATACTCGTGGAAATATCCAAGAGGTTGCAGCCCGTGGTGCTAAGGTTCTCACTATCGCAGAAGAAAATGTTGCTAAAGAGACAGACGATATCGTCCTTACGACCGTTCACCCTTACCTCTCACCAATCTCAATGGTCGTACCAACGCAATTAGTCGCTTACTTTGCAACACTTCACCGTGGCCTTGATGTGGACAAACCACGTAACCTTGCTAAGTCAGTAACAGTAGAATAAACAAAGAAAGTCTAGTTGATCTAGGCTTTTTTGCTCTGTCTTGGTATCCTTGGGTAAGGAGGCACTGTATTAATGACTAAGTTATTTATCCTGAAAAGAAATCAAGTATTATTGCTATGCTAGTCTGGATCAGTCCCAAACTCGGAGGGAATCAAAAGAACAGAGAGAACGATTTTTGATAGTGCAGATAGAACTTCCATTCAGATGAAAGACTATGACAGCTACACACCGATTAATGGGGACTACAGTTTTGGTACAAGGGATAGAGCATACTTTCTAGGGAATATATACCAGCTTATACCAACTACAAGATAAAATAGCAAAAAGGCGATTATCCAAGCGGAAATCGTCTTTTTGATATTTAGAATAAGTCCAGCCTAATATTTCCACCAAAATGTGGTTTTTCAAGAGCTATCTGTGCTAATTGATTGAGTGTTTGCTTACTATTTTCTTGATTATAGAATTTAAGTCCTTTGATGATAACTCCATCAACTTCATCCTCGAAAATCAAATCTTCTTGATGGTCGTTGATGTATGAAAGGAGTTCCTCCTTCCATCTATCTTTTTCTGCCAATTGTTCACCTTTGGGTTCAATGAAGATTTGAAGATAGTAATCCTTATTTTGAAGAAGTAGGATAAAGTCTGGTTGAAATCCTGAAAAATTGATTTCCCGTGGATTCTCTTCAAATTGGTGCAATTTCAATCGTTCAACTTTATCTGTCCCCTTTAGCATGTTTTCGTCCATTCGAATGAGGAAAACATCACCGTATTGTTCTCTTAGTTCATCAATATGGTTGGCAATAGCATTAACTAGATTTTCTTCATTTCTATTGATTATAGCTGATTGATAAGCAAAAAAGTCAAATTTTTCAAAACTAATATTAGCTACTTTTTGTTCGATGAAGGAGCCACTATGTTTAGCTGTATCATAATTAGGTATTCGTTTGCGATAATCAACGAGATATTCTGTAATTGGATATCCGATAAAGCGGTTCGTACCTCTTGCTTTGCGATAACCTGCCTTTATTTTGGCAGCCAGTAGGTTAAAAAAGTTATCAACAATTTTCAGCTTTTCCATAGCGGAAAAATCTTCTACAATGGTTTCTTTTTCTGTTGTGACAGAGAGTGTAAGATTTTGCAAATCTAGCCAATTTTCGCCCCAAAAATCTTCAATGGACTTGAGATTTGGAAGATATCTTTTCAGATTTTCAAATCGGAAAAAGTTAGAGCGGCTAATTGATTTTTTAAAATAACGAATATCAACTCCCCTCAATTGGGACGTTTTTAACTCTATTGCTTCAGCTGAAAGGTAAGTTGTCTCATAGGTGGATTTAAAATAGGTTACATTGGCTAGCTTAGAAATTTCAATACCATATGCACGTAAATTCACATAGTGACTGTCAGGAATTTCCTCAGTTTCATTATAGTAAAGTTTACCTGCTTTAAAGATTTGGGTTTTCTTGAAAGAGGGTTTCAGTTTGATTTCAATTGGAGGATTTTTTTCATCAGTCCCAGTCGCAAGATTCATCTTGTCAAGTGATGCCATCAAATTCTTAATGTATTGTGGCTCATTAAGGGTATGGTAGTGTAGTGTTTCCAACAAAAGACTTGCTGTTTCATCTGATTCATCAAATCGTCTTTGGTAAGAAATCTTTTGATTTAAGGAGAAAGGATTGTATCGCGCCCCACGTCCGATCAACTGAGCCTCAGAATTGGTTGATTTAGCATCTCTTTTATCATTCATTTTTCCCAAGTTGCTAATACGAACGATATCGTAAAGATTGAGGACATCCCAACCTTCTGTTAATTTTGCTACGGCAAAGACTACACGATACAGATTATTGGGCGATTCAAGCGAATTGAGGGCTTGATACTGTCCTGTTTCTAGCAACCCTTTTGAGCCACTATCTGAATCATTTGCATTTAGAATTCTAGCTGGTGAAAAACCACGCTTAATTTCTCGAACAACAGTTGAAAGGTCATCCTTCTTGAGATAATACTGATAAGCTAGCTGTAGGGTATGGCTTTGCTCTTCTGATACACTTCTCAGTTGCGAAATAAGGAACGACCTTAAACTTTCCACAGTCAGACTATCAATCATCTCATTGAATAGCTTATTTGCTTCATAGGAAGCATCAATTTTATGTGATTTGAAAAGAATGACTGGTTTTATCTCAATCCCAAATTTTTCTAGAGCAAATTTGCGACGATATTCACTCAGAAGAACGGTGCTAAGCATGTTATCTTCGTTGGAATTCCCCGTCTGAATGCGTCTTACATTTTTTGAATATCGCTCTTTGATGTATGAATCCAAGGTATAACGGTAAATAATCTTATCTCGATATTTTTGATAAATGGTCTCATCGTCAAAATCAAGTGTTGCGGTAAATTCTAGCAAGAGATTATCAGCATGTGCGTGAAGAAGAGAAAGTAGGCATTTTTCCCATGAGATTTTTTCCAATTCTGCTTTATTTTTCTTTTTCGTAGAAGCAGAATAGTGATGGGCTTCATCCGCCAGAATAACCATTTTTGTCTTCTGGTAATCTTTTAATGACATGATATTTTCTGCCTGTGTGAAGAGGTCATTTGTCAATGTTTGAATTGAAACAAACTTAATATTAATTACATTTTTATTAGGAAAATCTGGAAATCTTCCTGAAATCTGGTTGATAAAGATATGTTCCCCATCAATTTCTAAGTTGGAATTGAAAAGAAACTTCGTAGATTGAGCACCCGTTAGATTATCAATGGTCTTACTCAGAACACCATTTGTATTCACTGTAAACAGAAAATTTTGATACCCTTTTTCTTTATAAAGATAGAGGATTAAACCAGCCATCAAATCAGTCTTTCCCGAACCAGTTGCCATATTGAACATCAGCTGTCTTGGTTTTCGAAACTTGAAAGTATCTGATGCTTGAGTGTAATGAAAATAGCGAATAGCTTCACTTTGATAAGAACGTGCTTCATGCTTGAGATTTTCTACAATATACTGTGGTAATTCCCAACCATGCTGTTCGTTCAAAATATCCATATCCAGCTGTTTCAATTCATCGAAGAGTTCAAAGATCAGTTCTTTTTTCTTTGCTTTTCTAACCATCAGTTCTCTCCATAAAAACTCTTATTGAAATCATAATCTGATTGGGATAATTGCAATTTAATGGTTTCATCATCAATTTCAGAGTAGTTGTGATAGAGCTGGTTTTTGTCAATAATCTTCACAAGAATTTTTTTCTGCATTTCAAAATCTTCATCCCAGATAGATTGGTCAACTTCTTGTAAATCCACTCTGAAATCAAAATCAAGTGTGGCTTTCATGTCGTCAAAGATAGCCTTTAATTCATCAGAATGTTTAGAGTTAAGAACAGCATCAATAAAGGTTGCATTTTTGTCCATTAATTCAGCATAAATGAATGAACCACCGCCAGACCAAGCAACATCTTGAGAAATGCCACCTTGTTCTCCATCAATAACTTTCTTTAATCTCTCTACCGCTACGGTTTCAATATAATCCATTTGTTCAATACCGATGTACTGACGATTCATCTTGTGAGCAACTGCTGCAGTAGTTCCCGAACCCATAAAGAAGTCAAGGACAATATCGTTTTCAGAAGTTACCGCTCTAATAAAAAATGCTAACAGACTTTCTGGTTTAGAGTATGAAAAGTCAAAACCTAATTCTTTCAAATGAGTTTTAGCATCTTCATTTGTGCCCACTCCAAAAATTTTTGATAGATAGCGTTCATCAATAAATTTTTCTGGGGCAACATTGCCTGCTTCTGCTTTTTGATATCGAATAGAAAACTTATCTGATTTAATAACAAAGTCTCCTCCTTTTGAAACTTCGTTATCAAGATAGTCTTGTCCCCATTTAAACTTACCCGTCAACCGAATAGCATTTTTATTTTTACCATTTTCAATTATTAAATCGTCCTCAAGAACTACTGACGATTTTTGCCCGGCAAAATAATGTCCATCTGGAATATTAAATCGAATAACTCCTGCTCTGAAGTTAAGTGTTCCAATAGAATTACTTGAATTTAATAATGGTGCGTCTCCATTTTCTGCATCCTTACCAATCCAACGAACACTTGGGTCTTTCTTCTTTTCATAAGCATGGATATATTCTACACCGCTACGACTTTTTTTCCCAAGTGAGTCAGCGTTATCAGTATTCCGCCAAATAAAAGTTTCAACAAAATCATTCTTCGCAAAAACATCATCCATCAACACTTTTAAATAGGCTTGACCATCTTCTGCCATAGAAACAAGCAACACTCCACCGTCATCCAATAAGTCTCTTGCAACTTCTAGTCTATTCTTCATAAACGTTAACCAAGTGGATAACTTAAAATTCGAATTATAAGAAAAGGTATCGGCGTCTTTTGTCCCCTCAAAATAATACGGTGGATCGATATAAATCAATTTCACCTTCTCTGCAAATCGTTTTTTCAAACTGTGGAGTGCTAACAGGTTGTTTCCCTTGATAATCAGGTTATCCGTATCCTTGATTTCTGATACAGGAGAAGAGCCATTTTTGTCATATTTCTTAGCATTTTTAAAAATCTTTTCATCAAGGAGGACATCAATCTCTTCTCTAGCAACTATCTCATTTAAAAAGGATTCTTCAGCATCTTCCCTTGAAACATCATCTTTAGTCATACCAGCTTTTAAGATACCATCTTTGTAGGGGAAATTTAGGACAACATCTGTTGTTTCATCTAGATAGCGATTATCTGCTGCTAATCCGATTTTGTTGGTGTAACGCGTGTAAGAGTTTGACCAATATTCATCAACTTCAAGCATTTGAATGATATCATTGATTTTCAAAATTGTCGCACCAGCAATATCCTCGGTAAATGCTTCATTTAGAATTGTATTTGTCAAAATCTTTTCAACCAACTCAGGTTTATAATTATCTAAATCTACTATAATAGCATCTTTTTTTAATAGTCCCTCAGCTACATACTGTTCATCAAAGCTTTCTACCACCTCTCGTAGGGCTTGTTGAATCGCTGTTTCGAATGCCTGATTCATACAAGTCCCTCACTTTCATACACAACAGAAAAGACCTTCTCACAAAAATGTGAAAAAGTCTGTTTTAGGGCTTGACAAAAAATACGCTTGATTACATAATCAGCGTGAGCTGTGAGCTGTGAGCTGTGAGCTGTGAGCTGTGAGCTGTGAGCTGTGAGCTGTGAGCTGTGAGCTGTGAGCTGTGAGCTGTGAGCTGTGA